>JAOPTT010000001.1:0-243719 GCA_051531975.1 Spirochaetaceae bacterium
TATATAGATCTCCAATTGCTCCCTGAGAAGCAGGAGTATTTATTAAAATCCGACCAGTTTTCATTATGCTGCCAAAAGTATTTATTCTGTCCTGGTTCATTAAGTCAGTATATAAAACTGAAGTATGACCAAATCCACCTAGTTCTACTAATATCCTACCCTTATCAACAATCTCATCAAAATCTTTACCGCTATACATGGCCAGTATTGGAGAGAGTTTTTCATGGGCAAATGCTTCACTTCTATCTGTTTTTGTCACTTCACCAATTAATACTTTTGCGTTTTGTTCAACTTTAAATCCTGCTAAAGCTGCAATTTTAAATGCTGATTGACCAACAATTGCCGCATTTATTGTTCCTTTCTCTGTGAGAATAAGTTTAGCAATTTTATCTTTTTGTTCTTTAGTTAAAATATGAGCTCCACGCTTTTTAAACTCATCCTTTACAGCTTTATATACATCCTTATGAACAATTACAGATTGTTCTGAAGCACAAATAACACCATTGTCAAATGTTTTACTTACAAGAATTGAAGATACAGCTGTTTTTATATCAGCACTTTCATCTATTACTGCAGGTGTATTTCCAGCACCTACACCAATAGCAGGTTTACCTGATGAGTAGGCAGCCTTTACCATTCCAGGTCCACCTGTTGCTAATATTAAATTTATTTTTGGATGTGTCATTAGGTGGTTTGATAGATCCATAGAAGGTTCCGTAACCCAACCTATTAGATCTTTTGGAGCACCAGCTTCTACTGCTGCATCTCTTATTATTCTTGCTGCCTGGATAGTAGCGTTTTTTGCCCTTGGGTGAGGAGAAATAACTACAGCATTTCTTGTTTTTAATGCTATTAAACATTTAAATATCGCTGTGGAAGTTGGATTCGTAGTTGGAATAATTGCACAAATAACACCATATGGCTCAGCTATTTTCTTAATTCCGTATGCCTTATCTTCTTCGATGATTCCACAGGTTTTTGAATCTTTATACTGATGAAATATAAACTCGGAAGCAAAGTGGTTTTTAATAACTTTATCCTCCATAATTCCCATTCCTGTCTCAGTTGCTGCAAGTTTAGCCAATGAAATACGCTGTTCATTAGCTCGAATTGATGCAATTCTAAAAATCTCATCAACCTGAACCTGATCATAGTGGCTATATAACTTCTGTGCTTCGCTTACTTTATTAACTACAGAATCCAATTCTTCGATACTCATTACAGTTTTTTTCTTTTCTTTCATTTTTTCCTCTTATATGCAATTATATTTATAAGTATAATTTTATCTATATTTAGATATCGATAATAATTTAACCAATAAAATTATAGATGTCAATCGAATTTCATAAAAAATAAATTGAGTTTGATAGTCTTGTGAAGTT
Organism: Spirochaetaceae bacterium; assembly: GCA_051531975.1. Taxonomy (GTDB): domain Bacteria; phylum Spirochaetota; class Spirochaetia; order DSM-2461; family DSM-2461; genus Thiospirochaeta. The sequence goes on from JAOPTT010000001.1 coordinate 1,383, forward strand.
TGATAAGAATTAATATGAACAATTTTAGGCTTATATTCAAAAGTTCGCAAATAGACATAATTAGTATATAATTTGAATCATAGATATTAAAAAATGGAGTTTTATTTATGTCAAAATTTGATTTTATCAAGGGTGTATCATCTAATAAGATACCCTATACCAAGTGGGGTTGTGGTTCAAAAAATATGATTATTTTTTCTGGTGGTCCTGGGAACATGTTACCAAGTAAACCGGATATGATGACTAAACAATATAATCCTTTTCTAGAAGATTATACGATCCATATGGTTGCAAGAAAAGCAGGTCTAGTTAATGGATATACTACAGAAAATATTGCTGATGATTACGCTTCTATGATTAATAATGATTTGGGTGGCAAAGTCTCTGTTGTTATTGGTGAGTCTTATGGTGGTATGGTTATGCAGCACTTTGCATCAAAATATTCAGATTTAAGTGATAAATTTATAATATTAGTTGCAGCCAATAAAATAAGTGAAATTGGCCGGGATGTTGATTATACTTTCAGCCGTTTACTGAGCCTGGGAAAACCTAGAAAAGCAGCGGCAAAAATAGCTGAAGCCTTAGTGAATCCTGGGTTAGGACAAATACTATTAAAAGGAATGATGTGGTTAATTGGTGGTTCTATTGTTGATACATCCCAGGTTACATTTACTCAGGATATTATGATAGAAGCTGAAGCTGAATTAAATCATGATGCAACCGATGCACTAAAAAAAATAACTGTTCAGGTTCTTATTATCTGTGGTGATTCTGATATTTATTTTCCTATTGAATTTGTAGAAGAAACAGCAAATCTTATACCAAATAGTTTATTAAAGATATATGAAGGTAAAGGACATATGAGTACTATTAGTGACAAAAGGTTAATTAAAGATATTCAGGAGTTTATAAATTGACTAAATCAGCTAATACACATTCATAAACTGAAAGAAATAAGCTGTGTAAAATTATATGAATAATAAAAAAAATTATGATGGAATAATTGATTATATAAAATTATAATTTTATATATGAAAGATTCAATTGATGACTTAGAAAAAGAATTAGTAGATTATAGAAAACAAAAAGAGAAGGTTGAAAAAATTGTAAACCTTATAGGTGGCAAGAAAGGTTTTAAGAGAATGATTGTAATAGATACAATTTTAATTATATCCTTAGTTGTTATATTCCTTTTAGACTTAGCCCATCATATATTTGGGCTCGCAATTGCTCCAGGGTTATTAACTCTTGAAGTAGGTGTATTACTAATATCAGTAAAAGTACTTTGGATAGCCCATAAGAGAAATCAATCAGAGCACTTTATGTTTTGGTTCCTATCATCATTAGATTCAAAACTTAATTTAACTATAGATGAGATTCGTGAGCTTAAAGATGAACTAAAGAGCAAGAAATGACCCATATTTACAATAAGAAATATTTCTGTGTACAATAATAGGTGTGATTTTGTATATTTATTACGATATATCAACAAGTATATTTTCTAATTCTTGAATTGCATCCTTCATTTTATACTTTAATAGAAGTGCATTTGATTTTTTAAGTCCCGCTAAACTAATTGAATTTATATTACTTGTTAAAATGGTATTGATTATTTCAATTGCAGGTTTTGGCTTTCTTTTAGAAAGAGAGTCTATGGCTGAATAAATTTTATTTTTTATCTCATCTGATGTAAAAGTTATACTGGATTCATTAGTTGAAGTTTCTTCCATAAGTATATTACTAGATATTATGCGTTTTATAAGTGTATCCATTATTCTACTAACTTCTGACAATGAGACTTTAATATCCTCTCCACTTTTTAGTTTTTTCTCTACGATTTCAATATTCTTATGAACATCATCAGCACCTAAATTCCCAGCTACTCCTTTAAGGGTATGGGCTTCTCTTATAGCTTCAGAAACATTATTATTTTCTAATAGTTGTATTTTAGAACTTATATCCTTAAAATCTGTCACAAAACTTTTAATCAACTTTTTATATAATTTTCTATTATTTCCAACCCTTTTTAATCCTGTAGTTATATCAAGGCCATCAATTATTGGAATATCAATATCATTTATATTTTTTTTATCTTTTGAATAGTTTAATGGTAATTCACGCTTCTTTGGTTTTATATGTTTAACTAGAGTAACCCATAAATTGTTTGTATCTATTGGTTTTGTTATATAATCATCCATTCCAACTTTAAGAACTGTCTCTTTTACACCCGACATTGCGTCTGCAGTCATGGCAACTATTGGAAGTTTATCAAACTCTTCTAATTTTCTAATTTCAAGGGTAGCTTCAGCACCACCCATAACAGGCATTTGTAAATCCATTAGAACTATATCGTAATCTTTACTTTTAACCATCTGGATTGATATTTCTCCATTATCTGCAATATCAACATAAAATCCTTCCGCTTCTAATAACTCCTTAGCAACTTGTTGATTTATAATGTTATCTTCTACAAGTAGAACGTTAGCACCACGTATATTATCAAAATCAACAGGATACTTACTTATCTCTATCTCTTTAATATCTTGGGATTCATAATCCAAAGCCTGAAGAATTGTATTTAATAAAAGATCCTGATTAATAGGTTTTAAAACAAATCCTGAAAAATTATGCTTTCTAATTCCACTTATAATTTCATCCCTACCATAACTTGTAACAAGTATAAACTTAGGGCAATTCTCTGGACCAACTATAGATTTAATCTTTTCAAATGTTTGAAATCCATTTAGTCCCGGCATACTATAGTCAATTAAAACTATGTCAAATTGATCTCTGTTATTACTTTGTAGATTTTCAAATAATTGGATTGCTTCTTGGCCATTATCCACAGCCGTGGGATTTAATGAGAAATCCTTTGTATACTCTATTAATACTTCTCTACTCGTTGGATTATCATCGATTATTAAAACATTCATTTTATTTAGTTCTTCTGGTATTATTTTCCTTTGTTGATCCTCTCTTATTTCAAACTTTCCAGAAAAATAGAATGTTGATCCTTCACCTAAAATACTATTCACACCAATAGTACCACCCATTAATTCGGAAAGTGTTTTGCTTATTGAAAGACCTAATCCAGTACCTCCATACTTTCTTGTAGTAGTACTATCCGCTTGGGTAAATGCTTTAAATAATTTCCCTGACTGTTCTAGAGATAACCCTATGCCACTATCCCTTACCATAAATCTTAATTCTGCATATATATTATTAATTTGGACTAATTCTACAATTACAGAAATCTCCCCATTATCAGTAAATTTTATAGCATTATTTGTTAAATTAAGTAGAATCTGACCTAATCTTAATGGATCTCCAATTAACATTTTAGGTACATCTCTATTAATATTAAATACAAGTTCTAGTCCCTTATCTTTAACCTTTTCAGCAATCATATTTCCCAAATTATCAAAAACATCTGTTAAGTTAAAGCTTATTAACTCCATTTCAAGTTTGCCTGCTTCAATCTTAGAAAAATCTAAAATATCATTTATTATACCTAATAGACTATATGACGAGGAGTATATTTTATTAATGTAATCATCTTGTTTTGAATTCAAATTAGTTTTTTGCATTAAATGTGATAAGCCAATAATTGCGTTCATAGGTGTTCTTATTTCATGGCTCATATTAGCAAGAAACTCAGATTTACTCTTATTAGCTTGTTCTGCATCTTTCCTAGCAACAATTAGATCTTTTGTTGCGATTTCAACCTTATGAGCAATTGAAGAGTTCTGTTTCAATAAAATATTAAATACAATTAGAATTAAAATAATTAGAAATATTCCACCAAATAGGACAACACGACTTAAAGTTAAATCCGGTCCATTATTATAAGAGTTAAGAATTTGCCATGTAAATATTAGTTCAGAATGAGCTAAAGAGATACGATAATCTACAGTATCAATATATTCATTATTACTGCGACCAGAAATATCAACATCTCTGCTACCAGGTATACTCTCACGACTTTTTAAAATAAGGTTTAAACCTTTTGGGACATATAGCTGATTCATAGAGTCTACAATAGTTGCTATATCTAAGAAACCTAAAATGACTAGTTTCTCTTTTTCTGTAGGTACATTGTATGCTATTGATAAATAATATTTAGATGGATCTGATTTATCATAGGATAAAGACCCTAATATAATACTACCCTTTAACTGAAGTGATCGATCTAGTACATTTTCTATACCAACCCAATCAGATACTTTTGAGTTCATATCCCATTCACCATCATTACTTGAAACTAAAGATGTTAACCAGGGATCTATTGAACGTTCTCTTTTTATAGATACTATCTGTTTTAGAAAGTTAGCTGACTCTCTTTTATCTAACCTACCCGCTATACCATAAAACTCGTTTGGCGATACGTATTCGGAATATTCAAAAAAACTACCTACGCCATACATAATTGCAAAATTTTCTTCAAGCCAACCTACCATTGTATTTGTTAGATTTGAACTCTCAACCAGAGCTCTATCCAACCAAACATCATTGGAATTTTTTGATATATTTATGCTTAAAAAAATAATACCTAAAATAAATATGACTGCAGTTATTATTAAAGCTATAGCAGATTTTAAGGTTTCTATTTTCATGGAGCTTTTATGCTCATATTTATCCTAAAGCCAGCTGGTGCTAAGGAAGTTGTGGAATCAAAAGTTGCAATATTTGTAGTATCAACAATCTGTATTTGAGGTTCTATATGTTTATAATACTCTTTTCTTTCAATTATCCGAATAATTGTATCAATTGCTATCCTTGATTGTAAAACTTGTAGATCAGTAGCGGCTGCGGAGATATCTTTTCTAGTAATTCCTTTATGAATTCCCGCTGTATAATAGAACGAAGAAACATCAACTTTTTCTTTCAAACCCAAGTCCCTAATAACAGAAACAGCGACTTCAGCAGTTACTGCAGTCCCAGAAATATATCTAATGTTTGGAAAATCTTGAAAAGCTTTCTTCATTAATTTTTCTTGAGTATTATGTCCAGTATCACCATAATATGGACCATGAACAATTATATCTGAGTTTTTTATACTGTTATTAAATCCAGTATTTGCAGCTTCAACCCAACCTGCACCATCTGGTCCTGGAAACCAGCCAACTTCTAGTTTATCTATTTCTTTAGATTTGTTAAGGATTTTATCTCCTACAATTTTACCATTATCAACAAAATTAGAAGCTATTCTACACGAGATATATTCTGATCCAATGCCATTTATCAGATCAATTACTGGTATTTTTTTATCAGATGCTAATTCGACTAGATCATTTAAACCATCATAGGATACTGATGATATTATGATTCCATCTGGTTGCACATCTTCTATTAATCTTAAAAGCTGGGCTCTTTGCACTTCTAAGTTTTCGTAACCTCCAGCTTCTAAAATATCTAACTGTATCCCCATATTTTTAGCTTCATCAGTTAATCCATAAACAACACCTGTCCAATAATCATCTTTTAGATGTGGGATTACAACTGCAATTTTCCAAGGCTTTTTAGCTTCATTTAACATTTGATAAGTAGCTTCTTCTCTTAATAACTCAGTATTAAAAGGTGGATCTACTACATAAATTGCATAACTTTCTCCATATTGTTCTTTGTTTTCACAACTTACAAATAGAGATAATATAATAATTAATGTTATATTTGAAATAATTGTTTTAATTTTCATTAGTTTGCCTCTAATTATATTATAATCCATTTAATGTAAATAAATCCTCTATTAATTTTTATTTCATAAAATGATAAAATTTAGATTTTTTAATAAATAGACGAACTTAGAAGATCAAAGTTTTAATTAAGATGAAGTTTTCTTAAATGAGTATATAAATATCATTTATTTTTTAAGTAAAATATTCCAAAGCTTTACAGTGTAATATATAGGCATGTGACTTTCTATATTAGGGCTGAGTTCTTCATAGACCTCCTCTAAGTATTCAGACCAATCTTTTAAGCTGCTTTTCATATGATGTCTTATCTGTTTTATGTTCTGATCAAGTTCATTAAAACTTTTAGGTAGAGACTTCCAGGACTCGACAATTTCTAACTCTCTTTTTTTCTCATCACTCTTTATCTCATCTTCGTCTATTAGACCATTCCAATTATTTAAACTGTTTCTGCTGGATAGTGGAGCTCCATTTTTATCTAAATAAGTAAGCTCCCCTGTATCAACAAAATTAAAATTGATACTTGGTATTTTAGGAGGAACAAGTGGGATTGGATCTCCAGAGTTTTCAATCCTAAATACAGGACGATTGTTTAGTAGTTTATTAAACTCCTCGTCTCCAACTCTAGGAGCACCAAAAATATATAGACCTGTTGCCTGTGGAATTTTAGCAAAACAGAGAGTTGCTAATGCTCCTCCAAGACTGTGCCCACAGATCCATATAGGTCTATCTTCTGCTTCAGAAATCAACTTTTCTATATAGAGTCTAAGACCTGTGTTATGTTTAGGATTTTTTTTACTATAATCTTTACCTTTTTCTTCCCACACTTCGTTTAATGCATCTAAAAAACCATTATGGACTTTGCCTCCCTGGGGAAATGGTACAGGAAAGGTATTAAGATCTGTTGCAAGTTCATGGAAAAAAGAGAAACTACTGGTCTCTGTCCCTCTAAAAGCTATAATTACTGCATCGGCAGAAGATGTTACCATACACTCTGTTCCTGGACCATTAAAAAAATTAAACACAGGGAAATTAGCTAATTGGAAAGCCATCCTAACAAAACCTGGATGACAGTAGGCTAATAATGAGGCTTCGGATAACCACCAAGCATTAACTTCGGAGTAGCATTGTTCGTTAGGTAAAAATGGGTATTTATCAATATTATTAAAATAGATATAGTCCATATTTGGTACATCACTTTCTTCTTTTAAAGGATCTGGTATAGTTTTTTTTAGAAGTTTCATAATATCTCCATCATACTTTATTAAATACTATATCTATAAAAATGCTTCTAATAAATAGTTCAAGTCACTCCCATCTCTTAATATAATGTTATGCCACTATTTCATTTTATTAAAACTTCACTTTACCAACAGCCACTTCACAGTTCTGCCAGAAGATTTCCATATTTTCTTTAGTTATAAGATCAGCTTCTGGTGTTAAGTTTTTTGGATAACCTCCCCATCCTTCAGGGCCAAAGAAGTCACCACTCTTAGCATTTTTATCCATTGATGCTCTAATAATACCTGTCGCACCATCTTCAGATGATTGAGCACTTTTCATAATTTCACTTTCAATATCCATACCACCTGTTTCAGCAGTTGTGATCTGTAGATTGGTTGCGGCTAACCCGGGATGTGCAGCTAAAGACTTTATATTTGTTATATTCTTTTGAGCCAATTTTTCTTTTAAAGCATAGGTAAATACAAAGTTCGCTAATTTTGTTTGATGATAACGTTCCCATCTAGGACCCTGAAAACTTGAATTATCTTCATCAGTTCCATTTCCACCAAGATTCCCTCCATTTTTACCAAAGTATTTAGATTGAAGAGGGCCTCCACGTCTTGCACCTGAAGTGTGACTTATAACCCTAGCTTCTTTACTAGCAACTAAAAGTGGTAATAAACCTTTAAATAATTGAAAATGTGAAATGACATTAGTTTGTATCTGAACATCATATCCATCAGCAGTTGCATAATCCTCAAATGCCATTACTCCAGCATTATTACATAAGATATCTATCACCTTGTATTTTGAATTAATTTCATCTATAGCGTTATTTACACTAACCAAACTTTGTAGATCACACTCTATTTGAGTAAACTTCCCATCTGGAACATCATTTTTTAGTTTACTTAAAGAGGCAGTTGCTCTACCACTGATACGATTAAGAAGTATAACTTCGGCACCTTTATCTGCTAATACTCGAGCTGCGACATAACCTGTACCACTAGTTGTCCCTGTGATGGCTACAACTTGCCCATTCATGTTTTGTGAATAATTTTCAATTACAGTTGATAAATGAACTGTTTCAATTATTTTTGACATAGTTTCTCCTAAAATATTTAATTTTATATTCTTTATAATATGACAGCAAAAATCATAAATGAAGGCATAATAACGGCATATTCATGCCTATTCCTCTAAAAGATATTATTTATAGACAAATATTAAATTGTTATGTTAGAGTATATCATGAGGCAAACCGTTGAAAAAAATTATAGACATAGTAGATAAATTATCTCCTAATGAAGGTTACAATTCTACAAATTTGAGTGAAATAGGTATCTACAGGGCTAGTTCTACCCAAGAAAGAGCTCCACTTTTATATAATCAGGGGGTACTTATTTGTGTCCAAGGTGAAAAAAATATTTACTTAGAAGAGTCACTCTATAAATATGATAAAGATAACTATCTTGTAGTTACAGTACCTCTCCCAATTGAATATGAAATTATTCTTGATGATAATAAACCTCTCTTGGCTATTAATGTGGATATTAATATTCAACTATTAAATAAAATCATACACCTGATGGGACAATCCATCGATTATAATAAATTCAGTTATAATGAAAAAGAATCTGGATTATATACTTCTAGAGTTAATACTGAATTTCAAGAAATAGTTTATAGATTATTAAAAGTGCTTCAAAGTAAAGAAGAGACAAATGTCCTAGGTAAAGGTATCTACCAAGAGTTAATATATTACATTTTAAAATCAAGAAAATCAGCTCCACTTTATGCACTGACAGCAAAAAACTCTAAATTATCTAAAGTAGAAATGGCCTTAAAAGAAATACATAATAACTTTTCACAAACAATACAGGTTGAAGATTTAGCTAAAATAGTAAGTATGAGTACTTCATCTTTTCACTATGCTTTTAAAGAGGTTACTTCTTCTACTCCTATTCAATACATTAAGAAGATAAGGCTTAATAAAGCCCGTAATTATATTATCCAAGATGGATTGAGAGTTAATGAAGCTGCGAGTAAAGTAGGATATGAAAGTGTTAGCCAATTTTCTAGAGAATTTAAACGATACTATGGAGCTTCCCCTAAAGAGTTTTCGTAATTTGGTCATCCACAATATATTATTTTCAACAATTGTAGTATCTAAACCTTGGGGAGCAAACAGAACTGTCTATGTTTACAAAACTGAGTTTGGTGTTATATGTGGTTTTACAGCTAAGATAATACAAGAGGTGCTGAAATCTCTTTAGTCTGCTTTCACTGTCTTCCCATCCTAGGACTAGCTAATGGCATATATCTCAACCATATTCTAACCCAATCAGTTTGAGAACTAGTTACTGATTTAGAAACATGTTCTAAAATAATATCTGAAAACGGTGCAAGCTTTATATTAATTTTTCCATTATCATTATTTAACACCTGTTGCCTTGCAACAAAACCTTCAGGGGCTGATTCAAAATAATTTGCAATCCAATTACCATCTCCGGAACACATTTTTATCACTCTTTCCTGATTACTAAAATTACTCATTAAAATCACCTGCTCATTATCAACATTATTAGGATTTGCTCTTGTTATAGTAACAACCTTGCTGTTTTTATCAATATTTATTTTATCACCAATTGAATCATTTGGGCCTAACCATGGATATCTATTAATCAATTCCCTTTCAAGATGACATGCATACTTATAAGTCTCAGGTGCTGGATTAAAATTTTTATCACTATTTAAATTTGATATCAATTCCATATAAGTTACAAACATCATTTTAGCAGCATCTATACAAGATTGATTAATCATTAATGTATGTTCTATTTTTTTAATAATTTGCTCATAATTTCCTCCATATAAACAATATTCTTTGTGGAAAAATTCGATAAATTTCTTAAACTGGTTAAAATCCACTATATTTGTAATGTTTGGTATGATCACACTGTTTTTACTTAAAATATCAATAGCTTTATTAAAGCCAGAAATAGTTTCAGGATATGTTTCTACAATGTAAAACCAATTATCATTATCAAATTCTGGAGATAAAAAAAGTCCAGATTTTTGTGCAAAAAGTGCAAGGTCTGCTGCAACATTCCCCCAGGTATCTCTAGTAAAATGCCAAAATCCTTTATCAAAAGTCATTCTTGTTCCCCGACCAAAAATTAGCATTAGAGCTATTTTAACCTGACGTAGTTGCCATCCACTATGATTGCCCTGTTCATCATGTGATTGTCCATATAGTACGGAATGTTCATTATCAAAAAGTTTATATGTTAATTTTTCAACTATATCCATATTAATATTTCCACTGGATGAATAATTATTAAATAACTCTTCAATACTGTGTACATAATCAAAGTCCCATCTTGCTGATACAGGTGTTGCTGGTCTTCTATTGCCAAAAGGATCCATAGTTCTACTAATACTCTCCCGTTCATCTTCTGCAATAGAAAATATTGGCTGGGGTTCTATAAATGTTCCATTTATCACATAAGCCGGTGTTATCTCTGCCAACTCAAAAACCATAGAATCATCACCAAATTTACTAGTCTGATCCATTCTTACAAAGTCGATATGATATAATTCGACAAAGCGTTTTAAACTCTCTTTTATCCACTCCCTAACATATAAGTCTGAAAAGTTTATTCCTGGACCCCACTCTGTACTTTTATGGATATCTGTAATATTGAAAAAGTTATTTCTGGTACTTCCATCAGGACCAAGATGATTAAAAACTACATCGATTCCAACTTTTTTACCAAGAGAATGCATATTAGCAATAAACTTCTTAAGAACATCTGCCGAGCCATAATCTGCATTTATTGATAGATAATAATCTAGAATATCATAGCCCCAACCCTGTATTGCTTTTTGTGGTTTTTTACTAATAGTCAAAACACCATCGTCAATAGAAACAATTAGGTTAGATGAACCTGATATTTCATGAATAGGCATAAACTCGATACTATCAAAATCTAATAATTCTGCTGATTCTAATGCTTTATCAAATAGGGTTATTATTGAAAAAATATACTTCTCTGATGTTATGTTTATAATTTCTTCACAATAAAAGTTCTCTAATAATAGTAGAAATTCTTCAAGATGAGTGATTTTTTCATATCGATACTTACTTGTAACGATACCATCCTGTGTTAAATAACCATTTTTAACTAATCTTGTAAAAAGTTCATTTGCTGAAATAAGAGGATATATAATCTCTAATAATTTATCATTAGTAATTATCATATTTTCAAACTGTGCATTTAATCCAGCAAAGGTACCTTCTGATGTAGCAGAGCCAACATGGATTTTGTTAATATGTCTGGGAATTTTCATACCACTCAAAAGATAATCCAGTTCAGTTTCCGGCCATTTAAAAGAATCATGGTTAACAATTTTTGCAATGTTTCCCATATAACCAGCGGTTAAACATTCATCATATGGAGTTGTTGTGATTTCTCCAGTTGTTCTATCTACAAGTTGGTAGAAGCAGTTTAAAGGTAGACCTTTTAATGAAGAATAAAAATGATCTGCAATAAATGACAAAGGATAATCACAACTAAGATAAGTATTATTGTTTTGTCCCGATGGCAACCAGATACGAATTTCTAGTTCATGTCCATTTTTATTTGGTGCATAAAATACAAAATCAGTAATTTCTGAAAGTGCATGATAATGAATCCCATGAATAGAAACTAATTTTTGTGGTTTCTCACTAGATAAAGAGATTTTTAATTTTTTTAAAGACTCTATATTTATAGAAATATCTGTAAATAAGTCACTGGAAATTTTCCGGTCTTGTATGATAATCATATTTGAACCTCCAAATCGGTATCATATATGAAATATGTTGCAAAATTCATGCCAATAAATGGGAAGGGGCTGAGGTGACTCTTAACAGCAAAGATTAAGGATTTTGTGCAATTTTTGGTTTATTTTACTATAATAACGTAATCTAACCGAATCAATCGAGGAATCATAATAGAATAAGATATATTTACAGCTGTTAAATAAAGTTTATTTTTTGTATCATTTAGTCATGATAAATATTGAAATTAACAAAAAAAAGTGTACCCAGTGTAGCTTCTGTATATTAGATTGTCCCTCCCATGCAATTGACCAGGACAAGGATGGATTTCCCCAGTTATTAAGGGATAGCTGCTTAGAGTGCCAACACTGTTTAGCCATATGTCCAGAGGCGGCATTATCATTTTCTGGTTATAAACCAGAGAATAGTCTACCTATATCAAAAGACAGACTACCAAACATAGAACAACTAGAAGTTTTGGCAAAGGGTAGACGATCAATAAGATCCTATAAAAAAGCTGATATTCCTAGGGAAGAAATCGATAAAATATTGGATATAGCATACCATGCTCCAACGGGGAAAAATGCTAAGGGAATCTCTTTTAAAGTCATTTATAAAGGGAAAGAGATGGATAGGTTTATCTCTCTGTTTTATAATGCAATCGAAGATGCTGTTAATGATGGAAAATTAACTAAAGGAAATGAATTTTTAGAACAGCTACTAAATAGCTATAAAAACAATAACAATGATGTCTTTTTTAGAAATGCTCCCCACATCTTTTTTGCAATAGCAGAAGAGGATACTCCCCTAATGTTTACCGATTCTATTATTTCTGGTTCCTACTTTGAACTAGCCCTAACAGCTGCAGGTTATGGTGGATTATGGAATGGATTTGTTAGCCACGCTGTAAAAACTATTCCCCAGATAAACGAGCTTCTTAAATTAAAGGATAGTGAGACATTTTGTTACGCCATATCTTTTGGGATACCAGATGTTACATATTCTAGAACAGTACAACGTGGAAATACTAAGGTTGAAGAGATAAATTTTATTTAATATAAACTGTAATATAGGAGATATTATGATTTCAGATAAATGTATGACTATTTTAGATAAAACAAGGAACTTCCCACCATGTTATGCAGATAGATTAGCTAATCACCTACCTATGGTTCTTATATCTCTAGATAAAATTGGGGCAAATAAAAATCAGTTAGAGGCTTTTTCAAATCACTACTCTAAAAGGTTTCTTAAAAAAGATGTTTCTTCAATCTACTTAGAGAACTATAACAAAGAGATTAAAATCGTAAAAACTTCTATTGATAATATTGGATTAAACCAAACAATTACCCAATATATTGATAGGTTAATTAATGGAGTAACTGCTTCTGCTTTTCACTGTCTAATTAGATTGGCTTATGCTGTAGAAAGTGAAATCCAAGATGAGATTATTAACGCTTTGGCATATTGGGTTATAGAATATGAACCAATAGAGCTATCTGAAATAAACAGTGATGATAGCCTAGATTTTATTGTTTCAAAAGTTGAACAGATTAGACAAAAAAACTCTTTTAAAGATGGTATTATTATAGACAGAGTATTAGAGGCATATAAAATAGATGTATTTAATGGTTTTAGAATACAGCCAAGTAGTATTAGTTTAGATGCAATATCCAAGTTATGCTTAGATCTATTTTATACATCTAATAATTTTACTATCCTACATACAGTTACTGCTTGCCATGCACTAAGATTATTACAACCATTTTTTAATAACCAAGAGAATATTCTACGTCACTTCTTCCAGGGCATTATTTTTGCATATATTACTACTGATCATGAGATGCAAATAAAAGAGGAAATAGATACCCATAGGTTAACTTGGGATAATCTTTTAGATAGTATTAAGGATTCTAAGAATGATCACCAGATTAAACTAATGTATAGTTTATTCTCAGAATACAAACATTATAACGATAAAGACTATTTAAGAGTTGCTAAAAAAGTCTCAGAAAACGGTTGGATACCTAACTTTTTGTGATTTGCTAAATGGTTGGTTTATCTTAACTATCTTTTAATAATTCCACTTAAAATAATATCTTTAAAAAGTTGCTGGAAATCTACCTGATCACAATATTCATTTTTAAGATGTTTTTCTCTTAATATGAGTCTTTGGAACATTGCAAAAAAATTCTGACTTATAAAGTGATAGATATCATCACCACTTATATCATTCCTTATGGAACCATCTTCTGTACCTTTAATAATATATTGATATAACTGATCCTTAGAAGGTTCCATTGTTACTACAAAAGATTCTTCAAGCTGAGGGGTTGGATAATCATCCTGAAAATAACGGTCAAACTCAGCTGTAAACTTCATCTGACGTTTTATATCCTCAAAGTTAACATTATCAAAATATATTTCAACCATCTCAAAACCGGTTTTAGCACTTATGTCCTCAAGATCAACAAACATATAATCCTGTATCTGTTTCATAATGATCATTTCAATCTCAAAGGCTAGTTCATCTTTTGTCTTAAAATATCGGTATAGAGTTCGTCTGTTAATTTCAACAGAAGCAGCAATATCTTTCATTTGTGTATTAGCTATACCAAAATCAATAAATTGCTTCTCTGCCTCTGCTATTATACGCTCTTTAGTTGTAATTTTTTTCATATATAATTCCAGTAATTACATTATCATTACTCAGCTGAATTATCAAGAATGTTATAACTGTTTAAGGTATTCCCCTCTTCATCAATATATTTTATATTCATATAACCGCCGTTAACTTCAACTTTTAATCCCTCAAAACCACTATGTGCATCAACATATCCACCTCCTACAATTATAGGGAAATGATTATATTCCTCTTCAGGTTCAATCAGATCAGAAGAGTGTGTATGTCCTGAAAATGCAACATCAATATCCATACTGTTTAGAAGATCTACCCACTGTTTTTCTGTTGATTTTAGTTCAGATCCATCCTGCAATTCCCTATACATATTTAGTGGCACATGATTAAAAACAATTTTATATTCTGCATTTTTATATTCATCACTTTCTGCAACTTCTTTTAGCCACTGGGTCTCTTCTTTTCTATACCCTTTAAAATCAACTAGTCCACCATACTCAATGTGTGTATCGGGTTTATCCTCACCTGCATCTAATACTATAGCAAAAATGGGTCCATATTTAAATGTATAATAATAACGGCCCCCTGGAAGAGCTAAATAATTAGGTAGCTGTCTTGCTAATACACCCCTTGTTTCGTGGTTCCCTCGCACAAAATAAAAAGGTTTAAATCCCTTTGAATACTCTGTAATTGGCTTAAGCATCTCATCGATTATAATCTCTTCACTATCTATAGAAGAGATTATATCCCCATTTAATACAAGAAAATTATAATCTCCATCCCCTAAATATTTTTTATATATATCTTCTCTCTCATGAACATCACTTAAAATGTAAAAAGAGATATTTTCATCATTTCTACTGTCTTCGGTTAATATAAAGTTACTATAAACACTATTCCCATATACAACATTGTTCTGGAAAATATTTTTAATATATCTACTTCCAACTCTTAATATTAAACCGTCACTTGTTATGGGTAATAAAACTTTGTGTGTTTTACTGTTAGCCTGTTTAAACCCATTATTTGACATGTATTTTATTGATAACTGCTCTTCATCCGGGCCATATTCAACCCACCCAGTACTTCTTTTATTTGTAGTCCAAAGTACAGCAAAATTATCATCATCTACATATTGGAAATATGGGCCTGATGTTATTTGAACACTACCAGAATCTACAAAGATATAATAAAGAGAGATTATAAATATCGATGCCACTAAGACTCGTACCTTAATATTGTTTGAAATATTTAATTTAGGAAAAAATATAATAAAAAATAAAACAGAGGCAGTTATAACAATACCCGGTATTAGTGCCAGTAAATTTCTTATCAGGACTTGTTTCTCTGAACCCAACATAGTAACCAGATATATATTTAATCCCATAAATATAGCATTAAAAAGTATAACTATAGTTTTATTTAAAATTAGTTTTTTCCTACTCTTTACTACAGAATAATTCATACTTATTAATAATGAAATTTGGGAATAGAGAGATATTAATATAAAAATAACCATAATAAATGTGGTCCAAAAATTATTAAATCCCATAAACGAACCCAATTCTTGATCTATATATATCCAAATAGGTCTTATTGACCAATAAATTGCACTATTAATCATTGCTATTAAAGCTATAATACTAAAAAACACTCTATTTTTATTCACAAACTTCCTCCATAACCCTCAAAGCCTCACGCGTGGCATGGATTTAATATAAATCATAATCTTTTACATGACAAGCTTTAAATAGACAAATTAAATAATTGAGTTATTAAGATTGAGTTATGCTTGACAATATATTATTTGTGAATATATACTCAAAACATACACATGCCACACATGAGGCATTTAGGTAGGAATAACAATGAATAAAAAAATAGATATAAACTTTGACTGGAAATACAGTCCATCTTTTAATGAGGAATATTTATCCCCAAACTTTGATGATACATCATTTAAAACTGTACAGATTCCACATGCAAATATTGAGACACCATATAATAACTTTGATGAAAAAATGTACCAATTTGAAAGTTGTTACAGAAAGAGTATATGGATAGATGAAGTTAAAAACAGTGAAAGAGTTTCTATAAACTTTGAAGGTGTTATGACATATGCAAAGGTTTACCTAAATGGATCTTATGTTGGCGAACATAAAGGTGGATATACCCCTTTTAAAATAGACCTAACTGACACTGCAATAACTAATGCAGAGAACCTCTTAGTAGTGTATGTTGACTCTAATGAACGGGAAGATATTCCACCATTTGGTTTTGTAGTTGATTATTTAACATATGGTGGTATTTATAGAGAAGTAAGCCTTGAATATAGTAACCAACTTCATATTGAGAACTTAGGTATTAAAACTAAAAATGTTTTAACAAACTCACCTTCACTAGATGTGGATATCTATCTGTCTAATCTGGGTAAAGAAATAAAAGATGTTACATTCCAGTTCGACTTAATATTTAAAAACAAAACAGTTAAATCTTTTAGTAAATCAATTAAATTAAACGGTGGATTTAATGAAATAGTTAATATTAAAGAAGATTTAAAACAAGTTCACCTATGGGATACAGATAACCCAAACCTATATTTTCTAAACTTAACTTTAGCCCAGGCTAATAAAAATATAGATAACCATACTGTTCGATTTGGTTTCAGGGAAATAGCTTTTAAAGAGTCCGGTTTTTATCTTAACGGTAATAATATAAAAATACAGGGGCTAAACCGTCACCAGTCATTTCCATATGTTGGTTACGCAATGCCTAAGAGTGCACAGTATAAAGATGCGGATATATTAAAAGAAGATCTTGGAGTTAATACTGTACGACTCTCCCATTATCCACAAAGTGATCATTTTATGGATAGATGTGATGAGATTGGACTTCTTGTATTTGATGAAATCCCAGGTTGGCAACATATTGGTGATAAAAAGTGGCAGGATGTAGCACTTCAAAATGTCCGGGAAATGATTTTAAAAGATATGAATCACCCAAGTGTTATAATATGGGGTGTAAGAATTAACGAATCCCAGGATGATGATGAATTTTACACAAAAACCAATGAGCTTGCCAGATCTATTGATGATTCAAGACCTACAGGCGGGGTTAGATGTATTACGAAGAGTAATCTATTAGAGGACGTTTATACCTATAATGATTTTTCACATACCGGGGGAAACAGTGGTGTTGATAAAAAAAGAAAGGTAACATCAACTAAGAAACCCTACCTTATTACAGAATATAACGGGCATATGTTTCCAACTAAAAAGTTTGATGATGAATCCCACAGATTAGAACACGCCTTAAGACATATGAATGTTATTGATGCCATGAGGGGGGAAGACAGTATATCCGGAGCAATCGGTTGGTGTATGTTTGATTATAATACCCACAAAGATTTTGGTAGTGGTGATAAAATATGTTATCACGGTGTTATGGATATGTTTAGAATCCCTAAACATGCGACCTACGTATACCAGTCACAGAGTGATTTAAAACCTGTAATGCATATTTCAAGTCCTCTGAATATTGGTGAATTTGAAGGTTCACTTTTAGAGGATATATATATTTTCACAAATTGTGATTATGTAAAGCTCTATAGACATGGGAAGTATATTAATACATTTTATCCTGATAAAAAGAAGTATAAAAATGTTAAACACGCCCCTATTATTGTTGATGATTTTATTGGGGATGCAATTAAAGATAATGAACAATTTTCACCAAAAGATGCTCAAATCATTAAAAATCTTTTAACAAGTGTAAGTAAAAATGGTGTAAATCTCTCAATTTTAGACACACTTAAAATGGGTTGGATGTTCCTTAAATATAAAATGAACCAGAGAGACGCAGAAGACCTTTATACAAAGTATTTTGGTGGCTGGGGTGGAGCAGCAATAGACTACAGATTTGAGGGTTATATTAATGATAAATGTGTATTAGAAACTACAAAAAGCCAGGTTTTTAATCCTATACTAAAAATGACTCCGGATTGTAATATCTTATTGGAGAAAGAGACTTATGATACTACCAGGGTTCTACTAAATTTAGTTGATGACTATGGTAATGATATCGTTTATGCCCATGATACTGTAATAATAGAAACAGAGGGTCCCATCGAAATAATTGGTCCAAAAGTAATATCTCTTATTGGTGGTTCAGTAGGTTTTTGGGTAAAAACAACAGGCGAATCCGGAACAGGTAGAGTTATAATAAAGTCTGAAAGGTTTGGAGTTTTAGAAGATACATTCAGTGTAACCAAGGAAATTTTATGATTAAAATCAATGAGGATAAGCTTGAATTCCACCTGTATACAAAAAATACAAGCTACTTGATGACAGTTATCCCATCTAAACATCTTGTAAACCTTCACTATGGTGGGCGTTTTGCCCATCAGGATAACTTTAGTCATCTTTACCAGAATTTCAGTTCATCCTTAGGAAGTTCAACTAATTATGATTCTACAGATGATGTATTTACATTGGATTCAACTAGACTTGAAGTTGGAACCAATGGTAAAGGGGATTATAGGGAACCTTCACTTCATATTAAATATAAAGATCATTCTAGAGTAAGTGATTTTAAATACTTCTCATATAAGGTTATTAACGGGAAACCTGACCTTGATGGATTGCCTAATACATTTGGTACTGAGGGTGTTAAGACATTAATTATTACACTGTATGATGATATAAAAGATGTCTATCTTCACCTCTCTTATTGTGTTTTTTATGAAACAGATATAATTACAAGAAGTCTGCAGATAGAAAATGGGAACCATGCAACGATAACTCTTCAAAAAATAATGAGTATGAATATCGATTTTATGGATAGCGATTACGAACTATTAACCCTTGAGGGTAAGTGGATTAGAGAGGGACAAATAAACTGCAGAGAACTCAATAAAGGTGTTTTTTATATAGACTCTAAAAAGGGTGTTAGTGGTGCTAATCATAATCCATTTATCTGCCTTAAAAGAAAACATACAACCGAGGAAAATGGGGAATGTTACGGCTTTGGTCTTGTTTATAGTGGTAATCACCAGGGTTTAGTAGAAGTTAATCCTCATAATTTAACCCGTTTACATATTGGGATAAATCCATTTGACTTCAGCTGGACTTTAGATAAGGGTAATACTTTTCAAACCCCTGAAGTAGTTATGACCTATTCAAACTCAGGTCTTAGTAAGATGAGTAGTAACTTTCATAATATGATTAATCACAACCTGATTCCTTTAAAATGGCAAAATAGAGAACGGCCAATACTTTTTAATAATTGGGAAGCAACTTACTTCGGTTTTAATGAAAAGAAACTGTTAAACTTAGCAAAGTCCGCTAAAAACTTAGGTATAGAACTTTTTGTATTAGATGATGGTTGGTTTGGAAATAGGGACGATGATAGAAGCAGTTTAGGAGACTTTACTGAACACTCAAAAAAACTGCCTAATGGATTAGCAGGATTAAGTAAAAAAATAAATAAGTTAGGTCTTGATTTTGGAATTTGGGTTGAACCTGAGATGGTATCCATTAAAAGTAATCTATATAAAAAACACCCTGAATGGGCTGTAAAGTTACCAGGACGTGAACCATCCCTTGGGCGACATCAGTTAATACTTGATCTATCAAATCCAGATGTTATTCAATATCTTTATGACTCGTTAAAAGAAGTTTTAATTAATTCAAATGCAAAATATGTAAAATGGGATATGAATAGAAATTTCAGTGACTGTTATTCTAACTATCTTGGGGTAGAACAACAGGAAGAGTTTTCCCATCGATATGTTCTTGGTTTATACGGTCTATTAAACCGTTTAACTACTGAATTTGAAGATGTACTTTTTGAATCTTGCAGTAGTGGTGGAAATAGGTTTGATCTTGGAATGCTGAATTATATGCCCCAAACATGGATTAGTGATAACACTGATGCCACAGAGAGGCAAAGTATCCAGTATGGAATGTCTATGTTATATCCAATAAGTAGTATGTGTGCCCATGTTAGTGGAGAACCATCACACCAGGTTCTACGAAATACACCTATAGAAAGTAGATTTAATGTAGCCGCATTTGGAATCCTCGGTTATGAAATGGATATAACTAAACTTTCAGATTTTGAAAAAAAGGTTATTAAGAAACAGATTGAATTTTATAAAGAGCACCGTAAATTACTTCAGTTTGGAACTTTTAGACGTTTAAAATCACCATTTGATAATAATCAGTCCCTATGGATGGTAATAAATGAGGACAAATCAGAAGTTCTTATTGGTTATTACCAGAAACTACAGGAGAGTAACGGTGGATTTGAGTCGATAAAAACTCCAGGTCTAATACCTGACGGAACCTATACTATAAGAAACAGGGATCAATTTATTAATATTAGACATTTTGGTGCACTTGTAAACGATGAACTACCTATAGACTTAAAAATTAACGGTATAATCCACAGTTTAGTAAGTGAACGTTATATGTATCAATTAGAAGTTCAAAGTACAACAATTAAGGGTGACCAGATTATGAATGCTGGATTTCTACCCTATCATCAATTTGTAGGAACAGAGCTAACAGCAAAAACCAGATTCATAGGTGACTTCGGGTCACGTATTTATCATATGAAACTAGAAGAGGAAAAATAATATGCAAAAACTACCAAAAAAATTAAGAATCATTTACGCCCTGGGTCAACTTGGTTGGTCACTACTAGCTTCAATTATTGGAACCTGGTTAATTTATTTTTATTTACCTCCTGAAGGTTCAGGAATCGATATAGTAGTTCCCCAGGGTTCAATTTTTCTTGGAATTACACTAATTGGTATAATAATAGCTTTTGCTACATCTATAGATGCATTAACAGACCCTTGGATAGCCAATAAAAGTGATAAGTGTAAACATAAACTAGGTAGAAGAATTCCATTTATGAGAAAAAGTGCATTTCCATTTGCTCTTCTGCTTGTATTGGTTTTTATGGTTCCCTACCAAGGGGAAATACATATTCTTAATTCACTCTGGTTATTAATTATTTTCACTCTTTATATAGTAGCTTACACAGCTTATGTTGTCCCTTATACAGCCCTATTAAGTGAGCTTGGAAGTACCAGTGAAGAGAGAATAGATCTCTCTACTTATATATCTGTAACATGGTTTTTAGGACTTGTAATAGCAACTTTTGCACCATCCATATGGGAAGTTATTATGAATACTTTTCATCTTTCTAAAACTCTATCGATGCAGATTACGTTTGGTATACTTGGACTAATTGCTTTTATATTAATGTTAATTCCGGCATATGGAATAGATGAAAAAAAATACTGTAAGGCAAGTTCAACAACCCTTGATATGAAGTCCTCAATTAAGTCTGTTTTTAAAAATATAAACTTCAGATATTTTTTACTTAGTGAGCTTGGTTATTGGTTATCAAACGGTTTTTTCCAGGCAACACTTGTATATTATATTACAATTTTAGCCCTTCAAAAAGAGAGCAGTGTTGGTCTAATTGTTACAGCCACCGGAATTATATCATTCCTTCTCTACCCTGCTGTTAATAAATTAAGTAAAAAATATGGTAAAAAGAAGTTAATGATAATTTCATTTTTATTCCTTATGATCTCTTTTATATACATAGTTTTTCTTGGGAAACTTCCATTTAGCGGTATTATTCAGATGATCCCAGTTATTGTTTTCTTTGCAGTTCCAAGTGCTATATCCGGTGTTTTACCAAATGCAATAATTGCAGATTGTGCAGTTTATGATGCTTATGAGACTGGTGAAAATAAAGAGGCTCTATACTTTGGAGTTAGATCTTTTTTAAGTAAAGTTGGTATCGCTTTATCAACACTAATCCTTCCATCAGTTTTAGCCATGGGTAAGTCTACAGATAATGATATTGGTATAAGAATATCAGTTATTATTGCTGCTGTTGTTGCACTATTTTCACTTCTTATTTTCCTAAAATATGATGAGAAAAAAATAATGTCAAAAATAGAAAATATGGTTACAGCATAATTTTTAAAGGGTGAAGATAAAATATCACCCTCTAAATTATTTATCAAATTAGTGTATTAACACCGGTTTTCCAGTTTCTGCACTTTCATAAAGGGCATCAAGAAGCTTCATAACAACAACTCCTTCCTTTGCAGAGGCAGGATGTTCCCTATTATTTAAGATAGCATCTGCAAAATAATACATAGAAGAATACTCCTTATTAGCTGAATTATTTAACTTCATATCAAAATGAGAACCATCCTGCTCAGTAAATATTTCAGCTTCAAATTCATAACCACCATTTAAGT
Organism: Spirochaetaceae bacterium; assembly: GCA_051531975.1. Taxonomy (GTDB): domain Bacteria; phylum Spirochaetota; class Spirochaetia; order DSM-2461; family DSM-2461; genus Thiospirochaeta. Next base: position 24,050 of record JAOPTT010000001.1, read on the forward strand.
TTCGTTGAACTAGACCTCCCGAGGTACCCCAAAGCCTGGTTTCCATTAATTCTGCTTCTTTTATATTTCCAGCCCAGGAAGCTTCAACTGTAAGTGATGTACCATTTTTAAATTTAATCATCCCTGATGCAAAATCTTCAACTGTAAATTCTTTATCCTGCTTAACTGCTTCCACCCTGGCAATATGATCACTTGTTGAACATAAAACCCACTCTGGTTCAGGATAATCCATAAGCCATAAAGCAAGGTCCAGCCGATGTACACCTAAATCAATTAATGGGCCTCCACCTGCAAGTTCCTTCTTTCCAAACCAACCGCCAAAACCCGGTAACCCACGTCTTCTATGCCAACTTGTTCTCCCATTATAGATATCACCAAGGACTCCATTCTCTACCTGTTTTTTCAAGGCCTGGGATTGTGCATTAAAACGATATGAAAAATTAATCATAAGCCTTTTACCGGTTTTTATACTGACTCTTTCCATTTCCAATGCTTCTTCCCTATTCATAGCCATAGGTTTTTCACATAATACATGACAGCCGTGTTCAAGGGCATATATAGAAAGGTTTTTATGGAACTTATTAGGTACTGCAATACTAATAATATCCAGTTTTTCTTTATCTATCATCTCTTGCCCTGAGGTATATTGGCCCAGAATATTAAACTCTTTACCAATTTTATCTAGTTTTTTTTGGTCTAAGTCTGCAATAGCAACTACTTCAACATCTTTATGTTGACGATATCCTTTAATATGGACTTTCCCTATTCCTAAACCAATTATTCCTACTCGTAACTTTTTCATCTGTGTTCTCCTGCTACATCCTGGGAACTCTGACGAACACCGGTTTTAACAAAGTTGACATCTTTTTTTGATAACAGTTCCAATGGTTCTACCTCCGGACATATATCCTCGATACAAACACTGGCTGCGGCCCACAATGCAGCATTTTTTAATACCTTAAGTATTTGAGGATTATAAAATATAGGATAACTTTCATGTCCCGGACGGAAATAAAATATTCGCCCATGTCCCCTCTCCCAGACACAACCACTTCTAAAAACTTCCCCTCCTTCAAACCATGAAAGAAAAATTAGTTTATCAGGCTCGGGAATATCAAAACGCTCTCCATACATTTCTGCATTAGGTAGTTCAATAAATTCTCCTATACCTTTAGTTATTGGATGTGATGGGGCAATATTCCACAATCGCTCTTTTTCCGCGACTTCTCTCCATTTAAGAGAACAGTTAGTACCTAACATTCTTCTAAATATCTTAGAAAAGTGTCCTGAATGTAATACTATAAGTCCCATACCTTCAAGAACTCTTTTTTGAACTCGTAGAATTATTTCTTCCTCTACTTTATCATGGGCAATATGACCCCACCAAAATAGTACGTCTGTATTATCAAGTACATCCTGGGTTAATCCATGTTCAGGTTCTTGTAATGTAGCTGTTCGTATATTGAATAACTCTTTATCTTCAAGTCCTTTAGCTATAGCCATATGTAATCCATCAGGATACAGTAATTTAACACCTTCCTGCTCTTTTTCATGAATAAATTCATTCCAAATTGTTATATTTATCTTTTTCATATCAACCTCCAACTGGTAACACATATTAATATATTAGTCCTTGATAATCTAGAAATCAATATTCATATGTGTTAAGATTCTTAGAAGTATTGTACATATCTTAGATTACAGGAAATTAACCCAATGGACATATCTTTTAACTTAGATAAATTTATTAGAACAATATCCGATGGAAATTTCAAAATCCATATCCCAATATTATTACAAAACCAACTTTTAATATCCGATAGCCATTTCCACCACCATCCTGAAATGTTTCTACAATGCTCTGGAAGTTGTCTGTTTACTTTTCCATCTGAAGAAATAATATTAAATGAAGGTGAAATATTAATTATACCCCCGTTTTTCCCCCATAAAGAGACTGTTCTAAATACTGATAATGAATTTAAAAACATAGTTATCTTTGAGAATCAAAGAGGTTTTGGAATTCATATTGGGGTATTAGGAGAAAACAGTAGACCTATTATAAACGATGCTATAATAATAGATACGAATCATATGGGATATTCTAAACACCTGGATAAAATATTAAATGAAACTAGGATTACTGATGGGTTAAATAATATAATTACAAACAACAGACTTCTAGTGATTATATATGATGTTTTATTGGCATTAAAGAAACCTGTAGAGCCTCTTTATAATAATGATAAAGTGGTAAAATGCACTAATTTAATTCAGGCACAAATAAGTGATCCCTACCTATCAGTTGCTGCTTTAGCAGATCAGCTTCAAATTAATCCTGATTATCTCTCAAATATTTTTAGTTCAAATGTAGGTCTAACTATTATATCTTTTATTAATGGACAAAGAATTAATCTAGCAAAATATCTACTTGTAGGATCACAGTTAAACAGTTCCGAAGTAGCATGGGCCTGTGGTTATAGGAATCCAGGTTATTTCAACAGAATTTTTAAAGAAGCCTGTGGAGTTTCACCTTTAAACTTTCGAAAAAAGCAGACTATTAAAAATTAGATGACATTTCTAGAATCTATATCTTCACTATTTCCTATAAACTAAAATAGGAATACATAACTTTTGTCTATTCAGTAAGTTTAATCTTTAAACATAACCAAGGCCAAATAAATGTAATAAAAAAACCTAGCATAAAAGATCGACTATATTGCAGAACATAGGATAGAACTAAATTATCAAACATCTTTACGACATTCCCTAGTCCATACCATAGGGTTAAGGTTAAAGCTATTCCTACTAAAAACCTAAAAACTCTTTTCCATACATTACCACCAGCATTAAACTTAAAATATTTATCTAAAATTAGGAATCCTGATAAAAATCCAAACAGGATTGCTGAATCCCTTATTGGACTTAACAGTGATAGTGGGGTTATTAAAGAGTGATCTTCATGGGCAATAACTGCTCTACTTATCCACTCTTCAGGAACCTGCCAATCTGCCTGACTTAACCGAATAATTAATATTAAACAGAGTCCAAATATTGAAGTAATAAAAACTATAACGAACTGAAAAGAGATTCTTTTTGTTTTAAACCAATTCATAAATGGACTCTCTAGCCTATTTATAAGTAAAAGAATAAAAAATCCAAGCACCCAACCTACAACTATTTGCGATGGAAAATGAACTCCTAAAAAAGATCTAGATAATCCTGTAAAAAATATAAATATAATTGATATTAACCAAAACCAACTTTTCTTATTAAGAATTCCCCACATACCCCAAAAAGACATACTACCCTGAGCATGTCCCGATGGCATACCAAATGAGTGTTCAACACTACCAGCAACAACATTTGAGTCTACCCAGTATGGACGAGGGGAACGTATTGAAATTTTTAGAATCGTATTCATTAAGCTACCAAAAAACACTGCTATCCCAAGTTTAATGGCATGTTTTTTATTCCATGACCAATAGATTGCAGCAATAACTATAAGATAAAACTCTCCATCTCCTAAACTAGTAAAAAAAGACATTAGAGGTATAAATCTATCCCCTATATTTTGAAACAGATAGATTAATTCAATATCAAGATTACCCATATAATTATCTCCTATATGCATTAATTAAGTAGGTTAACAATACCATTTCAGGTCATATAAAACAAACAAAAAATTCTAATTAGTTTTTTCACTTTTAAAGTATTTAGCTTTATTACTCACTAATTGTATAGAATCATGATTTGTAATAGTCATCTCCTGAATTGAGTATATAGACTGAGATATCTCAGTGATTCCTGTAGTTATCTCATCCATGCCATTATTAACCTGAGAAGTAATGCTTCGCAATGTTTCAATAGAGTCTAATATATTATTGTTACCTATAGACATCTCTTTAGAGCCAACTTTAACAGACTCTGATATCTGATTCATTTCCGTTAAAGCGTTTAAAATCTGAGTTGATCCCTCAGCTTGTTCTGACATAGCATATTCTGTCTCTTTATTTATCTGAGAAACTGTATTTATAATTGTTTGCATCTTATTATATGAGGATTTAGAATCTTGAGATGCATTCATAATATTATTAACAGAAGCTTGCATATTATCTGATGTTAGTTTTACCATTTGAGACTGCTCTGATGTACTAACAGCTAATTTTCTTATCTCATCTGCAACAACAGCAAATCCTTTCCCAGCTTCCCCTGCATGGGCAGCTTCTATTGCAGCATTCATAGCTAATAGATTTGTTTGAGATGAGATATTATTAATCATTTCATTTGAGTCCTGTAAACGTGTAGACTTCTCCGATATTTCTTTAACTAATTCTGTTACGAGATCTTGTATAATTGCTCCAGACTCTGATTCCTTCTCAAGATTAGTCATATGTTCAGATGATATTTTGGTGTTATTAGAAATTGACTTTATATTTCCCATCATCTCTTCTATTGAGGCTGAAGATCCTGAGATACTTTGAAATTGATTCTCTATTGAACTATTTAAATTATCTAGACATACACCCATCTGCTCTACAATGCTAGCTGTATCGTCTACATTTTTTTTTTGCTCATCCATTAGTGTTTGATTACTATTTATAGTTGAAGCAATTTGAGTCACCGAAGCACTTGTTTGTGTCATATTTGTTGCAAGAAATTGACCATTATCATTTAACAAATGAACTTGAGTCCTTAAGTCTTTAAAAAAATCTATAAGTTTTTGATTAAAAGAATTCAAGCTAATTTGAATTGCTGTGATTTCATCATTATTAGAACTATTTTCAGAGATTGTTAATAATTCACCTTCCTCCATCCTAGACATTGATTTTTGAATATTAATGACACGTTTTTTTAATATTTTATTCAAGAATATTATTATAGTCACAATACTTAATATAACCATTACAATATTTAAAAGTATAAGTACAGTTCTTACTTTTATTACTGGTTGTAGTAGAACAGATTTATCAATAATTGCAACAACTTTTAATCCATAATTATCCATTTGATAAAACCCTGAGACTTTTTCTATTCCATTTAGACTATAATTATAATTCCCCTGTTCATTGGTGTCCTCAACAAGTGGTAAAGAAGATTCTTCTGAAGTTACATCAAATCCAATATAATTATCATCAGGATGGATTAAAATTCTACCTGAATTATCCATCATTAAAAGGTACGCACTTTCACCTAAATCATGTTCATAAAAGTGTTTTTTACCAAAATTATATAAATTTAAAGAAAACGTAATAACTCCAATTAATTCACCTTGAGGATTCCTTATAGGGGCACCTACTAAATATACAAAATCACCATTTGTTAATAACTGTACAGGATTAGAACTGACTTTTACTCCGAGTTTTTTATTATTTGAGAATGCAACTAAAAACTCTTCATTAGGAACTTTCTTTCCTATAATATTGCTGTTCGAAGATTCTGAAATATTTCCAGAGATATCATATATAAATACTTCTGAATATATATTACTAATATTTTTAAAAGACTCCAGAGTTGTAGTTATATCTGTTAAGTCCGGAGGTAGAGGAGTATCAGAGGGAAGATCTTTTGTTAGAGCGATCCATAAACTAGGATCTGAAGAAACTGATGATGTTAATATTTTTAATGATTCAATCTCTAGGTTAAATATTTCAGCAGATGATTTAGATATAACTAATTGCTTCTGACTTTGACCAAGAGTTACCTCATATTTAATAATATCATTAGTAATTATTGATATTATTGTTTGTAATATAACAATTACTAATGTGAATATAGTACTTATTTTTACTGCTAATGGTATTTTATTTTTTTTCATTTAATTTTCCTTACATAAAATATTTCCATTTTTATTGTCTTAAAACAACAATTTTTATGTAAAAGAATTGTAAACTATGTAAAACTATACAAACTCGCCCATTTTTCGAACTTTACTAAGTCACATATTTTATAACAACTTGAAGACTACTACTAACCCTAACATCTTTCAAAAATTTACTTCTATTCAATTCATTTTGAACAGTAGAATTAACTTCTAATAGAATAACCTCTATTCCTGACTTATTTAATATCTTAATTATATCAGTTAGATTATGAAGTCCAGTAGAATCAATGAAGGGAACATGTCGCATACGTAAAATTAGAGTTTTGCACTTTAGATCTGAACTTAATATTAACTCCACATACTCTTTGGCTGTTCCAAAAAAAAGTGGTCCAGTAATTTCATAAATAGAAACATCTGATGGTAGACTTTTATAGCTTTCAATATCATCAATATCAACATCATCTATAACAATTTTTGCTGAATCAGACATCCGTTTCATGAAAATAATAGAAGATAAAACAATTCCAACTTCTATTGCAACTGTAAGGTCAACAAAAACAGTTAATAAAAATGTTGATAGTAAAATAATAGAGTCAAACCATGAGCCTTTTAATATACTTCTAAATGTTCTCCATTCACTCATGTTATATGAAACTACAAGTAAAATACCTGCTAAGCAGGACATTGGTATTAGTTTTGCCCATGTTCCTAAAAAGACCATTATAAGCAGTAGAGTTATAGAATGTACAATTCCTGCTAGAGGTGTTCTCCCACCGTTTTTAACATTGGTAGCAGTTCTCGCAATTGCACCAGTAGCTGGTATTCCTCCAAAGAACGGAGTTACTATATTTGCAATACCTTGAGCTATTAGTTCAGTATTAGATCTATGATTACCACCTATCATTCCATCTGCAACTACAGCCGATAACAGTGATTCAATTCCACCTAAGAGTGCGATAGTTATTGCAGGTCTTATATAATATGGAATATCTGCCAAACTAAAAGATGGTATAGTGAAGCTAAAGTTATTAGGAATTTCACCAAAAAATGTTTTAATTGTAGATACAGGAATATTAAAAACATTAACAATCACTGTTATTAAAATAATAGCAATAAACGATCCTGGGATTTTCTTTATAATTTTACCTGAAAAGATTGTAATTAAAATAGTTATTATTGTTATTATCACAGCAGAAAAATTAATATCACCTATTTGAGAAAAATATGCAAACCATTTACCAATAAAATCCGATGGTAATTTTTCTATATTCAGACCAAGGGCATCTTTAATCTGGGTAGAGAATATTATTAATGCTATACCACTTGTAAAACCAACAATTAACGGATGAGGAATAAACTTAAGTAGAGATCCTAATTTTAATAAACCAAATATAATTAATATAAAACCAGCTATTATTGTAGAAATAATTAATCCATTAATTCCATAAAGTTCTACGATTCCATAAACTATAACTATAAAAGCCCCAGTGGGTCCTCCAATTTGAACCCGACTTCCACCTAATAGTGAGATAATAAAACCTGCAACAATAGCTGCAATAAGACCTTTTTCAGGAGAAACTCCTGATGCAACAGCAAAAGCTATAGATAGTGGTAATGCAACAATACCAACAACAATCCCGGCTAATATATCATCGATGATCCTCTGTCTATTCATTCCATTTTTTAACAAAGTAAAAAGTTTTGGTCTAAAAATATTTTTCAAATTAGAATCCTTATATATAAATTAACGCAATATAATATTATTTCTATTGTAAGAAACAATAAGAAGTAAATCCACCATGTTAGATCTTTTATATATATTTTTGCAGCCACTTAGCTATTTATATTGAGCAATTCTTGTATATATGGCATCAATCTGAGTATAACAATAAGTATTTGGATATTTATATTTCTCCCACCAAAGGAATTGAGTCCATAGCTCCATATCTAGAAACTGTTATAGAAGAGGCCTTGGATGCTCTCTGCATTGATTCTCTGACTTCATACCCAGCAGTTCTAGATGCAAGATAATAACCTAGGAACGTATCACCAGCTGCAGTTGTATCAACAGCTTTAGTTTTAGTTATAGGTACATACTCTCTAGTCTCATTTCTTCCGTAATAGGCTCCCGATTCACCAACTGTCATAATGATATCAGTATCTGAGAATTTCTCTGTTAAATGGTTTAAAACCTCTGTAAAACTACTTTTTATTCCCGCTAAACCCTCGGCTTCCAACTCATTAACAATTAGAATATCAACCATATCTAATGGCCAAGAATTTATGGATTCATCAAAAGGTGCTGGATTAAGACAAATTTTCATCCCTATATTTCTAGCTTCTTCTATAATTTTAGGAACAAGATTTATCTCATTTTGAAGAACCAGATAATCACCAGATTCAAAATGGGATATTGTATCCAGAATTTCTACTTCTTTCATATTCTGGTTTCCCCCACCAAATAAAATAATAGAGTTTTCAGCTTTTGGAGTCACTTGAATAATAGCCTGCCCTGTAGAACCTTCATATTTTCTGATAAGGTCGGTTTTAACACCAAAAGAATTTAATTTCCCCATTAGCCACTCACCATCTTCTCCTATTTTACCACAATGCCAGACCTCTGAGCCGGCTTTCGCAAGAGCTACAGACTGATTGGCACCTTTACCACCGGCAAACTGCTGCATACTGCTACTAGAAATAGTTTCTCCTGGTCTTACTATGTTAGAAACGGTAAACACTATATCGATATTCATCGAACCATAATTCAGAATTTTCATAAGTTATTTCTCCTAAGTATTATCTACCTATAACACTCCTCTCATATAATATATAGATTAGAATTACTAATTCAGTTATTTACTACAGCTTAACAGTAACATCTTAGAAGATGAAGTACACTCTTTAAAATGAAATGAACAGAAGACAATTATTATCTAATTCAAATATGAACAAATCGTTAATATAGTATTAATAATCTGTCTACTAAATAATTTCTTTTTAAATTCTAAACTCCTAATCAAGGAGATATTACGATATGAAAAGAAATACTTTATTTACAATTTTATTACTTATATCAGTTAATATATTTAGTGAACCACTAATAATAAATCAAAATAAAGCTATTGAATTAACATTACAAAATAGTTTGTCATTAAAAAAACAGAAATTAACACAGCTTAATGCAGAGCTAGATAAAAAGACTTCTTACAACGCCTTTTATCCAAAATTAACTGGGACCACAGGGTTTAGCCATAATAATACGACCCAAACTACAGATATAGGAACTATGACCTTTGATATCCCTCCAACAAACTTTATTTTAGGATTTGAAACATCTCTAATGTTCTCTCCTGCAATAATTGATGGGATAAAACTGTTGAACTCAAATGTAGAATTGGAAGAAATTAATACATCTAAAAAAGAGATCGAGTTAGTTCGGGATATAAAAAAATCATTTTATACACTTATATTATTAGAAGAGCAGATTAAAGTACTTCAGTATAACCACGATGAACTAGAAAAGAGATATAAACAGTTACAAGAGAACTACAAAATGGGTTATGTAGATGAGTTACAACTGCTAGAAGTTCAGGTAGGTTTAGAAAATTTCAAACCTCAATTAAATAACCTTAAACAACTATACGATATCTCCATAAAAAGTTTTAAAAACAGTCTTGGTGTAAAATCAGATATTATTTTAGATGGAACAATAGAGATAACAGAGAATAGTATTTCTGGAGATACAGATTTAGAAAATAGCATTGATGTAGCTTTATTAGATAAAAGTTTAGAATTCATTGATATTCAGATTGATCTTAAAAAGCACTCATTTTACCCAGCTTTAGTCCTTTCATACTCAATGTCTACTGCCTTAAACGATCCATTTGAAACAGATAATTGGGATAGCGATAACTTCTTAGATGATATGGGAACTTTTTCTGCCATGTTAGCAATGAGTTTTGATTCTCTATTACCAAACTCTAAGACTAGAACTGAGATTAAAAAACTTGAAAATAGTAAAAAAATTGCTGCTATTGGTAGAGAAGAATTATTAGATGGCTTAGATCTAATGTTGACCCAGAAAATCCAGGTATTAGATAACTCTTTAGAACTACAAGATAGTTTACAATCCACCATTAATTTAGCTAAGAGGCGAGTTGATTTAACAATACTTGCATATAACCAGGGAAGTAAAGAACTTCTTGAAGTTGAAAGTGCTGAAAATGAACTTAGAAAGGCACAACTAGAGCTATTAAGTGAAAAATATAATTACTTAGCAGCAACATTTGATATTGAATATATGATCGGACAAGGACAAGGAAAAGGAGAATAAGATGAAAAAGATATTATTTATAGGTTTATGTTTAGCCCTATTAACATCATGTAATAAAAAAGAGCAGAAGGAATTACTTGTTGAAGAAGTAAAACTACCTATAGTAAAGATTCAAACCATAAAACCTGAAGCTATCAGAGAAACTATAAAATTAGCAGGAGATGTTGTTGCATCTAATAGTGTAGATATCTACCCAGACGTTTCAGGTAAAGTTAGTTCTTTATTAGTATCAGAGGGAGACTATGTTAAAAAAGGAACTATTGTTGGATATATAGATAGAAATAAACCAGGTATGAACTTTGCGTTAAGTCCTGTAGAGTCACCAATTACTGGAACTATAACCCAGGTAATAGGAAAAGTAGGTTCAATGTCAGCACCTAGTGCTCCACTATTTAAAATAGGGACATTAGATGAGTTAGAAATAATAACAAATATATCAGAAAGAGATTTAAACAGAGTAAAAAAAGGTCTTAATGCTGTAATTACAACAGAGACTTATGTAGATGAACTGTTTTTAGCTTCCATTTCAGAATTAAATCCAGTTGTTAACCCTATAACAAGGTCTCTTAAAATTAAGCTAAAACTACATGATACTAAAAAGGTCTTAAAACCTGGAATGTTTGTAAATATTACCCTAATAACAAAAAATATAAACAAAACAACAGTGGTTGATAGGGATAATATCGTAACAAGAAATAACCAGAGTTATATTTGGAAATTTGTTGACGATAAAGTATTTTTTACCCCAGTGGAATTTGGATTACAAAATGAGAGTTCTGTAGAGATAACTAAAGGTTTAGAAGTTGGGGAATCCATTGTAACAGAAGGTTTCACATACCTTGAAGATGGTTCGGAAGTTAGAACAATAACTAGCAAGGAGAGTGAATAATGTTAAAATCCTTACTTAAAAAACCCCTAACAGTTGTTGTTAGTTTTGTGGTTATTTCAGTTTTGGGATTAGCCCTACTAAAAGATGTGCCAGTAGACTTTTTCCCATCCTTTGAAGTACCAATTATTGCAATTTCCACAGTATACCCTATGGCCACCCCAGGTGAAGTAGAAGAGAGTGTTACAAGAGTAATTGAAGAGAATATTGTAAATATCTCTGGACTTAAAAAGATCTCATCAACCTCTAGTGAGAGTTATTCCTTAGTTGTTATGGAGTTTAATTGGGGTGAAACCGTAGATGTAAAAGCCACCGATGTTAGAGATCAGTTAGAGAGAGTTATTAGTAAGCTACCAGAGGAGTGTGATAAACCCCTTGTTCTAAAGTTTGATCCAGGTGCAATGCCCGTTATGGAGTTAACCTTAAAAGGTAGCAGAGATATAGCAGAGTTATACGATATTGCAAAAGATAGTATAGCTTTAGAACTTGAAAAAATTGATGGTGTTGCCTCTGTAGATATTGCAGGTGGAACCACAGAGATTGTTAAGGTCGACTTTTTACAAAACAGAATGGAAGCATTAAACATTAGTATTAGCCAGGTAGCAGGAATATTAAAAAGTCAGAATATTCAGTTAGGTTCTGGTGCTATAACAGAGGGAGATATTAACTATTTAATTAAAACTAAGGGTCAGTTTACATCTTTAGAAGAGATTAAAAATACCTCTGTTAGAACAGTTGGAGCCACACGGACGATCTCAGGCCAAGAGATTTTACTTAAAGATATTGCTGACGTATATATGGGGTTTTCAGATGAAAGTTCAAGGATATATGTAAATGGAGAACCAGGGATTACTCTTTCTGTGGTTAAAAGAACTGAAGCAAATACTGTAGATACAGCAAAAGATGTTTCAAATATAGTAGGACAACTTAATAAGCAACTACCTGGTGATATAGAGATTATGATATTAAGTGATAGCTCTGAAGCGATAACAAACGCACTATCTGAGGTTTTAACAAGTGCAGAGTTAGGTCTGATTTTTGCTGTAATAATACTATTTCTATTTTTAAGACAGTTAAGGTCTACAATAATTGTAGCAATATCACTTCCTGTTTCTCTATTAATTACAGTTGCAGGTATAGCTTTAACTGGGAATACAATTAATATGTTAACTCTAACTGGACTTTTAGTTGGTATAGGTATGATTGTAGATGGCTCAATTGTTATGTTAGAGAATATATTTGTCTACCGTAATAAAGGTGTACTTTTAGAACCGTCTGCCCATTTAGGGGCAACTGAGATGGCGGCACCAATAACAGGTTCAACTTTAACATCAATATTTGTATTTTTACCACTGTTAATTTTTGGAAAACAACTAGATATTTTTGGCATCCTTTTTAACTCAATGTCTATAACAGTTATTATTGCCCTACTTTCATCTCTTGTAGTTGCAATATTTTTAATACCTGTTTTATCAGGAAAAGTGATAAAGATATATACAACAAAACAGAGACCTATTAAAAATAGATTTTTTAAGTTTTTAGACGATGCCATGGAGAGAGCTTTAACATCTGTAGATAATTTTTATAAGAAAACACTAACCGTTGTTATCAAACACAGAGTTAAAACAATTCTATTTTTTGTAGTCTTACTAATCGCATCATTCATACAGATTAAAAATGTAGGATTTGTAATGATGGTTCAAACAGAGGCAGATAGTATATTACTAAATGTAGAGTTGCCTGTAGGTTCATCATTAGAAAAAACAGATAAAATCCTAATGGACTTTGAGAATCTAATAGATACTGAGTTCACAGATATTAAAAATAGTGTAATTACAGTAGGTGTAGGACGGTTAGCAGGAAGCAGTAGTTACAAGGGTAAAATATTAATAACTCTAGCGGATAAAAATATAAGAACTACATCGGAAACTATTGCTAAAGATAGGTTAAGATCATTATTTGATAAATACCCAGATTGTGATTTTGAGTTTCAGGCAACAGATCAGACATCTAGAATTACTGGAGGAAGTGGGCTAAATATCGATATTACCGGTGCAAACTTAGAAAAAGTTCAAGAAACAGCAATAGAGTTACAGGAACTTATAAAAAATAGAGCAGAAACAGTTTCTGATGTTAACAGTGATTTTGATGGAGGATTACCACAGATAGAGATCCAGTTTGATAGGGCTAAAATATACGATTTAGGACTAAACACCCAAACTTTGGCTGGGGAAATTAGAGCCATGTTAGCAGGAACAAATGCAAGTACATACTACGATGGAGAAGAGGAGTACGATATAGTTCTAAGATTAAAAGAACAGGATAGGAATGAGAGAATAAACCTAGATTCACTATTTATTTTAAATAGATCTGGAAATAGGATTCCACTTTCTAATATTGCAACTTTTACTGAACAGGACTCCCCTGCTGCTATTAAAAGAGAGAATCAGTCTAGAATTATTAAGGTAAACCTTACTCCAAAACAGGGGATACTTTCTGCTACAGTAAAATCTGAAATTGAAGAGTTAATAGATAATGAACTACTAATACCTGATGGAGTAGATATTAAACTATCTGGAGATACTGAGCAGTTAATGGAGTATACGGAAGCTCTATTAATGATTATGGGCTTTGCAATACTTTTAGTATTTGCAGTTATGGTAAGCCAGTTTGAGTCTCTAAAAGCACCATTTATTATCTTTTTATCCATGCCAATGTTAGTTATAGGTATTGTATTAGCTTTTACAATAATGGGTATGCCATTAAGTATGTTTACTCTAATAGGGGTTCTGATGTTATTAGGAATTGTAGTAAATAACGGTATTGTATTAGTAGATCGAATAAACCTATTTGTAAAAAGAGGAATGCATATAAAAGAGGCTTCAATAGAAGCGTCAAAGACCAGGCTTAGACCAATTTTAATGACAACATTAACTACTATTTGTGCAATGATACCAATGGCCTACTTTCCAACACCAGGAAGTGAAATGATGCAACCATTAGGAATTACAGTTACTGCAGGTTTAGCTGCGAATACAATTATTACACTATACCTAGTACCAACTTTATATACGTTATTAATTAAGAAAAAGGAGCTATCCGATGATTAGGCTAGATATTTTTGCAAATCAGGCATTAAGTGATATAATTGAAAGAGATTTAAACAAATTAAACAGTATAAACTATACATTGTTAAGAGATTCCGCAGGTAAAGGGCATAAAGGTTTTTGCCTAGGAAACGATGTATGGCCAGAGCACAATGTAGTGTTTATTATATACTGTAATAAAGAACAGCTGCCAATAATAGAACAAGAGTTAAGGAGACTTAAAGAGAAGTTTCCAATTATTGGATTAAGCTGTTTTTGTACAGATAATGTTAAAGAACTAATTTAGAGTTAAGGGGAAAACAGTGCGTGGAAATATACTGATTATAGAAGATGAAGCAGAAATTGCCGAATTAATAACTCTGTACCTTGAAAATGATGGTATAACAACTTTCCATGCACCCTCTGGTGAAGAGGGGCTGAAACTTCTTTCTGAAAAAGAGATAGATCTAATCATTTTAGATATAAACTTACCAGGAATTGATGGTTTTGAAGTTCTACAAAAACTAAGAGTAGACCACATAACTCCTGTTATAATTGTATCTGCTAGAACCGACGATTCAGATCTGATTATGGGTTTTGGTATAGGTGCAGATGATTTTGTATCTAAACCCTTCTCTCCAAAAGTATTAACGGCTAGGGTCAGAGCTCATTTAAGACGTATAAAACTAAATAGTGCTGTAAGTAAAAATATAATTAAATTTGGAAACTGCGTCTTAGACCTAGAATTTTATAGTCTTAAAAAAGACGACAAAGTAATAAATCTTAGTCCTAAAGAGATTGAGATTGTTATCTATTTGGTGAATAGCCGAGGTAAAAAAAGATCCCAGGAAGATATTTACGAAGCTGTCTGGGGCTCTACTTATGGAGATATATCTACAGTAACTGTACATATGCGTAGAATTAGGCAAAAAATAGAAGATGATCCACAAAAACCAAAGTTCTTTAAAACTTCCCACGGTTTTGGTTATTTTTTCGAGGCCCAAAACAATGACATTTAGGAAAAGATATATAATTATTTTATCTATAAATACCCTTCTCTCTCTACTTTTTATATGCGCAATACCTTTTGGTGCATATAACTTTTTTTCACCTTCAGAATATAAAAATACAGGTTTAGTATCCCAAAAAAAATTCCACAAAGAATTATATGCTAGGTTAACAAATAATACAGCACAAATAGATAAACTTAATAGACGACATATAATAATGATATTTGAACAAAATAGTGGAATTACTTACTCTGCAGTTAAAACAGATGTAAACGACTTAAATATTAATACTACTATTACAAACCTAAAAATGTTTGAAAACAGTTCCTTTAGTTACAGAACTGAGCCATTTAAATTCAAAGATTCTTATGGTATTTTTGTATTTAGAATTGATAAATCTACAATTTTTGGATATATAAGACTCTACCTAATCCCTATACTATTAGTTTCAACTCTCATATTTTTTATAATACCAGCTCTTATCAATTTTAAACTTTTATACTCCCTTAAAATGTCATTTTTTAGTTTGGAAGAGGCTGCAGAGAAAGTATCTAAAGGAGAGTTTGATCTTAACCTTGTAAGGGATAATAAAGATGAACTCCACAGCTTTTATGAGTCTTTTAATAAGATGGGTTTAGTTTTAAAGGAAAACAGAGACCAGAAGGCTAGGATTTTAATGTCAATTTCCCACGATCTTAAAACACCTCTAACCAGTATGAAGGGTTATATTGAAGCTTTTAATGACAAATTAGTACCTAAAGATAAAACAGAGAAATACTACAAAATAATAAAGGATAAATCTAATATATTAGAAGAGAGAATAAATACATTAGTAGACTATTCTAAAATGGAAACTACAGAATGGAAAAGAACGTTTACCACTATAAATATTAAGGAGTTTTTAACGGAACTAACCATGGCATTTAAAGATGATTGTCTGATTTACAATAGAGTTTTTGACTATCAAATTGATATAAATGACAAAGAAACATTATCGTGCGATTCCATACTTTTAAATAGAGCAATAGAAAACATACTAGAGAATGCTAAAAGATATACAGCTGCTGAGGGGAATATTTCTTTAACAGCAACTATAAAACAAGGAAATCTTAAAATTATTATTGATGACAATGGAAAAGGAATATCAGATAGTGATATAAAATACATTTTTGAGCCATTTTATAAGGTTGATAAAGGTCGGAACTCTAAAGGTATGGGTATGGGTCTTTATACTGTAAAGTCAATTATCGAAAGCCATAGGGGATTTATAACCTGTAAATCTAGCGGTTCTGGTACAACTTTTACAATTGAATTATTACTTTTAAATATATAAAATGATGACAATTCTACATAAAATAATATTCAGATTTCTCTAGTTATTCTTTTAACCTGACTGATCATATATAAGGGAAGACTTATCAGTTTAAAATCTACAATTTTATTAACACCCCCCACTTGGATTTTATGGTTAGTATTTGTTACAGATGGTGAACTTAAATTGAACCTTACTGCAAAAGGGGAAGCCTTTCTAGAAGCCATAAAAACATGTAAGGATTTCAAGCTACCTGTAGTCCCTGCTTTTACTTCAATAGGAATAACTCTATTATTTACTGTTATTAAATAATCAACTTCTGCATTAGCGTTTTTATTTTGTCTAATCCAGTAATACATTTCCCTATCTTCAAAAGGTAAAAAACACCCTATTAGCTCCTGAGCAGTGAACTGTTCTGCCAATAATCCCTCTCTGATTGTTAACATATCCATAGTATTAGTCAGTTCTAATCCGCAGATGCGATTACTTAAACCTATATCCACAAAAGCAGTTTTAAAATGCTCTGGCTTTACCTCAGCCCCTAATGGAATGCCATCTCCACCAGAATGACAAATTTTATGAGAGATCCTTGCCATCACCAAACTATTTATTGCATTTTTAACAACATTTGAACGAACATTTTTATTTATATTGCTGTATTTTATTTTTTTCCCTGTATTTCTTCCTAAATATAAAAAAGCTTCCGCTAGATAATGAAGTTCATCTCTATTTGCATATTTCAAAAAATCATGTTGTATAGAAGTAGTTAATGCAGTTTGAACACGCTGTACAGAGAGCAAATCCATAGAGCTAAAATATTCCTGTACTACTTCTGGCATACCTCCAATAAAATAGTAACTTCTGAGTGCTTCTAGTAATTGATTGTGTGTAACAGGGGGTATTTCTTCACTCAAATTATACCTCTCAATATAATTTCGAAGATTTTGTTTGCCCACCCCAGATAAAAATTCACAAAAAGTTAATGGATACATATACATGAACTCCACTCTGCCTACAGGCATGGGGTATTGTAACTCGTTTAGTGTAAAATCCAGTAGAGACCCCGCTGCTATGACATGCAGTCCCGATCTCTTCTCAAAAAAATATCTTAAAGATTTTAAGAGTTCAGAGCAAAGTTGACATTCATCAAAAAAAAGTAAAGTTTTATTGTCGATAATTGGAATACCAGTTGCTAAAGTTATTTCATCTATAATTCTATTTATATTATTATCACGAAAATATGAAATAGCATCCCTATTTTCTTCAAAATCAATCTTAATATAATGAGTGAACGTTTTAGCAAAAACATCGACACTCCATGTTTTCCCAACTTGTCGTGCTCCACGAATTATAAGAGGTTTATGGGATTCCCTTTCTTTCCACTCTAATAAATAATTATCTATATTCCTGTCCATATAAACATAATATCATAGAAACATTCTATTTACCATTGGATTATGACAGCAGACTCAACAAAACACCATTGGATTATAGCTAACAATAGGATGAATCACCATTGGATTACAACTAAAACTTTTGCAAAAATACACGTTATATGGGGTAGTGGAAGCGAAGCTGTCACCAGGGGCCACGGGATTAGTGTCAACTAACTTTTATAGGAATCCTTTTGTCCATGTTTAGATTGAAATTACTATAGGGATTTACATGCTGGTAAATGAGAGGTGTTAATGCCCTGTAATCTTCAATCTGCATTTTATTCTGCCAATCATTTTTGGATAGGACTTCCTGGATCATCAGTGTATTTATATAAACTAAGCAGTTTTGTAATAGATGTAATGAAAGAACTGACAGTTCCTGATCTTCAAGATTGTTACTCTGAATTTCTCCGGACTTTCCATAAAATATAAAACTATTCGCAGAATTCCAATTTTCAACAACATTTAATCCTTCATGAATTTCTATCCTTAGTTCTTCTGACATGAGATATTCACAAAGGAATATTGTTTTGACAACTTTCCCTAACTCCTGGAGAGCTTTGTATGTTGGATGTTGAAGATTGTTTCTGGTAAACCTCTTCATTATTGCTTCTGTTTCAGCAGTGCCTAATCTAAGAGCAGTAGTATATTTAATCATTTGATCGTATTGTTCTTTTATAATATTCCAGTCAATTTGTCGTGTAAGAACAGGTGTAATATTTGTAAGATCATTTCTAATAGAATTATTAGGAAGATACAGTTTTTGTCTGTTTATATTCTTGAATCTTGGCATTAATGAGAAATTCAGGAGATGCGAGAATGCAAAAGCAACTTCACTCTGTCCATGAGTATCTACATAATTTCTATCAATATTCAATTTTGTACAGTGCCTCAAAACTCCTTCTATCATAGATGCGACTTCTGAAGATGAGCAGCTTTTTAATTGGGAATATATACATGTTGAGTTCTTTTCAACATGCCAGTAAATCATCAAAAGTCTCAGAACTATTACTTGCCTTGGCAATCCTTTTAAGTCCAGTATTTGTTCCGAGTCCATATAAAGTAATTAACAATCTTCTTTGTATGTTTTCCCGATCAAGAGTTTCTCTTACCGCCGTTGATTTAAAATTATCTGTAAAACTAGTGTAATAATCCGTTTCTTTGAGAATATCTAAAAGATTGATCATCGGCCACTTTCTCATTAATTCTGACTTCAATATTGATAAGTTCAATGGCTCATTCTGTGGATCTGACGGAGTAACAGAAATCCGACCTCCTTTAAATGTTGTAATTTTAACCTTGGGATTTTTTGGAATATTATTATTTAATCTCTGTAATGCATCATCCATTTCATTTTTAAGTTTTTCAATAAAAATCATTGCATCATTTGGTTGTTTCAATGCCTCATAATATTCATCTCTTTTTATGTCAAAATCATCTGGTAAATCATCCTCTGGATTTCTATACTTATCAGCTCCTGTTATCCAGACTTCTTTGCATCTCAGTTTTGCTCTAAGAGCTTGAAGAACACATATCTCATAATTAAATCGTTCAATTACATCTTTTCCATGTTCATTTTTCTGAATTATAGCACTTTTCCATTTTGACTTAATAATTCCAGAAATTGGGAAAGTATCATCAATTTGTAGATATCTTGCTGATGAGTCGATATTTTCTTTCACAATTTTTAATGCTTCAAGGACCGGTTTATGGATATCGTTATTTGATTTGAATTCAATAATATTTAGAAGTTTAGGAAGCATTCTTCGATAATGTCTTGAATAAGAATTTTTCATTACAGTACGCACTTTCCCTGTGAATGCGCTGTTATTCATTTTTAAATCTTGAATGAGATCTTGCAAGAGCTTTTTATTAAATGATGGATAAATTACATCTTTAATAATTCCTTCCGGATTTTCTATAGATAATTCAGCTATACCTTTTAAGATATTATATTTACCATGAACTTTTTTAATTTCCTTAATTATTTCTCGTTCTACTTTTTTAACAGCCTTAGAATCGATCTTATGTATAATAGATATTAATAAATCAGCCAGGTTATCAGTAATCTCCCTACCTCTTTCCCAGAAAAAGATAGCAAGAAGAGAATATCTGATTTCATCAGGATGTCGTTTTATTTCTCCTAATAATTCTGATGAAATTCTTTGTTTATATTCCTTCAATATTTTTTGCGGAATATCATCAAAAATATTTTCTGGTATTTTAAGATTTCTGATAACTTGAAGTTTTTTAACTTCGTCAAGAATACTTTCTAGGCCAATTCGTCCAGGATCACTTCTCAGTTTATTAAAAGTTATAATATCATCTGTATTATCATAATTTTCATATTGTGCAAATTCATGAATAAGGTGATCAATTAAATAAAGTGTTTCATCTGCCAATCGTTCTTTTATTGAAAGGAAAAGTCTTCTCTCATATTTTATCGTAGCGGAAGATGAAATTCTATCCATTCTATCAGATGTTGGAGGCTCAAGTTTAAGTTCCCTGAGACGCTTTAAAGCTATTGTTGTAACAATTTCCTTTTTGTAGCAATTATTATTTTTATAAAGCCATTCGATAAGGTTTTCTGTATCTTGTAGAGTCATTTCTTTGAAATCAAAAAATTCTCTGATTTCAGCACGATGTCTTTTTATAGTTCTACTATTCCAGTCATATTGTTTAAAAATATCTATGGTAATATTGAGTTGTTTTGCAATAAAAAGAATGACCTGATGGGGAATTTCAAGCTGGTTTATTGGAAATCTTGCTTCTAATTTAAAAAACTTATACAAACAAGCAAAGCCCAATCTATTTGTGTCATTACTTTTTTTATATATGAATTCTAAATCAGATTTAATCAATGTAAATAAATCTATCAGTTCATCAGTCTCCCAAACTCTTTTCATTACCGCCTCTTTATATGAATTATTTCCTTTAATAAGGAATAGCACATGATTAATATTTTTCTTTGGTCAAAGAGGTTCGAACTTCTTCAGCAGAGATATGCGTATAAATCTGTCAGAGCGGTATGTCTTCGTAGGTGATTGTAAATATCCTTTTCTATTAAAGTTAGTTTATACTAATTCCGTGGCCCCTGGTGACAGCTTCGCTTCCACTACCCCTATTAACAATTATAGGAATAAAAAAAATTATTACATATATTTACACATTATTTATTAAAAAATAAATAAACTTTGGGAAAAATTTAAATACATAAAAAATGGTCTAGTTCTAACTTCTTATTGTAGGTATTCTGTCTAGTGCTTAACGTTTGTGTAGGTAAAAATGATATTTATTTTATGAATACTTTTTATTTTCAATCACTTCTAGAAAATCATTAATTGTTTCAAACCTATTTATATTCTGTACTAGAATGGTATAAAAAACCCATACAACATGTAAAAACTCATCTAAAACCTCCATTTGGTCAATTGGTTGCTTTCCATGGTGTACATATCTTGAACGTAATCCATATATCTTTTTTATAAGTTTAACAATTTTTACTCTTTCATCAGCTGTATTACCAACAATAAATGCTATTCGTTCAGATATATTTTGAGTTAATGGTTCTGTTTCATTTTTTATAATTAGACTTTCAAGACTAACAAGAACATATAGTAATTTATCATATATTTCTTTTTGTATTGTGTGTTTAGAGTAAATCTGTAGTGAATCGTATAACTTAGATTGATAATTATTTTTGTTTTCTATTCTTATTAAATCACTAAAGGATGATAAAGATGAATTTGTAAGATAATGTATAGTTTCATTTGCAATTGGGTCAACATTTACATTATTAACAATAGAAGTTTTATTGGAAACTAATTCTTGTGTATTTTTATCAATAATCAAAGTATGATTTACTTCTGATAATTTCCAAGAATTCAAATCTATATATGACTTTACAGTAATTTTTAAATTACTCATTGAAAATATTCTTAGAACCATAAATGCATCATTAATTTTATCATATGCCATTTCCATAGCCTTATTTTTTTCTGCTTTGACTGAATATGCTGCAGCAATATAACCTTGATGATCTTTTTTAAATTTTTCAATATGATTTAAAATATTTTCATCTGATTTATCACTTTCTGAAAACCATTTGTCGATAATTGTTGGTGACATATTATATATTTGAATATTCCCTAATTTAAAGTTCGATTCAGTAAACATATTATGAATAGGTACAATAATCGTATACTCTTTTATTTCTTTTTCAAATAAATTATTCAGATATTCTAAATATGTTTCATTTGAGTTTGTTCTAATAGATATTTCTATCCAATCTTTATATATTTCAGTTAAATATTTAATGCTTAACAATTTATATTCAATCTCATTATTTAATTTTAATAAAATATTAATTAAATCATTAAATGAATCTCTTAGTAATTGATATTTACAATTATCAAAAATAAAATAAAATCCAATTTCATTACCTAAATAATCTGAATATGAGATTTTTAATGATTGAATATCTTTAGCTGTTATTACCCCAGATACATAACAATCATTAGTTTTGGGTTTGGGTTTGGGTTTGGGATTGTTATCAATTGGTTCCATTTTAATTACTTCTATTTTTTGAGATATGTGTATTAATTTAGTATTATAATTATCAAGTGCTTTTGGGTGCATGGTTTCTCCAATATATGTTTATTTAAATTGCTACGAGAAGGAATTTAAATTATTTGTTTTTATATAATCTAAAAAACCTTTAAACAACTATGTTTTAGTATATTCATGGTATAACTTTTTTTGAATTTCTTTATCTCCATAAAAAAATCTTTCTGCTGCTAGTTCATGTTTTTTCTCTTCAGAATAATTTAAAATATTTTGCTCTAATAATTTTCTAGCACTCCATGATCCTAAATTCGCGATAGTGTTAATTTCATTATTAAATTTCTTTAAAGCATACTCTTCCCATTCTGGAAATTTTTTAATAATAACTAATGCATAATGACCTAAATAATCATGACTAACACTACAGTGTTCTGTAGGAAACATTTCACCAAGATTTAGCTCTTTTCTCAAGGAATTATAGTTTTTTAGTTCTGTAAGAATCTTTAGTTCAAATGACCATAATGATTTTAATTTTTCAATTGCTAAATGTACTTTAAAAGATTTATCATCTTGATAGTTACGTGTAAACTTTGTTACTGCTTCTAAAGTTAATAGGTCAATTTTTCTTAGAATATTTCTATTAGAAGAAGATAATATTTGTTCCCATGAAAACTCATCATACATGTATCTAGTTGATAAATGTTCAATTTTCCCTAAATTTAGTTTTTGTGAATTAGCAATACATAAGACTTTATTTATTCTTCTATATGTATCAGAAGCTAAAAGGATAACTTTCTTATTAGGATCATTATCAGAAAAATTTAATGTTAATTCAATTAAATACTTAATAAATACTTTTAGATCATTTTTGTCTGTCTTTGGTAAATATTGGAATTTAATATTATTTTGATCTGCTTTCATATAATATAATAGTGAATGACAAATATAATTAGCATTATAATCTCTTTCTAATCTTGGAAACATTTTATATGGTATGAAAAATAATTCTTTATTTATTGATAGTTCAATTAATCTATTATTCATGCTATCTAGAGAAGGGTTTGTTGGAGTTATGAAATATAGAATATCTATAATATCATCAAGAGTTTCATTGCTTTTATCATTCCAATTATCTTGTTTTATTAAACCTTTTTGTTGGAAATTTTTTAATACAAGTGACCTTTTTGATAATAATTTATCTTTAATCAAATCAGAAAATTCATTAACTCTTTGCTGGTTGAATTCCTTATCAAATGCTTTATCAAGAACTTTCAAAACTCTTCTTTTGTAGTAAAACCATGATTGTAATGGAGATAATAAGATTTGTAACATTTCAAATGATTCTAATAGATCAGAGATTTGTATATGTAGAACAGGTTCAGTAAGGCTTTCTTCCCTATCAAAGATTTCTAGTTTTTGACCATCGCAAAGCACAATTAAAACAGAATTAATATTAGGGTGTACAGAATATTCTACTGCTTGACTAAGATCTGCATACCTAAAGTTTTTAGGTTTAATTGGTTTTTTAGCCTCAATCAACCAAAAATTTTCCTCCCATAAGAGTATTGAATAATCAATATACTTGTTCTTTTTTCCTAAAAACTGGATATTCTTTTCTCTTTTTACTGATGAGTATGTACCATGTTTATACCCTAAATGTTTTATTATTGGATCAATTATTTCTGCTCTTACATCAGCTTCTGAAAACCCTTCGACATTAATAGTTTGAATAAATTTAATTTCTTCTATTTGTGATTCACTCAATGGCTCAGGTTTTTTATATGTAAGACTAAATTGTATTAATTCCTTTAAGGTTCTTATCTCTTTCATTTCATAATTTTCCATCCCAATGTTTAGTTATATTTTAATTTTTTTATGTTTTATATTAAAATATTGGAGTATTTCATCTCCAAACTGATTATATTCATCTTTGTTCATATAAGAAGGATAGTTATAATTTTCATCTATAAAATCGACAAATTTAATTGTGCTATCATTTATAATAGAATCGCAATATTTTTGTAAACAATCACTTAGACTTATATTACCTGTATAAATCTTGGAAAAGTCACTTATATTACATATTATTGGAGCATGATATTTTATATCTTTAACAGATATTTCATTAACATATTCTTTATTATATTTATGTATTAACAAATTTAAAAAATTAATAGAAAGAGATGATTCTTGGGTTATCACTAAATTGTATATATTTTTAATTCCACTTAAAGTACTTGAATGATCTTCCCATAAGTCTTCTGAGATACCTTTAGAGATTTTTCCATTTAGATGTAATAATTGTAATGTTCCTTTTCTTTCATTTGGAGGTAATTTGTAATAGTCTTCTTCTCCAGGATAATATAATCCATATTTAGACAAAATTTTCATTAAAATTTCTTCATTAAAATAAGATGATAATAATCTTATTGGTAAATACCCTGCCTTTATTTCAATAAAAATAAGGCTATCATCTATTTTTATAATTAAATCAGTTATTTCTTGGCCATCAGTATATTTATTATTTAACAAATTTAGTTTCAATTTATTCTTGAAAAAATCTTCTACTGATTTCTCGAAGCAATGCCCTAAAGCATTTGATCTTAGGTCTACATTTCTTTTTTGTTCTTTTAATTCTTTATTATTTAGAAATTTATCCTCTAAATCTAGAAAAGTATTTCTAAAACATCGTTCAATAAGAATTCCTACATCTAAAATTCTATATTTGTCTTTTGATAATTTTTCTATAGGATGACACCATACAGAATAGTTATTATTTAATTGTAATTTATCTATATTTGAGACAGTTAAATTTAAATCAAACGATTCAAAAAATGTCCTTAAATGAGTAATAAGTGTAGTACTATCATCTTTGAATTCATTAAAATCAGAGTTTAAATCGATAATATTACTATAATCATTGGCTTTATATCTAATAATTAAACATAAATTTAAGATATAACAAGTTTTTATTTTATCTAGAATATGTATTCCAGTTTCTGAAAATAAGAGCTCATTTGCTTGCTTTCCTTCTGCTGTTTCCAAAATATCAACCATCAAATAATAATTTCTTTTAATTTCTGACAAAATTATTTTTGACTTTTCTAAATGAAAATTCGATCTAAAAAGATCCGTGAGAAGTTTTAATATATTTTCAATTGATAAATCACCATTATATTCACCATCTGTTGAAACATCCTCAAAACAATTAATCTTAGATAACTCCTTATGTAATTGACTTATATCTATAAGTTTTTTATCAGTTTTAGATTCTACAAAACTGTTTTTCAGAATAAATAATAAGTTTTGTCTAGTTACTATAGTTGCTAATCCGTATTCTCTTTTATATTTAGAATATAGAGAACCAAATGATTTACGGCTAGTTTCATCTAGTAAATTATAATAAAGTTGAGGATCACTTAACTGAGAGTAATAATTTAATTTAGCTAAGTATTCAATGATTGTATCACGTAATAAAGAGGGATTATAATTCTCTACAATTTCTAATAATGGTTGTTCGATATTGGATGGTGGTGATATTCCTTCATATAAATCTGTATATGCTAGCCTAGTTATTAACATTGTACTCATACAGTATCTCCTTTTAAAGATGTAACTATTAAATATAAACCTTAGCATATAAATAATATTTAATTTGTATAGATTAGACTTCTATTTCGTTTTGCTACTAGTAAATCTTTTTAGTTACTAATTGTAAATTAAATTCTTTTTTCTTTTTAGTTTGATATAATTCAATCGGAGGTAAAAATACAGACCTAGTTTTATTTTTACTTTGAATTATTGGAAGTAATATTTTGATGTATTCATCTGGAAACTTGTAACCAAGCGTAATTTTTGTAATATAAGCCCCAATTAATTTATTTTTTTCATTTGGTTTCAGTGGATAATTATAATTGATTTTAGGATTACTAGGCTTGTATGCAAAGAGCCTATATTCATTTTCATATTTCCATGAATTATGTTTAACAAAAATTCCAGCATCAAATAGACCATATTCTTCAATTATTTTATTCTTATCAATATGGGGTGACACATATTTTACATTATTCCAACCAATATTATTTGGTAAAGATGTAATTTTATATGATATGCAAATACCATTGTGACTGTCTCCATAATGAGACCACATAAGAGTATTATTTTGTTCTGTTGTTAATGCGACAATACGAATATCTTTAGATTTTAATTTCCATAAATCATAATCTCCTTCATCAACCATTGTAGGTAAAGGTATATCCATTGGATCATTTAATTGATTTATTTCAGAAAAATATAGAAAATCATTAGATATTGAATCAAGGATATTATTGTCAAACGCTTTAAATTTATGTAGTTCCCTATTTAATGTTGTAAAGCCAGATCCAATTCTATAAAAATCTTTATATTGAGTTTTTGTTATTGATTCAGATAGTTCTTCATATGATTGACTAATAGAATTTTCTAATGCCTCTAGTTCAACTTTTTCAATACCACGAGCTTTTAGTTTTTCTTTTTCAATATTTAATTTATTTTGTTCTCTAGTTAATCGACCTGTATCTAAAAATCCAAGCTTTAAGCTTTTTTCAATATATTCTTCTTCTAATTTGTGGTTTTCTAAAATTCCATAACACACTCCTATATTATTTAAAGTTATAGGATTATTTGAATCATTTACTAATAATTTATCATATGTTTTAACAGCCTCTTCATACATATCTAGATCCATGAATGAACTTGCTAATCTATTCAAAAAATTAGTATCTTCTATATTATGATTTTTTGATATTTCAATAACCTTCTTATTTAATTCTGTACTTAATTTGTTTTCAATTTTATTTAATCTTTTATGTATTTCATCGTAACATTCTGACCTATAATCATTACCATCTAATAATTCTTTTGCTAATTTCTTAGCTTTAGATGTAGTGCTAAAGTTAATAGCCTCTTCAGAATATATGTTGTTGATAAAGTCTTTGGATATAACTATATCCTCAAGGTTTATTTCATTTATTTTTTTAATCTTTGAATTTATTTTATAAATAGATGCTTCAAGGTTTGCATTTAAATAAAAATATAAGCTATCTTTTATAATAGTATGATTTTTTTGAATATCTTCTTCTTTAGCAATATAGTAAGCAAAGCGACTATTCTTAATTGCATTATGATAATCATTCTGTTTCATATTTATTTTAGATTTAATAATATATGCATATATAACTGAAATATTATCATATACATAGAAGCCAATATTTGTACTTTCTAGGATTTCATTTACAATATCAAGTGCTTTTATATTTTGATTAAGATTTTCAAGACAATCTGCAATTTGGTATCTATATTGACTAATTATTTTCTTTTGATGAATTCCTGTTTCTATACAGTTTTTTGCTAATTCATAATTATTATTTCTATAATAATATTCATATTGATCACTATGAGAGAGGGTCTTTAAATATATATGAGCTTTTTCAATGTTGTTAATTTTTTCATAATATTTTAAATATAACCTATTATAATTATAGCTAACATTTTTAGTTTCAATATGTTCTATATCTAGTATTATTTTCTTAGATATATCTAGGTTTTCTAAATAAATAGATATTTCAAGCAACTGCAATTTATGTCTTACTGTTGCAACATTGTCATTTATTAATTTTTGGTATTCTAGAGATAAAAATTCTAAATCAGCATTAGAATAATGTCTATCTTCGATTTTATACAAAAATGGATTATCCATAAGATATTTAATTTTTCTTTCTAATAAATTATTATCTAAGTTTATAGCATCATTAATATACGTAAGACCTTGAATTATATTACTTTCGATTTTGATTGTATAAACCCCTAAATAGAAGAGAGTAACTGAAGTTTTAGGGTTTAATTCTAATGAAGTGATTAAAAATTCTTTAATATCATTATGTGTATAATATGAATTTATACTATTTTGCAGCTGTTCACATGTTAGGGCTAATTGATAATAAACTAAAGATTCATTATTGCTATTCTCAAGTAAATTATTCAGAGATTCTAGTTTTTTTGATGATTGACCTGTAACATCAAATAAGAAATACCAAATATATTCTTTGTCTTTTAATATTAGGTTTTTATCATTTAGATTGAGTTTTACTTTATCATAATTCTTATCACGAAAATATTTATAAATATCTTTTTTTGCCAAAATAAGCTCCTAATGATATAATATTAGTAGATAATGTTTAATTAATAAATATTATGTTTAAAATACCTATAAAGCATTAAATAATCCTTAAATCCTAAGTTCAATAGAGTTATATAGAATTACGAATTTTCCATATAACTCTATAAAGTACCCAAACCATAATCTAATTAAAAATTCTATGTTATCCAAAAACATTATAACTCTATACAAACCAGTCTCGCCCATAACCCCCAATCTGTATACATAACTAAAGTTATATTTTTGGCTATAAACACCCTCTTTTTACGAGTATTACTAAGATTTAAGGAATTTATACAAAGTAGTCCGACTAATACCAACAGCACTAGCAACAACACTCTTTTGTTCCCCTAATGATAACAAAGCATTTATTTGTAATGCCTTTTGCTTTGTTATCTTTGTGGATCCTTTTGGCCTGCCAAGAATGACACCTCTCTCTTTAGCTCGTTGAATACCTAGCTTTGTTCTTTCACCTAACAGTTTAACTTCTCTTTTAGCTAAAGAGAGCTGCAGATCGAATATAAACTCTTCTTCTGCAGACATACCTTTCTTGATTGTTAGATTAGACATAACTACATAGATCTCAAGATCTTCTCTTACATCTGTTATATGTCTTAGCAGCTTTAAACCATCCCTGGTGTTTCTACCTATCCTGGATATCTCTGTTACAACTATCTTTTTAACTTCAGGATTTATTATATGATCCCAGAGTTTCCGGTTCTCTAACTTGGTTTTAGATGCTGATACTTGCTCTAGAATAATGTCATTGAATTTCATATTCATCATCTCTTCGTATCGCTTAAAAAAAGTGCTATATTTATCTTTGTCCTGGTCTACAGAACTTACTCTACTGTATGCAATTATCATATGTTTTTAATTGTATAGCTGTTTTATTTACATGTATATTACTATTTTGTTTAATTTAATCTCATGTCAGCTTATTTTTCTTACATGTTTCGGTGGTTTGACTCTGTTTGTTGTGTGTTCAGAAAAACGAACGATTATTTGGACACTATTTATAAATAAAAAAGGCTATGTTCAGATAGCCTATAAATTAACTGATATTTTTTCATAAGGATAAGGTCACCTGACCTACAAAGTAGGTCCACAGTTATATTATGGTTTCTCTAGTTTTTAATATTGATATTTATTTAAAATATTTCTTTCTTCTTAAGTTGTTTAAAAACAGTAATATAATAAAAACAATGAAATACTGAATATAGTTAATAATATAACCTTGACTTAACTCTTGCATTTTAAATTGATTAACTAACTTTGGAATCAATGCTAATAAAAGGTAAACAATGATTGGGAGAATTCCGAATAGCTTCTTTTTAGAAACAGCAATTGCAGCTATCAGCAATAAGAGACCTAAACTAAATGATCTTACTTTAAAGAATAATGGCATTGATTCAAAATAACTTGTAATTGGTTCAATTCCTAAATGAAACATAATAATCGTTGCTAAATTAGCAACAATATAAATCGAACTCATTATAAATAATAACACTATTGCTAGGCATGCTTTATTCCTCATATTTAATTTATTCTCCTATAAGACCAAATCCTTTAAACTTAGATTGATTTTCATCTTCAATTTTTGATTAGTACTTCTCACTTATTGGTGTTAGTTTTTCAATAGCAACTTCTTGAGATTCTATATTTTCATCATAATATTTATTACTACAATCATTCCCAGTTGCCGAATCCAATCCGACTATTATTATTAATTGAACTTCATATGAAGTTTTTGTTTTTTATTTTTCTTTGGATTTATTTTTTTTAATATCAATAATAGATGTAATTAATAAGCCAACTCCCAAAACAGCAAAAAAAATAGGTAAAGTATAATCTTTTAATTTAAAAATACTTATAGAAATAGCCGTTAATAATGCAACCTCTAATAATATTAGTAATATAATTCTATAAGCTTTCTTCATTATTTATTATTGAACCTCCTTTTCAATGATGATACTGCTTGTGTTAGGTATAATTTGTCCTTCAAGAATCGTAATATTGGATCTACGGCACCAGCACCTGATAGATTCTTATTTTTAATCTGCAATTGCTGATAAACCCCGATTCATTTCTAAAGCTTTATTACATAAATCAATTAAATTTGTAGTAATTAAATGCAAATTATTTTCTTTATAACTTTTTCCTAAAATCTGGATTTCATCTTTGAAAGTTTGTACTTCAGATGGTGTTATATTCACATCTTCATAATATTCACTTAACTGAAGAAATATATTTAACTTAATTTCTTTTGCTTTTTGAATTAAATCATAGTGCTCATTGGAATTCATTCCAACTTGAACTTCTGGTTTTCCTTCGTTATCTAAAATAGCAATATCAAATGACATTTATTTTCTCACTTAGACTATATCTGCTGCCAATCATCACTAAATTTCCTCAATAAGTCCAGTAGGATCAATAAAATTAATAGGATTGTTTTCTATATATTTATCAAAGACGCAACCATACTTAATCATTTAATATCTTAACCTTTTATTATTATCTGAGCTACCAATTTAAATTTATCAAGATTTAAATTCCGAGATGAGGTAGACAGAGTGATAATTATCGGAAGTTAAGCTTCTCAATTGAAATAAGACAATAGGATTGAGGGATATCCATTATTTAAATTAGAACATGTAGGGAAGAAAAGGATTCTATGGAATATTACCTTTGAAGGTAATGTGTTAGCTGATTCCAGAATATTAGGCATAGTTTTTATTCACTAATGTATTTTTCATTAATAATTACTCCTTGTCTAATTCCTATACTAATATTGTTTCCATTATCAATTACATGACCAAAACTTTTTGTAGAGCCTATAAATTTACCTATGAATATGGATCTATTAGATTTAATAATTTCAGACCAAATTCCCGTAGTTACCATAAAGTCAGTATTATCTTCATTTAAATTAATAGATTCTAAAAAATCTTTTTTAAAGTTGATAAAATTTTTATTGTCAAAATTTGCAAATGGGTATATTTTATTGCCATTTAAATTGAGAAATAGCATTAGTAAATGTTTTAATGATTCTTCTCCTATTTTCTGAATAACTTTAGAAGAGTTATCATCTAATTGTAGTATCTCTATATCATTATTATTATACATAAATGATATAGAAATATTCTCTATAAGCGACAATGAAGATCTTGATTGTATTGGAATGTTAAGTAAATCATTATGAATATTGTTTAATTCATGAGGGATGTCATTTTCTTTTATATTTCTAGAAATATTTTCCATTGTTAAAGTATATTCTTTTTCATCATTTTCAATGATATTAACATTCCAACTGACTTTATGTTGTTCAAATGGATGTGTAAAAGGGGATATATTTAAACTAATGTAATACGCATCTTTTATAGATAATATATATGAGTTTTCGTGTGAATCTCTTGTATTAAGTGTAGTACAAGATGAAATTACTAATATAAATATGGTTATAATATAACTTTTTCTCATTTACTTTTATTCCTTCATTAACCTACCCTGAGAAATAATTTAATATCAAAAATTCTGATGTGTTAGAACCTTAATAGGGTTGATCATGTTTATGTATTTTTTCTCACAAATCAATAAAAATTATTATAGCCCGTATAGTCTGCTCTGAATATACAAATAATTGCTTCTATTTTTTATTATATTCAAAATCGCATAATATAATGTAGCATCTATATATTGCGTTGAAGGCAATAAAGCTCCTTAAGATGAGTTTAAGTTTAACGTTGAAAGACTTGGACTTTAAGGAATTCAGTTTAAAGAAGTGTGTTCTAACGAATCTTAATCTTTAGGTTACTATAAAACAAAAAGTTTTAGCCTTACCCAGTAGAACAGAAGACTGGTTCTTTTGTGAAATTTTACCGAACTATTGACTTCGTTTATTGTCTTAATTGCTAATCGTTTGGGTTATTTATACATAGGGCTGTTATACCTTCAACTAAACTAAGTTCACAACGAATAAACCGTATTCTGATCTTTCCCAAAGGGCATTCCCTCGCTATGTGGGGTAATAGCTATACAACATACACATGCAGCAGTGAGACAGTTGCTTCCGATAATTATCATTCTGTCTACCTCTGATCGGAATTTAAACCTTGATAAATCTAATTAAGTAGCTCAGATAATAATTAAAGGTTAAGATATTAGAATGCTTAAATATGGTTGCATCTTGGATAAGTACATAGAAAATAATCCGATTAACTATTAGATTCATTTTAAGTTTTAGGCGCAGTACGCTAGGAGGTGAAAATGATACAACGACTGAATGTGAGTAATTTACTAGCTTTATTGATGTTACTTTACTGTCTATTTATACCAACATTTAAATTAAATGCTTTGAACTTTGAGAAGGAAGCAATAGATAAGATTCATGTTGTATTTAGTAATGATTATGAGAATGGTGAATCATATGAGTTTGATATAGAAGGATATGCCAAAGATGGATTTCTTTATATTCTAACGAAATCTAAGGAAACAGATTATTTACCATTAATGGAGTTAGATGAAGGTAGTTATATAATTAGTCTAATTTCTGAAGGTGAAATTATAGAAGTTTTTAGTTTAAAATTAATTGATACTTTTCATAGGAAAAGTAATAATATCTTTTATGAGAATCTTAATCTTACAAGCGTTTTGAGAAAGCATGTAATCAAAGTTTTGACAAATAAAAAACAATAATGATTTAATATAACAATTTTACTATAAGAGTCCGGTGGAATAGAACCTACTCAATAGGTCAGTTAGCCTTGCCTTTATAGCTTTGAATTAAGTTTACTATCTAAATTGCAGTCTATATGGTTTATTTAAATCCTTAATATAATATTTGATTGATGTAATCCTATGATTTTTTATTATAAAACTTTTTGTTGTTTTTCTTTCTTTAATTGAATACGACATACCTTCATTATTAAGTTTGTTTAGGATAAAATTCCAACTAGAATCTGTTGAAATATTAAATTCATCAATAAGAAAATCGAATTCAAAATCATCATTTGTGTTATAGAATTGAAACATAACTGAACCTATTTTTTTAGTACCTTCTGGAACATAAAAATTTAATCTATAATCATCAAAGTAATAACCAATAGATTTTGGAATAGATTCAATTTCGTATCCAATATCAATTGATTTACAAACCTCTTCGATGTCAGAACCTAATAATATAGTCTTCTCTTGATAAGTAAAGTTCTCACCTTCAACTTTAAAGTCATACTTTTCATTACAACTTACTGTTGAGATAAATACTATAGTAATTAATAATCCACCTAAAACTCTTTTTAATTCCACATATAACTCCTTTATTTGGGACAATCACTATTGTCATATTCTTTTAAACTTCTTTGGAAGATTCCTGTAGTAAAAATCTTTTATATTATTAGTCTAGTATTCCAAATTCCTCATTATCCTCAGTAAGACTAATAGTCTCAGTAGACTTAAAATCATTATAGTACTTTTTATCAAATTCAATTTCAGGATTATTGCCTTCTTTAATCCAGGTAATTTCACTCTCAAAAATATTATTTATATATTTATTTGCTTTTACTAGTTCTTTATTTAACTCTTTATTTATTCTTTTTAGTTTATCATCATTATTACCATTCACTTTTACACCTGTAACTTTTTGCATAGATAATGTTAGAGCTGCAATTTCTTTATAGTATTCTTTTATTTTACTTTTGTTACTATAATTACTTGCCATTAAATAACTTCTAGCAGAAAGTAAGAAAGCTCCTTTTTCATATAACAAATCACCTAAAGCAGATAGTAAAATTGGAGAATTATAAAACCCAAATTTTAACATTCCAGAGATTCCTATAATTGCCTTATTTCGCTCCTTTGAGTCATATTTAATACCATTTGAAACATAAATATCTTTTAAATATGAATTAAAACTATGTTCTTTAAAATAATCATAAGTTATAACATTTGTATAATTAGTTTTTACTGAGAGAATATATTCGATAAGAAATATTTGGAATTGTTCTCTCCCAAAATGCGCATCAGGATTAATCTTTATTGATTCTTTTAGATACTTTAAACCTTCTTTTAATTGACCAGAATGTATATATATAGTCCCTAAGTTAGCTAAGGTTTCATATCTATTATTATAATCTATTAGTTGTTTATTTTGTAAATTTAGAGCTAATTGACTCTTCCCAACTTTATCATATGCAATGGCTAAATCATCTATATCATGCTGTGTATAAATCCCTGAACCAATTTTCTTTTTCCTATCATTAATTCTCCATTCATAAAATTCTGTAGAATGTCTTAAGAATTGTCCTGTTATAAGTTCTTGTAAACCTGGGAATGTTTGCTTTTCCATTTTAATTGTATCGTAATCCCAAGCACATGAGAAAATATTCATGGCTTTGAATAACAGTGTAATAATCATAATTTTTTTCATATTTTGATTATATATTGTAATGTAAAATTAATCGTTCGTTTTTCTGAACACCGAACTCAATAAGTTCGGGAGACAATATATGTAATAAAAAACAATTACTATAAGATTAAACTAAACAAAAATCTAATATACATGTAAATAAAACAGTTATACAATTAAAAACATATGATAATTGCATACAGTAGAGTAAGTTCTGTGGATAAAATACTAAAGATATATTTACATGGTAAATTTTATTTTGATTTTTATATGTATATTACTTAAACGAGACGCCTTCTTAGATATTACTTAAAAAACTATATTATTTATTTTGTATATAACTAAGTATATTATCCAAAAACAGTTCTAAATGTGTGTATAAATACCGTCCATATTAATAGAATATTATTAAGAGGTTATTATGGCTACTAAAACTACATGAATAGAATTCAGGACAGATGTTAATAATAAAAAAATAATAGAAAAGCTGCAATACTAACCGGCCAAACATTATCATCATATATTTTGAATAAAACACTTGATTCTGCTAAAAAAGATATTGAAGAAATTGAATCTCTTCATTTAGCTGATAAAGATAGAGATGTCTTTTATTCTTTAATAACTAATCCTCCTGCTCAAAATGAAAATCTTAAAAATTTATTTAATTTAGAACTGTAATAATGCCATTAAATATAGAAATTGTACCTGTATCTAAAAAGCTTAGAGCTATTAGGATTTCTTCTGATGTTGCTATAAAATTTATTATTGTAGATGCTTGAATGAAAAATCTAAAGATTTTTATCTAAGATATGACTTTATAGCATTAGAAGATAATCCATTAATATTTGTTATTTCTATAGATACAATTAAAAATGCAATATAATTACCCTCCTAATCAGTTACTAAATAGAAATCAATAACAGTAAGATCTACATTATTATCAAATTACATATTATACCTAAAGAATAATTATCTTAAATACAAATATTCACTGTCCAAATATAACTAATATATAACTTTATTTAATTATAATATTAGTTTTTTTATATTAAAATATACTTATATTCTTATAAAAAGGGAGATAAATGAGTTATATAATAATTAATAATAAAAATGCTACCTCAGACAACACCCCACCGTCACAACATAAAAGTTGGCTAGAGTTTTGGGAAAGTAAAAAAGGTTGTAGTGCAGATAAATGTGAAGTTGAGAACTGTAGTGCAAATGCAGAATTAGGGGGACATGTTATAACGTATGGTAAAGGTGCCAAAGAATATATTTTACCCATGTGTTCTTCATGCCATAATAAACCTAGTGGAGAGAAATTTAAAGCATGGGAAAGTTATTTAATATCTGTAAATTAATATTAATGAAAATAATAATTAAAGCTAGAGATTATATTTATTAACAGAATAACTATTACTTCTCTTCGTATATTTTTCTTTCATCAGAAAAATATAAATTGCTTGTTATCATAAATGATCTCCCTTAAATTTAATAAAGTAACTACATATTTAAAAAGAGGATTATCATGAAGAAAATAGTATTTATATCAATTTTTCTTATATCTGTGACACTATACTCAGCAGAGTTACCAAGAATTGTAATATTAGAAACAATGACTCTTGAATCTCTACAGGATAGAACAAACAGCCTGATAAGACATCTATCTGACAATGGATATATAGATGGAGAAACTGTTACAATTGAAATATATAATGCAGAAAAAGATAGAAACAAAGCTAGGTCACTTTTAAAAGAGGCGTTAAAAATAGGAAAACCTGATCTTGTAATATCTGTGGCAACTATTGCATCACAGGAAACTTATAAACTATTAAAAGATACGGAAATACCTCAGCTCTTCTTTTATGTTACTGATCCTGTCAAAGCCGGAATAATAGAAAAGATGGATGTTGTTACTAATAAAAATATTACTGGATTTGCCCATGTTTTAAAAAATGAAATGTTAATGGAAATTACTCTTAGAATTTTAGAAACTAATGGTGATAAAAAACCCTACAATATAGGTTTTTTTTATACATCTTATCCTTCGTCAAACTCTGACTTTTTAAATATTCAGAGGGTAGATAAAAACAATACCAAGATTAACATTATCCCTTTGTTTATAGAACAACTACCAATGCCTGAAGGATTTGCAAAAATGTTTAAAAGCACCGAGAAAGTACTAAAGGCCAATAGAGAAAAATATGATTATATTTGGCTTTCCACAGGACCCCACAGTCTAAATTCAATTTTTTTGGATAAATTAGTAAATTTAATAGAGGTCCCGATTATTTTTGGAGCTAATATGTTGGCTGTTAAAAAAGGTGCTCTGTTATCAGTAGTATCAACTGCAAATCAAGATGGCCGTTATGCAGGAGAAATTGCCATACAAATTCTTCAAGGAATACCTGCAGGAGACATTCCTGTTACAAGATCTAAACATTTTGAGGTTGGGGTTAATTTATTAACAGCAGATAAGTTGGGGTCAATTGTTCCATCGGATATTTTAGATCTAGCAAGGAATAATATTATATATGAAGATTAGAAATAAAATTCTACTACTTTTATTGCCTCCAATATTTATAGGATTTTTGACTTTAACACTATGGGCCGGACAGTTGGCAAAAAAAAATGTATATACAAATAGTAAAGAGCTAATTTCTCTATACTTAGATAGTGCAATTAAAGATAATATAAATAGGCGTATAGAGCTATTATCTACCACTGGGTTAGATAAAGTTGAAAACTATGTAAATCATTATCAGATGGAAGTTCTAAATGAATTTAAGGATATCAGTGCAAATACTAATCGTAATTATTTTGTTATTGATGGTAATAATAAAGTATTAGAACCTACAAAATGCCCAGAAGGAACAGATTGTTTAGATTGGGGAAATGTCAGTGCCGAGTATGGTTTAAAGAAATCAGATAATGACAATATTTATTATGGATACAGATACGTAGAAAACTGGAACTGGTTTGTATTTGTTACAATCCCTGAAAAGCATTTAATAATTAATATAGATGAAATTAGAGGTTGGGGTCTTCTAATTGGAATAATTATATTAATTCTTATTTTTTTAATGATATATTTTTTATCTTTTAAGATACTGTCTGAGCCTATTCAAAAACTAATAAGTGCATCAAAAACGGTCAAATCCCACCAACATCTTCTTAAGCTAAATATCAATAGTCATGATGAATTTAACGTTCTGGCTAGATCAATAGAAGATATGGCTCAATCTATAGAAGTTAATTCGAAAGAATTAAAAGATAGAGAAAAAAAATATCGACAGGTAATAGCAACAACTTCAGACGGATTCTGTTTTGTTGATCAAACTGGAAACATTATTGATGTTAATGATTCATATATTAAACTCTCTAGATTTACCCGGGATGAACTTTTAAATACAAAAATATGGGAACTTGAATCAATTTCTGATGGTAATAGTTTAAAAAATAGACTGTTTGAACTGCCACTTAATGGGAATGTGCTCTTTATATCAAAACAGAAAGATAAGGATGGAAATGAGTGGATTGCTGAGATTAATCTAAGTTCAAATTCTGATGGGGATAACTCTTATTATATTTTTTTCAGAGATATAAGTAAAAGGATTTTAGAAGGATTGGAAAAAGAAAAATTACTAAAACAGCTGGCTCAAAAAAATAAGATGGACGCTGTTGGTCTATTGGCAGGTGGAATCGCCCACGATTTTAATAATATTCTAGGAGTTATCATTAATTCTGCAGAACTATTAAAAGATAAAAATAATAATGAAGACTGTAATGTAATAGATCTTATTTTAAAATCATCTTTTAAGGCATCAGATTTAACCAAAAAATTAATGGCTTTTGGTAAAAAAAGTAAAATAAAATCATCAAGTATCGATATGCATATTATTTTAACAGATCTTATTGGAATATTAGATAGTACTATCGATAAAAAAATAAATTTAAAAGCAAATCCAGATGCAAAACAACACATAATTTATGGTGATTTATCAGATATTCAAAATGCTATTATGAATATATCAATCAATTCCTCCCACGCTATGGAACAGGGAGGATGCATTGAATATACAACTGGTAATAAGATCTTTAAAAATATATATACATTAAACAATGATTTTGATTTAAATGCTGGAGAGTATTTTGTTTTAGAAATCAAAGATAATGGAAAAGGAATATCTAAAGAAAATATTGGAAAAATATTTGAACCATTTTTTACAACTAAAGAACAGGGGAAAGGAACTGGACTTGGTTTAGCAGCTGTATATGGAATAATGAAAGATCATGGTGGAGGTCTTAATGTTCAGAGTGAATTAGGAGTAGGAACAACTTTTACTCTGTATCTTCCATCTACTACTGGAGAAGTCATTATCGAAAAGAAAAACGGAGATAAGATTCTTGGTAAAGGAACAATACTTTTAGCTGAGGATGAAGAGTTATTAAGAGAAATAAGTAAGGCTGTTCTTGAAAACCTGGGATATAGAGTGATATTAGCAAAAAATGGAAAAGAAGCAACAGAAATATATAAAGAAAAAAAAGATGAAATTGATCTTGTTTTATTGGATATGACAATGCCTATTATGAATGGGAAAGAAGCTTTAATTATAATAAAAAAGATAAATCCTGGGTCTAAAATAATTATGGCGTCAGGATTCATGAGAGATGAAAGTCTAGATGAATTAAAAGAATTAGGTTTGGCAGCATTTATACCAAAACCATATAAGTTAACAGAACTAAGTTTGCTTCTAAGTGAACAAATGAAAAGTTAGATTCGATATGAAAAAAATAATAGTATTAACTTTCAATTATAAAACAGAAAAACCCCTGCTTTAAACCAGGGGTTAACTAATATATTAACTAGTTAGAAATCATAACTTGCTGTAAACAAGTTTCTACCAACGATCATATAAGTATACTCTATCTCACCTTTAACTAATTCCGATTTTAATAGGTCAGTAATTAAAGATTCAACATCCACATCATCATCTTCATCTGCATCTTCGTCTGTATCATCATAGTCATAGTCATCTAAAACACTATCCATATCATCAAGAACATCTGAAGATACATTTCTAAGATCTATACCTGCAGCTAAATATTCTGCAGAGACTGGGTAATCAGCATGACCTGTAAATACTGATATAATACTATCGCTTGGGTAAACTTGTTTCTCTCCAACAGTTTCATAACTTATTCGACTCTCTGTAGTTCTAATAGATCTTGTTAAATCCTCTGATGTACTATTTGCAAAAAGTCCTACTGACATAACTGCTAACATTGTTAAAATAATTCGTTTCATATAACGCTCCTAATAATTCTGTGGTTATTTCCTAACCATCGAATATAAGTTACTCCGAAATATAATTTCATGGGTTAAGTCTTGTTTAAATGAAATATAAAGGTAAGTTAAATGTTTTTGGATAAATTTAACCTCGATTTAAACTTGTTTATATTGAAAATAGTTTAATAATAAACACAATTAAATAATGAGACTAAATCTACAACGATATATTATATATGTTGCACTATTAACAGTAACTATTTTATTCATAGCGCTATATATATATGTAAACAGAGACATAGAAGAGAACAAAATAAAATCTGGGAGGCTTTTAATAAATACAGTCTTATACGAGATAAAAGATATACAAGGGGAAATAATGAACTCTTTTGAAGAGTTTTTAGATTCTAGTAGAGATTATACTGAAACAAACAGTGACATTGAGTTCGAAACATTATATAAACAGTATAATTCTATGATAAATAACAGCGTTTTAAAACAAATAGTTAATTCTATTAGTTATGTAGAAATTGGTGAAGAGATAAAATATCGTAGTATTTTCCAAGGTGACTTAAAGTTTAACTTTCCACAAGATATGGAATTGTCGTTAAGAAACCTAAGAAGACATAGAGAACAATTATTTATAGAAAACTATATTGGAACATTCATTTTCCCCTTAACTCCTACTGAAAACAATGAATATAAAGCAATTTTAATTACGATGTCATATGAGCAACTGATTAAAGATAACCTATTAACACAAGTAAATAAAAATATATTACCTGATTTTATTGTGGAGCTAAAAAGAGGTCGTAATATTAAGTCTGATGATTTAATAAAATATGATCAAGTTTTTAATCTTAATAAAATTTTTAACTTAGAAAAGAGAGATGACTATTATAGAAGGGTTCAAGGTATTTTTAAAGAAGATTCACTAACAATAACAGAGCAAGATCTCTACCTTCTATGCAGCCACAGATCAGGGAGTATTGAAAAATATTATAATAACAAAAAAGTTTTATATATTATTGGTATAGGTATTTTATATGTAACGATTATATTTTCATTATTATATATTTATCTTTATGGGATTAATTTAAAACGTAATATAGATAGAGAGAAAGAATTTACAGCACTTATTTCCCACGAATTAAAGACCCCTCTAAGTGTTATAAAGTTAGGTTCAGACAATATAAAAAGTGGAGTAATTAATGATCCTGATGGTATTAAATATTATGGAAAACTTATTAGTGATGAGTCTGTAAAGTTAAGTAAAATGATTGATAACATTTTAAATATTTCCACAAATAATTGGAATAATAAAGATGTAATTATGACTTATATAAATATAGAAGACGTTCTAAACAAAACAATTGTTAATCTTAGGCCAGTTATAGAAAGCAGTAAAACGAATATAATTATAAACAATTATTTAAAGGATGATTCACTATATTGCCATTCAGAATCAATAATGTCATGCCTGCAAAATATAATTGATAATGGTATAAAATATGGAGTAAAGAGATCTGAAAACAAAGACCTTTTTATTACAGTAAAAGATACAAAAAAAGGGAAACAAAAGGGTATTTCGTTTATTATTCAGGATTTTGGACCTGGAATTAAGTCAAATGAATGGGGTGATATATTTAAGAATTATCGTCGCGGGAAAAGTGTAATTAAGGAACAAATCCCTGGTTCTGGACTTGGATTAGCTATAACCAAAAGGGTAATAGAAAAGTTTAATGGATCGATACATTTTCATAAAACATTAAAAAAAGGTGCAACCTTTGAATTATGGATACCAGAGAGAAAGTGATGAAAAAAGTTTT
This sequence comes from Spirochaetaceae bacterium, assembly GCA_051531975.1. Classification (GTDB taxonomy): domain Bacteria; phylum Spirochaetota; class Spirochaetia; order DSM-2461; family DSM-2461; genus Thiospirochaeta. Next base: position 66,218 of record JAOPTT010000001.1, read on the forward strand.
AATGATAGAAGATGATAAAGGTATTAGTAGAGTTGTTGGTGACAGATTAAAAGCTGAAGGATATGATTTTTATCCTGTTTATACAGGGAATGCTGGAATGGAGAAAGTTCTAACAGAAGAGTTCGATATTCTGCTGGTTGATCTTATGTTACCTGGTGTTAGTGGGTTTGATGTAATAAGAGAGATAAGGTCCAGAGGTAATCATACACCAATAATTATAACTAGTGCTAAGTTTCAAATGAGTGATAAAGTCTCGGGTCTTAGGTTAGGTGCAGATGATTACATTGTAAAACCTTTTGAATTTGATGAACTACTAGCTAGAATTGAAGCCCAAATTAGACGTAAAAGCTACAATGAATTACAAACTGATATTGTAGAAGAAAAAAATATATCTTTTGATGATTTTGTCATAGATTTTAAAAATTGTAATCTACAAAAAAATGGTACCCAGATACCACTTTCAAAAATAGAATATAAGTTATTATCATACCTGACTTTAAATCCAGATAGGGTTATATCAATGGATGAGCTCATTGAAAAGGTTTGGGGATATGAGACTGTAGTATCAACAAGAACAGTTTATGTACACATAGCTTGGCTTAGAAAAAAATTGAAAAGTGATAGAGTAATAAATAGGATCAGGACTGTTAGAGGAATAGGTTATCAGTTTATCTTGTAATTACTAGTTATATAATTATTCTAATTCAGATATCAATAATTCAATTATTTTTGATGCATCCTTCATTTTATATCGACCTAATAACTTTTGAACTTCTATTATTTTTGTTCCTGTAATTTCTGGTAGTTCAAATAATAAAATTGAGTCTAAAAGATCTATAGCTGGTTTAGGTTTTCTTTCATTTAGATGCTGAACAGCCTCTCTAAGTTTTAAGATTAAGAATCCAGTGTTTATTGGTTCCTTCAAAATTATATCTGATGAATCGTTATCAATTTCTAGATTCTTATTAATTGCACTAATAAGACTATTTATTTCATCTTTAGCCAACAGTAGATTACTTGAAAGGTCATCACCATTATTAATATCTATCTCAATATTGGCCATTAGTTTTTGTAATTTATTAGCCCCAAGATTTGCTGATATGCCTTTAACGGTATGGGCTTCCCTAATAGCTTCCTCAATTTTGTTGTTTCCACATAGAGTAGTAATTTTTTCCGTTACATCTGAATATTCATCGGCAAACTGTCTTAGTAGTTTTTTATATAATTTCTGATTATTCCCAAGCCTAAGCAAACCAGAACTGGTGTCTATTCCTTCTATTTGAGGAAATTCTATATTTTCAGAGGATTTTTCTCTGGTTTTAAATCCTGAAGGTAATTCTCTATCTCCAGGTTTGATCCAGGAACTAAGTGCTTGCCAAAGTTGATCTAGGTTTATTGGTTTTGTTACATAGTCGTTCATGCCTGCTTTTTTTACTTTATCTTCGACACCAGTCATTGCATCAGCTGTCATTGCTATAATAGGTATGTCATTTTTATTTAGTTCTGTTCTTATTCTTTCTGTAGCTTCAAAACCATTCATATTTGGCATCTGTAAGTCCATAAAAATAAGGTCATAATCTTTCTTTTGAACCATATCGCAAGCTATTTTACCATCATCGGCAATATCAATAACAAAACCTTCTGATTCAAGTAATTCGACTGCTACCTGCTGATTTATTTTATTATCTTCTGCAAGAAGAATAGTAGCACCTCTAATTGAGTTTAAAAGTTCAGATGGTATAACATTGATTTTTTTCTTATCAATATTTGATTCATCAACAACTGCACATTTTAAAGTGAAATAAAATGTACTACCAACTCCAAGTTCACCTTTTACTCCAACAACTCCACCCATTAATTCAGCTAGTCGTTTAGAAATTGAAAGCCCTAAACCAGTACCTCCATATTTTCTTGATGTGGAAGTATCAGCTTGAGTAAATGCTTTAAAAAGTTTTTTCTGTTGATCATCAGATAGACCTAAACCTGTATCAGAAACACTAAACTTTAATTCAGCAACGTTGTCTTCCATACTAATAAGATTACAAGAGATTGAGATGTCTCCTTCGTCAGTAAACTTTAGTGCATTACTAACAAAATTAATAAGAATCTGACCAATTCTTAATGGATCTCCATTTACATAGAGTGGAATATTTTTATCTTTTTCAATTCTTAAATTTAATCCTTTTGCGCGAACTTTATCACTTACTAAATTGAGTAAATTATCAAATATACTCTCTATTTCAAAGTCTATTTTCTCTATATCCATTTTTCCAGCTTCTATTTTAGAAAAATCAAGAATATCATTTATAATTCCTAGTAAGCCAGTTGCAGAATGACTAACTTTATCTACATAGTCGGTCTGCTTTTTATTTAATTCAGTTTTTGTAAGAAGATGATTCAAACCAATTATAGCATTCATTGGTGTCCTAATCTCATGGCTCATATTTGCAAGAAAATCACCCTTTGCTTTTGTTGCAGACTCTGCTTCTTCTTTTGCAATATGTAACTCTTCGAAGAGTCTAACATTTTTAATTGCAACACCTGCTTGAGTAGCAAATGCTCCACCCATTCTTGCATTATCTTCGTCATAAAACCCTATCTCCTGTTTATCCAGAGTCAATTTACCTATAACTTCATTGTTATATATTAATGGAATACCAAGCCATGATCGAGTTTTACTGTTTTTTGATAAATTATCAAATTCCGGAAGTTCATGTATATCATGAACAAAAAGTGGCTTCTTTTCTGCATATATTCTCTGGGTTTGAGTCCCTTCATAAAGTGGAAATCTTAATCCAAGTATGTTATCAGTAGGACTAAAACCTTCTGCATATATTATTTCAAAACCATCATCTTTTAACTCTTGAATAGAAGCACTGTCATATGGAATAACCTGCTTTAGTTTTTTAAGAATAGTACTAAGTAACTCTTCGAGGTCAAATGTATTCCCTAAAGTTAAGGATGTTTCATAAAGTATATTTACTTGATTTAGAGCTTTTGTTAATTTTTGTTCAGCAGTTTTACTCTCTGTGATATCCCATGTGACACCTATAAAGCCTATAGGATTTCCTTTTATATCTTTTTGAACATTTGCCATAGATTGACAATACCTTATATCATTGTTTGGCGATTGTATTCGGAACTCTACATTATATTCCTTTATCCCACTTAATGCCTCTTTTCCGACTCTATCAATAGTTATTAAGTCGTCTGGGTGTATACGTTGGTTCCACAACTCTTTATTATCGAGACCATTAGGATTATCGCCAAACATTTCTAATGTTCTTTCATCCCAAATTCTTTCATGAGTCTCTGGATAATACTCCCATACAGCGATTCCTCCAGCATGGGTAGCGAGAGAAAATCGTTCCGACTTTCTTCGAAGCTCCAGCTCAATTTTTTTGAGTTCTTCCTCACTCTCTTTCTTTTTTGTTATATCCTCTTGAATAGAAATGAAGTGTGTTAGTTCATTATGTTCATTTTTAATTGATGAAATTAATATAGAGTTCCAAAAAAGATCACTATTCTTTTTTTTATTTAAAACTTCGCCATGCCAATCTTTTCCGTTTAGTATAGAGTCCCACATTGATTTAAAAAATGATTTATCATGATAACCTGAATTAAGTATACTTGGATTTTGTCCAATAGCTTCTTCTTTTGAAAACCCAGTTAAGTCTAAAAACTTCTGATTAACATATTCAATATTCCCCAATTTATCAGTAATAATAACAATAGCAGGTCCCTGCTCTATGGCAACATTCAATTTCCTTAAAGTAATTTCTGTTTTTTCTTTTTGGGTAATCTCTCTTGATAACTCTTTTGTACGTTTAGCAACTACATCTTCTAGGTCATCTTTAGCGCTAAGTAGAACTCTATTTGTACGATCGCCTAAAATAAATAGCAATAAAATTGCACCTATTAACAAAAAGATAGTAACTGCCAGAATTATGAATACAGTTGATCGTATAGAATAAAATGAACTCAGGGCTTCACTTTCATCAATTTCTGAAATTATTCCTAATCCTATATCAGGAGACCAAAGACCAGCTCCATATACAAAAACCCCTCTATAATCCCTATACTTGGAGGTCAAGGCTACAATATTTGTATGTTTATGTTCTTCATTATAATATTCAGGTTTATCCTTTATATCTAATAACTGTGAAGTAATATTTGTATATGAAGTATCTAATGTATCTGGTAAAAGTCCTTTTTTATTTTGAAGATTAACACCAGGATCTAAAACAATGATATTTAATGCTGAAGTCTGGGAATCTTTAAGAAGACCTATTTCAAATAGATCTTTTTCAAAACGACTTTTTGACATTAATATTCCATTCTCATTTATGGCATAGATATCACTTGATTCACGAATTGCAGAAAACTGTAATATATCAGAAAATTCATCCGATGGGTCAATTCGTATTGTGTATACTGATATAACTTTACCATCTTCCTGGGTTACAGGACCCATAAAAAACATAGTATCAGGATTTTGTTCGTTTTCTGTACCTATAACTTCAAGTAATGATACATCAGATTCAATTGGTGGAACAAAAAGAACCTCTCCCTCAAAAGCTCTTTTTAACAGATCAGGATTTACTTTCCCAATAATGTTACTTGTTCCTATATTGTTATTTCGTTTTGATCCAATACTAATATTATCAGGATTTATTATAAAAAACCCTATATTGGGAAAATCTATCTCTCTATTTTCAAAAAAAGAACGTATATTTTTGAGTGCTAAAGATGAAAGAAGACTTTCGCTTGATGATTCTTCTTTTAATAACTGTCTTACTAATTCGATAAGTTCTTGATCTCTGCCTAAGTTTTCCAAGTCATCTTTCTTTTGAGAAATCCAAACGTTTAGACGGTTTTCTGCATTCTCTAATGAGATTTTAAGATTAGATTGAGTTTCAAGTATAATTTCATTTTTATTTCGTGTTAAAAGTATACTTCCAAATATTAATACTATTGATATAATTAAACTGAGGCTTATTAAAATTATTAGTCGTAGTCTATTAGAACTGAAATTTAGTATAATATTCCTATTTTTTGTTTTCTTCAGTATTAACCAAAAACTTAAAGTTAACAGTATAAATGTTATTATTATCCCGACTATTATATTTGAATAAGAGTTTTCTTCTATTATTAAGTTTTCATTAGAATTAGATTTATTTGCTTCAGACTGAAGTAACCACTTCTGTTGTATCTTTTGTATCTGCTGGGGAGTAACTACGTCCATTGCTTTTTTTAATGCTGAATGTAATAGAGGATAATCATTTCTGATACCAATATTTAAGTTTTGTAATTCAATATCACCAATACCTGAATCCCCAGAAAACCTTAAATTCGTTAACATATTACGATTGATAATGCTGTAGACCACTGCTGATTCTCCAAAGGCAGCATCTGCTTTTCCAACAGAAACAGCTTTAAGACACTCAAGAATATTTTGAAGCCGTAGTTGTTTAATCTGGGGATATTCTTTAGTTAAGATTTCTTGGTAAAAAAAACCTTCTGGTATTGCAACAGTTTTATCATAGAGTTCTTCAATAGAATCAAAGGGATCTTCTTTAGTACTAACAATAACATTAGGGTTTTTTGCATATGGTTCTGTAAACAAAATATATTTTTGTCTATCTTCTGTCTTTACAATATTTAACATTACATCAAGTTCTTTATTTTTAATCATATTTAGGAATGTATTCCAACTTGGTCCCGATTTATATTCGACCTTAATACCTAGAATTTCAGATAGTAGATTCATATAATCAATAGAGAAACCTTTAGGTTCTCCATTTTCATAAAAGTTATATGGTGGCCAATCCTGCTCATTATGTACACCAATAGTAGAATGTTCTCTTAAAAACTGCTTCTCTTCAATACTTAGGGAAACACTATTATTGTTTTTATATCCAAGCCATTTAGTTCTAATTTTACTTAATTCAAATTCAGAGATAGATTTCATACCCTTATCTAATATTCTTCTAAAAATGTCCCAATCTTTTCTTACACCGATATGAGTTGCTATAGGATCATCTTCTCCTACTCCTAATGTTCCTTTTGCATGTAAATTTGTAATTAGCAGTTGATCTAAAAAGTAGTTAACAACAGGCATTAAATCCAACATTGCATCTGCGGTTCCATTTGAAACAGCAAGAAGAGCCTCTTTTGTATCTAATACTCTAATTAGTTCTACTTGTGGGTGATCCTTAAAATATTCTTCAAAGAAAAATCCTTTTGGTACTGCAAACTTTTTCCCATATAACTCTTCTACACTATTTATAATTGGATAATCTTTACGAGTATATAAACCAGGAGCAAATTCAAAATAAGGTTCCGTAAAATTTACAAACTTTGATCTCTCTTCCGAATATGCAATATTTAAAATCAGATCAAGCTCTCTGTTTTGAATCTGATTTATGAAATCATTCCATGAAAAACCATTTATAAATTCTATTTCAAATCCTATTTTATCTGCAAGTAGAAGAATGTAGTCGATTGAAAATCCCTGGGGTATATCATTTTTATTAAAATTAAATGGTGTCCAATCCATCTCGTTTGAAACTTTTATTTTAGTGTGCTCTTTTAACCAATTTTCTTCTTCAAGAGTTAAATTAATAGGTTCACAAACTAGGTTTGTTAATAGATATAAAAACAAAACTATAAAAAACAATACTTTTTTCAATCATATACTCCAAACTATTACCTTAAAAACTTTAATGTTTCATTATAAATGATAGTTAGTGTTAATATTGCTGTCAATTAAATTTAGTTTTTATAAGAACTCTTACTAATATATAATGCTGATATTAGACCTCATTTAACTTATTATTTTATATGTTGTCATTTTACAAACATTGTTGAGGCATCAATCTGGCCAGATGGGCTCTCCCATTTACCAAAAAACTTACTCAAACAGTCCTGCTCAGGATCATTATATTTTATAGAGTTGGCTAATATTCTCTCTCTTAATTCTCTAACCTTATCTTCATGAACTTTATCGTTTATCAGGTTTTTCATTTCCCAAGGATCATCATTTAAATTATATACTTCATCATAATCACCTGGTGTAAAAATATACTTCCAGTTATCATCTGTTACTATAAATCTTTGGGTACATAGATATCTTAGACCATGGAACTCCATAAACATCTCTTTTCTAGAATTCTCTGGTTTTTCACCCTTTAAATATGGGAGCATACTTATTCCATCTAGGGATTTTATATCCTCACCTAAGTAATCTAATATTGTTGGCATTATATCCATATTCGATACAAGTTCAGTACATTCTATACCAGATTTAAATACTCCAGGCCATGAAACTATCTGAGGTATATGGTGTACTTCTTCATAAGGCAGACCTTTATCAAGTAGTCCTCCATGGCCACCAGTCATATCTCCATGATCAGTTGAAAATATTATAATTGTATCCTCTGAAAGCCCTGACTCTTCTAAATAATCAAGTAAACGTCCTATTTCAAAGTCTAACATCTCTGTAAAATCATAATATGAAGCTACAATTTCACTGTTTTCTTCCCAGGTAACAGGGTGTTTTCTATAGAAGTCATCCCGTTCCCTTTTAACACGGTTTGGTTTTTCAGATAAATTATCATTAAAGTTCCCCCACTCTTCCATATCCTCTTTTTTATGTCTTCCTGCAAATTCAGTACAGGGTAGATGGGGACCATGTGGAGCCCAATATTGGCAGTTCATCATAAAAGGTTGATCCCTTTCTGCAAACTCTTTAATTTGATCAATTGTAAAATTTGTAAGATAGTGGGTTGGTGTAGATTCTATAGGGCCATTCCAAACTCCTGTTGCTAACCCTTTGTTTTCATGGTTAAAGTGATAACCTTCAGTGATTGTATATGAAAGACTGTTTACAGAAAGGTAATCTTTGAATCCTTTAAAATCTTTTGGATTCCCATATCCAGGAATATTCATACCTTCAAAACCAAAGTCAGCAGGACCTGTTTTAGTTCCAACATGCCACTTCCCAGAAAATCCACAACTATAACCTTTGTCTAATAGATTGTAATGAAGTAGTGTCTCAGGATTATCTAACTCTTTTGAAAGAGCATGATACATATCACAATTTGTACCCATCCCATGGTTAAAAGCGTACATTCCGGTGAACATAGTCGCTCTAGCTGGGCTACAAAGGGAACATGTGGTATAAGCTCTTTTAAAATTAACACCTGATTTAGCTATTCTATCTATATTTGGGGTATTACAAACTTTGTTTCCATTTGTCGAAAGGGTATCATATCTAAACTGATCTGTGCCTATCCATAATATATTGGGTTTTTTATTCATTATAAAAGTCCTCTAAATTGTTTCATATAGGAAATATAACATAGAAAACACTATTCGTAAACAAAGATATTCAAATGTATACAATCAATATCATGTTTGAAGTTTTTTTCTTAAAGTTATAATACAACCTAGTATTACAATAGCTGCACTTAGAGCTTGATAAATGGTTATTCTTTCATTTAGAGTCAAATATCCTACTATTGCTGTTGATAGAGGTATTACCAATTGAATAATGTTAAAGACAGCCACACCTTGTTTTTGAACTATATAAAATGCCATTAACATTCCTACTAACATTCCATAAATACCTGAAAGACTTAATCCCACTAATAGACCTATGGTAACATCTTGAAGCTGAATAATTTTATGGCTGTAAATAGCAAGAGCCATGTATATAATACCGGACAATGTTGCTGTTGAAGCACTAATAACTATAACATGTATTTTTTTTGATAAACTTTTTACAACTAGATTCTGAATAGATTGAATAAAAATTGCTACTGATAAAAAAACGATTCCTTTTATATAGTTACTATTTTGTTCTAATGGTATTCTACATAATATAAAAATTAATGATCCTATAATTGCTAAAATGGCACCAATATAAAATCCTACTTCTTTTACTCTGACTCTTTCATCTTTAAAAAAAATAGCAGCCATAATTATAGCTAGAGGCATAGCTATAATACCAAATATACTTCCAGACAGTGCTGTAGTATATTTTAATCCATTAATAAAAAAATACATGTTCCCTGTCATAAATATAGCCAAAAGCAATAATTTAAATATAATTTGGGGGTAGATTATTAGTTTATTTAGTTCTTTTCGATATTTAATAAAACAGATAATACTCATTACGACTCCACCAGATAAAAACCGAACAGCATTATTATTTATTGTATCAAATTGTAAACTCATAAAACGCATTATTGGCAATGCAAATCCCATTAGGGATATATAGATTACAGCAACAAATTTATTTTTATTGAATCTCACTGTTTTCCTTCTGTTATATTATTAGAGATAATTTATTAATACTGAATTTGTTAAAAAACCCCACGAATGTGGGGTAATAGGATATTAGTGATGCCTCAGTATACATAATTATACAATTTTAAAATAGATCCTTATATGTATCAGGGTTATATAGGTTAAATTCTATATCTCTGTAATATTCAACACTTCCGGAAACTCTTGTACTTTCAACTAATACAGCTATTTGAGTTTGGGATTCAAAAGCCAAAATTGAATTAAGTTTCTTTTCCAACGCAATATCATCACCTGTAATTTTTATGTTAGGTTCTTTGTCAAAATCACAATACACAGCCATTTCATATACATCTGGTAACCACTGTAATGGTTGTCCAAGGTTAGGCCATATGGTACCTGTTGCATGGAAAATTGACATAAGAAGTTCATCATAAACTACTTTATGATCCATATTAAGATCAGAGCCTGCAGGAACAAAAATTCTAGTAGGTTTTAGTTTTCTGATATTATATGTATACGCATTTTCAATTCCAGTACAACCATCTATAATACATGGGTCACCAGTCACCGCAACTCTTCTACCAACAAAATTACTAGTATTGCAATCTGGGAAATTTAACCACTCTGGATTTTTTATACCTAATATTTCCAAACCATTTAACGTTTCATTTCTTCTTATTTCAATAATATCTTTACGCTGTTCTTCAGTACAATAACCCATTGAACCATCAGTAGTTATTAGAACAGAGACTTTAACCCCCTCTTCCAATGCTTTTTGAATAATTAAAGCTCCGCCAATTATTACATCGTCGTCATGGGGAACAACAAACAATATATGCTCGTTATCATTACCTTTCCAATTACTAAATACTTTATTAAGTGTTTTAGAAACTTCAGTTCTGTTATCAGTTCGTTTATAAAGTGTAAAATTGCTCATATAATCTCCCATATTTCTTAAGATTCTTACAGTATACAAAAATATACAATTATAAATGTGAACTTTCAAGAGTTTATATAAAGTGGAATTATTTATTTTGACTTAAAGATATATGCCGGTACTCACCAGGGGTGATACCATAATACTTTTTAAATACTTTGATAAAATAGTTTGAACTCCAATAACCAATTTTTTTACTTATATCCTGGACTTGCATTGAATGGTCCTCTAATAACTCTTTGGCCAATACCATACGTTTATTTTTAAGATAACTTGAAAAAGAGTCATTACATACATTTTTAAAAAGACGGCTAAGGTAGAAGGATGAAATCCCCATCTCTTCAGCAACACTGGATAGAGAAATATCTTGGCCTAATCTATTATCTATTATTTTTTTTGCTATCTGAACATAATCCTGAGTCTTATCAACATCATGATTTGATATGATGCTATCACCTACTTCTTTTATAAAATTAAAAATAAGTTCATGAATACTTTCCCGAGTTTTTACTCTATATAGGGTTACAAAAAACTCATCGATTTCTTTACTATTTGATCCCATAGTATACCCCTGCTCTTTCAATCTTGATATCAGAGATCTAATCCAATACACATAAAAGCTCAAGACATCATCTGGACTACTGTTTAAACAACTGTTATCCAAAGAGGTAAACTGTTTATTAAAAAGATTTTTAATATTCTTATTATTATTTTCCTTAAGTGAAATTATGATATCGTCTAGTAGACCATCAATTAGTCTTAACTTTTTTGAACTCTCTTTTGGAACTCGGCTTAATTCTGCCATCGATGTACCATAGGGATATTTTATATAATTTTTGTTATCAGACTCTATTTGTAATACACCTTTGTGAATAGACTCTATAGGCCAAAAATCTTTACTCACAGCACCATAAACTTTTATAGATTCAGTTTCATAGATAAATTTTATAAATGTATCTACAGCTGAACACAGCTCCAGATAATCCAAGTCCATACAATCTACTACTGTATAAATAGCAATATGTTCTTTAACACATATTGCGCCATGTGCATATGATTCAGTCCAACTACAAAATGATCTATGTATAATATCCATAGAATCAATAAACTCAGGAAAACATGATATAACTCTTAGATTCTTAGGATAAAAGGGAAAGTTTAGTAACTTGAACTCACTTTCAACTGTTTCAATATCATCTTTTTCTTCATATTGATCCAACATTTTCCTCATAAAATTAATCTGATACGCTGGAATTGCTTTTTCTAACAGTCGCATTTTACTCTCTCTATCAGTTATAGAGTTACCTATCCATGTATCAAGGTTTGCAACATTATCTACGTTATTATCTGAAACATGTGTTATAAGTCTGTTTATTGGTGAATATAGTAGTTTTCTTAAAATAAATATTAAAACTAAAGTTAGTAGCATAATAGGAGCTATAAACAGAAGCAGATATATTCTATTTTGTTTAAACAGTTGTGTAATAGATTTCTGGTCATTTATTGAGTGGAATGAGAGCCCAAAATACAGATTATATAAAGAACTAATATAGTGGGTCTCTTCATCTAAAGTTATTTTTGATAAGTCCTCTTTTTTATCTTTATTTATAAGAGCCCATGCAACAGTGTTTATTAGCCTTAGGTTTTTTTTGACATATACAAAAGGTATACTTTCACTGTTTAAAATAAAAAACTCCTTAGTATTTCTTGGTTGAATTTTTTCCCATAGATATCTATAAAAGGCATCCATATTAATATTTACAACAAAAACTGATTTACTATTAAGTTGAGATGGAAAAACCATATATATAACCTGGGTATTGTTTCTGTCTGTATGGGGACCTGAAAATGATGGGCTGTCCATATTTGGTAAATCTCGAAACCACTCTTTATCTTTAAATTGCTGAATATCTGATGGGATAAATTCTACAGAAAAGACTTCTTTCACATCTGGGTCATAATAATATACTGATTGAATATATTCTGATGTAGTGGCAAATTGTTCTAGATTATGATTAATTTCAGCTCGTAACTTTAGAAACCTAGAGTATTCACTTATTCTATCCTCATTGTACTGTTTATGAAAATTTTTAAAATAAAGTTTATCTGAGAAATATTCGTATTCAATAAAATCATTATTCATTCTAAGTAGATTAACAGTATCTTTTATATTGTTAAAAATTATACCAGTAGTTTCAGATAGTAGTTCTAGATTGTGATTCCTTGAATCAACGTCAGCAGAGTTTAGTAAAGAGGTCGTTTTATTATCTATAAAAATCACCAAAAGAATTGATGGTATTATAGATGCGAGGAATAGGAATAGAAGTATTCTAAAATAGTAATGTTTCTTTAAATCAAATATCGTTTTTTCCTTTGTATAATGCTGTTTTAAATGATTATGATTAAGTCAAATAAAACAACATTATATCATAGTTTTTATCCTTTTACAGATCCAATCATCATTCCTTTAACAAAATATTGTTGTATAAATGGATAGGCACATAATATAGGTACAGTAGAGATAACAATAACAGCACCTTTAATAGCTTCTCCAGGAGGAGGTGATACCCCAGGGGTTAATACTTCCGCCATAGTAGATGATAATAGTATGGTCCGTAATAGATTTTGTACTGGTAGTTTACTCTGAGTAATTAAGAAGATTGCAGAATCAAACCAATCGTTCCACTGCCACACAGCGTAAAAAAGACCAATAGTAACTAAAGATGCAATACTAAGTGGTAATACAATCCTAAAAAATGTAGTAAAGACTGAACATCCATCTAATTTTGCCGACTCTTCTAAACTTGCTGGTATCTGCCTAAAAAAGGCCATCATAATGAAAATATATTGAGTATTAATAAGTCTTGGCCATATTAAAGACCATACTGAATCAATAAGTCCTAAATTTTTATTTAATAAAAATAGTGGAACAATTTGCACTGGAAATATTATACATAATAGAAGTGCAGAAATTACAAATTTTCTTCCTGGTAAAGTCGCTTTACTTAAACCATAAGCAAATAGCGCCGTTGACATTACCTGAAACAAAGTACCAACTATTGTTCTGAAGATAGTTATTTTATATGCATTAAATACTGCCATGCCCTGAAATAGTAACATCTTGTAGGCTCCAAAATCTATTTTTCTTGGAAATAGAATAAATGGACCACGTTGTATGTACTCCTGCTCAGAAACAAAACTTGTTGTAAAAACTGTTAAAAAGGGTAATAAAAAAAGTAGAGAAATAATAATAAGAAATGTAGAATTAAAAACTCCGAATATTTTTTCACCTTTTGTAGGGAATCTAACACTCATATATTCCTCCTATAGTGGAACTAAGGAGCACATTTAATTTTGTCATAATATACTCCTATGCATAAAGGCTGTCTTGGCCTAATCTTTTTGTTACAAAGTTTGATGTTAAAACCAAACCTAGAGCTAATAGTGATTTAAAAAGTCCAACTGCTGTAGCAAATGAGAAACTCAACTGCTCTAGTCCAACTCTAAAAACGTATGTATCGATAATATCAGCAGTTTTATATACGGCTGGGCTATAAAGAAGTAGTGTCTCTTCGTACCCTTGGTTTAAAACAACAGAAATACGTAATAAGAACATAATAACAACAGCATAACTAATACTTGGAAGTGTTATTCTTAAAGTCTGCTGCCACCTGCTAGCACCATCAATTTCTGCAGCTTCATATAACTGAGTATCAATACCAGTTAAAGCGGCAAGGTAAATAATAGTACCCCAACCAAGATTTTTCCAAACTATAGCTGTTACTAAAACGGGTCTAAATGTTTCAGACATTCCTATATAATATTCTGGCTGACCACCAAAAAATTTAATTACTTCAGGTATTAGTCCTCCATGTAAAGATAAAAGGTTAAATACCATACCTGCTAAAACAACATTTGAAATAAAGTAAGGTAGGTAGGAAATGGTCTGAACTAACTTTTTAAATCTTAATAACCGCACTTCATTTATCATTAATGCAAGTACAATTGGTAGACCAAATTCAAATAACATTCTTAGCCCAGCAAGGGAGAAAGTATTCCCCATAATATTCCAAAAATAAACAGATGATAAAAATTTCTTGAAATGTTTAAGTCCAACCCATTTAGCTGTAAACATTGCTTCTAAACCTTCAAATGGTGCTACATCTTTAAATGCAACTAAAGTTCCAAATAGAGGTATATACCGAAATATAAAGAAATATAATAGACCGGGAAGCATTAGCCAATAAAGGGCTAGGTAATCACTATTTTTTTTCTTCTTAATTAAACTCACAGTTCTCTCCAATATAATCTACCGGAATTAACCGGTAGATTATTTTTATTTACTACTTAGCTGCGTTATAGATTTCAGTATGAACGTCAATCCATTCACCTAATCCAGCACTATATAACTCTTTTACAAAGTCATCCCACTCAGATAAGTCTCTTTCACCGATGATAAACATAATCTGCTCTTCTTCTACCATTCTCTGAATATCATTATATCCAGCGATTTTATCAGAAAGAACATTTGGATCATAAGCAACACCTACATCAAATGGCATTTTCCCTCTTGTAAAATCAAGACCTGTAGGAGGAGTATTTCCTTGACCAACAAGACCCCATACTTCGTTCTCTTTTTGAGATCTAGGATTTTTAGCTCCAGCTGTTGCTGCTGCAGGAAGACCTACTGCAAAGTCAAAGTCTCTAATATAGTTCAAGTTTTCTTCTGTTTCATAAACACCAGCAGCTTCATCAACCCATCTCCAGTTTTTACCCATTGGGCCTTTCTGAGAACTAGCAAATGCTTCAGGTGATGAATATAAAAGGTTCATAACTTTAATAACAGCTTCAGGATTTTTACTTCTTGAAGAAATTAACATACCGTTACTGTTAGCAGGTTTAACTGTTTCAGCTTTACCCATTGGTCCGTCGATACCTTTTTGAATCATAATAAACTCAGCATTTGGATCAATTTTATTCATGTCATAATGTACGTTAGCAACATTTGAATACCATGTAGCTGTTGATGCAACATTACCTGTTTTAACAAGCTCTCTAACTTTTTGTCTATTTAAAGATGCAAACTCAGGATACATATAACCTTTTTCATACCATCTGTTCATAGTTTCTAAATAGTCAATATATCCATCCTGTAAATAGTAAGGCTTAAGTTTCCCGTCTTTATCCATCCAGTTTGAAAAACCATTTTTTGTAAAACCACCAACAAATGTTTGGTATATACCTTGAGAATTATGTTTACCGTTAATTTCAGCTAATAAGATAATAGTATCATCTCCAGCTAATTTATCTTTATTTGCAGATGCAACTTCCATAAAAGTTTCAAGTTCTGCAATAGTTTCAGGAAATTTAACACCTAAAGTTTTTGCCCAATCCGCTCTTACCCATGGGCTTGCAGCAATTGTTGGAGTTCCTCTAGGAATACCCCAAAGTGTTCCAGAAGCATCACTCATAGCAGTAACAGATTCTTTTGGCCAGTGTGGTAAAATATCTGCACCATATTTTTTCATTAAATCACCGATTGGCATAATTACATCTTTACCTGTAAAATCATCCCATTTACCCCAAAATGCATCAATTTGAATACCACTAGCAAGTAGTAGATTTAATTTCTGATTCTCTTGACCAACAACTGGTGGTATAACAATAACGTTAACACCTGTTTTCTCTTTAATATAAGCTCTTAAAAGCTCAACATTTTCAGGATCACTAGATGCTCCACCTTGGGCTGCACTCATTGCACCACTATTATTGTAAACAACAATTTCAACAGTATCGTCTACTGCTTCAGCTTCTTTATTCCCATTGGCAAATAACAACGCCGGTAATAATAAGAACAATAAAAACACTTTTTTCATTTTGTAACTCCTCAGTTTGATTTACTTAATTATTATCCCTGTACTTTACTATTGGATACAGTTAAGTTTTGTCATTGATGACTTTATTTAGATGACAATAAATTACTACTATCACATAATTACACTATAAGAATAGTTTATAAGTTCCTAAAAAGTATGTTTTTTTATTGACGGAGGATTTTATATAATTTTACTTTTCAGTGTAAAATATCAATAGATATATTAAGAAATAAAGATGTGACAATAGACTATTTATAAATAAAAACACCTACACCAAAACATAATTAAAGTTTGGTATAGGTGAAGCAAAATATCTGAATGTTACTTTTATTAGCCTTTTACTGATCCAACCATGAAACCTTTAACAAAGTGTTTTTGTACAAAAGGATAAACAGTTAAAATAGGAACTGATGTAATTACTATAACCGCCCCTTTTATACTCTCTGATGGAGGCGGATTTGTATTATTTTCTGTTAATACAGAGTCCATAGTAGACGAAACTAAAATAGTTCGTAATAAGTTTTGCACTGGGAACTTCTTTGTATTATTAATAAACATTGCTGCGTCAAACCATGAGTTCCACTGCCATACAGCATAAAAAAGTCCTATTGTTGCCATGGATGCTATACTTAATGGTAAAATTATTCTAAAAAATGTTTGAACATGGGAACATCCATCAATTATGGCAGCTTCTTCTAAAGATTCAGGAATCTGCTGAAAAAATGCCATCATTATAAAAACATACTGGGTATTAATTAACCAGGGAAAAACTAATGCCCAAAGTGAATCGATTAAACCAAAGCTTTTTACAACCAGATATTGTGGTATAATTTGAACTGGGAAAACTAAACATATAACCAGAGTACTGATTAAAAATTTCCTTCCAATTAAATTTGTCTTTGATAAACCATAGGCTAAAGCTGCAGTTGTCATTATCTGAAAAAAACCACCTATAAAAGTTCTAAAAAATGTAATTCCAAAGGCAGTGTAAATAGCACTTCCTTTTGCTAATAACATTTTGTAAGCGGAAAAATCTAAATCTCTTGGGATTATTATAAGTCCACCTCTAGATAAATATTCACTTTCTGATATAAAAGAACTTGCTAACGTTATTAAAAAGGGCAATAAAAATATTGTGGTAATTATTAGAAGGAAAATAGAATTAACATGACGAAAAGTCTTTTCTCCTGTTGTTTCAAAGTTATTTTTCATAGATCTATCCTTATTTATACATACTTTGTTGGCCATTTTTCTTAGCCACATAATTGGATGTTAAAACTAAAACTAATGCTAATAATGATTTAAAAACACCAACTGCAGTCGCAAAAGAATATCTCATCTGTTCTAAACCTACACGCCAAACATATGTATCTATAATATCTGCAACACTATAAACTCCTGGATTGTAAAGTAATAAAGTCTCTTCCCAACCCTGATTCAAAATTACACTTATTCTAAGAATAAACATAATTACTACTGCAAATGATATACTAGGTAAAGTAATATGAACTGTCTGGGCAAATCTACTTGCACCATCAATTCTTGCAGCTTCATATAGTTGTGGGTCAACACCAGATAGTGCTGCTAAATAGACAATTGTCCCCCACCCTATATTTCTCCAAACAATTGCAGAAACTAAAACTGTTCTAAAGTATCTTGCATCCCCAAGATAATAGATTGAATCACCGCCAAAATATTCAACTAAACTTGGTATTATTCCATTATTCATTGTTAATAACTGAAAAACCAAACCGGCTAAAACTATATTTGATAAAAAATACGGCATATAAGAAATGGTTTGTATAACCTTCTTATAATGTTTATTTCTAACTTCATTAATTAAAAGGGCCAGTAATATAGGACAAAAGAATTCAAATAACATTCTAAGGCCAGCTAGGGTAAATGTATTTCTCATTATATTCCAGAAATAATGGGATGATATAAATGCAGAAAAATGTTTTAGCCCAACCCATTCCGAGGTAAGAATTGTTAATACATCATCAAAAGGAGCTACATCTTTAAAAGCTACGAGGGTACCAAGTAGTGGTAAATATCTAAAAAGAAGAAAATATAACAGACCTGGTAACATTAATACATATAAGAATTTATCACTTACAATTTTTTTGATTATATATTGTCTACGATTTAATTTATTGGGCATGAACTGCTCCTTAGAAATTCCCCTCTCTAAGAAATAGAGAGGGATTATTTTTATGATCTTTGTGATTTATACATTTTGGTATAGCTATTTATCCAGCTATCAAGTCCAATATCATAAAGTTCTGCTATAAAGTTATCCCATTCATCCATAGGTCTTGCACCCATAATAAACATGATAACCTGCTCTTCTTTCATTCTTTGTAGATCAGAATAGGTAGGTATTTCACTTTCAATAATTTCAGGATCGTATAATACTCCAGCATCCACCGGCATTTTCCCTCTAGAATAATCTAAACCATCAGGTGTAATTCCAGAAGAAACAGTACCTACACCTAAATATCCAAAGTGTTTTGCCATGTTTGGACTATCTGTTGAAACTGCTCTTTCCATTGGAAGACCCATAGCAAAAGCATAATCTCCTAAATATCCAGTTCTATCTTTGATAATCTCGAATTGTAATGCACTTTCATTAGACCATTTCCATAACTCATTTTCAGGACCCATATATGCAACTTGGTGGTTTCCTGGATTTGAGTAGAAAAACTCCATTACTTTAATTACAGCTTCAGGATTTTTACATTTAGAAGAGATTAACATACCTTCAGCTGATGCAGGTTTTATAGTTTCGGCTTTCCCATATTTACCTGATAGACCACCTTTTGGGAATACCATATTAATTCCAGGATTATTAGATTCTGTAATTGCATATGGAACAGTTACATTTGAGTACCATGATGCATTTGAAGCGACTTTTCCAGTCTTAATTAGATCTCTAATAATATTTCTATTAAGAGATGCAAACTCAGCATAAATATAACCTTTTTTATACCATTCGTTCATTTTCATAATAAAATCTTTATATTCTGGTTGTAACTCCTGTGGTTTAATTTTTCCATCAGAATCTAACCAATTACTCGCACCATATTTTGTAAATGCTCCAGCGAAAGTATTAAAAAGACCACTTGAACCATGTTTACCTTTAAGCTCTGCTAATAGAGGAATAATATCTGGTTCATTTGCTTTAATAACTTCAAAATAAGTCTCTAATTCATCAATTGTTGATGGTAGTTTTAAGCCATGTTTAGTTGCAAGATCTTCTCTAATAAACAGTGGATTTCCCATGAAAGGTGTATGTCTTGGAATACCCCATAAATTACCTTTTGTATCTGACATTGCTTCAAATGATTCTTTAGGCCAAGCTGTTTCGATTGAAGAACCATACTCATCCATTACATCATTAAGTGGCATTATCATCTTTCTTCCAGAGAAATCAGACCAACTGCCCCAAAATGCATCAATTTGTGAACCTGAAGCAAGTAGTAAGTTTAGTTTTTGTGATTCCTGTCCAACAACAGGTGCTATAACTTCTACATCTACTCCAGTTTCTGCTAAAATCCAGGCTCTCATTGCAGCTATAGCTTGTGGAGAACTTGATGTCTCACCTCCAGCAGCACTAATTACTCCATTATTGTTATAAATAACAATTTTAGGTGCTTCACTCTTTTTAGAGTCCTCTTTTGCTCCATTAGAAAACAGAGTTACACTAATACATAATGTAACTAACAACATAATCATTTTTTTCATTCCAATCTCCTGTGTAAAATATTTGATTAAGTTAAGTTACACCTGCAAATAGTTGGCGTATATAATGATTTAATGACAATTATAGGCTATTAATTGATAGTATAAATAGTGCTATTATTAGATTTTAGTGCTATCTATTGCACTAGTTTCCTATGTTCTCCAGGGGTATGCCCAGTTTTCTTTTTAAAAAGTCTGATAAAATAATTACTATTAAAATATCCAACTTCTTCTGCAATTTGTGATATTCGTAGTTCTGAATCATGTAATAAAATAATAGCTTTTTTGATTCTAATATCAGTTAAATAATCAATAAATGATATATTCATATTTTCTTTAAACAGTCTACTTACATAAGATGGGTTTAAATTTATTTTATCAGCAACAATATTTAGGTTAATATCCTGTCCATATTCACTATTAAGAAAAGAAATTATATTATCAATATTTTCATTTTTCTTTATTTCAGATGATACAGATATATTTCTACTTATTTTAATAATGTAGTTACATAACTGAATATTAACTTCCTTTAAAGTTCTACTTTTAAATATGAGGTCCACTGGATCTTCATCATCTAATAACTTTGTATCATTTGATTTAACAACGCTTAATATATCTAATACAAAAGATAAATATATATGTTTAGCACTAATAAAACTAATTTCTTGCCTTTTATCTGTTAACTCTTTATATACCTCATTTATTAAACTTGTAGCTTCTTCCAAATTGCCAGTTTTAATAAACTCTTTTAACAGATCAGAACGAATCCCAGGATCAAAGCTATTTTTTTTATCTTTTAATCTATCCATATCACCAAAATATATTAGTTGCCCGGTACCAGATAGTGTTCGGAATTTTACAGAGTCAGTAGCTTGAGTAAAAGATAGTGGCAGATCAAAGATTGTTCTTGCAGGTGTTCCTAATCCAATTGTTACATCAAATCCAGTTACTTCTTTTATTTTACTCATTAATCCATATATTCTTGGATATGTACTATCTATATTTATATCGTTCAGATTATATATAACACATATTTCAGTTGATGAAAGTGAAAAATATTCACCTTTATACCTTGTAAAAAAATACTCAATTATTAACTGTTGTATTTTAATTAAAACTAGGATCTTTTCCTCTAACGAGATTGAATTAATTGTATAAAAATCTGCTAAAATTATAAATGTTCCTAGGTTTTCCATTTGTAAATCAGATTTTATAAACTGTAACCTTTCAGTAATATCATCAATTTTATAATCATTATTATTTGTTATTTTTGCAAAAAAGTCCTTTTTATACGATGGAAGACTCTCCTCAAACTGTTTCTTTAATTCTAATCTTTGAGACCTGTATCTATTTAAAGATTTTTGTATCAATGTTAAATCTCCATAAGTGGGTACATTCTCATCATCTATAGATCCTGCATACTTAGAAAGTTTATTTATTGGAGAGTATAGTCGCTTACTTAGAAAATATACTAAAAAAAGAGATATTATAAAGAATATTAGAGAAATTAGAAATATACGAAGTTTAAAAGGTTTAATTATATTAGTAAGATTTTCTGATCCAGATACTGAGTAAATAGTCCAACCTAATCCTGTAACATTCAGACTATTTATCATATATTTTTTGTCATAAATAGTTTGAAAGTCATCAAAACTAGTAACGTTTGATGATAATATTGATATATGATTTATAATATCTTCATTTTCTGATGAATAGAGTAGTGGATCTCCAGTTTTAGATAATATAAAGAAAAAATCATTGTTATTCCAATTAACACTATCTAGTATCTTTTTATACAAAATTTCTGTATCAATATTAATTACAAAAGGAATTTCATCTGTAATATTCTCAAATATGATCGATATAACATTCTTTTTAGATTTAACATTTTCACCTACAAATCTGCTAGGCATAATGTAAGGTAAAAGGTTTCCATCTTTTATAACATTTAACCACTCTTTATCTTCAAAGATATTAAGATCAACTGGTAATTTCCCATTTTTAAATATTTTTTTTCTAGAAGTATCATAAAAGTATATAGAATCAATAAAAGGATTAGACAGCGTTATAGTATCCAATTTACTATATATTTCACCACGAAGTTTTAAGTATTCGTAAAACCTTTTAAAATCCTTGGTTGTATAATCTTTTGATTTATATGAAAAGTCTTCAAAGTACTCTTTATCCAAAATCCTAACATAGTCACTAAAACTATCATCAATGGATAATAACTTTGAAAAATCTAAAATATTATCTATAGCAATTTCCAGGGAGTTACTCATCTGTTCCAGGTATATGGTGTTTGCCTCTTTTGCTTTAATTGTTATTAACTGGATATAATTTTGTGAAAAAATGAATGTAACTATAAGTGAAGGGAATACTGAAATAATTAGAATGTTTAAAATTATTTTATAATAATAGTTCCCTCTATTTTTAATTATATGGTCTAGTTTTTTCATAAATTCCCTTAAAAAAAAGTATTTTTGATTAATCTATTATATACCATTTTATTGGCTTTATATAATAAAATAAAGTATAATATACAAAAATATAGAGGTGTATACATATGGAAAGTTTCATTATTAATAATTATATAAATTTAATCTGGGACTATCATCAGCTTTATAACAAACCTGAAAAAGCTGACTGTATTTTTACCCTAGGAAGTAATGATCAACGTATTGCAGAGTATGCTTCAAATCTTTATCTAGATGGTTTTGCTCCATATCTAATATTCTCTGGAGGAATTGCTCATAGTGGAGATCTGTTATCAACAGGTTGGGATAAAAGTGAAGCTGAAATATTTGCTGACGTAGCTATTAATATGGGAGTTCCAAAAGATAAAATAATCATAGAAAAGCAAGCAAAAAATACAGGAGAAAATGTTCTGTTTACAGAAAAGATTTTAAAAGAAAAAAACATTAAATTTGATAAAATTATCGCAGTTCAAAAACCGTATATGGAAAGAAGAACATACGCGACTATTAAAGTTCATTGGCCACATAAAAATGTAATAGTAACTTCTCCTAATATAAGTCTCGAAGAGTACCCAACTTCCAATATTAAAAAAGGAGACGTAATTAATATTATGGTTGGGGATCTTCAAAGGATAATGGATTATCCGGCTTTGGGTTATCAAATAAAGCAGGAAGTTCCGGATAACGTAAAACATGCTTATAAAAAACTAGTTGAATTTGGTTTTGATAAGCACCTAATACATTAAACTGTTTGAAACTCATTAACCTCGTCATTAATTTCTCTACTTACAACTTCAACTCGATCTGTTATCTCTTTTAATCCAGACATAGCATCTGTTATCTCTCTAAATCCAATATTTACTTCTGAAATTGAACATGTAACAGAGTTAGATATATCTGAAACATTTGATATTAAGGAATTTATCGACATTGCACTACTGTTCATAGATTCTGATTTATCCTGAACTGTTGATGATATATTTTCCAATCTTTCCATGGTTTTTAATATTTGATCACCATCGATATTAAGTTTCGAAGTACTATGTGAAACTTTATTAAGTTCTTCAGAAATTACTTTTATTCTCTCATTTATTTTTAAAAATGCCTCTCTTGTATTTTGACCAGCTGATGAGGCATTTTCAAATTTAGTAATTATATATTTCAAATTCGAACTAATATCCTTACTATTCTGCGTTGATGCAACAGCAAGTTTTCTTATTTCATCTGCAACTACTGCAAATCCCTTTCCCGCATCACCTGCGTGAGCGGCTTCAATTGCAGCATTCATAGATAATAAATTAGTCTGATCTGAAATATTCTGAATTATCTCAGTCATACTGTTTATCTCATTTACTGATGAGTTTATATCATCAATTATATCGTTTGTCTCTGAAAGTTTTTCATCACCTTCTAAGACAGTACGTTCAAGTAATTTTAGAATATCCTTATTATGATTAGTCATTAAGGATATCTCAGAAATGGAGCTAATCATATTTGATATGGAGTCCCCGGACTCTTTAACCATTGTTATCTGTTTAAAAATGTACTCATTTAATTCACTTGAGAACTCAGAAATCTCTACTGAATCCTGTTTCGATTGATTTATATGGTTATCTAACATAGAAATTTTACTATCTATGGAATTTATATTTGCTGATATTTCTACTGCCGCTGCTGAAGTTTCTGTTGTTGTAGCTACTAACTCTTCTTTAACTTCTTCGTTAATTCTAGAAGAATTTTTTATTTTATTTAACGAGCTGCTTAACCATGATTGGAATGTACTCATTTTATCACTAAGTAATCCAATCTCATCACTGGATTTAACATGAATATTATGGATAAGATTACCTGTAGCCATCACTGATAGGCTACTCTCCAGTTTTTTTATAGATTTTGTAATTTTAGAAGCACTTGTTATAGAAACAATTACTGAAATAAGTAGTGTCGATAACATTATTCCCATAGTAATAAATAGTCCTATTCTTTTAAAATAGGCAGCATAATTATCAATAATAATATATTGATCATGAATAGCTCTTTCCGAGGATTCAAGAGTTAGGATTACAACTCCCAGTTGTTTTTTTATTGTATTATTTAACCCTGATAGCTCATTAAAATATGGTAATAATTTTGTTTTTGACCTGTTTATATCCTGGATTGCAAATGATGAATCTAAACTATCAATTGTATTAAATAAAGCGTTTATTGATGTATATAATTTATCTTCCGCTTTACTCTGAAGTAACTCTAGATCAACTATTGTATCTAAAGCAACTTTTACATCTAAACTAAGGTTAGGAAGTGATTTGAAATCTTTAACTCTAAAGATAGAAGTTTTTTTAAGGTTAACAATATCTTTTAGTTCCTTGGATTGTTTTAAAATAGGAGTTCTATCTGTTAGGAATTTAGTTAATTCGATTATTTCCATTTTCATTAAAGAGCTTATTGTTTCAAGTTCTTTTTTTTCGTTTTCAATTTTAGTTATTCTGAGTTGAAAACCAATATATGAACCCATTGATATGATCATAGCGGTTAAAATTGAAAAAATTAGGGTCAGTAATTTTGCCTTAATTTTCATCATTTACTCTTATTTTAAACACCAATTTTTTAACCATAGATTTTTGATTATATAATAGTGCTGGAGTATGCAACTCTCCTGGCATTACTAATACAAAGTAACCATTTTTCAGATGGAAATTATATCCTTCAGATAATTTAAAAAACTCAATATCATTATCTTTGTTATATTCCTCTTTGATCTCCTGGTTATTAAAAGGTAAAACTCTAAATAGTTCATCACCTTCAACTAAGAGTTGTATATCAATATAGTTTTTATGGGATTCATATACGCAGTCGATACTATCTTTGGTTTCATACTCAAATAACATGACAAATACTTTATCACCATCAATCTCATATTTCCCAGGTTTTAATTTGTTAAAATCCATGTCTTTCATATAATTAAGTGCAATATCAAGGTTATTAGAAAGCCCTAAGTATTGATCAGTATTTTCTATCTTGTCATATATCATAATATCTCCTAAATAAAACCTCTGCCCATCTGTGGAGGATTCTAGGCAGAGGTAAAAAATTTAAATAACGTCTAAAAAGTCTATTCCTGTTATGTTATATTCTTTTTTAAGAGCTCTAAACTCTTCTTTCATTACTTCTTCTTCCTGAAGTGTATAGTTCTTAAAAGGTCTTCTACAGTATCCAGCATCTACACCCATCCAAGCTAATGCACGTTTCATAGTTCCTACATAGTTTTTTTGAACAGCATGCATAATTATTGCATTGGCAAATTTTTGTTTCTCTTTTGCAGTTGGTAGATCGTTATTATTCATAGCGTTATATATATCAATAAATACTTCTGGCATTAAGTTGTAAAATGAACCAATTAGACCATCTGCTCCAAATGCCATTCCTGACATTGACATCTCATCACTACCTGAATAGATTAAAAAATCATCTCCAAGGTCCTTTTTTAATCTCATGATATCAAAGTGAGTTGAAGCCGTAAATTTCAGACCTTTAACACCTTCAATCTCTGCAAATCTCTTAACCTGCTCATAACTTTGTAAACCAGCAAGCATTATGTTATATACGATCATTGGTAAAGATGTAGACTCTGTAATATCTTTATAATAGTTAAATACATCATCTGCATTAAATCTCCAATAAAACGGAGGCACAGAGGAAATTGCATCTGCACCTTTCTCTTCAGCATGTTTAGCAAGATCAATAGAAATTTTTGTTCCAATAGCACCTACGTGTACAATTATTGGAATTCTTCCTGCAGCCTGATCAATAACAACTTCAACAACAGTTTTTCTCTCTTCCGGAGTCATTAAAAAACCTTCACCAGTACTACCTGTTAGGTATAAACCATCAACTTTTTTACTAATTAAATGCTCAACAACAGCTCGCATTCTCTTTTCATCAAAGTTCTCGTTTTCATCAAACGTTGTAATTAACGCTGGGATAACACCTTTAATATCCTTAATCTCAAAATTAGCCATATATTCCTCTCTTCTTATTTTATAAAATGACAAGATGCAAAATGTTCTATTCCATCTGTGCCATAATTTTTTAGTTTTGGTACTACTGTTTTGCAAATATCTTTGCATTCAGGACATCTAGGATGAAATGGGCAACCTGATGGTGGATTAACTGGACTTGGGACATCCCCTTCCAGAATTATTCTTTTAGTTTTTTTATTCAGGTCTGCTACTGGGATTGCCGATAAAAGTGCTCTTGTATATGGGTGCAAAGTATTTTTATATAGCTCTTCACTCTCGGTTAATTCAACAATTTTACCAAGATACATAACTGCAACTCTGTCACTTATATACTCAACAACACTTAGGTCATGGGTAATAAACAGATAGGTTAAATTACGTTCATCCTTTAACTTTTTGAGTAGCTTAAGAACTTGAGCCTGAATTGATACATCTAAAGCACTTACTGCTTCATCGCAAATTATAACTTCAGGATTAATACTAAGTGCTCTAGCAATTCCAATTCTTTGTCTCTGACCACCGGAAAATTCATGGGGATAACGGTCCATATATTCAGGTCTTAAGTTAACAGCTTCTAAAAGATCACCTATAATTTTTCTTCTCTCTTCTCTGGTTTTAACACCATACTTTTTTAATGGATCAGATAGAGATCCAAAGACAGTAAACGCAGGATTCAGTGATGAATGAGGATCCTGAAATACTATTTGTAACTTCTTTCTATATGGATCCATCTCTTTATGGTTTAGAGTACGAAGGTTAACCTCTGTATCACTGTTTTTATAGATAATATCGCCACCAGTGGACTCAATTAATTGAAGAATAGATTTACCAAGTGTTGTTTTTCCACAACCACTCTCACCTACAATTCCTAATGTTTCACCTTTATATATATCAATATCAATACCATCTACAGCTTTGACATGACCTGTAATTTTTTTGAATACACCTGTTCGGATCGGAAAATGGGTTTTCATACCTCGAAGTTTTAAAATAACCTCTCTCTTCTCTTTAGTCATTTTTAGTTGCCTCCATATAATTCCAGCACATAACCTTGTGACTTTCTGAAATATCAACATTTTTAGGAATGTTAAAGCATGTTTCAGTCGCAAAATCGCATCTTGGACTAAACTGACAACCTTTTGGTCTATTTAACGGGTCAGGTGTAGAGCCTTTAATGGCTTCAAGTTCCTGATTTTTCCCTAGTCCTAATACAGGAATTGATGTTAAAAGAGCTTTAGTATATGGGTGTGTAGGTCTATTAAGAATATCTTCTACAGTTCCACTCTCTACAATATTACCCATATACATAACTGCTACGTCGTCTGCTAACTCTGTAACAACACCCATGTCGTGGGTTATCAACATAATTGCGGTGTTATAGTCCTTCTTTAACTTCTCCATAAGCTCAAAAATTTGTGCCTGAATAGTGACATCCAAAGCAGTTGTAGGTTCATCGGCTATTAAAACCTGGGGATTACAAGACATTGCCATTGCGATCATAGCTCTCTGTCTCATTCCTCCTGAAAATTGGTGAGGATACTCTTTTGCCCTTAGTTCAGGAGAAGGTATTCCCATTGACTTAAGTAGTTCAACAGCTTTAAATCCTGCTTCTTTTTTTGATAATTCAGAATGATAGATAATATTTTCAGCTATCTGGTCTCCAACTTTAAATACTGGATTAAGTGCAGTCATAGGGTCTTGGAAAATCATTGCAATTTCCCCTCCGCGAATTGATCGCATCTTTGAACCATTTTGTTCCAATTCGTCAATTCTTAGAGCACCACCATCTCTATGGTATATGATCTCTCCCTCTTCAATTCTAGAGAGTTTAGGTAGCAGCCCCATAATTGATGCAGCAGTAACACTTTTACCACATCCACTCTCACCAACTATGCAGAGAGTTTTTCCCTTTCTTACTTTAAAAGAGACTCCATTTAGAGCTTTATTACATCTTTTGTTAGTATAGAAGAATGTTTTTAAGTTATTAACTTCTATTATTGTATCGTTATTCATTAATATCCCCCTATCCCTGTTGTGATGGATCTGTAGAATCTCTTAGTCCATCTCCAATAAAGTTAACACTTAGTACAAAAAGGGATATAACTATTCCTACTGGTAGCCATAACCACCAACTATTCTGAAGTATTCTTAATTCCTGTGCAGAGTTTAGGATATTACCCCAAGTTGCAATATTCATTGGAACACCTAGACCTAAAAAGCTTAGAGCAGCTTCCTGAAGAATAAACATAGCAGTACTAAGTGTTATATTTACCATAATTGGTCCTAAAGCATTAGGTAGTATATGTTTATAACATATTGTAAAAGTATTTAGACCAAATGCATTTAAAGCCTGTACATACTCCTCTTCTCTTAATGACAACATCTTAGCTCTAGACATCCTGTACATAGGAGCCCAACCAGTAAGAACAAATATTACAATCAGATTCATTAAACTCTGACCTAATATTGAAACTAATAGAAGAACAAGTATTATTTGTGGAAATGACATAAATATTTCTGATAGTCTCAAAAATAGACCATCAATTAGCCCACCCTTATATCCTGCATAACAACCAATAGTTACACCTATTAATGCTGCTCCTAATGCTGATCCCAAACCAACTAATATAGAAACACGACCACCATAAATTATTCTTGAATAAATATCTCGACCAACCCTATCGGTACCTAAAAAATGGTCAGCTGATGGAGGCCTAAGTGCACTTTTTAAATTAATCGCCAATGGATCATGTGTTGATATTAGCGGAGCAAATATTGTACATAACATTATTATTAAAAAGATTATTATTCCCGATACTGCGAGTTTATTATTTAACATCTTTCTTAATTGTCGATTCATACTACTTTTTTTTAGTAGACCTGCTTCTTCCTGAGCTCTCAACTTATCGAAACTCTTATGTAATTTTCTGTTTTTTTGCTTAAATATACTCATAAGGCCCCCTACTTTAATTTAACTCTTGGATCTAAAAGAGCTGTAAATAGATCTACTAAAAAACTTGCGAGAAGAACTGCAAATACAGAAAATAATGCAATCATCATTACTAATGGATAATTTTGACCTCTTACAGCAACAATAAATTCGTTACCTATTCCAGGCCACTGAAATATCTGTTCGATTACAACTGCTCCACCAATTAGTGTTGGTAGTCTAAATCCAACTAAAACTATTACAGGAGTCAATGCAACTCTAAAACCATGAACAAGGTTTACTCTCCACGCTGGAAGACCTTTACTTCTGGCAGTTTTGATATATTCTTTATTTAATGAATCCAGCATACTGGATCTTGAATAACGCATTACACCTGCTGTCAAAGTAGACGCTAGTACTAATGCTGGCATAACTAGATGTGGTAATCGGTCTAAAAAGGTATTGTAATGAGGCAATATTCGACCTCCTACAGGTAACCATTCTAGGTTTAATGCAAATATAAGAATTGCGACAAGTCCAAAGAAAAACTGTGGTATAGATACACCTAACATACCTACAATAGTTAATGTATTATCTGCTATGGAACCTTTATTTATAGCACTTATACAACCTAGAATACTTCCAAATATGGTTGAAAGAATCAGAGATACAAAAGCTAACTCTAACGTTGCAGGTAGTCTATCAAAAACTATATTCTTAATTGGAACACCACTAGATATACTGTATCCAAAATCACCTTTAAGGATACCTTTTCCCCACTTAGCATAACGTATTAAAAATGGATCATTTAAGCCAAGAGATTCTCTTAATGCATCAAGTTTTTCCGGTGATAACTCTGCAGCTGCTTCTGGATCTATCAAAAATGATACTGCATCCCCAGGCATCAGGTCTAATCCTGTATAGATTAAGAAACTGATAATAATTAGCATAGGAATTAGAATTAAAATTCTTCTAATTGCATAGGATAACATAACTTTAAACTCCTCTTAATTGGATATAACCCCTGAAGTTTTTACACTTCAGGGAACTTAATTACTAAAAACTGATTAGTTCTTTGGGAATTTATTTACGTAAAATAGTCTTGTATAAGGAATATCTACAGGAGTAACTCTCATGTTATCCATCTCTTCAAGTGCTATAACATCTGCAACACTTTTAGTAAAACCATAACTTAATTTTCCAGCCATAGCATTTTTAACTACGTTTCCATCATTTTCACCACTTGGGTAGATAACGATTTTATCGATACTAGTTGAACCGCCATAATAATTATCAGAAGGAACTAATACAATATAATCATTCATTTGAACTTCATCTATTTTATATGGACCATTTCCAATAGGAGACTGCCAGAAAGAACTCTGTTGGAACTGTAAAGGATCAACTTTTCCTAAATGTTTTTTTGGCATTGGCGCGAATTGTGTAAATGTTAATAACATATTTGGATCAAGAGTATCAAAAGTAAAAGTAACAGTATTACCTTTAATTACTATTCCAGAAATGTCACTTGCACTTCCATCTAAAAATGCTGTTGCACCTTTTAATGATTTAAAGGTTGTAGAAAATACAGAGTGAATTGTAGGAATCTGTAGAGCATACTCTACACTCCATTTAATATCTTCTGGAGTAAATTCTGCACCATCATGCCACATAATATTATCATTTAAAGTGAATACAACTTCTTTACCATCAGATGAAACTTTATAATCTTTTGCTAACTGTCCATCTTTTGCCATAATAGCTCCATTTGCTACTATTAAACGGTCAAAAAGAACTTTGTTATACATTTTGTGTCCAGGGTTAAACCATGGGTGCTCAAAGAATTCTACAGGAGCTGTGTTTGTATATAATACTTGCTCTCCATTTGAATCAGCTTTTACAGTCCAGTCTGAAATACCCCAGTCATAGTTATACTGTGCATTTCCATACTCACCACCATTTCTATTTACATCTTTACTTTCGTAGATAAATAGTTGTTGGTAATAAAGAGGAATTAGTGGAAGATTTTTATTTACATATCTTTGTAACTCATAAAATGCAGCTTTTTGTTTATCAATATCAGCTGTTGCTTTAGTTGCTGCAATTAATGAATCTAACTCTGCAATTCCAGGTGTATGGGAGTTACCAGGTCCACCTGTAGGTAATTTACCATAATACTCATGCATTGCAAGAGCAGCACTTCCGGCATAAGCCATATCCCACTTAACATATGATGGGCCATTTACAGGATCAGATGGCGCTGTCCATAGTTGATCACCAATGTCACCTTCAAGTTTTCTAAAGTCCATTTTAACACCAACAGCCTGAAGATATGCTTGAGTAGCAGTCATTATATCAACTGTTAATTGATCTCCATAATAGAAAACAACATCTAATGTATAATTTTTATCCCATCCAGCTTCTTTTAATAGTTCTTTAGCTTTTTCAGGATTGTAACTATAAGAGTTTAAACCATCTGTTTTCCATGGTCCGTTTGGAACCATACTGTTTGCAACAATTGCTTTACCCTCAAGAAGGGTATCTTTTATTGTTTCCATATCAATTGCGTATGAAATTGCCTGACGAATACGATAATCTGAAAGTGGGTTACTATTTTGACCTTCCATAACCTCTTTAACTTCTGCTACTGCTGCAGGCTCATTTTGACCACTTGCAAAAATACCCATACCTAAAGTTAACAATAGGCAGGAAACTACTAACAATTTGAATTTACTCATAACATCTCCTTAAATTTAACTGAAATCAAAATGTATCCGAATGTATACACAATGTTTTCTTGTCTGGCTTTATTATTACATACATTTGTATACAGTCAAGTCATTTCTTGCCAAATCTTATATTTAAATATACAATAACCTTAAATACTTAATAAAACAGACTAAATATGAAGGAAGATATATGGAAAGCAGAGAAACATCTGGAATGAGTTCTGGAGCTAGTCATCAATTAAGGGTGGATCAACTTAAAAAAATTGAAAACCGTCCAAATATTCTATTAATAATGACTGACCAACAGAGAGCAGATACAATAAATGCCAGTGGTTCAGAGTTTATGATAACTCCAAATATGGATCGTTTGGCTATAGATGGAAGGTTATATAAAAATGGATATTCACCAAACCCTATATGTATGCCTGCAAGACATAATATGTTAACAGGATTAACTGCCAGATATCATGGATACCCTGATAATGCATGGGGATTTGGTATGCCAGATGGTCTACCAACATTTCCAGAAATTTTATCAGATAATGGATATGAGACTAGAACCATTGGGAAAAACCACTTTTATCCTCCAAGAAGGCACAATGGCTATCTTAATATGGAATTAATGCAGGAAGTTCCGGCCTTTAGGGAGCAAGATGAGTACTTATTATATTTAAGAGATAATGGATTAGGAAATATACAAAACATTCATGGGGTTAGGAATTTACTCTATATGGTTCCACAGCAGTCTCAAATTCCTGAAGAGCATCATGGAACAACATGGGTAGCAAATAGAACAATAGATTTTATTGAATCAAACAATGGACGACATCCCTGGTTATTAAAAATGGGTTGGATTGCCCCACACCCTCCTTTTGATGTACCAAAAGAATTCGCAGACCTATATAAAGATGTAAAGTTTCCAGAACCACTAGTTTCTGAAACCCAGTTAAGTCCTTTAGCTGAAGAGAATAAACTTCTTGGAGATCTACCATCAAAACAATACATAAGACGGATGAAAGAGTTATATTATGGTGCTATATCCCATGTAGATCATCATCTTGGTAGAGTTCTAGATAGTTTGGAAAAAACAGATCAGCTTGATAATACCTTAATAATTTTTACTAGTGATCACGGGGAGATGTTAGGGGATTATTCTACTTATCAGAAATGGCTACCATATAATGCCTGTTCAAAAATTCCTTTTATAATTCGTTATCCTAAAAAAATTAAACCAGGTGTTATAACTGAAGAGTTTGCAGATCTAAACGACATTTTCCCAACAATACTTGAAGCTGCAGGCCTGAAATATCCAGGTAAGCATGAACTCCCCGGTGAGAGTTTAATAACAGATGATCCTAAAAAGGATAGAAACCAGCAGTATGTGGAGTATTCTGACGGTAATAGAAGATGGATTAGTCTAACAAACCATGATTATAAATATAACTACTACTTTGGTGGAGGTAGAGAAGAACTTTTTGATCTTAAAAATGATCCTGGTGAGTGTAGGAACCTAATGGAGTTCAAATTAAATACACGGCAACTACAGGCGAAAGATAAACTTAGAAAAGAGTTAATTAAAACTGAGGACAGATGGGGATTGATTGGCTCTATAGAGAATGGGGACTTAGTTGTAAGAGATAAATTTATACCTACTCCTTATAGAAATAAGGCATTTCCTCTTTTCCCAGACAAACTAACAAATGCCAATGAGATTCAGTGTATGAATACACATATGGATGAAGTTATAGCTGTAACAGCCAATGAAGATGTTGTTCATTTACAAGATTTAGACTTAAAAGTGTGGCAGTTAAACGGTAACTACAGTGATGAAGATATAGATACATTACTTAAAAAAGAGAAGGATAAAAAATGATAACATCTAAAACTAGAGTAATGGATACTCTTAACCACAAAGAAACTGATAGAACTCCCCTTATGTATCGGGATGTACCCGAAGTTAGACAGAGATTAAAAAAAGACCTAAATGTAACAACAGATGATGAGTTATATAAACTATTTGGAATAGATTTCCGATGGGTTGCTCCTGAATATATTGGTCCAGAATTAAACATATCAGAAACAGAGAAGATAGATCACTGGGGAATCGAGTGGCAATATACAAAATTTAGTGATAGTGCCGGATACTGGAATGAAAAATCATTTCCTATGGAAAAAATAGATACAGTCATAGGTGCAGCTTCCTGGCCTATCCCGGATATTAAATCATGGAACTATTCAAACTTAAGCAGAGATTGTGATCTGTATAAAGACTATGCAATTATGACTGCGCCGGGTTTCAGCTCTCCAGGAATCCTACAATTCCCAATTCAATCTCTTCTTGGAACAGAGAAAAGCCTAATGGATCTATATATAAATCCTGAATTTTACAAAGCTCTTATAAGCCGTGTATTAGAGTTTCAGATTCCCTTTATTGATAAGATGATGGAATCTGCAGACGGAAAGATAGATCTTTTTCGATTAGGTGATGACTTTGGAACACAGGAAGGCCTATTAATGGGATTAGACCAATGGAAAGAATTCTTTCAGCCAGCACTAAAAAAAATGGCTGATAAAGCTAAATGTTATGGGGCTAAATATTATCAACACTCCTGTGGAGCTATCCGGGAACTAATCCCATCATTTATCGAAACAGGTGTAGATGTTATCGACCCGGTTCAGGTAAAAGCAAACGGAATGATTCCAAAGGAATTAAAAAAAGAATTTGGTAATAAAATATGTTTTTCAGGTGGTGTTGATGAGCAGGATCTCCTACCCCATGGAAGTGAAAAAGATGTTAGAGAAGCTGTTTGGAAGTTACTTGATGATATGAGTGGTAATGGAGGATTTATACTAGGGCCAACCCACAATTTCCAGGATGATATTCCTACAAAAAATATTGTTGCCATGTATGAAGCAGTCCACAACTGGAAAGGATAAATAGTTGGAGGAGTATTGTCCCTCCAGTTATTTATTACTTTATAGTTTTAAGCATCTTATTAAATTGTTCTAATGACATAGTTGGAGGTATAGAGTGATCAGTGTGACAAATCCAGCCTCCATCTTTAAACATCTCTTTTCGTGTTGTTAATTCCTGCTGGAGTTGTTCACAATCCCCATCCAGAATATGAGCATCAATATTTCCATAAAATGCCAGTCTATTTTGATATTTATCTTTTAACTGCCTAATATCCAATCCTGCAGAGGCCTGTAGAGGATTCATAACCTTAACTCCACAATCGATAAAATCATCAAACATTATCTCAGCATTTCCACATGAGTGCATCCAGAAATCAATATCGTTTTCTTTAAGAAAAGTACCAAGTTCTTTAACCATATCTTTATATACAGATGCCCACATGGTTGGAGACATTAAAGGTCCGTTACTTCCACCTAAGTCATCAACCATAAAATATCCATCAGGTTTCATTCCTTCAGAAATAGACTTTTTTAAAACATCAATTGTAAGATCCACATGAACTCTACCCATATCCCTCACCCATTCTGGTTCAAGGGCAACATCCATTAATAAGTTAGAGAAATCTCGATGTCTCCATGTAGCCTCCCATGGACCATAATTTTTGAATAGAATATACCTGCCATTGTTCTCCATAATATCAAACTTAATTTTTGCTTCTTTCCATGATGGATAATCATCAAAATGTTCAAAATAGTTCTGATCATCAATTCTAGAAGATTCAGATGGATCTTCATTTAGTTTCCATCTGTGTTTTGTAGATTCCCAAGTCTCTATATCTTTAGTTTTAACAGATACGTAGTGAATTGAACCTGACTTCTTCCATGGTTTTTCTGCTGTATATCCATATCTATCCTCATAAATATAATAATCGTCTTTATGGGATAATATTTTTTGTTCATACCTTGGAGAACAATCAAGATACATAACAGCGATATCAAAATCAAAATATTCATCAACGGCCTGGCTTTTATTATCATTTAATGATGGAGGATATATAGTTATATTCTGTGGGAATCCCTGTTCCTTCCAAACCTCTAAAGTATCTGTCCAGAAATCCTCATGTACAGGTATTCTATCTGGTTTCTCCCAATTGATTGCCGCTTTTACTCTCTCTTTTGAAGTCATGATCTTCTCCTGATAATTAGTGTGAATACTTTAATTATCTCATATCATTATCAGAATGTATTTGTTGTTTATTACCATAAACGCCTATTTTTTATCTTTAAAGAGTTTTTAAACTGTATTATAATATTTTTATTACCAGGAAGGTTTATGGGATCATTTGCCACAATAATCAGTAAATATGGAAGTTTTAAAAAAAACTACAGATCAAATTTAATAAAATGGGACTACTGGGATCTGTTATTTGTACATTCAGGTGAGTTAACTATTTCTTTTAATAATATTTTAATAGTTGTAAAGCAGGGTCAATCAATTTTGATACCTCCTGGAACATATTTCACAATTACAAGTAGAAATTTTGAGACCACAGCGTCTGTTCAATATTTTAATTCTGATAATTCAGAAGTAAATAAAACACTGTGCAGATTTTCGAAACCATTATTACATAAAGATAAAGATGGTTTAGCTCTAGAATCCCACATTAAGGAATTAATTGAAGTATACGATAGTAATAAACATATATTAAAAAGACAGGAACTTCTTCTTGAATTAGTTTTAGAAAAGATATTAGCGGTAAAATATGGCAGAAAAGAATCAAATAGCCCCTGGTCTGATATTTCAATAAGATATAAAAACAGACTGTATAACCCACCATCTATTACAGAAATTGCATCCTGGGCTGGTTATTCACCAAGCAGATTTAGGTTTATATTTAAAAGAGATACAGGTTTAAAACCAGCGGTATTCTTTTTTAACATAAAAATACAAAGTTCAGCCAAAATGTTAATAGAAACAGTTCTACCAATTAAAGAGATAAGTCAAAAACATGGATATAACGAAGTAGCTCATTTTAATCGGGCATTTACTAGATTTTATAATATTAGCCCAGGTAAATATAGAAAAAAGAATACATTTTGCGGCTAACTACATTTTTATGTATAATACTGTATAATATTGTAGAATATACCTTCCCAATATAATAATTTTATTACTATAGTAAATAATACAGAGACAAGAGGTGGCAAATATGGCTAAAGAGAAAAAAGAGAAATCATCATATGAACTTTTAAAAGATTTAATTCTAAATTTCCATATTAAACCTAATGAGAGAATGACTGAAGTTTTTCTAGCTGAAAAAATGAATATGTCTCGAATCCCAGTCCGGGAGGCTATTCAACAACTTGTCCATGAGGGATTTATTGAACGTACCGGTAAAACTGGATATCAAATAAAAGAGTATAATGAACAGGATATTATTGATTTATATAACTATAGAGAAGCTATGGATGGAATGTTAACTAGACTATTTACCCAGAGAGTTGATGAATCACAAATATACTTTCTTGGTATGAATGTTGAATCAATGGGAAATAAACTTGAGGATTTTGACCATACTACGTTTTCAAAAATTGATCATGATTTTCATAGAATAATTGCCAGAGGTGCAAGAAACCGATACATGGAGCACCAACATGAGATAATTCTTGAAAAAGTTTTGTACGTCGCTGATCTAGTTTTTAAAGTAGCAGAAGAGAAAGAAATAGAGTTATTAACTAAAGATAGTTACCAAGAAACATATAAGCAGCACTGTGAAATATTTAAATACATAGAAGAGAAAAATCCTGATATGGCAGAAAAGACCGCTCGGGAGTCTGTTCAGATAGGACTTAAAAAAGCACTGTTAGTCCTATCCAAACGTGGTTGAATCAGATATAAAATACTGTAAATTACAAACATAATATTTTGATATTACTTTATCAAGAATGTATAAGCACCATTCCAATTAGCAGGAGGTGGATTGTTTTTGAAATTGATGCATCTATCCAGGAATATTTGAGAAGCATAATCGAATGGAAGGATTTCAAGACATTCTCTAAATAGTTTAATTGAATCGTCCCAATTTTTAGAAAAATATTGGTCTAATGCGTTATTATATGTTTTTAGAATTTGCTGTTTACTTGTCTTTATATTTGTTTCATTTGAATTAAAAACTTCATATATGGTTTCAGGGTTGTCCTTACCTTTAACATTTACATAGTCTAATTTTCTCCAAAGTATTGAGCTATCTTCTTTAATAAGTGCCCAGGTGGCTGAGCTTATTATAATTTGAACATTATATTGCTTTGTTAAACTTTCCAAACGTGCTGCCAAATTTACAACATCTCCTAAAACTGTAGAATCCATTCGTTCGTTAGATCCAACGGTCCCAATAATCACACGACCACTATGAATACCAATACCTGTTTTTATAGGAACAGCACCATATTCAAGTCTTTTTTGATTATATTCGTGTAGACAATCTTGCATCTCAATAGCCGCATGAACAGCACAATTTGCCTCTTTTTCTGAACCATCCTCAGAGAGGTCGAAAAGAGCCATAATTGCATCACCAATAAATTTATCAATAAATCCTCTATTCTTATGAATTGGTCTGCTTAACCTCTCAAAATAGGCGTTTAGAAAATCTAATACATCTTTAGGTTTCATGTTTTCAGTAAAGTTTGTAAATGAACGAATATCTGAAAACAACACACTAATAAAAGCACTTTCTGCATTTCCAAGTTTTATACTCTCGATTCCTTTTTTTCCAATCCGTGCCATAAAGTTTGGAGGAACAAACTTCTGAAATGTTTCAGCATATATTTCAATTTTTGTATAAGCTTTAGAAAACCGAAGAGAAAGAAAAAATGATTGAAATAAAATAAATAGAAACGTACCTAAAGGAACTAAGCGAAATGGACTAATAGGTATTTGATAAATAAATAATATATCGTGAATAAAAGTAATAACAGGTAGTATTAATCCTAGTATTATAACAATAGCACCTTTCTCTTTTTTCATCGATGTCCCAATTAAAAGAAACAGTATGTAAAAACATAATAAGGTAAAATATATTTGATAGAAAAAAGCAAACTTTGAATAAAAGTTAATAGTTGAAACCAGGGTTAATAATGCAAATATTCCGCCAATAACTTTTACAGTTGGAAGGATACGGTTCCGGAGGAAAGGACGATAAAAAATTGAATCTACGAATGCTATCCATAGCGGTGGAATTAAATATAGTGTTAGGTATTCAACCTTTCTAGCAATCTCCCAATTTAGCGTAGGATAAATAGATACTAAAAAATCTTCACCTTTAATCAATATTCTAAGGCAAATAAGCAGACAAATAAATCCAAAATATAGAGGGCTCTTGTCTTTTTTACGTAGAATATAAAGTCCAAAATGATAAAAAGCCATAATAATAATGCTACCAAAAAGTGTCATCTCGAAGGCGAGTTTTTGTCTCATGTTCTGTATTATTTGCCTTTCTTCTCCAAATTCGATATATGACCATGGGCCACCAAGCCTATGGTTATAGTTAGAAACATTCAGAGTTAGTAGTTTAATGTTTTGTGATAAATCAACAGATACGATATCAGAAGAGTGTTGTGGAACCATTAGTTTTTTTTCTTTTCCAACAACACCACTTTGAGAAATTTTTTCCCGATCGATCCATAGTGTATAGGCAGAACTTTGCTCATCTAACTTTAGGGCATACCTTTTACTGGATTCTGGGAAAATAACCTTCAGTCTAAAGGTAGCATACCCATAACTTCCTAGTTTTTCTCCATTTATTTTATAGTTATTCCATTGTCCTGGTAAATTATAATAACCTTGAAGCATGGGTTTTGAAGTAGATTGTATCTCAAAGTCCATTGGCACTAATAATTGATCCCAATAGAACTTCCATTCTCCATTTAGTTTTACAACTCCATCATTTATAAAATCCCAATCTGAAAGGTCGAGAACACCTTTTATGGCTATTGGCTGAGTTTTTTCTGAATATTGGTTTTGGCAGGAAAATAGAAACAGAAATAATAAAAAAGCTATTAAATAAAATCGATGCTTCATCACCCTATACTTTCTCCTCGATATTATATATCAGACTTCTCATACTAATATTGTAGCTTACTTTATACCAAATACAAGTTTTAGGTTAAAATAAAGTAAAAACATACCCTCAATATAGATATCATCGAAGAAGTATCAGAATCCTGGAAAGCCATATCTATTGTCCTTTATTCCAGCCTTAATTTTCAATATTTCTTTATTAGTAACAGATACTCCTTTCTTTAAGAATACTATTGTATACAGAATTATATTTTAATTGCTTTTTTGTCTCTTTAGGTATACACTGTCCATAATTCCAGGAAAAAGGAGATATTATGAACGGAGAAAAAAATAGAACATCATATGAATATCTCAAAGATTTGATTCTCGGGTTCCACATAAAACATGGGCAGAGGATAACTGAAGTATTTCTTTCAGAGAAAATGAACTTATCTAGAATTCCTGTAAGAGAAGCTATTCAGCAAATGGTATACGAAGGATTTATTGAACGTTCAGAAAAAAATGGATATCAGATTAAAGAGTATAACGAGCAGGATATAATAGACTTATATAACTATAGAGAAGCTATGGATGGAATGTTAGTAAAATTGTTTACTGGGAGGGTTGATGAATCCCAACTCTACTTCCTAGAGATTAATGTGGAATCTATGTCTGAGATATTACAGGATTTTGACAGAAAAGAGTTTTCAAAGATAGATTTAGAGTTTCATAGAATAATTGCAAGAGGTGCCCGGAACCAGTATATGGAGCATCAACATGAAATTATCTTAGAAAAAGTTTTATACGTTGCCGAGCTTATGTATAAGGTTGCAGAAGAGAAAAAGATCAACTTATTAGACATAAATAGTTATAAGAATACATACTTACAACATAAAGCTATTCTGGAATCTATTAAAAAACGTGATCCTGAAAATGCCGAAAACTTTGCTCGAGAGTCTGTTAGAGAGGGGCTTAAAAAAAGCCTATTAATACTATCTAAACATCGTTAATAAATATAGGAGAAGGATATTTATGGATACCAATACTATAAAAAAACTTAAAGAATTTTATAATAACGAACTACTTAATAATGTAGTTCCATTTTGGCAAAATAATTCTGTAGACTGGGAATATGGCGGTTTTATGGATTTTCTAGATAGAGAGGGTAAAACACTATCAACTGATAAAGGTGGTTGGGTTCAAGGACGAGCAGTTTGGATATTTTCAAACCTATATAGGGATATAGAAAAGAGAGATGAATGGCTAAAAGTTGCAGAAAATGGTGTGAAGTTCATTAGAGAACATCTAATCAGAAAATCTGACGGAAGGGTTTACTTCGAAGTTACTAGAGAGGGTAAACCCCTGTTAATGAGACGTTACCTGTTTTCTGAACTATTTGCAGCTATGGGTTTAGCAGCATACTCTGAAATATCCGGGGACAGACAGGCTCTTGATGAAGCAAGAACTCTATACTCAACTATAAATAATCTAATGGATAAAATGCCTTCAAAAATTGATGTAAATACAAGAAAGTTCAGAGGACATTCCATGACTATGATGTTAATAAACCTCTGTCAGGTTATGCGAGATGCGGATATGGAAAGAGCATCAATTTATACAAAACAAATAGATATCCAGATAGATGAGCTTTTTAAATACTTGGTTAAACCTGAGCTAAAATGCCTTCTAGAAACCGTTGATGAAAATGGAGACCAAACTGAGGGTCCTGAAGGTCGATGTGTAAATCCGGGGCACGCTATTGAAACAGCATGGTTTATATTAGAGGAAGCAAAGTTACGTAACGATGATGAATTAATTAAGAAGACACTGCTAATTATAGACTGGTCTTTAGAGTTAGGTTGGGACAAAGAGTATGGAGGGATTTTTTCTTTTGTTGATATAGAAGGAAAACAACCAGCACAAGTTGAGTGGGATATGAAATACTGGTGGCCTCACTGCGAAACCATATATGCACTATTACTAGCCTATGATCTGACTAAGGATAAAAAATACGAAGATTGGTTTAATAAAGTACATGATTATACCTGGGATAAATTTCCGGATAGAGAGCATGGTGAGTGGTTTGGATATTTAAGACGGGATGGTTCTGTTCAAGTAGATCTGAAAGGAAATCACTTTAAAGGGCCTTTTCATATACCAAGGTTTTTAACAAAAGTTTCAACTTTATTAGACAGTATGTAATAAAAATCCCGGATAGAAATCTGGGGTTTATATGGTTTACTATATCCTCTAACAAGAACTTAGTTGTGTAATATCGAAAGTGGTATTATTATTTATTGAAGCTGAGGTATAAATGTTTAGATTATCATATAAAATCATGTTACTTTTCACCATTCTTGTCACAATTGCAGGAATAATTACACTATTCCCAAGTAGCGCAGCTAATTATCCTAATTTAATAGGATATAAATCAGTATGTACATTTACACCTGCAGCAACATTTTTTTGTTTTTTTATCGCAGGTTTAAGTTGTTTTATACGTTCAACATTCATAAAAGACCAAAGTGGTAGTAAAACTGAAAGGTTTCATAGACATAAAAAAAGTCTGATCGCACTTAGTTTGGTTTTTATTGTTGCATCTCTATTTACATATAAATACATTGAAATAAAAACACCATATATAGATGGAACGGCAGCAGCTAGTTTTGAAATTTAACAAAGGGAGATAATATGAGCAACAAAAGGGAAGCTATAGATACATTCTTATCTGTAAAAAAGTTTGCAATAGCAGGGGTATCTAGGAACGAAAATAAAACAGGTTCTGCTTTTTTAAAAGAGTTAACAGGAAAAGGTTTAGATGTTGTAGGTGTTAATCCACATATGAAAGTGATACATGGTAAACCATGTTTTCCATCTGTTTCAGAACTACCTGATGGTATTGAGTCTATACTTACAACTGTAAAACCAGAGCAGACACTTTCCATTGTAAAAGAAGCGTATAAAAAAGGTATAAATAATATATGGATGCAACAGGGTTCTGCTTCGCCAGAGGCTATTCAGTTTGCAGAAAATAACAAAATGAATGTAATCTATAAAGAGTGTATCATGATGTATTGTGATCCAGTGAAATCAGTTCATAAGTTCCACCGTGGAATTAAAAAAATATTTGGTGGTTACCATAAGGCCTTAGCCTAATAAGCAGGGATTGTTGATTAGTTGAAAGGATTAATTAACATTCCACGGCATGAGTTTTTTTTCTACAACATCTAATAAACCGTATAGTCCTAATCCAGTTAAACTTAACATAATAATCCCAACATACATTTGAGGATAATCGATCATTACCCAGCTATTCATAATATAATAACCAATACCATAAACTGTTGCGAAGTTTTCGCTAAAAAAAAGTACAGACAGACTGATTCCAATACTTATACGAATTGCAGATAAAATAGCAGGCAGTATCCCAGGTAGTGTAATTTCAAAAAGTATCTGCTTTTTATTTAATAAAAATATTTTTGATAAATAATCATATTCCTTAGGTAACTGTTTTGTTCTATCCCTAACAGCAATAGTAATAGGGAAAAATAATATTGTACTAATAAGAATAATCTTTGGTGTATTTCCCAAGCCAAATAGAACCATTAAAATAGGTAAAAAAGCGATCTTAGGAATTGGATATAATAGGTATAATATAGGAGAAAACAGGGAATTTAATTTTTTTATTTTTGCTGTTATTATTCCGATGGGAATT
Source organism: Spirochaetaceae bacterium (assembly GCA_051531975.1). GTDB lineage: Bacteria > Spirochaetota > Spirochaetia > DSM-2461 > DSM-2461 > Thiospirochaeta. The sequence continues at coordinate 109,928 of JAOPTT010000001.1, forward strand.
CCAATAGACAGGGAAATTAATAAACTACATAAAATACGCAAAATACTTACAAAAAGATGTAAAAAAAGAGTTCCTTTACGAGCCTCAAAAAGCAGCTGTTTTAAAACTACAATAGGTGAAGGTATTATTGGTTTATTGATAATAATGAAAAACAGAAACCACACAGATAATATAACCAGTATACCAAATAAAATAGACCTTTTATTCATAAGCATTAGCCTCTTTCAAAGCCTGACGAACACTGCAGCAGACATCAAAAAATGATGAATCACTCCGGGAGTTCTTAACATGGTAACTAGGGTTATCAATCTCTTTCAAGATTCTTTTTTGTTCCATTATTAAAATTCTTTTACCAAGATAAACAGCTTCTTCTATGTTATGAGTAACAAGTATAAGTGTTAAGCCAAGGGCTTCAGCGGTCTTCTTTAGTTGATCTTGTAATTGTTCTTTAGTTATCTCATCTAAAGCGGATGTTGGCTCATCTAAGAGCAGTAGATCAGGATTGTGGATTATTGTTCTAGCTAGAGCCGCCCTCTGTCTTTGACCACCACTTAATTGTGATGGAAACTTATAGGCCTGATCCTGAATATTATACATTTTAAGTAAATTATTTGCTTTCTCTTTGTTACTTTTATTCTTTTTAAAACCTAATAAGGTATTGTTAATAATATTTTTCCAAGGAAGCAGCATATCTGTTTGGAACAGTAACCCCTTCTTCATAGATAAATCATTAGTAGTGATAATAGAGCCAGAGGTGGGTTTTAAAAGTTCAGCAAGTAGATATAAAAGAGTTGTTTTTCCACAGCCACTGGCTCCTACAATGGCTAAAGATTCACCTCTGTTTACACTAAAGTTAACGTCCTGTAGAGCTTGTTCATCGTCATACCATAAGTTAACATCTTGAAGTTTGATCACTATTTAATAAATCTGGTATCAAACAGATCCTTATTTGATAGTTCTATTTTTTTATTAGTAATTTTTGATGTCCACTCTATAATTTTTTTAGTGAATTCTGCACTTGGAACTGAAGGATTAGTATAAATAGGCAGTTCAATAGAGTCTTTAATTATTGGTGGTATATTTGGGATTGAACGAATTAAGACTTCCCTAGCTAAATCTGGGTTTTTCTGAAGTTCTAATACTGCCTCAGCATAAACTGAATGAAATATTTTTATAGATTTCTTTTTATCTTTTAATGACTGGCTAGTAAAAACCAAAATATCAAGGCTTTCTTCTGGTATGCCTTGATATGTTTTTTTAATTAAGCCTTTTAATACACCTATTGAAGCTAATGGTTCAGGGAACAGTCCCATATCAATGTGGCCTGCGGCAACAGCTTCTAACCGTGTAGGAATAGCATTAATAAATACTTTAGAATAATCTTGATCCTTCATATATTCTGAAACTAGATAATTAGAAACACTAACTTCCATCATTCCAATTTCTGGTTTAGTTTTAAGATCATATTTTGGGTTAATTAGCAGTGGAAACGATCCGTTTGTAGATAAAGTTCCTTTAATTGGAAACCCAGCTGCAACATTACTTATTAGAGCAACCATATCTGTCATTGCTGCATCTATACTATTAGTCTGGAGAGCTGTTTGTCTATTTTGGGCATTTGTAAAGATAGTGAACTCTACTTCTATCCCCGCTTTAGTAAAAAGCCCTTGTTCATGGGCATAAAAAAACGGTGCGATATCTACAGCTGGCATTAGTCCAACTTTTAATGTCTTATTATCAGCATTGTTATTACAAGAAGTTAATACAAATACCAATGTTAAAAGTAATACTATGTTATTTTTTTTCATTTAATTTAATCCTATATATTTTTATTTATTTCTGTAAAAAAACTATAACACAATCTTATTGATAATAGGAATAGAATGTTCAGATTGATTGCCTGAAGAACAATAATATGAAATACTTCCCATATAGGAGATTCCCTTGAATATAAAAAAATTACTGGTTTTTGGTAAAATGTATTTTATTGCTCTAAGACCCTTTTCATTAACCCTCGCTTTAGCTTCCACGACCTATGGAATTCTAGCTGCATTTATAAATGGTTTACTTTTTACAGACCGTATATGGCATGATATATTATTAATTATCTTAATTACTGGTGCAGGAATCGCTTCTCAAGCCGGAGCGAATCTTATTAATGACTATTTTGAGGGAAGTTTTAAATATAACAATACTTCTACTAAAACACGAAAATTTCTTGGTAGAGAAAGAACTTATTTTGATATATTTGTATTTATGTCCGGTATAGCAGCCCTTGGTTTAGCAGGGTTAGTTGGTATCTATCTGATATATATAACGGATCTGTGGATGTTGGTAATTGGTTTAATAGGTTTAATTGGGTCATATGCTTATACTGGAGAGCCATTTGTATATAAAAGGAAAGCTTTAGGTGTACCTTTATCATTTATCTTAATGGGACCTCTTATGACCTTGGGAGCATATTATGCTATTACGGGAAGTTTTTCATTAACACCGATGTTATTAAGTCTGCCTGGGTCACTACTTATTCCAGCATTAATGGTTAGTAATGAACTACGGGACTTTAAACACGACGAAAAATTTAGCCTTGGAACCTTAACTGTTTTAATAGGAAGTTTTTGGAGTAATCGGCTATTTGAGTTCTTAATACTAACAATGTATGTTTTAACTATAATATTTGTAATTATTGGTTATTATCCCATTTATGCACTAATTTCCCTACTAACGATTCCAGTGGCAATAATAGCTTGGAACCGTGTAAGAAAATCAAAAAACCTGAGTATTCCATCAACAAACAGGCTTCATTTATGGTTTAATACAATAATCTTAGTTAGCTTAATAATATCTATAACAATATAGTTAATTCAAATTATTATATAAATTATTCCTCTCTCTTTTTAATCCAGATTGGGGAACTCCATGCCCACTGATTATTTTTCTGTGCGATACGGACATAATAAAAATCCTCCCTGTCCCCTTCTGAAATATCAGAGACTAAAATCTCTTTTTTATATTCACTTTCAGGTATAAACCTTCCAATCCTGTAAGAACCACTAATAAAGCCACCTAGAAAGTGCCCAACTGAACCGTCTATGATTCCTGAAATAGGGATAAGATGTTCTTTCCCATTTATATCCAGCTTAATTTTTGTATCTTTGTTTCCTTCAAGCTCAATTGTTACTGCCTGGTTAGAGTTGGTCGTAGTTGTTGGATTACCCCAGGTAGATGTGGTAAATGAGAACTCACTATTATCATCCTTTTTAATTCTAGTAAACTGGTATTCGTTCCCATGTTTATCATTTGGTTCCACTACATCAATACCATGGAAATGAGGTTCTGAACTTAATATAGAACCATCTTCTAATTGAAGTCTTACATTCCAGTCCTGACGTATATTTTTTTCACCCCAGCCAAGCTCCAGTCTAAATTTACCTTTAAACAGACCAACATCTGAATATGCGTCATAATTTGCATAGTTTAATCGTTTTAAAACACGGTTATTTTTTAATAACTCAACTTTATCAATACTATGGTTACCTTTAACATTTATTTTAATATTCCTACTACTTTCAAAAGTAGAAATGGAACCCATAGGTTTGTTATTTATCAAAAAATCCAACTCTATTTTATCACCGGATATTGCGTACGTTCTTCTATTAATAATTGCATCCCAGATAGATTCCCTAGTTAAACTCTCTGACAATACAGCCATAACACCATGTCCGTAACTGCCGGGATGGGCACTATGATGGTCAGTTGAACCGATAATACCAAAATGGTGCCCTGCTTCCAAACCGGCCTGCATTGTATTTTCATAATTTCGTGGCCCCATTGTATGAAGTGAGGAGAAAGGTGCATCTTCACTCTCTGAGCAGCCATGCATGGAGATTATTTCAACAACTGGGCTTACATCTTCATTAAAAGTTTTCCAGTTTATACCCCGGAACCCCTGTTTATACCCTATATGGTGTGGAATCATAATAGATTTGACTTCACTACTATTTTTCTCTCTAATAAAACCCTGAACCTCTTCAAATGTATGTGGTTTTACCATTTTATCAATTCCATCAATAGAATAAATAACATAATCACCATGTTCAAATGAGTGCATTTCATAACTCGAAAATGTTACAAAATTACCCGGATCATTATATTGGTTTATAGATTTATTATACTCTGGCCACTCTTTCTCCAGCTTGTTAAAACCTTTAACATGATAATCAACAATTGGTTTCATTCTGCCAATTGGTTCAGGAATGTCCGGCCAGAAGGAGTGTCCTGTTACACTTACGATATCCAGCTGAAGTTTTGCATTATCAAGAGCCTCTTTTAGAGGACCATGTCCATAACTAATATTACAATGGTTGTGAATATCCCCAAAATATATCTTATTTTTCATTATAGTCTCCTCGTTCATTCTGTTATTACAGAATATACGAGGAGACTCAAAACCGTAAATTGTTAATAAACAACAGATGTGCCATATACCTACAAATTAGAAGTAATTAGAAAAATTCAGATCATCATTTCTAAACAGATATTCATTTAAGTAACAAAATACCCTGTAGGGATGAAATCCTGCTTGAATTTGACCAGGAACCAACATATTTTCCATTTGTATCAAACTCTACCAGCTGTCTACCTTTATTACCATTATCCTTACCATGCCCCTGCCAGTTGGCAACTAAGACTCCACCATTAGGTAGAATTTCAAAGGCAGCATAGAAAAATGGTGATACAATCTCTGGAACATCTTTTTTAGATCCAAATGTATTTTCTAAATTACCCTGGTAATCAAAATTTGCCATAAAAGCACCATAACCAGCAGAAAGAAGGGTTGTTCCATCAGAATATCGGTGGGCTAACCACGCATGTTCAAAGCCGGGAGCCTGAAGAGTACGGTTGTATTTAAGGTCTTTATCTACTTCAAGAAAGTGATCATCAGAACCTAATAGATATGTACCTGTATCTGTTGGCCTCATCATCCTGACATAGTCACCTGTCCTATATACTGTATTAATTATTTCATCATTAGGATCTAGAGTTATTACATTAATACCCTTTTTAATTAGATCCTGTCCGGTAATAAGAGTATTCCCGTTTTTAAGTCTTCTAGCTGAAGTAACATTGCTCCATCTATCTACAATTTTAGTTGGTTTACCACTGTTTATATCTATTTCAAAATATCCTCTATCAAAACCAACTAAGACAATATTACTCTCTACCAACTGTAGATCTCGGCCCATGGGGAGATCTTTTAAAGAAAAGGACCACCCCCAATTTGTATCTGTAGTATCGTAAGTACCCAGAGTCTGATTACCTTCATCATAACCAAGAAATTTATATTTTAGTTCCACTTTATCTCCTTTATTTTACCAGTACATTTTCCAGTCCCGATCGAGTCTCATTAATGCTTCAAAATAATAATAATCACCCCATATATTACACTCATCAATACCATTTTTCTGGGGCATAGCATATACAGCATGTAGTAATATACCATTAGATTTTGGTTCCGTCACCGTTGTATAGTTTTCTGATAAGGACTTAATCATTTTAATAGCCGCATTTTTATAGATGTCTTTTTTAGGATCAGCATCTTTTATATTTTTATCATACTCTAATAATCCACAAGCTGTTATAGCGGCAGAAGATGAGTCCCTCTCTACATCGCCTTCTGTAAAGATAAGGTCCCAGTAACAAACTTCATCGACTGGAAGTCTGTTTAGATAATAATTTGTAACATTGTCTGTTAATCCTAAAATCTTTTCATCTTTAATATAACCATAACTCAGTGGAAATCCATATATTGCCCATGCCTGTCCTCTAGCCCAACAGGAATCGTCAGAAAATCCCTGACAGGTTCTACCAAATTTTGGTTCTCCTGTTTCTACATCCATATAGAAAGTATGGTAAGTAGAAGAGTCTTCTCTAATGATGTATTTAGCGGCCTGTCTAACGTGGGATGTTGCAGCATCTCTGTATTTTGGGTCTCCTGTCATCTCTGTTGCCCAAAATAGAAGTGGAAGATTCATACAACAATCAATTATCATTCGCCCCTGTTGTTCTGGATCGTTAATATCACCCCAGGCCTGGATAATTCCAGCTATTGGTAAATATCTATCCATTAATCTGTCAGCTGCCATTAAAGCAGTCTCTTTAGCAAACTCATCACCTGTAATTTTATATGCCGCAACACAGGATAATGAATATAAAAAACCAAGGTCATGATGATTTGTCAACTTCTCAGACTTCAGTCTCTCTCTAAAACTCCGAACCTGTATCATAGCAATATTTTTATATTTTTCATCATTTGTATACTCATAGGCAAGCCATAACATACCGGTCCAAAATGATGAAGTCCAACATGTATTATCTATAGCTGGATATACAAGATCTATACTTGCTGCCCTAGGGAATTTATCTGTAAAAACATCTAAGTTTTCATCCATCTTTTTTAATATAAAATTAATTGAGTCTTTTATATCCTGTTTCGAAAAATCCGGTTTATTAATATACCGATCCCTATTCTTTATTTCTTCTTTTATCATATGATTTCCTTTATCAACAATTGATATTAAATTTGTTTACGACAATTATAATATTGCACCCTAGGTTGGTATGTGAATTCAGTTTAGTAATTTTCCCCCAGAGCATATGCTCCTGGGGATAACCCTACATACTTTTTAAATACTCTGATAAATGTATTTGAACTATTAAATCCAACTCTACCTGCCAATTCTTGAATCTGTATATTACTGTTTTTTTCAAGTAACTGTTTTGCTTTTGTTATTCTGTGTTTATTAAGCACATCCTTAAAATTTGAGCCTGTTACCCGTTTAAAAAGTATACTGCTGTATTTCTCTGTTATATCTAAATGTTGTGAAATATCATATAGACTGATATCCCTGCTATAATTTTTATGGATATATGCCATAATCTCTTGAGCCATAAGATTGTTACTATTATTCTTGTCAGATGAAACAGTACCAATTATCTGTTCAAATAGTTCATGAACTTTACTTCTAATCTGTTTATTATCCTCTAATGATAAAATTTCAAGAACATACCGCATCTCATTATCAAATAGTTCACCTTCAATTTTTTTCTCTTGCTGAATTCTATTAATAGTGGACATAAGTGAGAAAAGGAAATTACGTTTTCTATCATAACTTAACCTTCTAACAAGTAGGTTTTCGTCAAGTAGAAGTTCCACGACCTTTTTAGTTTCAGATCTATTGCCATTTAAAATCCCGCTTATAAGTCTGTTTTCCACATTTAATGGAAAAAAGTAGTGATAATCTCTAAATGACTTTAAGTCATCTATGGTCAAGATCTGTTTTATTCCTACAGAGTTTTTATACTCCATAATCCTGTTTGCCTCATTAAATGATATTTTAACCTTTTTCATATCATCTACTTTTCTACCTACAGAGGCAATAACTACAACATCATACTCCTCTTCTATATTGATTATCAGACTTTTAACTGTGTCTTCAATATCTACTGAATCAACTTTAAGAATTAATACAAAACTATTATAATCAATATTTACAAATTGTATTTTTTCACTATTTAAAGTTGCGGCTCTAATTATGTTTTTTGCTAAAAAAACTGTATCGTTTTCAAGAGTATTATCCCACTCTTCAATATTAAACAGAATAACCTGAAAATCACCCTTTTCTATTCTGAAATCTTTATATGAATCAAACTTAGCGGTATTTATTCCATAAAGTAGATCTTTGTGGAATTTCTCCAGTAATAAATTTGAATTTTTTAGAATAAGACTTTTTAATTGTAAATTATCATTTTGAATCTCTTCAGCTTTTAAATTAATAAATTCAAACTCATTAAAACCTTTATCACCTATACTTTCACCAGAGAAAGTATCAATAACAGTTGATACAGGCTTATACAAAAAGGATGTAATAAATTTTGCAATACCTAAACAGAGAATACATAGAAGGACATACGGTATTAAAATTAGTAGTAGAGTTTTTAATATAAAAGATTTATCTTCCTGGTATAGGTAGATATAATTCATATTCTGATTAGTTGAAGGTAAAACATATCCATCCAACTCTCCATAGCTAAAATATCTATTATCATTTTTTACAGGCAGTGAAGAGTCTATAATATTGTCAAAATCTGTAGTCTGCAGATATGATAGAGAGTTTGAGATATATTTACTTATAAGATTACTGTTATATGTTATTAACCACCCATCATTTAGGTCCAGTATAGATGAATAATAGTTCTCCTCATCTATTGTAAGATAAAAAAAGACTTCTCTATCTCCATATTTCTGAAGAGTAATATAGTTGATCTTTTTTTTGCCCTTCACAATCCCATTTTTAATTAGATATTTATTATATCCTCTTAAATTTTTTAATTCTGTATGTAACTCATTACGTTTTTTATCATTTAAACCTAAAACATTTTTATAATATTCATCTTTTGACAAACTACTGGATTGAGTAATCACAGAGTAGTTTTCATCCTGAATTGTGACTCCTATCTGAAAATCAAGGGCTCCTAGACTAAGTTGCTGCTTTGCAATGTCATCCTGAACTTTTAACAGGTAGTAGTAATACTCATCCTCACTGGAGTATGCCCATGTCTCAATAAGTGAGGAAGTCCTAAAGTTAATAAGGGATGTGAACGCTATATTTATCTGGAGATCAAGCTGCTGTTTCTTAGATGAAATCAGTTGTTCCCTATTATGTTTTTTTTCTTTCTGGGATATTTTTAAACCATAAAAAACAACTCCACCTGTAATAATAGTTGTTAAAAAAAGGAGGAGTGTTAAGTAGATTACAAATATCTTTTTTTCATAAGTTCCGTGCATTATTTAATCCTTAAAACATGATAACAAAGGTTGTAGTATTCAACAAGTTTTTTGTTAATTCTCTCCACCCATCAGAGTCCTCTTTTTCCTATAAACCCCTCTCATATACTCCAGTTGTAGTTTATACTCTTTATTATATATAAGATTATTTTGTTCAAGAGGATCCTCTTCCAAGTGAAATAACTCCTCGATATCATTTGGGGTATATATATATTTATATCCTTTGTAAACAACTGCTCTTCGAATCTGTCCATACCATGAAATACCTGAGAATTGCAAAAAAATCGGACTGTGATCTATAGGTTCAGTCCCAGTAATTGTCCCAAGGAGAGATCTTCCTTCAAGGGGTTGCCCAGTAGTAGAAGTTGATATTAGATCCAATATTGTTGGAACTACATCCAGATGGGATACTGGAATATCTGATTTTCCACTAGGATATCCTGGAATCTTCAAAATAAATGGTACTCTGACAGCCTGTTCATATAACTCCATCTTTTGATACATTTTATGTTGACCAAGATGATCCCCATGATCGGAAGTAAACAAGATAGCTGTACTGTCCCATAAACCTCTATCTTTTAAACTCTGAATAACCCTTCCTATTGCTTTATCCGCCATGTGTACAAGTCCAAGATGGGCAGACCATGCCTCTCGCCAATCTTCTTCCGATCTATTTTCCGCCAGAATAGCAGGGACTGCTTCCCGTCTTTTTGGCGGTTCATTGGAAGCTGGTATTCCCACATTAGCTGGGAGAGTTATATCAGCCGGTGGAAACATTGAAAAATAAGGTTCTGGAACAATCAAAGGTGGATGAGGTGCCCACAAATTAAGAAACATAGCAAAAGGATTTTCTTTCTCAGAATCAATATAATCAATTGCCCTGTCGACAAACCAGTTATCCATAAAACAGTTTTCATTATATGGGAAAAGGGATTTTCTGGAATTTGAATACTTACGCTCAACTATCTCACCCTCTTTCTCCAGTATTAAACATTTGGTTTTATTCCTTTCATCCGGTGTCATATCAATACCATTAACCTGTGCCCACTGCTCATATTCAGAATTCCCAATCCAATAGTCAAATTTAACATCCTCTACAAGAGGGGGTAAAACACGAATATGATGAACACCAATGTGGGCTACATCATAATTTGCTTCTTTAAGATATTTGTGTATGGTTTTCTGCTCAGATGCGGTATCCCCTGCCCAGTCATTATATACAACACCACTATCCAACGGGGCAACTCCCGTAGCTAACGCTGTTCTTGCTGGTACACAGAGAGGGGAAGCGTTGTAGCAGGTTGAAAACTGGTAAGATTCCTCCATTAATCTGTTTAAATTAGGAGTTACTTCTATTCCACACTGAACCATACCTAAACTATCAGCTCTCTGATGGTCAGTCATAATATGTATTATATTCATTGTTCTCCTCCAAATGGATCGTTAATCTCTTTAAGTTTTTTATAGAGTTTCTCTTCAAGCTGCCGGGATACAGGGTGATCAAAACAATTTTTTAATTCAATTGGAGATAGTTGATATGGGTCTACAATCAGATCGTATAAATACCTTTTAGTATCTTCACCGGGGACATAACCACGATGAATAACATAACAGTACTGTTTAGTTCTAAGTCCTCGCCAGCCATATTCAAGACTGTTCAGGTTCTGTTTTTCAAACTCTTTAATAGCAGTGGCACGGCCAGGATAAGCTGTAATTAATGCACTCTCAGGAATGTTTAGACACTGCTCTCCAATCATATATGGACCAAGATTGCTTCCCTCTACATCTGCTCCATACTCTATTCCCATTATTGAGAGGATTGATGGTAGATGATCGGGACTGTTTAAAAGGATATCTGTCTGTTTTGCCTCTATTTTTTCTGGCCAGCGTATAATAAACGGAATACCAATAGACTCTTCGTACCATACATGTTTATGAAGTAAATTATGGGAACCAAGCATCTCTCCGTGATCAGCCGACAGAACAACTATTGTATTATCCCTCTGATTTGACTTTTCAAGATAATCCAGAATACGCCCTACATTATCATCAATTCCTGATACTGCTGCATAGTAGTCTTTTGTATTGGTAAAAAGTTCAGCTTCCGTTAAAGACTCCCACTGACCTGTATGGTCTTTTACTTTTCCATGGTGGGCATTTTTCCTAAACTCTTTTGGAAGATCTTTATAAAGCTCTTTATACTTCTGGGGAACCTCATCAAATGGTGTATGTGGTGGATTATAGGAGATAAACATTGCAAATGGTTTGTTATCAGTCTGCTTAGTTTTCATAAAATTAAGGGCAATATCTGTTTCATGACTTACAGACCACTCACCTGGTTCTATTTTTTTACTAGTGTCCATCCAGTAGTGGGGATTATTGTGTCTGTTCATAGCTCCATAGGAGTACCAGAAATCAAAACCTTGCCGTCCCTCCCCAGGGGGAGTAAAAGCATCCCATTCTACAGCTTCTGATTCGGGGTTATCTGAATTGTTTAATTCAGGATCATCCAGATGCCATTTACCAAGATATGCAGTAGAATATCCACTATTTTTAAGACAATTCCCAAATGAACCAGGATCTGGCTTTAGAAAAACTGAGTTTTTTAATCCCGTTTTACAGTTTGTCCAGACTCCAGTGCTTATAGGATACTTCCCTGTAATAAGTGAAGCTCTGTGAGGGGAGCAGAGAGGACATGTTGATATTGCATTTTCAAACACCATAGACTCAGAAGCAAATTTATCTATATGTGGTGTTATTACAGGATCTTCGTTCATGAATCCAATTGCGTTTCGCCGCCACTGGTCGGCAAATATATATATGAGGTTTGGTTGAGTTTTCAAATTATATCTCCATTTTATTTAAGGAACATATCTATTTATATAAATATTGTAGGCGAGTTGATTTATCTCTATAGCTCTATTAATCCCTTTTTTTTCTAGACTCTTTATATATGTAGGATACTCTTTTTCAAAATCTGAGCTTCCTACTAACATCCATTTTTGTATCATTTCTAGTGTATAGGTTGTAATTTGTGACATAATTTTTATATACTCTTTTTCCTGTTCAGGAGTATATTTAAGCAGTAGTATTCCAGAGTTTGAAGGGATTTCCCTTTTAACGTATCCACCATCTATATACATTTGCATCCCATTAAGTGCAATCTGGTTCAACCAACCTTTTTCATATGCAAAATCCTGTAACATACCTATTCTAAACTGCACACCATTACTCCTTAAACTTGTTAAGGCTGTTTCATCAGATTTCATAATTTTATCTGTATAAACAGGTTCTCCATTTTCAAGATAGTATGTGTCACCTTCTATTCCATAGTTAATCAGCTTATGACCATCTGGTGTAAAAAAGAAATTAAAATACTTTATAAGGGTTACTGGATCTTTACAGGCTGTTGATATACCCCATCCTGGAACGTGGTGTCTTGCAGATTTCTCTAATCTCTCACCATTTTGATTAATTACTGGTATCATGGGTTTAAATTCAAAACCATCTATTTTATCAGTCAGTTTGTTATAGTTTGCAGTACTACCAAACCAGTCATGTGTAAATCCACCAACATTCTGACCTAGTAGAGTATCCCTTGCAGTATATCCCCTTGTAAAAATCTCGGGATCTATTAATTCCTCTCTGTACCACTTTATAAGAGTTTCCATCGCAATTTTAAACTCTTCCTCAATGGGTCCATAAACTATTTTACCATCCTTAAGGTCAAATTCACTGGCTGCACCCCATATTCCAAAAAGATCCCAGATATTAGCATTTCCATTCCTTTTAAACATTGGGATTTCATCTTTTAAACCATTCCCATTAGGATCCATGTTTCTAAAAGCCTTTAAAACATTATAGAGTTCTGGGATAGTTTGAGGGACCATAAGATTTAACTTTTTTAGCCAGTCAGTTCTTATGTAATAACCCATAGCAACTTCCGCTTCCATAAACTTGGGGATAAAATATATGTTCCCATCTAGAGCTGTTGCAGCTGCTTTATAGTCAGAATGTTCATCTAAAAGTCTCTGTAAATCTGGGGCGTGCTCCTTTATAAGACTGTTTAGAGGGGTAAGTCCTCCATCCCGACCAAGAGCATCTAGTTTAGATGCCTGTGAATGGCCAATAATATCTGGAAGGTTCCCAGTAGAAATCATAAGATTAAAAGCTGAACTTTCATCGGAAGAACTTTGGGATGCGATACCTATTAAAGATACATTTGTCAGCTCTGAAGCTCTTTTAAAAACAGGCCATTCAGAGTTAAAAGGCATGTTATTAAATATATTAAAATAGGTAAAACTCACTGGTTCTTCACTAACAAAACTGTCTAGTAATGGTCTATCCATAACTGTTTTGGTCTCTTTATCCGCATTTGAAAATAGAGAAAAAATTACAATGTTGAGAGATAAAATAGCAAAAAACCTTTTAATATACATTATTCCTCCAGACCATCAATACAAATACCATATCTTTTATTACTTTATATTTTAAACAGTTTTCTTTACAAAATCTATAAAGAACTAATTATTACACCTATATCTATTTTTTTGCCCAGCCTTGCAAAAAATAGGGATCATTAGGGTTATACTGGGGCCATTTCCGCTTCTCATAACAACTCTTTTTGGTTCTTTCAACAGATCCAAGATATGAAGATACAGCTCTCCATTCCAGATATTCAAGTTTTAGTGTTTTGATCTCTTCTTCATAAGATTTATTATCATATAAGTTATTAAACTCGTTTGGGTCTTTCTCTATATCATAATATTCCCCGTATTCTTGTCCAGCATAATGTATCATACGTCTAGTCTCTGTTCTAACCATTGTCAGATAATTATCCTGGCAGTAGACTTTATCTGGAGCTAAAGTTTGATCCCCACATGTTAGACGCTTAAGGTTTGATTTCCCATCAAAATAGTCAGGAACTTCTATCTGGGCAAAGTCGAGAATTGTCGGCCCAATATCCATCTGAGTAAATAGCTTATCATCAATACAACCCCCACGGTGTTTTTCAGGTAGGCGGATAACCATTGGTACTCGAGTTGTCTGTTCAGTCATAAGCCATTTATATATTAGTTGATGATCCCCAAGATTTTCCCCATGATCACTTGTTAATACAATAATCGTATTATTTAACATATTTCTCTCTTTTAGTGATTCCATGATCTTGCCTATTTGTTCATCAATAAACGTTATTTTTGCATAATAATGTTTTCTCCATCGTTTTATATCATCATCTGTTTTGTCCCCTAAATACATGTTTCCAACACCGTATTGAGGTGCAACAGAGTAATCACTATTGTTTTTGTAAAAACGTTCCATAAAACGCTTATACTGTTTAGGTTTATCGTCTAATCCGTTTTTCTTGTATACAGGACCTGGAACTTCAATACTGTTGTACATATCGAGTACTCGCCCAGGAGGATCAAATGGATCATGGGGACCATGAAATCCTACATGAAGGAAAAATGGTTTATCTTCTTTATAGTCCTGAATCCATCTTGTAGCCATTTGTCCAATAAAGTGGTCAACATGATACTTTTCTTCTAACTTAAATGTATCACTGGCACACTTCGTAGACCATAAACCATCCTTTGTAAGCTCCTTAAAAGGGTGAGGTTGCCCTTCAGCTTTCAGATAGTTTGAATAGTCATCCCAATCTGTCATCATTGGAAAATTCTCTGCATTAATTTTGTCATGAAAAGCCATTTTTGCTGATTCATCAGGGTGATGATGTGTCTTACCAATTCCTGCCAAGTGGTAATTATTATCTTTTAAATTATCTAACCATGTTCTAATATGGGTCCATTGGTCAAAATGATAAACACCAGTGTTATGTGCAAACAGACCGGTATAAAAAGCAGCTCTGGAAGCGACACATGTGGCTCCACAGCAAAATGCTTTTGTAAAAGATACACCTTCATTAACAATCTTATCCATATTAGGGGTTATTACATAGGAATAACCAAGAGCATTAATTGTATCATGTCTCTGCTGGTCAGTTTTTATTATTACGATATTTGGTCTATTCACTGCTCCTGTACTTACCAAAACAGTTCCTGCTGACCTTTTAGTCGCATTATTGCTTCCACAAAAAAGTAATCACCATAAATAATTGGAGTGTCATTTGGATAAAAAGTTGATTTATGATGATAAGACTGTGTTCCGTGCAATAACAATCCCTCTTCATTATCTCCCCATGAACCAACTTCCTGGTCTAGAGCTTTAAGGATTTTGATCGCTGAACTGCTGTAAAGGACTTTTTCATCTTCTGGTACACTAGCTGCTATCTCCAGTAATCCTGCAGCAATTATAGCTCCGGCACTACTATCTTTGTCATTCCCAGCGAGTATAGGGGATCTAAAATCAACTCTTGGAATCCAATCATCACAGATACTGGCAATTACATAATGAGCTGATCGTTTAGCAGCATCTAGATACCGAACTTCACCTGTGTATCGATAACTAAGGGCAAACCCATAAACAGCCCAAGCCTGTCCTCTAGACCAAGATGAACTAGGAGAAAAACCCTGGCCATTTTCAACTTTAACAAACTCTCCTGTTTCTTGGTTAAATGAAATTATATGGTTTACTGAACCATCTGGACGCTGAACATAATTTATTGCAGTATCTGCGTGTGCCATAGCAATATCTCTAAACCTGGAATCTTTAGATTGTTCAGATGCCCAATAGAGTAGAGGTAAGTTCATTAAACAATCGACTATTACCCATCCATTATGATCCCCATTCCAGGCTCTAATATAGTTACCCTTTAAATGGAACCGTGAAGCCAATACACTTGCTGCGAGCATACCTCTTCGCCTTGACTGTTCATTTCCTCTGATTTTATAGGATGCAATACTGGAAAGTGACCATAAAAAGCCTACATCATGGTGTAACCCATCATACTCTGCAAATGCAGCATCTAACTGCTCCTCACAAGATTCTGCAGTCTCACGGTAGTACTCATTATCTGTATTCCTGTACATTTGCCATAAAATACCTGACCAAAAAGAATTCGTCCACCATGCTGGAGTGAACTCTCTGGCATTATAGCCTTGGTACTTCCCATTTACTGAAACAAAGGGAAAAGTATTTCCAATAGACCGACTTGTCCATTCAATTTTTTTTTCTATACGGCTGCAGACATCATCTAGCCAGTTATTATCTCCATGATTTAATTTCATTTTAATTCTCCTTGATTTATATAATGATTAAAATCATTTATCTATTTATTGGTAACCTGCATTAACATAATTGGAATTACAATTGTCACCAAATCCCAATTCTGCTCTTCGTTGTCTGAACTGTTTAACATACTTAATATAATTTTTATCACTTATATAATTAATTAACTCATCAGGATCATTATGCAAATCAAATAGAACCTCTTCACCATCTTCACCATAAAATTGATATTTTAAGTTATCTCTCTTAATCATTAGATGTTTATTGTTCATGGTTGATATAGACTCGTTATTCCAATCTTTATTATTCCCATTCATAAGAGGTACCAAACTTCTACTATCCAAACCTTCTGGTATTGGAATTTCACATAAATCACAAATCGTTGCATATAGATCACATAAATTCACATTCTCGTTTACTACACGTTTGGAAAAATTTTTAGGCCAAGAAATAATTAATGGAACTTTTACACTACCTTCAAAAAAGCGAGCTTTTTCCCAAATAGAGTGTTCACCTAACATCTCTCCATGATCAGTAGTTAAAATAATTATCCAATCATCAAGATTCTCTCCCACATGTTCTATTGTTTCCATAATATCGCCAAATCTTATATCACATTGTTCAATATTTGCATAATAAGCTGCTGTTGCTCTTTGCATTTCTCGGTTTGTAACATCATCTCCAACTAAGACCGGTTTGTTATTCCGAGAGCATGTACCAAGAACAGGGTGATCAAATGGCTTTTGATTCAGGTAAACTGGAACCCTGTTAAGATAGTATTCAAATTTTTCCTTGTCAGCAAAATATGGGTAGTGAGGGGCATTAAAACCCACATATAAAACATGGGGTAAAAAGGACTCATCTTTGTCATACTCTGAACCAAGAAAATACTCGTTGACCATATTTTTTGCGCCTATTGTCGTATAATCATCCCATACATTAGTAAATGGACCATCTCCGATACCAGCACGTTTAATCTCTTTTATTGGATCCCAAGCTGGATCTCTAAATTTATGGGGAATATATTTATCTAGCTCTTCCTGAATCAACCCAGGGATATGCTGTTTCCCCCTTATTGGAGATTGCATATGATCTGAACCAATTCTTCTAAGCCATCCCTGCCTATCATCTATACCCATATGGTGTAATTTACCACACGCAGTTGTCATATATGCATATTGTGATAAAAGTGATGCCCAGGTAGGATATCCGGGTGTTAAATCATCGCCATACTTATGAACTTTACAAGTTTTTGTTAGTTGACCTGCAGCCAAACATTGTCTAGCCGGAATACAAGCAGGGGATGGGGAATAAACATTTGTAAAAACAACACCATTTTCTGCGATTCTATCCATAACTGGAGTTCTGATTATTTCATTCCCACTAAAACCATTAACATCAAATCTCTGTTCATCGGTCATTAAAAACAGAATATTCGGTTTTTTCTTCATAATAATTACAGCCTTTTTATATCCCTAACTAATAAGGAGCCAATGCTCCTTATTAGATAATTAATTTTTATTTACCAATAAAAGCTTGATATGCTTCTTGGTTAATTTCAGTCGCCTTATCAATATTTTTCGATCTGATGTTTTTAACATACTCAGGATATTCAGCATCGAATGTTTCTAGTCCTTTTAACATCCATGTCTGTATTTTCTCTAAAGTATAGTTTGAAACTTGTGACATGATCTTAGTATATTCCTTCTCTTGTTCAGGTGTATATTTTAATAATAGTGCACCCTCACCACCAAGAGGAACTTCTCTTTTAACATATCCACCATCGATATACATCTTCATACCTTCTCCGGCAATGTCAGTTAACCATGCTTTCTCGTATGCAAAATCCTGTACCATACCGATTCTATATTGAACTCCGTAACCTCTTAATGAAGCTATTGCAGTTTTATCAGACTTCATAATTTTATCAGTATAAACAGGTGCACCATTTTCTAAAGTATATGTTTCACCTTCGATACCATAGTTTATTAATTTATGTCCCTCTGGAGTAAAGTAAAAATTGAAGTATTTAATTAAAGTTTCTGGATCTTTACAAGATGTAGAGATACCCCAACCTGGTACATGACTTCTAGCTGATTTTTCAACTCTATCCCCATTTTGATTTATTACAGGAATCATTGGCATAAACTCAAAGCCATCTATTTTATCTGCTAATTTAGTATTGTAATTTGCTGTACTTCCAAACCAGTCATGGGTAAATCCACCAAGATCTTGGCCTAATAGTACGTCTCTTGCTGCACCACCTCTTGTAAATATCTCAGGATCGATAAGTCCTTCTTCATACCATTTAACAAGTGTTCTTATTGCAAACTCAAACTCTTCTTCTAATGGACCATAAACTATTTTACCATTTTTAAGTGTAAAATCAGTTGATGCGTCAAACATTCCTACAAGATCCCATATTTGTCCGTTTCTTTTAAAGAATGGAACTTCATCTGCTAACCCATTACCATTAGGATCTTTGGTTTTAAATGCTGTTAAAGCTTCATACAGATCATCTAAGGTTTGTGGAACCTCAAGGTTCAATTTTTTTAACCAGTCAGTTCTTATGTAATGCCCTCTAGCAACTTCAACTTCCATAAATTTAGGAATAAAGTAGATATTACCATCTAAAGCAGTAGCTGCAGCTTTATAGTCAGCATGTTCATCTAATAATTTCTGAAGATCAGGAGCATGCTCTTTAATCAGATCATTTAATGGTATTAAACCACCATCTCTTCCAAGAGATTCAAGTTTTGATGCATCAAGGTAACCAATTGCATCAGGTAGATCCCCAGATGTTAACATTAGGTTAAAAGCAGAAGCTTCATCTGATGAACTTTGAGATGCGACACCTTTTAGGCTAACATTTGTTATTTTGGCTGCTTCTTGGAATACTGGCCACTCGGAATTATACGGCATGTTGTTAAAAATGTTAAAATAAGTAAACTCTACAGGTTTTGCACTTAACATATTACCTGTTAATGGGGTCTCATTCACTTCTTTAACTTCTTTGTTACCATTTGCAAATAGACTAAAACTTATTGCAAACATAGATAAGATTACTAAAATCTTCTTCATTAATTTCTCCTTTTCTTCCGGACTCCCGGAAATTACTATTTATATAATTGTTTACCCTTTAATAGACCCAATCATAGCTCCCTTTTTAAAGAACTTTTGGATATATGGATAAATAATTAACATTGGAAGTACAGCAATTATTATTACTGCATATATAACCGTAAGTGGTGAACTTAATGAGTCTGCTGTTATTAAAGAAGCCTCATTTGCACCTGCTACCCTATCTACAATTAGCTTTTTAAGAAGAACCTGTAGAGGGATTTTAGAATCATCCTGTAACAATATCATTGACCAGAAGTACCCATTCCATCTTGATACAGCATAAAACATACCCACTGTAGCAAGTGCTGGTTTAGACAATGGCAGATAAATCCTGTAAAATATCTGAAAACTATTTGCTCCATCAATTATTGAAGCCTCTTCTAAAGATCTTGGTACTGATTCAAAGAAAGTCTTCATAATTAGTAGGTTGTATGTATTTATTGCAAATACAAGTAGGACACCTGATCTTGAATTCATAAGATGAAGGTTTGCGACATTAAGATAAAATGGAATTGTTCCAGCTTTAAACCATAAAGTAACAACAACCATAATCATAAAAAACTTTTTAAATACAAGTCTCTCTTTAGATAATACATAGGCACCTGTTGTGGTAAAAAACATATTTACAAGTGTTCCAACAAATGTGTAATAAAACGTATTACCATAAGCTACCCACAGACCATCTATAGCCAATGCCTTTTTAAAAGATTCTAGGTTAAATCCTACAGGAAATATTGTTAGTTCTCCTGAAATTAAGGCATAAGGTTTACTAACTGCTGCAATAATAATGTAATAAAGTGGATACAGAACTATTAGAGTAATTAAGATGCATAATATAGCATTTAAAATATTAAATGTTCTCTCTCCAGCTGATTCTCTAACTAATTTTTTCTTCATTTCTCCCCCTTACAGTAGACTGCTATCAGTCAATTTTTTACTGATCTTATTTGAGAATAGAACTAGAGCCAGAGCTATAAATGCCTCAAAAAGTCCTGCGGCAGTTGCAACGCCAAACTGTTGTTGTTGAATACCCATTCTATAAACGAAAGTACTTATTACGTCTGATGTTTCAAAAGTTGCAGGTTGGTAGAGAAGAATAATTGATTCAAAACCGATATTTATCATTTTCCCAATATTAAGCACAAACATTATTACGATAGTTGGCATAATTGAAGGAATAGTAATATGTACCATCTGACTCCATTTACCAGCACCATCAACTTTAGCTGCTTCATATAACTGCTGATCGATTCCTGCTAGGGCAGCAATATAGACTATTGCATTAAAACCTGTCTCTCTCCATACAATCATACTTGTATATATCTGACGAAAATATTCTGCCTTAACCATGAAATAAACAGACTCTCCACCAAGTTTTTTTATTAAAGTATTTACTATTCCAGAACTTGGGGATAAAAAGTTTATAACCATTCCACATACAACAACAATGGATATAAAGTAGGGTAAAAATGATACTGTTTGAACTGTATTTTTAAGCCACTTATATTTTAATTCGTTTATCATAAGGGCTAATATTATTGATGCCGGGAAGGCAAAAACAATACGGTACCCTGTGATAAACAAAGTATTTTTTACAGTTCTAAAAAAATCATCGCTACCCATAAATTGTCTAAAATTTTCTAATCCTACCCATGTACTGCCACTCATCCCTTTAAAAACACTGTAATCCTGAAAAGCTATTAATAAGCCCCCCATAGGTTTGTATGCAAAAAGGCAATACCATATAAGCATAGGCAGTAATAAAATATATAACGTCCAATCCTGCCTTATTGTTTTACCGTGAATTTGAAGAGATTTTATAATCCCTTTTGTTTCCATTCAATCCTCCATTTGTCTTTTCAACATTTGTAGATTAAACCCGGTACATCAAATCCGTATATTGTTAAGAAACAACAGATGTGCAGTATTCATACAAAAAAGAGATCATTAAAAAATTTGCTATCATCATTTTTAAACAGATCATCAAATTTACTTTTTTACCTTTTTGAATATCATTTTCATGTTAAAACCAACCTATATAATAGTTTCAGCATTTAAATATTTGTATAAGAGTTACTAAAGTGAGTATTCAATTGGGGAGCATAGAGTGATAAGAAGGTATAATTAAGTTTTGTAGAAAAAAATAAAGCTTTATTGTTTTTTAGAATATCAAAACCTATTAGGCTTCAATATCCTAAAATATTGAGATCAAAGATACCTTCATTGGTTATTAGAGTTTCATCTTTAACGCAGGGAAAGCCAATAACTATAACAAAGCATTATAAATCGACATAGTCAGTTCTTCTAGATTATCACGCTCTTCTACGAGCTGTTTTACAAGAGTCAGCTGGGTTCTACTTCTAATAAGATTGTGTTTTGGATAGTGTGATTTAAAATATATATTACCCTCTAGATAATCAGTTAAAAACCTTAATCCTACTTCATAGGTCATTAAAATTCCTCCAAAAACTAAAGATTTAACTTCCTCTACAGTTAAAAAGTTAACAGCTGTAGACAGATAACCTCTAACTAGGGCTTCAAAAATATTCATTTGAAACTTAACCTTAGAAAGATCATTTTCATCTTCAGCACTAAAACAAGTAGAGGTTCTAACTAGATCTCCAAAATCGTAGGCAGCAAGCCCAGGCATAGATGTATCTAAATCTATGATACATACACTTTCTCCACTTTTTACATCCAGGAGAACATTATTTAATTTAGTATCGTTATGGGTTACCCTTTCAGGTAGAATCCCACTTTCCACCCGTTTTGTAAAATATGTCACCCCAGATTCAAATGATAAAAAGAAATCTATCTCATCTTTTACACTAGAGGCCAAAGATAGTGAATCTTCCTTCAATACTTTTTTAAAATGCTCAAAACGTTTTGGTGTATTGTGAAAGTCAGGTATAGTTTCAAATAACCTCTGCCCAGGTAGATCACTTAGAAGACTTTGATATGATCCAAAGGCTCTAGCAGCTTCAAAAGCCTGTATTTCAGTCTCAATAATATCGTACCCCAGAGCATCTTCTATAAAAAAATAACAACGCCAATAACCAGAATCATTTTTAACATAAGCCTTACCATCCCTGGATTGAACTAATGTTAATGCTTTTCTGCTAGCATCATCTACTAAAGATTCTTTTAGCTTCTTATTTTGATGTTTACAGATTCTTTCTATGTTAAACATTAACTCTTCAGGATTTTTGAATACATTATGATTTATCCATTGAAGCAGATAATTAATCTTGGTTCCTCCCTGGGAAACAGTAAGTTTATATGTATCATTTATATGACCTGTTCCATAGGGTTTTGCTGATATAAAATCACCATATATATTAAACTGATTGAAAACGGATCTTAATCCTAGCACAGTCTTTTCTTCTTTAGATTTTAATAATTCCATCTCTTATTCCTTTTTTATATTTCCCTTAAAACTGCATTATCCAGGTGAGGCAGTGTTCTATGTTCTGAAGGGTTTAGATCTTTTCTTATTGCCTGAAGAATTTGCAGGCTATCTCCATGGGAAACCAGTATGATTGTTTTTCCATTATACATACTATCAAGTTCTCTAAAAAGATTTTTGAGTCTTTCTGCTACATGAGCCGGAGACTCTATAGCTAACTTTGTATAATCTCCATGCAATTTATCAATATCCCAGATTATTTGATACTTGTCATCCCCCAAACCTTCTAATTCACCAAAAAATCTTTCACGTAGATTATGTTTATATAAAACGTCATCACAATTCCATGTGTCTTTAAGAATCTCTGCTGTTTCACTGGCTCTAAGAAAATCTGAAGAGCAGATGATGGTCTCCGAATTCCCAGGAAAAGAGGCACCTGCAATCTCAACCTGTTTTTTCCCTTTTTCTGTGAGTCCATATTTAACTAATCCAATATCAGGATTACTTACAATTTTTCCAATTTCATTAGCTATACTATGGCCATGGCGAATAATAAAGTATCTATTAACCAACTGTTTCTCCCTCACTTAAAAATCTTATTACAAATTCACTAAAAATAGAGTTAGCCCATGCAAACCACGGTCTTGTAAACTCTTTTGGGTTATTAACATTAACACCTTCGTGGATAAATCCTGTTCCAGCATGAGTGTTTAATAGAATATCTAATATTTCTTTTTGTTCTTTTTTATCTGTTGAAGTTAACCCCTGTATTGATAATCCTATAGGCCAGAAATAGTCCTCTGGTGTGTGTGGGCTTCCTACTCCTTTGGCAAAGTTTCCATGGAAATAATATGGGTTACTTTTGCTTAATATAAACCGCCTAGTATTTTTGTATATTGGGTTATTGGCATCGACATAACCTAGGTATGGAATTGATAATAAACTTGGAACATTTGCATCGTCCATAAGATTATAATTACCTAACCCATCCGTCTCATAGGCGAAGATTTCTCCAAATTCTGGGTGATTGTAAATACCATACTTCATGATTCCACTGTCTATCTCTTCTTGTAGTTTCTTTGCTCTATTCGCTAGATCTTCATCTTTATAAATCTTTAAACAGATCTCCTGAATATAACCTAAATTTACAGATGCCATCATATTAGCAGGAATAAGGTACCCATATTTGCAAGCATCGTCACTTGGTCTAAAACCTGACCATGTCATACCTGTATAAGTTACTTCAGTTCCACGCCCACCACAAGGTATAGTATCCGATTCAGGGCAGTTAAATCTCTGAAAAGAGTATTTAGAGTCCCTACCATGGTTTTGTTCTGTCTCGAAAGTAATTAAAATGTTTTTTATTGCTTCTAAAAACTCATTTTTAAAGATTGTTGTAGAACCACTCTCTTTAAAATAGAGATAAGATAACCATATAGGGTAACAGAGGGAGTCGATTTCATATTTCCTCTCCCATACCAGTGGACTTAGTTCTGTTTCATCTTTATGACCTTTCCCATTAGGCTCACTGTTAAAAGCGTTGGCATATGGGTCATGGTTTATAAAACCTATCTGCCTAGTTATTAACTTTTCTACTAGCTCCCCAAGTCCATCTATTTTATTTACATAAGGGATATAGTGCTTAACCTGAGCAGTAGAATCCCTTAGCCACATAGCAGGAATATCCCCTGTTATAATAAACAGTTCATCATCCCACTTTACTGTAGTCTCAAGTGTATTTCTAAAACACTGTTTAAGCATTTTTTTTAACTGCTCACTCTCTATCTTGGCACTATGTTCATCTGTGACTTTATCAATATTTTTAAGTATGGATTCTAATTTTTTATTCATCAGAGTAAGTTCTCTCTCCTGTATTATAATCTAGATTCAGAAACATATTATCAGCCCGGAAGTTGATTTTCTCTGCTGGATATTTAGCTTTTGAAAACTTATTGTTATATCTATAATTCCCTTTAAGTTCAACCTTTTTACCATTATATTTCAGATCACCTTTCCACTTATAATTAAGCTCTCCATTTCCTGGTGAATCGAAGGTTACATTTAACCTATTAACTGTTAGTTTTGCCTGCTGTATTTTCTGTATAAAGTTCTGGAATGTTCCCCACTCATCTTTATCACCAGCCTGGCTTATCCATATGTTCTTTTTACCCTGGGCAATTAAATCACAACGTCCATCACCCTCTTCTCCCCACTGTGTCTCATTTCTAGACCAAAGAGCTAAATAACTATCATCTTTTTGTGTAAATTTCCAATGCCCATCTTCTACTACTTGGTCAAACTCTTTTAAGGGTAACCATGCGTGGGTATATAGTTCTCGGTTTGTTATATAAAGCCCTGGAGTTGTATTTGTATTATAAATCATTAAAGCACAATTTTTATACTGAACTACCCCTGGCTGAGTTCCGGCCCCTGTCCAATAGTTTGGAGTATCATTCTCTACTAATGTTTTAGCCTTACCCGGGTGGGTAACAAAACAAGTTGCATTTCCACCTAATGTTACCTGCCAAGGACTCTGCTGATCTCCACCATAACCTACTCTGTAGTTTTGGGTTGCTCCCATCTGATAATAAGGTGTTCTGTATGTATAAATATGAGCAGCACCTCTATAACCCCGGGTAGTATCTTTTTCTACTAATTTAGCAAACGCAGCTAAAAGCCCTGTTGCTTTTAAAAACTTCAAGAAGCCTCTAAAAGGTTTAAATGGGCTAAAAAATTTATTATCCCACCAGTTATATGCATCTAACAGTTTTAAAAATTTAGCAAAAAATTTAGGGTGCATATAAGCTTCCCCTGCAACAAACATCATTCCATCTTCAATTCTTTTTATGTCCAGTCCAACATCTTTTGCATCTTCTATATTAAAACCACAAATTTGATTGTTTTCATCTACCTCTTTTTTATGGTTATGTGCCATTAACTTAATTACCCCTGGCATTTTATAGGTTGAAAAAATTAATGATACTGCACTAAAATTCCCATCTGCAAATGTCTCTCCACCAAAAAGAAGTCTGGCAACTGGAGCTGTAGATTCGGTTAAACCGTCCTTTTTTCCACCTTCGTAGGCTCTACCATGGGAACATGCCATTATACTATCGTAACTATTTAATGCGATATCAGCTAAAAGCAGGTCCAATACCATTGTAGCTTTTGTTTTTATCTCTTCATCCCCTGCAAAATCTATAAGGTTTGCTATAGCTGGGAAGTCCTCGTTGTAATAGACATTAGAAAGCCACTCTGAAAACCCTGTTGCAAACCTAATATCTAACCACTTCTTAACCCTAGGAAGAAACTTTTTTGCCATCTGTGTTCCAGTTAACCCAGAGTTTAAAAATATCCTATCTGGAAACTTCAGGCCTGCTAAATATGCAGCAGATGAAAATAGAATAGTATGGTTTTCTGACCAGGTACACATATCATCATCCCCAGGTTCATCTGGCCAGTACTTAAAAGCGAGGATAGTATCTACTATCTTCTCTTTCATATATTCTGGAGTAGAGTCTGAACCAAAAAACTGATAGATCATTCGTATAAATCCAGCAGCATGGAAGTCAGCACAATCTACTCTATCTTCCATCATCTTTAGTCTCTGATCTAAAGGTTCAATTTTTACAGGTAAACCCATATGTATCCGAACTATTTCGGAAAACGGTCCATCCCCTTTTGCTTCTAAAGACTTTTTTATCCACGCCTCTTTTCTCTGTTCAAACTCTATATCCATTAGTTATGCCTTTTGTAGTATGCTGCTTTTTCCTGATCGATAAGGTCGATATTTCGATCTTTTAACTTATCCATAAACTCCCCGTAATTATCTTCGAAGTTATCCTCAGTTAATAGTTTAACCCAGTACTTTTCGCAAATTTTAATAAGTCCAGTTCCATGTTTAGCCATCATGTCCATTCGTTCCTGATATAGAACCCCAGTGAAACTATCATTAACATGAATCTCTCTTGCTAATTCCTCCATTCCGTTAAAGTCTACCTCTCGACTTAAAGCACTATAATTAGTATAGGCATCTACATCTTGTGGATAAAAACCTAATAGTCTGAACCAATGATCAAAGTAGGTAAATGTTTTTATGTTATGGTCTAAATCTATAACTTTAGGTTTACCATCAATTATTTCGTAATGCTCACTCTCTATACCATAGTGCATAATTCTTCTAGTCTCATCTTCCATCATCCAGTTTAGATATATAACTGCGGCCTCTGGTACTTTAGAGTTGCTAGGAATAAAGTTATATCGATACGCAGGGTCTCCTAAAATTTTTCGGTAGTCACCCTCATCATTTTGAAAAACCTCAATTGGAAGGTATTCAATTTTTGAACCATTTTTGCCAATAACATAGAGCGCTTCACTACTACTTTGTTTAAAAAGTCGATCAGTCATATAATGTACAAAACCAACCTGCCCATTTACGATCTTTTTATTATTTTCTGCTTCGTTCATAGTAGCAAACTCTATATCTAATAATTCCATATCATTTAAGTCTCTCATCCATAACATAAACTCTTTAAAACCTTCACGATGTGGATATGTAAGGGACATATTTTGTTCTGGGTCGTGTTTAAAAAATGAGTACATAACATCAAACTGTTTAAAATCCGTATCAAATACAGTTCCTGGATCTGGAGCTAAATGCCCCCAAGGAATAACATTTTCTGAACCTATTCCACCTGGATCTTTTTGTTTAAAAGCGAGTAAAACTTCTAAAAGCTCATCTCTATTTGTTGGAACATCCATACCTAAAATATCTAGCCAATCCTTTCTAATAAGGGACGTGTTTTTAGCTCTGCTTTTTGTTTTAGCTGGAATAGCGTAAAGATTACCATCTAAAACACCATAAGAGAAAAGTTCTTTATCTATATTCTGTTTTAATAAGGGGCCATACTCATCTATATAGGGATTAATATTGTAAAGCCCTCCATCCGCAGCATATTTGGAAAATAGAAGTCTACTATGGGTATTAACAACATCTGGAGCAGTTCCTGTAGCCATCATTATAGTTGCATTAACTAAAGACCCACCTTTTGAAACATACTCTAACTTAATACCCTTTTTTAACATCTCAGCTTGTGCGTATCTAGTCCATCTGTTATCAGTTAAAGTACCCTCTGATTCAGGGACTGCTGCGACATTGTTAACCATAACCCTTAAAATGGTATTTCCATCGGCATCTGTAGCCTCTTTACATGAACTTAAAGTCACAAGTAAAACAATAATAAACAGTAATAACTTCTTCATAATCTACTCCTTAACAGACCCTAGTAGGGCACCCTGTGTAAAATATTTTTGTAAAAATGGAAATATAATTAGAACTGGCAGTATAACAAAAAATACCGATGCCGATTTAATTGATTCTACAGGAGGATTCGTCCCCATTGATGCAAAAATACCTGTATCTTGTCCATCAAGTAATCTATATAACATAAGTTGTAGAGGAAACTTTTCAGGGGTACTCATATATATAAGTGCGGGCATATATACATTCCAGTTTCCCATACCATAAAATAGTCCAAGTGTTGCGATCATAGGTGCAGCTAGTGGTAAAATAATCTTGAATAGGATAAGTATTTCCGGACACCCATCCATTCTAGCAGACTCAATCAGACTAGGAGGCAGTCCCTGAAAGTATGTTTTCATTAAAATAAGATTAAAAGTACTTACAGTTCCAGGTAAAACCAGAGCCCAGACTGTATCTAAAATACCTAACGACCGGACAACAAGGAAAAGAGGAATAAGCCCACCACTAAAAAACATTGTGACTATAATTAATAACCAGATGAATTTTTTACCTACTAAGTCTTTTTGAGCCAGTGGATATGCACCCATAGCTGTAATAACAACGTTAATAATAGTACCTAAAACAGTTAGAAATATAGTATACATTAAGGAATTCATCATGGTCTGACTTTTAAAAACAGCGTCGTAACCTGCTAGCTGAAAGTCCACAGGTAGAAGTTTTATTTTTCCAGCTACAATAGCAGTTTCACTACTAAAAGATCGGGCTAAAACATGAACCATTGGAACCAGGCAAACTATAGTTGTTAAAATTAAAACCACTACGACTACAAAATCTAATACTGGTGCTTCTTTTTTTTCTAAACTCACAGTATCCCCTCCCCTTTTACTCTAACACTCATCCAGTTAGAGAATAGTAGAAATAGTAGATTAACAATTGATTGGAACAGGCCAACCGCGGCAGCATAGGAGTAGTCTATATTCAGAAGTCCAACCCTATAAACATATGTACTAATAACATCTGAAACATCCATAACCATTGGATTACCTAAAAGAAAGGGTCGATCAAAACCAATAGCAATTAAACTACCTAAGGATAGAAGCATTACTACAATAATTGTAGATGTAATACCAGGCAGGGTTATATGAACTATTCTCTGCCATCTAGATGCCCCATCAATTTTAGCTGCAGCATACAAGTCAGGATTAATAGCACTTAGGGCTGCTAAGAATATAATTGTTCCCCAACCTACATCTTTCCAAACACCTGAGAACTGATAGATTATTACCCACCAGGCTTTATTACTCATAAAGTAGATAGGATCTCCACCAAACATGGTTATTATACTATTTATAAGCCCTGTAGACGGTGAAAACAGGATATTAATTAAACCTGCAACAATTACCCAGGATAGGAAATGAGGCAAAAATATAATACCTTGAACAGTCCGTTTAAAAACTACAGACCGTAATTCGTTTAACAGAAGAGCCACAATAATTGGGGCTGGAAAAGCAATTATAAAACCAAGAATATTTAGGAATAGAGTATTCCTAAGTACTATTAAAAACTCATCGTTTAAAAACATAAGTTTAAAATTTTCAAGACCTACCCAGGGGGAAGCCATTAAACCTGCAAAGATATTATAATCTTTAAAAGCCATTGTAATTCCATACATGGGAATGTAGTGAAAAACTATGTAGTACAGAACTAACGGTAGAAGCAAAAGGTACAGTGCCCTATCTCTACGAATCTGTTTCAGCCTGTTTTTTTTAGCCAATTGAAACTCCTTTTTATATTGTTGATAATCCACAATATTACGGGTTTTCATAAATCAACAAGCTTCATTTTGTTCTATTTAGTTCAGTTTGTTCCTAATATCACTCTATTAGAGATTTTCTAACACGAATTCGATACTCAGATGGATTACAACCAATAATTTTATTAAAATTCCTATTTAACCGGGATGTATTTAAATATCCAACAGCCTTAGACACTTCGCTAATGCCCATATTACTATCCCTTAACAGGTCTCTAGCTTTTTCTATCCGTATAGAGTGTATATATTCAAGAAATGTAAAACCAAATAGGGTACTGAATATTTTTCTTAGATATGAATAACTAATACCCATCCAATCTGCTATATGCTCTAAAGATATATCTTTATGGTAGTTCTCACTAATATATTCCTGGATCATCATTCTATACTTGGTCTCTTTTGGATCTTTTTTAGCTTCGGTGTTTAATAAATTAATTACAAATGAATTTAACCAGTTCTCCGCCTCTTTAAGGCTTCTATCATGGATTAAGAAGTCTCGGTAGCAGTTACTGCTTACATCTATATTGTCACTACCTAATGCTCTTACTATACCTGATATAAGGGAGAGAATGGACATCTCAACATACTCTCGCTCGGATATACCATCTATAGATATCTCCTCTATAAATTCAGAAATTAGTTTAGGAACCCTAGATCTATCCCCCTGCTTAAGAACCTGAACAAGCCCAGTCTCTATTGCCCACGGATAATTTCTACGGCCCTGTTCATGGGTGAGAACTTCCTTATGAAATATTATTTCCTCACTTTTATCTGGAATTGTTTTATCCAGTAAATTCATGGCTTCTGAAAATGAGTCTTTAACGTCCTCTATAGAGTCATAAAGTCCACCAACAACAACCAACGGCTCCATAGAAAGTGATGATTCAAGAAATTTTCTGGTTTTTAATAAGGACTCTTCTATCTGCCCTATACTGTTACCACAAATTAGTAGTGTTATACGTTCCAAGTCCAATGGAGCACCTAGAATTCGAACATCTTTTACCTTTGTTGATTCATAAGCTCCTACAGCAATAGCCTGTGCAGGTCCTGTGTCTAATACAGAGATATTTGAACCCTTAGGCAAAAGAAGGACAACAGCACTACAGTATAGACAACTATTTAATGGATCTTTATCTCTGTTTAATCTATTTATAATCTCAGAATGTTCTACATGGTCTCCAAGGATAAGCTTTTTAAGAAGACTCTCTTTTATAGCCAAACTATTTTGCTCTAATACACCCTTTAAACCCATCTGTTCCTGGGTTATTTTTAAGAACATATCCCCAATAAATGAGATTTCACTACCGTTATCAGGTACAGTTCCAGCTCCATCTTCTATAATTTCGATAATATTTTCTATAGGTGTATATAACCTATTAGATACATAAACCGAAAAGAATAGACCTAGAAAGATAAGTACTCCAGTCATTAATATTACTATAAAAATAGTCCTATATATAAAAGAGTTATAGAGTGAGGAAGGAACTCTTAAAACATACTCCCAGCCAGCTTCTGATTTCTGCCTAAAATAGATATAACCACTTTCCGATAATGGGGTCTGCTTAAGATATGTCCCTGCGATATAAGTTCCTTCATCGTTATAAACAAAAAACTCTATCTGCTGACTTAAACTAATAGTTTTTATCCACTCGTTTAAAGTTCCAATGTCTATATTTATGACAAAGTATCCATCCACTTCGGTTAAAAAACCACTAGTACTAATTATTCTAGTTAAAACGTTGAAGCCTGAAACAGATCTTGGGGAGAGCTCCATAACACCTACATCCACAACCATATTATCCGCCCATAAACGATCAGAATAAGTCTCAAATGAGGAAGCTTCCTTCTCTGATGTTAGAATAAATTCTTTTTGGGAATTTAGAAAATATATAGAATTAATAAATTTAGATGTCTGTTTTATTGTGCTAAAAAGATCCCATGTAGTGTAAATAAGTTCAATTGATTCAAAGTCTGAAATATTATCCTTTTTTATACCATCTAGTTCAAAATTAGCTGATGCCAATACAAGTGTATTTAAAGCCTCGTTTATATCCTCTAGGTGTAGTTCAAAGTCTGTTTCAAGTTGTAGTAGTCTAGCATTGTAGGTTTCATTTAACTGATTCCCTATATAGTTATTAAAATAGTTAATTGATAAGGCACCAATAACAAGAACAGGTAAAATACTTAGACCTAATAAAATTAATAATAGGTAGAAGTTATTTTTACGAAGTTTACGTGGATTTTTAATAATACTCATCTATAGTCCTTATTTAAACTCAGTGTTTGTTGTCTGTATTTTTTTGGAGAAACACCATAAAGATTCGTGAATCCCCTGCTAAAGGAGTATACAGATGAAAACCCACACAAATCTGCTATTTCTGTAATAGACAGTTCAGATAGTCTAAGTTTAATAGCGGCGCTATTCATCTTTATCTCCCTTACATAAACACCTATGGAGGTCCCCATATTATCTCTAAAAATAGTTCTAATTCTACTATTAGAATAGGAACAGAAAGTTGCTATTTTAGAGACAGATATATCCTCACCTTTATGCTCATGAATATATTTTTGGATTTTTAATATCAGGTTCATCTGCTCATCTTTAACAGTAACAGATTGAATATTACTATCCAGTAGAAGTGGGTACTCTTCTAATAGTATCATTAAATAAGGTACAATCCAGGAACCTGTTCCTACTTTATTGTAACGATTAATTATAGAATCGATATAAGCCAAAATTGACTTCGATGCCATTTTTACACTGTTATGTTTAAAATTATTTTTTATATTATTCCAATCAAAACTTAAAAAGATCCATTTAATAGGTCTATTTTCATCGTATAAAAAACGAAATGTTTGCCAAGGGTGAATTAGCAAAACACAGTGTGCTGGAATATAAAAGATTTGGTCATCCAGTAAAATACGACAACTTCCCTCTAGGCTCATAATTATATTATATCTACTATGATGATGAATGTTTTTATTATCCAGAGCAATACGTTCTAACCGAGTATATAGTAGGACGTTTTCTGGAAGAGTTCCCTGCCAGGATTCTCCTGAGAAATAATCAATTGGATCTATTAAAGGTATCTCCATATATTCATTTTAGTCGAAATTGATAAAAACTCAAGCAAAAGTGCTATTGTTTTATCAAAATAACAGATTTAAACTTTTATCATGAAAAACAATACTAATCAAAAAATAAAGGTTGCAGTTATTGGAGCAGGTGGTCGAGGCACTTATGCATATGCTCCATATGTCTTAGACAATCCAGATAAGATGTTAATAAGTGCAGTTGCAGAACCTAATGAATTCCGAAGAAAAAAGTTTGCCCAGATGTATAACATACCAAAAGAGAACCAGTTTGAATCCTGGGAACCACTTCTAGAATCCCATAAGTGTGATGCAGTTATAATTGCAAACCAAGATGCTGGGCACTTTGGTCCTTTAATAAAAGCCATGGATTTGCAATTAGCCATTCTTTTGGAAAAACCTGTTTCAAACAACCGTGGGGAAGTCAAAGAACTATTAGAAAAAATAGGAACATATGATAAACCTCTACTTATTTGCCATGTACTACGGTATACATCGTTTTTTATGGAAATTAAAAAACTCCTAACAAATGGTGTCATAGGAGAATTAATCAGCATTCAGCATAACGAAAATGTTGGGCATTTTCATCAGGCACATAGTTTTGTCCGAGGGCATTGGAGAAAAAAACAGGGATCTTCTCCTATGATTTTAGCAAAATGTTGTCATGATCTGGATATTTTAAACTGGTTGAACGAAGGTGAGTGTAAAAAAATTAGCTCATTTGGTTCTTTAACTCATTTTAAAAAAGAGATGGCACCCCAGGGAGCACCACATAGATGTCTAGATGGTTGCCCTATCCAGGAAACTTGCCCTTATTCAGCATATAGATATATGGAGGAACCAGAAAATAGTCCAGTTACCATGAACTTTGCACAGATAGCCAAAGATCATGCAGAGACAGATGATTTAGAATATGCTCTGAAAAATGGCCCTTATGGTCGGTGTGTTTATTATTGTGATAACGATGTTGTTGATAATCAGACTGTAATAATGGAGTACGAAGGTGGTAAAACAGTATCCCTTATAATGAGTGCTTTTAATAATGTCATGACTAGAACCATGAAACTCATGGGTGTTAACGGAGAGATCCGTGGTAATATGGAAAAGAATGAGATTGAAATTACAGATTTCAGAACTGGTAAAATCGAGACAATATTACTGGACTCTACTAGTGCTGGGCATGGTGGTGGAGACATGGGGATAATGGAAGAATTCAGATCACAGATTATTAACCCAGATATTAAATCTATGCAAAAAAGTAATAGAGAGGGGCTACTTGGGCACCTTATGGCCTTTGCAGCAGAGGAATCTAGATTAACCAACAGAGTTATTACAGATTCAGAATTTTAGTAAATAATTAAGGAGAGATATTAATGAGAAAGATTTTATTTTTTATGACCGTAGTACTAATACTACTAAGTTCATGTAAAAAGAGTACCTACGATGAAAATGGAAACACAATACTTACTGTTATGATTGACGACACTGTTATTGTTCCAGAATCTGAGGGAACTATAAAAGATAATAGATGGACTAGATATATAAAAGAAGAGATGTTAAAAAAAGACATAAGTGTAGAGTTTATACCTAAAAGTACAGGTCTTGTAAACCAGGTTATAATGATGGCTACAGGCTCTGCACCAGATATCTCTTTTACAGATGGACGTCTACTTTTTACTAAGTATTCAATGGAAGGTGGATTATATAATTTAGGACCATTTATAGATGAGCACGGACCTAAATTAAAAGAAGAAACAGAAGATATTCTACCCTATGGAGTTTTAGACGGCACACAGTATGCTATTCCATCTAGAAGAGGAAGTTTAGGAAGAACTACATCTCTGATTAGAAAAGATTGGTTAGATATACTCGGTATGGATATTCCTACTAATAGAGATGAACTTGTTACAGTATTAAAGGCTTTTAAAGAGCAAGATCCAGGTGGTATTGGTTCAGAAAATGTAATCCCCTGGGGGTTTGTACCTCCAGATCCTGGTACTTTTTTTGAACCAGATTTTATTCTATTTGATATAATGTACAGCTTTATGGAACACGATCTAGCAAAAAATATGTCTATCAGTTGGCCAAATAGAGAGGGTGTCAAAGAGTTCCTAATCTGGATGAGAGATCTATACTCCCAGGGAATAATAGATAGAGAGTTTGCAACTCTGAATGAAACTGAAAACAATAAAAAATTAGTTAATGGTCAGGTTGGATTTATACAATATTATACAGATGTACTGTTTAGCCAACAAAAAAATCAGGCTCTGTATAATGTATATAAAAGTGGTGATGATATAGAGTATGTAGCTATCGAGGTTTTCCAAAATAGTGATGGGGATTATAAAAAAGTTCAACACGATCCTATTCATAACTACCTGTTTATTCCTAAAAAATCTAAAGTTCCAGAGGCTGCTATTACATATCTTAACTGGCTTTTAGAAGATGAACCTAGAAAGATTTTACACTATGGAATCGAGGGAGAACACTACAATTTAGTAGATGGAATACCTGTTATCATAGATTTAGACCATAACGTTAAAACTTATAACTATATTAATCATGCACTAAGGCTTCCTGGGGAATATCCTAAGGATTCTGAAATTCTAAACAGGTATAATTCACAAAACCGTGATGTAGACTTTAATGGTCTAGAAGATATATCAAAGCAGATAAATGTTAAAGATGGGTTTGCTGGACCTCTATACCAAGAAAGTATGCCACTGTGGGCAAAACATGGTATGGGTCTAATAAAAATTTGTGAAAAATACTGGGTTAAGTTATTAACTGAGGATAATTTTGAAGAAAACTATTCCGAGTTCATGAATAAGTTACAAGATAGAAATATCGATCTGATTGATAAGGAACATGCCGATTATTACAATAAATATAATTAAAACAACTTAAAAATTAAGTTGTTTT
Organism: Spirochaetaceae bacterium; assembly: GCA_051531975.1. Classification (GTDB taxonomy): domain Bacteria; phylum Spirochaetota; class Spirochaetia; order DSM-2461; family DSM-2461; genus Thiospirochaeta. The sequence continues at coordinate 145,584 of JAOPTT010000001.1, forward strand.
CCCAATAAATTCCCAACTTCCTGGATTAACAGAAAACAAATTATATCTTTCTGTTTTTTCCAGGAACTTCACACCTGAATTTTCATCTGATACCGATACTCCATTAACCTTAATGTCTGAAATATTACGAACTTTATCTATAGGTATTCCAACTTTTGCAATAGTGTCCAGAGGAGAAACTAAAAATAGACTAAACTCACCTTTTTTATCTTCTATCCGGACCCTAATATCACCTTTTACAGATGGTATAACCCCTTTGAGTTTTTTTAAAGAACCAATTTGGGGTAAAACATCATAGCTGGTATACCCTGGGGAACTAGGAGCAACTCCTAAACCATACTGGGATAGAAGGGTCAAAAAACCACCACTCCAGCCGTGATTAGTAGTTCCACCTCCAGAGCCACCAATCTTCCAATCTTCCCAAAGGGTAGTAAGTTTATGATCAACCATAAAAGAAAATCGCTTTTTTAATCTAATAATTGCTTCGGCCTCATACCCCATAACATATTGGGCTTCTGCTACATATTTTTCCATATAAGCACTACTATGATAAGAAGTTTCAAAAACATTCTGAATATCTCTGTATTTATCTGGTTCTGCCAACTCTGCTAATACAGCAAGAGCATGAACACGATCGTCAGTTTTACCTTTATAATCTTTTGATCTATAACATGTACCAGTCCAGAAAGTTGTATTAAAAGATTTTTTAATACCATCCATAATTAGTTTAATATTAATAACATCATCCTGGTGGCCTAAAACTTTTGCCATATTGTACTGTCCCTTAAGAGCCAAATAGTACCAGAGATTAAATAACAGGTTCATATCTTTATGATTTCCCCAATCACCCCAGAGCCATCCACCTTTTCTGGGAATAACAAGTCCATTAGAGTCTGTTTCCCACAGAGAAAGATATGTTTTAATACCAGGATATACCTCGGTTAAGGTCTCTAGGTCTCCACTATGCTGATAATAGGTCCATATACCATAAAATCCAACTGAGTTAAGCATCTGCATTGGTAGTTCATCACTGTAATTTCCAGCAGGAACCGGGGAGAATATTGAGCCATCCTCTTTCTGCCAACCAAATAGTTCCTTTATTCCTTTTTTAGCCAGCAGACTACTTTTAAAATCCAGTGCATAAAAAGCTTCACCTAACTCATTAACAGCATCTCCCCACCACTGGGCTCTCTCCCGATCTGGGCAGTCCATATAGGTGTCTCTCATTGTTATATAGAGTGTACGCAGTGCCTTCTCTCTGTATCTATTAACAAAATCATCATCACATTCAAAAGTTCCCCTAAATTCACAGTTGTAGCCAGTTTCCCGATACTGTAGTGATAGAACCTCTACCCCTTTAGGTATTTTATAAATAACATTGTGACCATTCATCCAACCTAGACACTCAAATTCCTGAATACCATTTTTAGTAATATATTCAGCCCGAACATTAAAGGCTCCACCACCTTTATAATTATCTGTGGATATAGCAATTTTTTTACCTTTTGTTGCCTTAACCTTTAAATATGGAGTTATTTGGGCATTGTATTCTAGGGCGCAGGTAAAAACTGATTCCCCTAATAATAAATTCTTCCTTATAGATGTCTGGGTATACTCTTTTAGACCAAAATCTTTCCACTGGGGAATAGGTCTAGGGATAAGTTTGTTCCAAGGGGCACAGGTCGGTTTACCAAATTCTGTAGCAGTACTCCAACTAGAATCATCGTAACTATTACTCTGCCAACCCTGGATATCTTTTCTTGAATCAAAAAGAATATTGGATTCAGGTAACCTATAATTAGGATGTGGTTTTTTAGTATTAAAAAAAGCAGGATGTCTAAGAACTTTCCAATCGGCACCACTTGAAAGGGTATAATCCCCTAAATTTGCTTCAAATATTAATCCAGCCTGTCCACTACTATTATGACTAAATCCATGTTTACCAAAATGCCATAAAAGAACAGCTATACAGTTATCCCCCTCCTGGAGGTAAGCTGTTAAATCTATATTGTCATAATATGTATTTTCCGGATCAGGACCACGTTTAAGCTGCCCTTCAAAAACTACTAACTTACCATTAATCCATAACCAATACTTGGAATCTGCAGCAATTTTGGCAGTTACCAATTTTGGAACACTATCCAGTTGAATATTTTTCCTAAAACAGATCCACTGATTGGCATCTTTTTTATTATCAACACCAATCCAATTGGCATTCCATGTTAATATATTATTCATTATAACTTCCTAATTGTTCAATAGTATATAAGTCCACAGATCTTTACAATTTGACAATTCCATATCCCTATTCTCTTTCATAAAAAGAGTCATAAAATCTATATCTCTCTTATTTAGAGATATCTGTTTGGCCATTTTAACAAATTCCACACTACTCATAATAATTACACCTCTATGACATACTAATGTCTTTGATAATATGATGATACTCTTACTATTATGATAAAGAAATGGCTTATTTGTCTATGTTTTTAACAATATCGGCTGAAAGTACTACTTAAATGTTCTGGGAGCTTGTTCAACATCTATCACCCCGTCTTACAACGGGGCTTAATGAATAATAATACAGCTTCAGGTGTAAAATTCTATAAAGTTATCCCGTCAATCATTTTCATAAATCTCTTACCATACTCTATATAGTTACTGTATTGTAAATCAGCTTCTGTTTGCGCAGCTTTATCATGAAATACTACAGACATATGCGGCTCCATGGAAAATCCTCCATCATAACCTGATTTTAGCAGATCAGTAACAATCTCTTTTACATGACCCTCACCTTCACCAGGGAAAGTCCATTTTGCATCGGGAAATACACCATCGGTTTCATTAAGATAAATACCATCTTTAATGTGTACATAATGAATAAACTCCCGCACCTCTTTATAAAACTCAAAGGCATTTTGTTTTTTATACGGTTTAGTTCCACTTCTGTCATATGTTATAACAGGGTTTCCGGTATCGAATACAAGTTTGAAGTTAAGAGAATTTATCTTTTCTATTAACCTTAAAGTATGCTCGGAGGACATTCCACCATAGTTCATATAGTTTTCATGCTGATATAGTATTCCCGCATCTTCACAAATATTTACAAGCTGTTTAACTTTAGAAAATACATATTAATTCCTCGTCTACTCTATTCCCATTAATTTCATATTATCAAACGAGATTTTTATTGATTCAAAAATGCCTCTATCACTACAGGTGCTGTCCTGTTCAACAACATACCACCGGACATCTGTCTCTACACACGCCTTAATTATCTCTTCCCAATTTAGATTCCCTTCGCCTATTTCAGCAAACTCTGGAATCCGTCTGTTTTCATAATCCACCTGCCCTAATGCAAAGTCCTCTACTTCAATTTTAGGAAGTGATCTATTTTCAACTTTTCCGGATAAGGACTCAGGTTTCCCTAAAAAGAGATTGGCAAGATCTATAGTATGTATGGCCTGATTAATTAAAGTACCACCACCTTCACTCTCCCATCTTCCTCGCCAAAAATCTGTGTGATAATAATCCATAGCACGCTCACAACTGAAGTTAAGATCTCCACTAAGGATTTCACCAAATACTCCCTGGTTTACAAGTTCTTTTAATTTAATGATGAGAGGAGATTGTCTATGCTGGAATGCAATTGTTGTTTTATGCTACCTGTTTTCCGATAGTTCCACCATTTTATATAAATCATCCAGTGTAGTTGCCAGAGGCTTTTCACATAAAACATGTTTACCACTAAGCAGTGCTTTTTCAAAAAGTTCAGGAGTAATGAAATTTACATTGTATTATCGTTATAGAGTCATCATCATATGTGTATACTAACACATCTTTCTTAGTTATATGCTTGGAATAATATCCTGATAGATTACCCTTAAGAGGTTCAGCCCTTTCTTCAGGGGTTCGTTGTGACGTTTTAATTAGACTATTCAACTTCTTTAATAGTTTACGATCTTCAGATTGAAGAGATACATAATCTTCCCATGCATTATCATGAAACTTAACGTACCTACTCACCGATAAGTTCTCGCTCCGTTACTTTTCCTTGCTTTACATCCTCTACTGCATCTAACAACCTCTTAGCATTAGCAGGGGTACTGAGTAAATAATTGGTGGTAGTCCACCCCTTGTAATCTTCTAGTGACATAACGACTACATCTTTGCCTTCTTTACTGGTTATTATAGTCTCTGTAGAAGTATCAACGACATTATCTATCAATTCTCTTAAATTATTACGGGCAGATGTGTAACTCATGATATTCATATTAAGCTCCTATAATTAAATTAAGGAAGTCATTACTCTTATAATAAATCACTCCTATAAGTACATACTACTATCTTGTCAGAATCCTGTACAAAACAGAAGCTTTGCTTTGCTAAATAAAAGTTAATTAAACCAGCACCTGTAAACCAGCCAACAGCAGAACAAAGTCTTGAAAACCGTCCTCCAGATATCACTTTCGATGGTATAAATTTCTTATTCTCTTTAGCTAACTTTTCCTGCATATTTATAGAAGTCACCCATATATGCTGTAATGAGTTCATCTTGTCTGCTTCGAATTTGATTAAAAGATGTCAGTATTTACAAATATTCCTATGAATTTTTACAAAAAGTATCAAAAAACACTTAGAACAAAGCATATCTATGTAACAGATTGTATTCAGGAGACAATATATGATTCACGAATATAGACTATCTATCTCTTTAATAAACAGTTTAAAGTTCGATAGATGATTATGAATAATGTCAAATACTAGTTCCCAATCTATATCATTGTACTCATGTACAGATATATTTCTAAAACCAACAGATTTTTGAAGCTTAATTGATAACTCTCCAGGGAGAATACGGTTATCAGAAAGAGCCTTAAATGTACCAGCCATAGTATTTGAAGGTTTGATATCTCTCTCGGAAATTATAATAGCAGATATATCCACCGATATTTGAACAGCTCTTTCCAAGTTCACGGATATTATATCCTGAAGATCATAATCGCTTTTAAGAATAGATATTTCATCCGGTCTTTTACTCTCTATACGTTTTATACACCTAATTAAAGACTCTATTTTTTTAATTATAGCTTCATTCATCATTTAAAAAATCCTTAATTCTATTTTTATAAGACAGAATGTGATATGGAAGAATATCCTCTGTAAATGTAATCATCTTTGTAATATATAAAGCCTTTAAGATTGGATCTGAATTCTTAACAGTAAGACCTTTTTGAAGAACCTCTTTAAGTATTACTCCCTCCATCTTGGAGATATCAATTACAGAGACTTCCCTATTTAAAAGGTGGGTTAATTTCAGTGACAACTCCAGAGATTTATCATTTGATATACGCTTATTACTGCCAATAGCAATATCTATATCACTTCTGTCTGTTAACCTGTTTGAAGCAGCTGAACCATACAAAATTGTAAGCTCTATATCACTATCAATTAGAGGTTTAATCTTTTCTACAATTTCATTACCAGTTTCTGCCATATAGATAAAAATACCTTATGATTAATAGTTATATCCACTATATAAACCTAATTATACTTTTTTGTTAGAAAATTACCGATCTCGTGTTATATATTATATGGGTTTAATAAATAGTTGCAGACCTATGGTCAGATCCATACCAACCATGGTGGTCAGATTGAAATTACCAAAAAACAATCAGAACGTATCAAGGAGAAAATATGTTAAAAAAAATAGTGTTTAGCCTAATATTCATAATTGCAGTCTTCCAATTAAGTTCACAAACAAAGCCCTTACAACAGGGGCATGCCCATAATGATTATGAGCATAAAAGACCATTGTTGGATGCTCTTGAAATGGGATTTTGCAGTATAGAAGTCGATGTTTGGCTTGTAAAAGGTGAACTATTAGTAGCTCATGACCGTAAAGATGTCTCTGAAAGTAAAACTTTAACAAGTCTATACCTGGAGCCACTCCGAAAAATGTTAAATAGTAACCAGGGGAAAATATATGATGATGGTACAGGAATTACCCTACTGGTGGATTTTAAATCCAGTGCCGGAAGAACCTACTCTGCATTAAAAAAGGCTATTTCAGAATACAGTGATATTCTTACCAGTTTTAGTGATAATGAGACACAACCTGGTCCGGTTACTATTATTATTTCAGGAAAGAGACCTATACGGCAAGTAAAGAAAGAGAAGCTAAGGTATGCAGGAATTGATGGAAGGTTAAGTGATCTGAAAAAACCGATAAATCCAAACCTGTACCCGCTAATTAGCGATAACTGGAATAATGCCATTAAAGGTGGGGATATTTTTACCAGTAGCGCTACCCGGGATAAAGTTTCTGAATATATTCAAACCGTCCATAAAGCAGGATCTACAATACGTTTCTGGAATACTCCGGAAGAGGAAGATCTCTGGGGTATGTTATTAGATCTTGGAGTCGATTTAATTAGCACTGATGATCTGGTTGGATTTAAAGATTTCATGTTATCTCCTTAATAAACGAAAATGTTAAAAGGACAAACATTATTGCTATTGATTTGCCATGTTCAGAGGTGCAATACTATATTTAAATGAGGAAAAGTTATGAGTATTAGTTACGATAGTATAAAAAAGCAGTTTCATCTACATACAAAAGAGACCAGTTATCTGATGGAGATAATTAACGATAAACACCTAGCTCATGCCTATTGGGGAAAAAGAGTACATAGTGAAAATATAGACAGGTTAGTGGATCTTTATGCTGTTAGTAGCTTCTCTCCACTACCTGACTCAGGGCGAAAAGACATATCTTTTGATACTATACCAAGGGAATTCCCAGACTATGGACGTTCAGATTATGAGAGTCCAGCAATAGAGATAACAACTGATTTAAGTTCTCATATAATTGAACCAAACTACCACTCTCATAAAATAGTTAAGGGTAAACCAGAAATAGAAGGGTTACCATCCACATATTTAAATCAAGACGATTCTACTGACACACTTATAATTAAGTTAGAAGACAAACTTCTAAACCTAGTAATAAAACTATATTATTCAGTATCAGAAGAGTACAATGTTATTACTAGACATGTTGTTGTGGAAAACATTGGAAAACAATCTGTAGTACTAAATAAGATTATGAGTTCCAATGTGGACTTTATTCAGGACAGTAATTTTGAACTAATAAATTTATTTGGATCATGGACTGGAGAGAGACAAGTTTCCAGAATCCCTGTAGGAAGAAGTGGACATATTGTTGATAGTAAAAGAGGATCAAGCTCCCATGAACAAAACCCTTTTATTGCTATATCCCGTCCTGAAACAACTGATTTTAATGGAGAAGTATATAGTATGAACCTAGTTTATAGTGGTTCATTTTCTTCTGAAGTTTCTGTTAATGCTTATGGCAAAACAAGAATGATGATGGGTATAAATCCTATCGATTTTGAGTGGAATCTAGAAACTGGAAAGAGATTTACGTCCCCGGAAGCTGTTTTAGTCTATTCAGACAAAGGTCTAAATGGAATGTCTTCCCTCTATCACCGGCTCTACCGTGAAAGATTATGTCGAGGGACTTGGCAATACAAAGAGCGACCAATCCTTATTAATAACTGGGAAGCCACCTACTTTAATTTTAATGAAGACAAAATTAAGAACCTAATCGATGAAAGTTGCAAACTAGGTTTAGAGCTTTTTGTTCTAGATGATGGTTGGTTTGGAAAAAGAGATTCTGATACCTGTAGTCTTGGTGACTGGTTTGTACACAAAGAGAAACTACCAGGTGGATTAGAAACACTATCTGATTATGCTCATAAAAAAGGAATGATGTTTGGACTTTGGTTTGAACCAGAGATGATATCCCCAATAAGTGAACTCTATGAGGCCCATGAAGACTGGTGCCTTCATATAAAAAATAGATCAAGATCAGAGAGTAGGGATCAACTTATTTTAGATCTTGGTAGAGAAGATGTAAGAGATTATCTATTTGAATCTATATCAAAAATACTAAAGAGTACGCAAATTGATTATGTGAAATGGGATATGAATAGAAATATGACAGAGGTAGGTTCAGCTATTCTTCCAGCTAATAGACAAAAAGAGACAACTCATCGATACATTTTAGGTCTATATGAGTTAATGGAAAAAATAACATCTAGTTTCCCTAATATTCTATTTGAAAGCTGTTCTGGTGGTGGAGGAAGATTTGATCCGGGAATGTTGCATTATATGCCACAAACATGGACAAGTGATAACTCCGATAGTTACGACAGGCTTAAAATACAGTGGGGAACATCCTATGTTTATCCTCCAATCTCTATGGGTTCCCACGTTTCAGAGATACCAAACCACCAAGTACAGAGAAATACTCCATTCCATACTAGGGGCAATGTAGCCATGTCTGCAAACCTAGGATATGAACTGGATATTACAAAATCATCACAGGAAGATAAGCAGTTGGTTAAAGAGCAGATAGAGGTTTATAAATCCATTAGACATACTGTTCAGTTTGGAGATTTTTATCGTCTACAATCCCCATATAAAGCCGACTCAACAGCGTGGATGATTGTCTCTACAGATAAAAAACAGGTTGTTGTTTACTATTTTAATCATCTAGCGAAATACCACATAACTGTCGGAAAACTTAAACTAACAGAGTTAGATCCAGAGGCTGAATATGTTTTAGATAGTGGACAAAAAATGTATGGGGATGCACTGATGCACTTTGGACTCAGAATTCCAGAAATGAAGGGTGACTTTGACTCTGCTATGATCATTTTAAATAGAAGTTAATACTAGGAGTTTTATAAAAAATGAAGATAAAAATACTTGGAACCGCTGCTGCGGAGGGCTGGCCAGCACTATTTTGTAACTGTAAAGCCTGTAATATAGCCAGAGAATTAGGTGGTAAAAATATTAGAACAAGGGCCTCTATTTTAATTGATGATCTATTAAAAATAGACCTTCCTCCAGATACACTTATGCACAGTCATAACTATAACCTGGAACTACACAAACTAAAATATCTATTAATTACCCACTCACATGCAGATCACCTAAATGCCGATGACCTAGAGTTAATTATTGAACCCTTTGCTTATCCTGGAATTATAGATAGGTTAAAAATATACTCAAACAGAACAAGTAACAAAATCATAAAAAAAAGTATGAAAAGGCATGGCACAAACTTTAATAAAAATAAAGATCTGTTAAACAAACTTAGCGCATTTCAGGAGTTGTCTATACCACCTTATAATGTAACAACTCTAAAGGCCAACCATAGTCCAAAAGAAGAAGCTCTGAACTACATTATAGAAAAGCAAGGGAAAAGTTTACTCTATACCTGCGATACAGGATATTATCAGAAACATACATGGGATTTTCTTAAAGGTAAAAAAGTAGATATGGTAATAAGTGAGTGTACTATGGGCTGTGGAAAATCAGACTATAAATACCATATGGGTATGCTGGATGTAGTAAATTTCAAACAAAAGTCTGAAGAGATTGGTTTAACAGATATCAATACAAAATGGATATTAACACACTTCTCCCACGGAGGAGCTAAAACCCACAAAGAGCTGGAGGAATTAGCTTGTCCACATGGATTTATTATTGCCTGGGATGGAATGGAAATATAGAGCAGACCCAGGAGACCACTTTACCATACCTTATAATTCGACAATTCCATATCCCAGACCTATAGTGTTCCCACTTAATAAAAAGCTTTTCATTTTTTTCTGTAACGATGAGTTCTCAGGCATATCCACTGATGGTTTAGAATAGTTCCCAAAAACCCTTTCCATGGCCTGTGTACCCTTTTCTTCATTCTTAATAAAATTAAACAATTCAGAAAACTTAATAATATTAGAATCCTTGTCCAAGATTCTTTTTAGGTTTTCATTTAATAACCATGAGTGGCATGCAGCTACGTTGTACTCTTTTTTGTAATGTGTTTTATAAAAACCTTTTGCCATATCCAGGGATGCCTGACATGATGTGATATCCAGTTTCTCCCCCTCTGGAATATGTATATATAGACAGCGGGTTAATACTGGGTATCCACCAATATTTTTATCCAAACGTCCAACTTCAAACTGCAGTCGCCCTAGTTTAAAAAGCTCTAACATTAGACTTTTTCTAACCCATCCGGTTCCTGTTAGTCCAACTTTACCACTACTTTTAAAATAACCATTTGACCAGACATTAATATCACTCATTGAGTCAGTAAATACTTTTAGGTCTATACCTCTATCCACATACCTATCTCTACATCTACCTGAAAATATTACAACAAAATATAGATTTAATATGGGATGTATATCTTTTTTAAATTTTCTAGAGAGATAAAAATCAAATACCTTTTTACTCATAATAAAAATCTTATATATTAAAGCCTCATTTTTATCGATTAATTCAAAAAGATCCCTATTCTCTTTTATATAAAGGGTCATAAAATCGATTTCTCTCTTATTTAGAGATATCTGTTTGGCCATTTTAACAAATTCCACACTACTCATAATAATTACACCTCTATGACATACTAATGTCTTTGATAATATGATGATACTCTTACTATTATGATAAAGAAATGGCTTATTTGTCTATGTTTTTAACAATATCGTCTGAAAGTAGTGTTAAAATGTCCTGAGTAACTGTTCAACAAATCATTATTATATTCTTACACCCCGTCCTACAACGGGGCTTAATGAATAATAATATAGTTTCAGGTGTAAAGTTCTATAAAGTTATCCCGTCAATCATTTTCATAAATCTCCGTCCATATTCTATATAGTTATTATACTTAACTTCATTTTCTGTATTTACTAATTTATCATGAAATACAACAGACATATGGGGCTCCATAGAAAACCCACCATCATAACCAAATTTTAGCAGATCAGTAACTATTTCTTTTACATGGCCCTCACCTTCTCCTGGGAAAGTCCATTTTGCATCGGGGAATACACCATCTGTCTCATTAAGATAAATTCCATCTTTAATATGAACATAATGAATAAATTCCCGAACCTGTTTATAAAACTCAAAGGCATTCTGCTTTTTATATGGCTTAGCTCCCCTACTATCATAAGTCATTACAGGATTCCCTGTATCAAAAACCAGTTTGAAGTTAGGAGAATTTATCTGCTCCAGCAACTTTAAGGTATGCTGGGAGGACATTCCACCATAGTTCATACAGTTTTCATGCAGATAGAGGATTCCGGCGTCTTCACAAATATTTACTAGGTGTTTTACTTTAGAAAATACATGTTTTGTTATTTCAGGACTGTCTGGATCAGTATCCTTTACTAAAGCAAAACTCATTCCACGGAGCATTGTGGTTCCTAGTTTTTTCATTCTTGGAATAACATCTTTTAACTCTTTTATACTCTGCTCAAAAGCCTCTTCGCTTCTAGGGTCTTTCCCCCAGTTGGCTATAGCGGAACCATAACAATTGATCTTTACATCATTAATCTTTAGTTTATCTGAAATCACTTCAAACTCTTCTTCAGTTAGAGTTGAAAGATTTTTAGAACCTATAGCTCGGGACTCAATATTTTCCCAACCTAGTTCATTTGTAACTTCTATCTGTTTATCAAAATCTTCAGATGCCTCGTCGGCAAAACCGGAATAATACATATCTACTCTATCCCCATAGCTTTCATATTATTATATGAGATTTTTAAAGATTCAAAAATATCCCGATCTCCCCTTGGTTGGTCCTGTTCAACAACATACCATCGGACATCTGTCTCAATACACGCCTTAATTATCTCTTCCCAATTAAGATTTCCTTCGCCTATTTCGGCAAATTCTGGAACAAAACTTTTTCTATCTTCATATTTAAGAGTAAAATCTTTGAAATGTAAAACAGATGTACGTCCTTTCATCTTCTTTATCCATCCCACAGGATCAGCTCCACCTCTCTGAATCCAGTGAAAATCTAGTTCTGCAAATAAGTCGGTACTTGTATTATCATATATCTCATCAAGAAATGTTTTATCTGTAAATTTTACAAACTCTTTTTCGTGGTTATGATATGCAAATATTATACCTTCTTGTTTGAATTTTTTCCCTATAACTTCTAAACGTGATGCCAATTCAAGGTTACCTGTAGCAGACCAAAAACCGTCTCCAGGGTATCCAAGAGCTGTAAAATCGCACTCTAGAGTTTTCATTTTTTTTACTATATTTTCAAAATTATTTTCATATGAATCCAGACCTTCATGGGTTGCACAGCAGTATAATTTATGTTTATCCAAAAGGCCCTTTATTACTTCCGGTTTTATAGGACCGATCCCAGATACTTGAACAGCTTGGTAACCAATATCTTTGACTTTACCTAGAGTTTCATCTAGGTCTTTCTCTGTTTTACAATAATCCCGAAGGTTAAATAGTGTAACTGCAATTTTACTGTTTGGTGCTTTCATTATATTTTTCCTTTTAAAATGATGCCGACATATCAGCGACTTCAGTTGTATCTTCAACTTTCTTTTTTTCGAAAGTAGAAGAGTTTATTAAATCCATAAGTTTTTTCTCAAAAACATCCCCATCTATTGGCATATCTATAGTGTTTCCTTCAAACTGGGATAACATTATTGCATTTCCAAGTGAGACTGAGTTTATACCCTCGGTTGCTGGTGCTATTAAACTCTTACCATCTAAAATAGCATCTGCAAAGTTTTCTATAATTATTCTATGAGCCGAAGCTTCATTTTTAGGACATGGAATCTTAATCTCCCAATTCTCAACTTTAGAAAAACCACTTTTTGCCTCTTTTAGATGTGTTAACATAGATTTTCGGTTTCTAAAAAATGTCAGTTCATCATTTTCGAAAACAATTTTCCCCATTTCACCAACTATCTCCAACCTGTTTGTACCTGGAGACTCCCCTGTTGAAGTGATAAAATGTCCAACCATACCGTTGTTATACTGAAAATACCCTGTAACTTCATCTTCCACTTCAATATCATGATACTTTCCAATAGACATGAATCCGGTAACTCTGTCAGGCATTCCAACAAACCACTGATATAGATCCAGTTGATGGGGACACTGGTTTAATAGAACCCCTCCACCTTCACCTTTCCATGTAGCTCTCCAACCACCTTTATCATAGTAGTTCTGGGTTCTGAACCAATCTGTAATAATCCAACTAGTCCTAACAAGTTTTCCCAGCTCTCCTGAATCGATCAGATCCTTTATTTTTTTAAACTGTTCCAAAGTTCTCTGCTGGAACATAGCAGCAAATAGAACACTGGGATTTTTCTGTTTTGCTTCTTCCCAGGCTTTTACCATCTTTTTTATATCGTTACTGTGTACTCCAACAGGTTTTTCAGTAAGTACATGGAATCCCTTCTCAAATGCATCGATAGCTATTACGGTGTGGTCATAGTGTGGAGTTGCAATAATAATTCCATCAAACTCCCCCCAGTTTAGGAGATCTTTATGATTATAAAAAACTTCCACACCATACTCTTTGGCAAACTTATCTGCTTTGTACTTGTTAATATCACAAACAGCAACCAGTTTTGTATTTTTGGTATCTGTTAAACTTTTTAGATGGCTGGTTCCCATATTCCCCAGACCTACAACAGCTATTTTTGCTTGTAGTTTATCACTCATTTATTTACCTCTTTTAATTTATATTAATGTTAAATTTGGTTGTTCATACTCTTTAATTGGAAAAACTGTACCCTCTGCCTTTGAAGTTGAATTGTAGAAACCTAAGACTATTTCGTTGGCCAATGAAGCCTCTTTTATAGATAACAATGGTTTCCTGTTCTCTATTATTGCCTCAGAGAAATCTGAGAACAGAATATTATGAAGGTTTCCATAACATGTTTTTCCTGGAAGAGGTTTGTCATCTTTCATCATCAATTCAATTTCAGTTAGTTCTTTATGTATATGTTCTGATTCAATATTTAATTCTACAATTGAATCACTGCCATTTATGGTAAAACTTCCTAAACTCCCTGTAATTGTAAGGAATGGTTTCCATGACTCACCTTTGCTATTTTTTACATCTAATAATAAAGTACGGTTTTTTTCATAACTGATTGACCCTAGAGCATAGTCTTCAACCTCAATTTCTGGAAGAGATCTATTTTCTACTTTACCAGTAAGGGATTGTGGTTTCCCTAGAAACAGATTAGCTAGATCTATAGTATGAATGGCTTGATTAATTAGTGTGCCTCCACCTTCTGAGTCCCATCTTCCACGCCAAAAACCGGTATTATAATAATCCATTGATCGATCACAACTAAAGTTGAGGTCTCCACTTAGTATGTCTCCAAAGATACCTCTATCTACAAGTTCTTTTAATTTAATAATAAGAGCTGAATGTCTATGCTGGAAAGCAGCAGTTGTTTTTAGATCTATTTGTTCAGTTAGTTCAACCATCTTATATATATCAGTAGGTGTCGTAGCCAACGGCTTTTCACATAAAACATGTTTACCATGTTCCAGTGCTTTTTCAAAAAGTTCTATATGTTTAAAATGGGGAAGACAAATAGTAATAACATCCACATTATGATTTATTAAAAGCTCACTATAATTATATGACGATTCACAGTTAAATAGCTCGGCCATCTTATCTGCTTTATTAGTATCAATATCACAAACAAACAATAAATTACCATTTGGGTCATCCATTATTGCAGAACAATGTACTTTACCAATCACTCCACATCCAACAACAGCATAATTTACCATAAAAACTCCTTACATATAGTTAATTTATAGTAATACAGTAATTTCCATGCTAACATTGTCAAAAAAGGAGAAAGGCATGGATAAAACCGTCCACTTTTTAGAGACCATACCAACTGATAGTCTAACTTTGTCATTAAATTCAGAACCTTTTATTCAGAAACAACATTCAAGTTACTGGTCAATAAATAATCAGATCTATAAAGACTACAATCTGTTTATCTGTACTGGTGGAAAGGCGGAATTCACCCAGAATAGCAAAAGTGTAATTTTAGAGAAAGGAAAAGCTTTTTTGACAAAACCAAATATTCCACTATATGCAAAACATATTGGGGATGACTACTTCAGAGCTACAGCTCAGCATTTTAATTTAAAAGTATTTGGTGAATTAGATTTTTTCTCTCTGATAAACTACAGACAACTACAAGAGTTTCTTGATTGGACCTATGTTAAGAGTAATTTAGATAGATATAAAAAACTTGTAACCACACAGTCAAAGAGACTAGAACAACACGCCCTATTTAATATTATACTTATGGAATTTATATATAATTCCTTTGAATCAGACAATATTCCCAATAATGAGAATTATAATTTTATTTTTCAGATGTTATCTTATATACAAAAGAATTACACAGATAAGGATGTATTAGAAAAAGCTCTCAAACATTCACCATACAGCCACGATTATACAAGTCGTGTTTTCAGAAAAAGGGTTGGATTACCACCAAAACAGTTTATTCTTGAATCTAGGTTAACAAATAGTAGGAATCTTCTACAACAAGGTATTCCAGTTAAAGAGATATCATTCCGTTGTGGTTTTAACGATGAGCTCTATTTCAGCAGACTGTTTAAAAAACATATAGGTATCAGTCCTACAGAATTTAGGAGACAATATATTAGTCATTAAAGTCTCTTAATTCTATAAAACCTGCAAAATGCATTGAAGTAGACGAAATCATACGATAGAAACTATCAAAAAATTCAATAAAACAAAATAAACTTTAAATAAAATACGATAATGTGTATTATTATTGTATTTTATTAGAGGAGAACTTAGTTTGAAAAATAGATATTTAATTTTAATCCTTTTAATATTTGGCAGTTATTATATTTTTTCTTTAGATTCAATTGAGCCTAAAACCGCATTAATTATAGCAAACTCAAATTATACTAATTTTACAAAGCTTGCTAATCCAGTAAATGAAGCCAAAGAACTCAAAAGCACATTAGAATCCCTTGGTTTTGAAGTATTTATTGCAGTAGATACAACAAAAGAAACCTTACAAGAGACTGTTCTTGATTTTAAATATAGACTATTAGAAAAAGGTGGTACTGCACTGTTTCATTATGGTGGACATGCCGTTCAAATAGATGGACAAAACTATATAATTCCGGTTAATGCAAAATTTCAAGATGAATCAAGAGCTAAAATATATGGAGTTAATTTAAATGACATTCTTAGTACGATTGACTCCTCTAATTCTGAAACTAATATTGTAATCCTTGATGCTTGTAGAGATAACCCTCTTAAAAGTTCAACTAGATCAGCAACACGTGGACTTTCAGTTATAAATATTGCACCAAAAAACTCAATTGTTGTTTATTCTGCTCAAGCTGGGATGGCAGCTGTTGATGGATTATTTACACCAAGCCTTATTAAACATATAAAATCAAAAAAAAATCTATTAGAAATAATTCAAGATGTTAGATCTGAGGTATATGAGAAATCTAATGGGGCACAACTTCCAGGAACATATGAGCAGCTTTTTGAACCAATATATCTTCATGGGAAACCAAAGATTAAAGTTGTAGAGAAAGGTAGAGTTCATATAACATCCAAAGAGTCAGGAGAAGTATTTATTGATGAAAAATTTCATTCTAAAATTAAAAAGAACAGTTATCTTTTTATCGAGGACTTAAGTTATGGTAATCACCAAGTCACACTTACTTACCCGAGCTACTCAGATGTACAAGAAATTAATGTTACTGAAAAAAGAGTGTCAGTAATTGATTCTATATGGGAAGAAAACCCTACAGGAACAATAGATCTGTTTTGTGATGTTGATGTTGATATATATGAAAAGGATAATTTCATTGGGTCAATAAAAAGTAACAGTAATAATATTATAAGTAATCTAAGTGAGGGTAAACATCAATTTGAGTTTAGGAAAGGTGATAAAACTTTAGGTTTTAGAAATATATTTATTGAAAGAAATCAAGTAACTAAATCATCTATTACTTTCCCAAAGGAAAAGGAATTTAAATTAATAGTGAATTTCCCATATGGAGAGGTTAGAGTATCGAGTAATAATAGGCTTATTAAATCATCAGGTTATAACACGTATATTATCCCAAGAGGTAAAAATAAAATATTGCTTGAAAATCCACTTGTTGAATCTGCTTTTTTTAATGTCAGTGATAATAACAAGGATACAGTTATATATGACTGGGAAGATTATATTTTGAAGAATGGAAGACTAAATATTATAGGACTTCCTAAAGAAAGTAAGGTAGACCTTATTAGCAAAAATGATATTACTTATAGTTATATAACTGATAATAATAATACATGGAATTCACCAGATGAAATTATGGTTGGTGAATACACTGTTTCTCTGACAGGTCCATTTATAGAAAAGAATGTTTTTAAAATTAACATTGCAGAAAATGTCGATAGTATCTTTTATTATAATGATGAGATATACAGTAGTTTACAAATTGAAAAAGTAAAAGACTCTCCAAGTTTAAAGGTAGAAATTACTGACTTATATAACCCGTCAGCACCAGTACTAAATATAATATTAGATGATAAAAGTGCTAATGAAATACGTCTGAATGATAGTAAATATAGAATATTAATTTCTAACGCCGATGATATCGCTCCTTCAAATTCATACTATAGGACATTAGAACCAGGTGAATCAGTATTTCTAAACGTTGGTGAAATTGAAGACTCTATACCAAAAAAAATAGAAAAGACTAAATATGATATCTTGTTATCAAATAAATTAAAAAATGATCCAAAATTAAAGGTATCAAGAAATATGTCAATTGTTAGTGCTAGTATGTTATTAGGAGGACTATCTACAATGGCTTTAACTTTACCAAACGTTGATTTCTCATTTAATGAAGATACTACACCTTCTGATTATGATACAGCCTTTTTCACTGGACTACAAATAGTTAGTGTCTCAGGTATATTAATTTTAGTATCTGTTATAATTGGAGCAACTTCAGATTTTGATGGTGATGCAAAACAACTAAGTACAGAATACGGTAAAATATTATACCAATTTGAACAGATAAACCTAAACTTGCCTGATTATATGAAAAGCTGGAGTAAATGATGAATATAAAATATTTAATAACAACAGTACTTTTAATGATATGTAATTTATCTATTTTTTCAGATGAACTAGGTAAAAATGCACTATTAATTGCAAATGAAGATTATAAATCTCTATCTGCTTTATCCACCCCTATCCAAGAAGCTAGATCCTTAAAAATTAAATTAAGTGAGATTGGGTTTAATGTAATTCTATTAGAAAATTCTAATAAAGAAGAAATGCAAGAAGCATTATTAGAGTTTGAGGATATACTAAATAAAGATGCAGGCATCGCTTTATTTCATTATGGTGGTCATGCAGTTCAAATTGATGGAAATAATTATCTTCTACCAGTTGATAGAAAAATAACTAATGAAGATAAAGCAAAAATATACGGACTAAATATTAACGAAGTCAGTTCAATTATGGATATTTCAAATTCAGAATCAAATATAGTTATTATTGATGCATGTAGAAATAACCCTCTACCCGGAACATCGAGGTCTGGAGCGAGAGGTCTTAATGTTGTAGGACAACAACCCCAAAACTCTGTTATTGTCTATTCAGCCCAAGCTGGGAATGTGGCCTTAGATGGTTTATTTACGCCGGCACTAATAGATAAGATAGACAATACATCCTCTTTTGGACAGATAATTCAAGAGGTGAGAAAAGAGGTTTTTGAAAAGTCTAATGGAAGGCAACTACCTGGATCTTATGAACAGTTATTCAGCAATATATATTTAAATGGCAATAAGCAAACAATAAAACAAGAACAATTTGGTCATTTATATGTAACTTTTAAAGAAACAGGAAAACTTTTTATTAATAATAAAGAACAAGTAACCAATTTGGATTCTAGTTCAATTTTAATTGATGATTTGGCCCCTGGAGATTATGTTATCAAAATGATATATCCCAGTAATGAAGAGTCAAGTGATGTAAAAATTATATCAGGGAAAACTAATATCATTAATTTCCAATGGGACAAGCCAGAAATATATGATTTATCGATTAATAGTGAAATAAGTGGTGATTTATATATCGATGATAGACAATACAAGGGTATTATCCATGAAAATATAAATACTATATCACTTATAAAGGGACAATATAGGTTAAAGTTAGTTTCTACCGAGAATGTATATTATAGAGATATCATCCTAGAAGCTAACAAGACAATATTTATTAAAAAATTGAAGACTGAAGACTCTGTAATACATGTTAATAGTGATATAGATTTTGAGCTGTATGTAGATGATATTGAGATTGAGAATGTAGGTGAAAATACATTCTATATAAAGCCGGGAAAACACTTAGTTAAATTAAAAACTAAAAGTAATAAAATTGATGAATATGAACTAAATCTATCTCCGGGAGAGAGAAAAGATCTATCTGTAAAATTGTTTAACAGTGATTATGGTTCAATAAAAGTTGATAACGTACCAATTGGATCAATATTAAATATGTATGGTGATAATGGACATATTTATCAATTTAAGACTGATTCAATTTCATGGGAAAGTCCCAAAAATATATCACCAGGGAAATATAAATATAATATTAGTGGAAAATATATTGATTCATATTCTAATAATCTAAGTATAGTTAATAATAGGACTTCAGTCATTAGAGAATCCTTAACAACGTTAGGTCTCTTAGATCTATCTAATAATAGTAATTCTGATATTAGGTTAACGATTCTTCCAAATAGTATAAAGACAAAAAGCACTGTAGAGATAAATCTAGGAATAAATGAACATAATTTATTAAAGTTACAACCTGGTGAGTATTATATTTATTATAGTAAAATAGATGATACTGCTCCATTTAAACGGGAGGTTATTAATATTTTAGATTCAAAAAAAGAGATATTTAATATAACTGAAATTGGGTTTTCGACCCATTTTTATTTAGAAGAAATTTCTGAAGAATTATTAACTACAAAGATAGAATATGATTTATTATCAAAGAAAGTTGTTGCTAAAAATAGATTAGCTGATGTTGAATATGTATTTGGATCAATTGTATCTTTATGTGCTGTTTTGTTAAAAGTTGGTTCAATAGATTCTGACAATGAAGACTTATATAGTAATATAGCCCTAGGATTTGGTGCTGGTGGTATATCCTTTATTGGACTTGGTTATCTAACTTCCGGGAAACAACTTACAGATTTCGAATACTCTGAGACTCTATTGTCCAAACATTTAAATAAGAATTTACCTAAAAGAGATATTTTAGAAAAAATATCTGAGTTAGAGAGTATTAAAGCTACGGCACTAAAAACATACCTTACAGATGATATACATATGAGATCCTGGAACTACATATACCAATAATTTAACTAAAAATTTATGTAGAGAATATGAGTTTCCATGAAATATAGACCAGAAACACTATCAGAGCATTGAGGTTTTAATTGCTTTATCAAGTTGCCTAATAGTGAAAGGCTTCTTAACAAAACCATTAAGCCCTTTTTTCTCTAATTCTGATAAATCTGTATCGTGAATATACCCTGACATTATTATTATTGTACATTTTGGATTTAGTTCTTTTAACTTAATAAAAACTTCTTTTCCACCTAAACCAGGCATAATAATGTCTAGTAAAACTAAATTAAAAGAATCAGGACTATTAGAATAAATATCAATGGCTTCTTGCCCATTAGACGCTAACGTTACTGTATACCCTATAGACTCAAGTAACTCTTTTCCTAAAGTTCTATTTAGCTCTTCATCATCTACAAACAAAATACTTTCGGCACCACCGATACTGATAGGTTTTTCACTTGATGGTGAAATCTCTTTTATTTTATCCACTGGGAAATAAAGCTTAAAACATGTTCCTTCCCCAACTTTTGAGTTTACAAGTATAAATCCTTTATGTTCTTGTATTATTTGTAAAGATGAAGTTAACCCTAATCCAGTACCAACCTCGACTGTTTTTGTTGTAAAAAAAGGATCAAATATTTGATTTATATTAGTATCAGGGATTCCACAACCTGTATCTGTAACACTAATTAAACAGTATTTACCAGAAATAACTTTAAGACTATTATTCAATATAAAGTCATCACTTATATCAATATTTGATATATGATAAGTTATGATCCCTTCCTCTTTAATGGAGTGGCTAGAGTTAATACCCAGATTCAAAAAAATACTTTCTAATGTTGAAAAATTCCCTAAAACAAAATCATTATCTGTATCATTAATTACATCTAATTTTATTGATTTATTTATTGTCTGTTTCAATAAACTTACTGCTTCTTTTACAATACTATTTAAAGATAAACTGTTTTTTACATTTTCATGTTTTCGACTAAATTTTAGCAATTGTTTTGTTAATTCAACAGCCCGATCAGAAGATTTTTTTATCATCTCTATATATTTGAGATGGTTACCATTGAATTCCTTTGATTTCATTAATAATAATTCCACAGATGATGTGATACCAGTTAATATATTATTAAAATCATGAGCTACACCACCAACTAATTGACCAAGAGAGTCTATTCTTTGCATCTGATTTACTTGTTCATTAAGTGCTTGTTTTTCTTTTTTAATGTTAAAATTATCTGTCGTATCTTTTCTTATAGTTGCAAAGTTTGTAACTTCTCCCAACTCATTAAATATTGGAGAAATTGATATATCTTCAACATTATTACCACGGGTTGTCATAGAAATAGAATTATTTAATGAGTAAAACTTACCTGATAATAATGAACGAATCAATTCGTTATTAATTATACCATTATCATCTATAAATTCTTTAGAATAAGAACCTATAACTTGATTTTTATTTAATCCTGAATGGTATAAATAAGTATTATTAACATATGATATTTTCCCTGATACATCCAAGATTTCAACAGAATCTTGAAATTGTTCAATAGCATCTAAAAGTATTTTCTTTTCTAATTCAATTTCATGTGTTTTAGTTATATCTTCTTTTATTGCCAAATAATTTATAATATTATTATCACTGTCAAACAGTGGTTTTATTCTAGCACTCTCATAATATAATTCCCCAGTTTTTTTCTTATTAGTAAAATAACCAACCCATTCTCTTCCTTGCCTGATTGTGGCCCACAAATCATCATAAGTTGATCTGGGGGTTAAACCACTTTGTAATATATCAGGATTTTTCCCAATCACTTCCTTGTATTTATATCCAGTAAGGCTA
The DNA here is from genome assembly GCA_051531975.1 of Spirochaetaceae bacterium. Taxonomy (GTDB): domain Bacteria; phylum Spirochaetota; class Spirochaetia; order DSM-2461; family DSM-2461; genus Thiospirochaeta. The sequence goes on from JAOPTT010000001.1 coordinate 167,771, forward strand.
CAAAATTGACTGTTTACATATTCAATATTTCCTTCTGCATCTGTAATTAAAACTGAAACAGGTATTTTTGATAATATTAAATCATTTAAACTTTCTCTAGTTTTAAATCCTTCTAATCTATTTGTCTCTTCTGGAATCCATTTTTTTAGTATTATAAACATTGTTACGATTGAAATAACAAGATTTAATATTTTAGGAATAAAAACAAATTGAGGTTGAGCTAAGAAATTATAAAATGAGATATCTATTAAACCTGATAAAGAAGTATACCATACACCAAAATATGTACTTTCAAAAAGTGTTCTAAACGCATCTAATAACAAAATTATAATTAAAAGTAGAACAAGTTTATCAGTAATTTTTTTTCTTACTATTCTTTTTACATAGATAATAAATATCATAAACCAGAAAATAATTAGAAGCCAATAAATTATAGGAGTAATATATTTAAACATATAATAAGTATAGTATAATTATTATAATTAAAATAATTAAAATAATTAAAATTTAAATTATAGCTGTTTAAAACAGAGTAATATCACTCTTTGATTCTTTCTCATACTTAGAAAGACTTTTAATATATTCTTCTTCTTTTTCTATAGCTTTATCTATAGCCATTTCCTTAACAAAAACAGTATTTTCCCCGGTCAGGAAATATAATTTTCTTCCGTAATTATTACCAACATTTTCACTTTCGATTGGAATACCTTCCATTTTTAAAAACTCTCGTGCAAAAGAAATATTTTTATATCCTATAGATTGAATAGTATCTTGTTTAATAATAATATTTCCACCTCCAAAAATCTTACCTGTAAGGTTTTTTCTTAAAGCGCCTTTTTTTTGCATCTCAGAAATTAATATTTCCATAGCTTTAATACCATAACGCATTGGTTTATCAGTTAAATGTTCTTTTGAAAATGTACTATTACCTTCAGGTAACATAAAATGATTCATACCACCAACATTATTTATAACATCAAATAGACACACAGAGATACAAGATCCTAGTACAGTAGAAATAACCTCACCTTTTGTACCAATATAGAGTTCACCAGCGTATATCGTTATTATTTCATGTTTAAATTTTGGATGATACTTTTTATGCATTATACCCCTTTTTTTGAATCAAGTAATAAACTTGGAATGTCAAGAATTAAAGCTACATCTCCATTCCCAAGAATTGTAGCACTTGATATATGGTCTACTTTTTTAAAATTTCTTTGCAGAGACTTCAAAACTACTTGATATTGCTCAATTACATTATCAACAAGAATCGCAGTTCGTGATCCTCCACTATTAATTACAATTAACTCTGCTTCACTTGGGTCAGTTATTGAATTCTGAATATTTAAAACTTTATGTAGTCTGATAAGTGGAATATAATCTTTTCGAAAGAGAACAACTTCTCCTCCTCCAGATATGGTTTTTAGATTTACTTTATCAGTTTTCATTATTTCTAGAATAGAAAGTGTAGGAACTATATATTTTTCGTTGGAAACACTAATTAACATTCCATCTAATATGGCTAACGTTAATGGTAAATAAAGTTTAAATGTTGTTCCAGAACCTTCAACAGATTCTATTGATACATTACCATGTAGTTCATTTATACTACTTTTAACAACATCCATTCCAACGCCACGTCCAGATAGATCAGTAACGGTTTCTGCAGTTGATAATCCTGGATGAAAAATAAGATTTAGTATTTCACTATCTGTTAGATTATGATTTTCATCAATTATTCCGTTCTCAATAGATTTCTTTAGTAGCTTTTCTCTATTTATTCCCCGGCCATCATCAGATATTTCAATGACAACTTTCCCGTCTTGTAAATAGGCGGACATTTTTAATAAACCTTCACTGCTTTTTCCAAGTGAAACCCTTTCATCTTGTGATTCGATACCATGATCAATGCAATTCCTAACTAAATGTTTTATTGGATCATTTAATTTCTCAATCATATTTTTATCTAGTTCAGTGTCTTGACCATTTATTTCTAGTTTTATTTTTTTCCCTTTATCTGTAGCAATATCTCTAACAACTCTTTTAAAACGATCAAATGTACTACTTAAGCTCATCATTCTAAGTGATGTTACCTGCTCCTGTATTAGATGTGTTATGTTTTTTAATGAGTCCTGAACTGTTAAAAATCCATCAGGAATTGATTCTCCATACTCTTCTGTTAACATATTTAATCTAGCCTGGGAGATTAATAATTCACTTACTGTATTAAATATATTTTCCAGTTTAACAGTTGGTACTCTGATATAGGATTCGATAGTTCGCTCTTCACTTCTTCTATCACTTCTTCTATCAGTCTTCCTTCTATCTTTCTTTACTTCAGTTATAACTTCAACCTCAGGTTCACTCTCAACAATTGTTACCTCAGTTTCTGTAATTATATTATCAATTATTATTTCCTGAAGATTTTCTATGACCGGGTTATCAACATCTATAGTAATAAAATCTGTCAATATTTTACCATTAATCTTGAACTCTTCTAAAGATTCAGTATCATTTAAAGTCTCTGTTAATCCAACGATAGAGATATCACACTCATCTATTACAAAACAAAAAATATCATTAATATCTCTCTCTAATGATTCTGTTTCATAAAATATTTTCCACTTTAAATAGAAATTTTCTGGGTCAAAGGTAGAAACATCTGGAAAATCATCTATATTAGTTTCTATAAATAGTATTTTCCCCATTTTTTCCAGGTCTGATAAAAACATTGTGGGATCTATACCTGTAATAAAAATTGATTCGTAATATTCTAAGTTTATGTAATAGTAGTTTGTACATTTATCACTGTCTTCTACTGAGTTATTAACTATATCATTCTCAGTTTGTTCTGAATCCAAATACGTTTTTATTTCTGAAATAACATCTTCTGTTGTTACATCCTTATTAGAATCAAGTCCATCTTTTATATTTGATATCATAAGTTTTAATATATCCAAAGACCGCAAGACTACTGATATTAAATCCTTTTCAATGGAAAGAACACCACTCCTTATATTTTCAAACAGATCCTCAACTATATGGGTAAAGTCTTGGATTCCTTTAAACCCTGCTAAACCGGCTCCACCTTTAATGGAATGTATTGCTCTAAAAATCTCATTTATCATAGCTATATCGTCAGGATGTTCTTCGATTCCTATGATTCGAGATTCAAGAATTTCAATATTTTCCTCCGCTTCTTGGATAAATATATCGTGGAGGATATTATCCATTTCTGACTTACTCACCTGTGAATCTCTTCATTACTGAAATTAAAGCTTCAGGTTCAAAGGGTTTTACTATCCAACCACTGGCACCAGCTGCTTTACCTTCCATTTTTTTTGATTCTTGAGATTCTGTTGTTAAAAAAAGTATTGGTGTAAATTTGAATTCAGGTATTTCCCGAACCTTTTTAATTAGTGTTATACCATCCATATTTGGCATATTTACATCGAATAGAAAGACATCAATTGTTGTAGGACATTTTGGTATTTTATCTAATGCGATTACACCATCTTCAGCCAATTCCACATTATAACCCGCTTTTTTTAAAGTATATTGTATTGAAGCTCTGGCAGTAGGTGAATCGTCAACTGCAAATATTGTTTTCATATTAAACATCTCCTTGTGTGTAATTTATTCTATGAAATTCTAACCTGTTTTTTATATATTCTGAAATATCATTTACTAAATATTCATTTGGGAAACTTTTTGATATAGATATTATATAGACCACAAGTTGAAACCCAGCACCATCAAGACTTTCAACATTATGGAAGTCTATATTAACAGGTTTATCCAATAACATAATGTTATCCCAAACACTCTTAACATTTCTAATTTTAATATCATTTTCTAAACAAAATACACTACCCATTTATTCCTCTTTTAAAAAAATGTTATATCAGAACCTGAAGATTTTTCTATTTCAATTTCTGAGAATTCTGCTGCTATTGTTATTCTTTCTTCATCTACTGTTAATCTAGATAGGATTGATTGAAAAATTGTCTCTTTAAAATGACAATCATTTAAATCAAGTGCTCCACCAATTTTATTGAGTTTTCTTTCTATATCGTTACGCATGTGACTTGAATTATTAATTTTTGTCTCCATATCTTCATGTAAAAGTCGTAACCCTTTAAACATTATGTTGTAATTACCAACTTGTTCAGTTAAACCATCAGTTATCAATAATACTGAGTTGTAGTTTTCTTGAAAAAGTTCTTCTGTTTTATCCAATATTTTAACCGACTCATTTAGATCAAGTTCAATTTTTGAAAAATTATTATCTTCAGAATCAAATTCAGATGATACTTTTTCTAGATTTAATTCTACCAAGTCAAAGGATTCTTGCATTCGAGATATGATATCAATTAATTCATCGAAAGAATCATGGGAAAATAAACTATCTTGATCAGGGATATCTAAATTATTTCTTGCTTGTTCCACACTAGCTAAAAACAGTAAGTTTTTTACTGATTCAAACATAGGTAAAAAGGATATAGTTTTATCTTTATTTGTTGATAATAAATTTCTTATTCGAATAAATGCTTTAAGAATACTACTTTTATAACTCTGACTTTCGTTGATACTTATAATTATATTATCAATAGAAACCTTAGGGTCTAAAAAAATCTTATGGATAAAAGATGATATTTTTTCTCCACCAGACATAATTAGTTTATCAAATAGATGTTTATCAGAGTTAATTTCATTAATAGTGTCTGAGATTAAACTGAAATCTCGTTCCATACATTCTAACATTTCTAGAATTTCTGAATTTATTCTGTACATCTGTTTTTCAGTTGTTATTAACAGAAATTTTAATAAAGTTAATATATTTCTTGATTCATTTATTTCAAAATCATTAGATTTTAATGTAACATCTTTATTTAAAATCTGTGAATTTTTTGATAAAACTACTAAAATATCGTTTACAGCTTCAGTTAAATGAACCATCTGTTGATGTATTATATCCTGCTTCTGTAAATCTGACATTACAGATCCAATTGGGATTTTAACATTATTAAATCTTTTTAACAGATCAGTAATAATAGTTTCAAAGTTATGCATACTATTTTCAGAAGATTTTAACAGTTCTTTTGACTCAATAGAAAGCTTTTTGACTTGGTTATCGGAAAATTCTTCAAAGTTCTTTATCAATTCTAAAAAAACATCAACTTCAGAATCCATCTGATCTCTTATTATATTAATACTTCTAGTACCTTTAGCTATCTCTTCAGATAGTTTTATAAATTCTCCAGATATTATCTGATATCCCCGCCCATTAGTACCCTCTTTTTGTGAATAAACAATTGAGTTTATAGCAAAAACTTTTAAGTTTTCAGAAATATTAAAGATGTTTTTAATTTTTGAAATAGCTGCTTTTGATGTATCAATTGTTTGTCTAAGTTCTTCAAAGATAATTTTATCTTCACTATCTGATGAATCAAAAAGGCTAAGTGCATTATTTATATATGTATGGAAGTTAGTTAATTCATGTTTAACACCAAATGCATTTTCTGAAGATTCACTAGAAAAAACAAATTTAAGTAGAAAATTAGCCTCTTTAATACTCTCATCAATTTGATCTTCCATTTTAGGTAGATTCTCTGAAATGTCCACAATGGTATTTTCATATTCCGATGTATACTGATTCAGATCATTAACAAATCCATTTAATTGTTGTGAAATATGTTGTTTATTAACTGAATCAATTAAATTAGCCATTTATCCCCTATTCATTTTTTAAATTTATTATGCTTTTGCAACGACACTCTCTAAAACAGAAGTTTCATCTTCTGTTAAGAAATTTTTCATATTAATGATAATAACCATACGGTTACCAACTTTACCAATTTTTTCAATAAAATTTACATCTATTGTACTACTAAACTCAGGTGTTTCACTTAAATTTTCCTTTGTAATACTTAGTACATCTGAGACTGAATCTACTATAAAACCTATTGTTTTTAGATTATCATTCCCTGTCTGAGCAATAATGACAATTGAGTTATCATTTAGTTCCTTCTCTTCTAAATGAAAACGACTTCGTAATACATACAAAGGAATGATGTTGCCTCTTAAATTTATTAAACCAGATATATATTCAGGAACCCCGGGTACTCTAGTTAAATTAGGTAAAGATATTATTTCTTGTACAGATAAAATAGGAACACCATACTCCTCATCTGCAATAGAAAAAACTACATATTGATTTGATATATCCATATTCAATTGTGAAACAAGCATATCTTCTTCTTCGTCTTCATAGTTTTCCATGAATTATATCTCCTTCTTAAAATTCTGAAAAATCTGATTCATCTAGAACATTTGAAAATTGCTCATAGGTTTCAGAGTTTTTCTTTACTGGTTTATTTTTAGGACTCTCTTTTTTCTTTTTATGTATTAGCTTTACTTCAGTGTTATTTTTACTGGTTTCTCTATCAATTTTAAAGAAGTTAATACTTGAATTAAGTTCCTGAACTTGTGAAGATAACTCTTCTGTTGAAGCTGCAGCCTCTTCAACTAATGCAGCATTTTTTTGCGTATTATCATCTAAAGAAGTGAGTGTTTTATCTATTTGATCAACACTTGATAATTGTTCTTGGGAAGCTGCGGAGATTTCACCAACTAAAGCTGTTACTTTTTTAACAGAACCATTTATCTCTATTAACATCTCTCCAGCTTTATTTGCAATTTCTACACCTTCATTTACTTTAACTTTACTAGTTTTAATAATCTCTGCAATCTCACTTGCTGCTTTATCTGATCTTTTTGCTAATTTTCGTACTTCTACTGCAACAACAGCAAATCCTTTACCCTGTTCTCCAGCTCGAGCAGCTTCAATTGAAGCATTCAGTGCTAATAAGTTTGTTTGAAAAGCTATATTATTTATTACTTCAATAATATCTGCAATTCTATTACTAGAAACACTTATATCGTTCATTGACTCAATCATTGTATCTACTGCTTTTGAACCTTCTCCGGTTTTATCTAAAGCTTCATTTGATAAACTATTAGCAGTACCAGTATTATCTGCATTTGATCTAATAGATGAGTTCATCTCTTCGATTGCTGCCGAAGTTTCTTCTAGAGCTGTAGCTTGTTGCTCAGTTCTATCAGATAAATCCTGATTTCCAGTAGCTAATTGCTGACTAGCACCTACAATCTGATCTGCACCAGATAAAACGTTACTAACAATCTCTGTTAACTGTGTAACCATACCATTCATTGATTTATATATACCTTGTGGATTTGCTTTATCAAACAGAATATTCAGATTCCCATTGGAAACTTCCTTAACTATTTTAGCTATTTCATCAGGTTCTCCACCAATTTGTACCGTTATAGTTTTTGTTACAAACATAGATAAAAGAATAGCTACCAAAGAAGCAATAATTGAACCTAATATTATTACAATATTAGCTGAAGTTCTCTGGGTTTCAGCAGATTTGTTTCTTACAACTAACAGATCTGACTCCATTCCTACAAATCCAGCGATATCGGCTCTAATACCATCCATATAAATTTTACCAATATTTTGTGCTAATATATTATTTAAATATTCACGATCTTTTAATAAAATAGTATTTTTAGTATCTTGAATCTGTATTTCAGCATAATTATCTATCCAGTCAGTTATCATTGATGTAATTTTAGGTTCCCCTAATTCTGATAAATTAGCATAAACATCTTGTTTCCCTTGCTTATATGGATCAAGAAATTCTTCTGCTTCTGCTGATAAAAATCCTCTTAAACCTGTTTCCATATTGATCATATTTAAAATTATATCTTCTGTTATATCTGAATCAATATCACTAATTTCAGATCTAAACTTATCCATTTTATCTTTACCAACACCTGTCACCATTCTTTGAACAACTCGATCTAATAATATATCATGATCTATTATTTCTCTTCTAATTTCTATAAACAAAGAAGCTGCTTTTTTATCCCAGTCACTACTAGCTTGCTCTATTTTATTTAGTCTATCAACTTGTACCTTATTATCACTTACTTCTTCTTTTAAAAGTTCCATTAACTTTTGAAACCCTATTTTTCCATTTGTATATGGCTCTAGATAATCCTCGTTTCCAGTTGCAAGAAATCCTCTCATACCAGTCTCTTGATCAACCATGAAGCTTAATAACTCCTCACCTTGGCCAATAACTTCATAGGTATGACTAACCCAACCTTGATTTTCTTCTAACTTACCCATAGTAATAAAAATGACAACACATACTGTTAGAAATATGACAATTGTTGCAATATTTGTTAAGATAATTTTACTTCCAATTTTTAACTTCATAACTAATCCTTTACTTTAGAGTTATAAATAATTGTTATACATAAGGATTCAGAATTCAATGAAATATTTTTTATAACTTCTTTTACTTCAAATTAAACAATAATTGTTCTAAAGCTTTAATATCATATATTTTAATAAGTATTGAGAAAAATATTCCGATATTAAGTATATATATTTTTTTTTAAGAGGTCATAGTGGTTAAAGAGTTTGAAGTACACCAAAAATTACAAAAAATTGAGAAGTTATACTACGGTGCAAAAACTACAGGAGAAAGGGTATCTGCTAAAAAAGCAAAGGTTCGAATATTAAATAAAATAAAATCCGAAGATAAAGCTACAATTTATAAATTTAAGTTAGATAATGAATTAAATGTTGATCTGCTTTTAAATGTTATGTATAAATACGAGATAGATGAGTTTAAAAAGTCTAAAAAACAACCAACAACAGTAATAGCAAAAGTATCAGCAAAATTTGTTGACCGCGTATTATGGCCTGAATATCTTTCAACACCTAAAAAAATGATTATATAATAAGGATGAAGACTCAAGCTACTAAATTAGCCTCCGTTATTTATATAATTACAAATTTCTTGTGCAATATTATTTAATGGAACTACTATATGATGTGCATTAAACTCAAAAGCTTTACCAGGCATACCCCAAACAACACTTGATTTTTCGTCTTGTATAATATTATAACTACCTGCCTCTTTCATCTTTAACATAGCTTTTGAACCATCATCACCCATGCCTGTTAGTAATACACCAATAACATTCCGGCCACAATAATTGGCTGCTGAGTTAAACAGTACAGCAACTGAAGGACGGTGGTAGTGTACTTTTGGACCTTCTTTTATCTGAATAAGGTATTTTGCACCACTTGATATTACCGAACAATGCTGATCCCCAGGAGCAATATATACGTGACCATTTTTAATTTGTTCACCACTTTTTGCAAGTTTAACTGACAAACCTAAATTTTTGTCTAATCTATCTGCAAATGCTTGTGAAAATTTTAATGGCATATGTTGAACAATCACAATTCCTGGAATATCAACTGGTAATTCAGATAATATATCCATAATTGCTGTTGTTCCACCTGTAGATGATCCAAGTACAATTATTTTATCGGTTGTGCTTCTTGTTGCTGTAAAATGTCTTTGAACTGGCTTCAATGAGCTGCTACTTTTATTAAATCGTTGTATAAGTTTATCCCTAACTGAAGGATGCCCTGCACTACGTATAGCATCAATTACAGATTGCTTCATTTCAGGTAATTCTAAAATATCCATGGGTTTTGTTAATACTGCAAAGGCACCTAATTCTAATGCCTGTAAACTTATATTAGCATTTTTAGTAGTTAAAGATGATAGTATAATAACAGGTGTTGGTTTAGCTTTCATTAACTTCTCTAGAAAAGTTAATCCATCCATTCTAGGCATTTCGATATCTAATATAACTACGTCTATGTTATCTTTTTTTAACTTTGGAATTGCAAAAATAGGATCAAATGCTGTATCGACTAATACAATATCATTAACTGATGATATTATATCCGCTATAACCTTTCGAACTAGTGCTGAATCATCTATTGCTAATACATTTATGCTCATTATTCTATCCTTTTATATATAGATCTACCTACAATCTCAAATTTAGTAGAGATTCCGCTTAATGACTCACTATGACCTAAAAATAGTAGTCCCCCAGGTTTAAGACTATGATAAAGTCGTTCAATAAGGTCAATTTTAGTCTGTTTATCAAAATATATTATAACATTCCTTAAAAAAATTATGTCCATTAAAGGTAGATTATATTTAGAGTCATCTAAGTTAATTCGAAGGAACTTTATTTTTTTTATATAGTTATTTTTAACTTTTACTTGCTCTTTACTCTCTCCAGAGCCTCTTAAAAAGTACTCTTTTTTTAAATCATCACCTATATTCTCTATTTCCTTAGAATTAAAGGTTCCATTAGAGGCTGAAGTTAAAACCTTTCTACTTATATCTGATGCAAATAATTTATATATAATATTACAATTGTTCTTCTTTTCAAATTCTAAGAGTGTTATTAGTATTGAATAGATCTCTTGACCTGTCGATGACGCAGCTGACCAAATTTTTAACTCTTTATTTTTATAGTCAGATAAAACATGAGTTGTCATAAACTCAAAATGATGAACTTCTCTAAAAAAGTTAGAGAAATTAGTTGTAAGTGAGTCTATCATTGTCAAAAATTCTTCACCTATTATATCTTTATTTTCTAAATAGTCTATATATTCAGAAAAACTACCTAGGTTTAAGAAACGTATTCTTTTAGAGAGTCTAGCAATTATTAATGAACGCTTTTGATCTGTGAACTTTATCTTTGCATATTCATATGCTCGATCGGTAATATATTTAAAATTTTTATCAGTTAGATTATACAAAGAACCTCCGTTCAGAATACTGTAATACCAAAGATTTAGTCTTCATATTCAGGGATTATCCTCAAAATTAACTTTATTAGTTTCTTCCTCAAAAATAGATAGCCATTCATTTACATCGATATCAATAAAAGTATGTATTCCACTACTAAATACCATCTCAAAATTTGTAATTTTATAATTACTCATGTTATCTTCAAAAATATTAAAAGTAGCTCTACCATCAGACAATGTAGCAATTCCAAAATCGATACCCTTTGCATAATCATCTATTATAGCAACAGCCTTAATACGGATTTCAGCCATATCTCCAGTAGGGTTAAACATATCAAAATTTATATGTCCATCTTTAAAATCTGAATCAAAACTAAGCAACATCACCTCTTCAAAATATATAGCATCATCGGTTACAACAAAATCGCTCTGAGTTGCTGTTTGATAAGATGCAGATGAAGAACTGTTCTGGCCTGTAGTTTTACATCCTGTCAGGAATAAAAATAGTATCATTATTAATGTTATATTTTTTATCATGTTGTCCTCCATATATTAATTTTAAGTGATTGGTTTGTGTATTACAATATATAAAAAATTAGTTTTTATGATATAGCCTCACTATGGATCTTTTATCTAATTCAACTAATATAGAGTTACTTACATCTTCAAAAAATAGATTTGTTATCACACCTGGAACTTTAATTTCGTCAATTATAACAATTCCATTTTTTGTTAGTTTCACAATCATTAGTTTTCTATAATCATTTGATGGCAAAATTAACTCTGCATATTTATCATTATCTACATTTATTGCTATTGCCATATTAAGATTAGTTGACCCTATTTTATGTGTAGAGAAACCTCTTTTTGATTCTATTAGTTGTAATCTACCGTCCTTCCATTTATAGAACTCTAGAATACCACCAAGATGAGGTGTTTTTACTATAGCTAACTCAAGTCCATCATCGAAATAGAAATTTGCAACAGCTAAAATATGTAACCACCTAAAACCTCTACCAATATAATTTGATGCTCCTAAAAACTTTCCATATTTGGAATAAACGTCGACTCTGGCTCCCAATTTACTACTACTTCTTGTTAATAAGATCTCTGAGTCAGAAGTTGTAGGGTCAATATTTCCAATAGTAGCCCTTAGAGTTTCAAAAACATCATTTGAGAGTTGGTAAGATCCAATAATTTCTGATTCCTGGGTAACCACAAACTTAGTTGGTTCTAGAGGATCACCTAAAATTCCATGGGGATATTTACCAGAAAAGTTCAGAAGATTTACTTGAAAACCTGTAAATGAATTATAATAGATAAAAGAGTTGGAATTTGTAGAGTCATTTTTTAAGATTTCAATTGATAATGGTAACTCTAAACTATTATTTGCAAAATATAGATTTCCATTTTGTGGGATTGTGGTATCAGTTCCATATAAAGATGTAAAAGTCTTGAATATAAAGATAATTAAAACATTATGTATCAAGTTTATATTCATTTTAGACCTCTACTTTTAATTATTAAAACTACTGTTCTATTTTAAGTTTACCAGTAAATGTTGTTTGGCAACTTAATCTAAAGCCAGCATCAATTTTTTCTTGCCCAAGTTTTTTGATCTCTTTAACATTAGGTTCTGAAATATCACCCTCTAAGACTTTCATAGTACATTTTCCGCAGATAGCACGTTTACACAGATGTTTAACTTTAACCTTATCTAATTTTGCAGCAACTAAAACATTAACGCTTTCTGTGCTGCTCAATTCAATTATATTAGCCATATTAGCTCCTTTTTATATATTAAAATTATAGGAGGGAAACTCAAGACATTCAATAATAATTATTATTATTGAAAAATAACGAACCACTTATTCAACTAGTATTGGAGAATGAACTAAACTTATATTTGTAATTTCTTTTTTAATCAACTTGAGTAGCTCAGATGCAGCGTTTTCGTAAATTTCTTTAATACCTATTTCCACTGTAGCAGGCTTTTTATCCAAAACTAATAATTCGGTACTGTTATCATAACCAATCAGTGGAAACTCATCTTGGAGTTCGTATCGATTATGGAATAATTTAGTGACAATTTTAACTAATAACATATCATTAACAAAGCCAACACCATCAAAATCTCCAGATTCAATATGTAATATCAATTTATTTACAATCTCCTGGGGATTTTCTTCGTTTAATACAACAGCTTCTGGGAATATCTCTAGGAAGCCTTGTTTTCTTAAGTTATGAGAAAATTGATCTTCGTTATTTAATATGTAAATAGGTTTTTTACAGGATTTTGATTTTAAATAATTACCTTGTATAACTCCTCCTGCCCTATTATCTGTTGCAGAGTGGTTATATTTATTTAGGTGAATAGATCGGTGACAAATTACATACGGGATATCCCAATCGTCTATAAATTTAGACTCTTCCTCTGATACATGGTCAAAAATTAACATACCATCACAATGATCTTTTATCTCTGCTTTCTTCATGGAAAATATAGAATTAACAAGTTTTACTTCAAATATATAAGGCTGGTTTTCAAAAAAAGATGTTAAAGATAAAATAGCTTCTGTAAATAACCAGTAGTTACGTTTTACGTTAGTCCAGTAATGGCCATCCTCTCTTTTCACATATATAAGTAGAATTGTATTAGTACCTTTTCTTCGTAAAGCACTAGCATTTTTATCTGGTTTATAACCTATAGAATCAGCAACTTCTAAAATTTTATTTCGTGTTTTTGCAGAAACCTTATCGGGATTGCTAAATGCTCTTGAAACTGTAGCCTGAGAAACACCAGCCATTTTAGCAATTAAATAACTATCAATCTTCATAAAATCCTTCTAATACATTCGTATTCATTTTAATTATTCACTGGACTAATTTTAGCATAACACTACTATTTCTACAATTAGAAAAGAAAATTATTGACAGATTTTAAAACTCAGCGCTATAATGCATACGAATACATTTCAAAGGAGAACATAATGAAAAGAATTTTATCATTAGTATTAATCGGTTGTATTAGTTTATCGCTTTTTGCTAAAAACGATGCAGAAACTACTACAGAGACAGCGGCAGTAGCGGCTGAACCAGTTACATTAACATTTGCTAGTTGGAGTATCCAAGAGAAAGGTGCACAAGATTATTTTACTGAATTAAAGAGTGATTTTGAAGCAGCAAATCCAGATATCAAAATTGAGTTTTCTGGCTACCCATATGGAGAGTTAAAAAAACAAGTACTAATTATGGCAAACGCTGGACAAATGCCAGATATTATTCAATCAGCAAGATCTTGGTACCCTAGTTTTGTTACTGGTGGTTATGTAGCAGAGTTAGACTCTCTTTTAGGTAAAGAATATTTAGATGATGTTTACCCAGAGTTATTAGATGACATGAAGTACGAAGGAAAAACTTATGGTATTCCTTGGAAAGCAAGTCCATTTGTACTTTTTTACAATAAACTGTTATTTGAACAAGCTGGATTAGATACAGATGTTGCACCAAAAACATACGAAGAAGCGATGATGTTTGCAGAAAAACTATCAACTTTAAAAGATGCAGATGGAAACAGTGTATATGCATTTGGTCAAACAACAGGTGCTGTACCAGTAAGTGGTGGAGCCGTATTAAGTATGTTCTTTAGCCATGGTGGTGGAATAGTAGATGCCAATGGTAATGTAGATGTAATTAACGACGGAAACAAAGCAGCGTTATTAGCTCTTAAAGATATGCACGATAAAGGTTACAACCCAGAAGGTGCAAAATTAAAAGATTTAAGAAACCTATTTGCAATTGGTAGATTAGGTATGTACTTCGACCAATTATGGGGTATGACTGGGGCTTATGCTATTAACCCAGATTTAAAAGGAAATGTTGGAGTTGCTAATCCATTAAGTGGTAATGGTTCACCTGCAGGAAGTACTTTAGAAGCTCACCTTATTTTAATAAGCGAAGATTGTACTGAAAAAGATGCTGCTGCAACATTTATTAAGTTTGCAACTAGCCCAGCACAAATGGCTAAATATTATGCAATTACACCATTTTTACTACCTAGAGATAGCCAAGTAAAAGCGGCACCTGCATATAAAACTGACCCAGGAATTGAGCCTATATTAAACTATGCAGAAACAATTAGATCTGTTGAAAAACACCCAGAAATGGAAAATGTTTTTGTAGCTTTAACAACGGCTGCTCAAGGTGTTTCTATAGGTTGGGTAACAGTAGATGAAGCATTGGTTAATCTTGAAAAAGAATTAAAAACTTTACTTAAATAAAACTTCAATAAATAGACCACGTTAGTGGTCTATTTAAAGGATATTAAGATGTCATTAAAAACAAAAACCGGTGATCGTATATTTGGAACAGTACTGCTTTTACCATCAATACTTATTGTTGGTGGATTTATATTTTTACCTGTTTTACAATCTGTGTATTATAGTTTTTTTAAATATAAATTAACACGAAAGAAGATGCCCCTTATTTGGAATCACTTTGAGAACTATTTAGAGTTATGGGAATCAGGAAAAATACAAAATGCTTTTGTAATTACATTTCAATTTATGTTAATTGTTGTACTTATTGTATTTCTCTTGGGTCTTATAATGTCACTATTTATGAATCGTGGTAAGGCAGGAGAACGAGCTACAAGATCTTTAGCATTACTACCATGGGGAACTCCAACGGTTATTGTTGCCCTCTTATGGTCTTGGATGTTTCAGGCAGAGTACGGAGTAGTAAACTTTATATTATTAAAATTACATATTATTGCCCAGCCAATGAGCTTTTTAGTAAATCCAAACACTGCATTAGGTTCTGTTGCTGTTGCAGCAATTTGGCGACAACTGCCATTTATGTTTATTATGCTACTAGCAGGTCTTCAGGGAATACCTAAAGAGATGTACGAAGCAGCAGATATAGATGGTGCAACATTTATGCAATCTTTTAGACATATAACCCTACCATTTTTACGTAATGTTATACGTTCGAGTATATTAGTTACAATTATTACCAACTTTAAGCAGTTCCCTTTATTCTGGACAATGACAGGTGGGGGACCAATGGGTACAACTGAAACGCTGGCAATATTAACCTATAAAAATGCCTTTGTTAACTTAAACTTTGGTGTAGGTGCCGCTGTTGCAACATCCTGGATGGTTGCGTTAATTATATTCTCGTTGCTCTATAACAGAATATTTAAGGAGGTTCAGTACTAATATGAAAAAAAGAGATCTTTCTATAGGAAAAATTATTTCAATAGTAGGAATAATAATATTAGGTTTGTTCTTAATGTTCCCACTATATTGGTTAATTATTACATCATTTAAAACTAATATGGATATATACAAGTTTCCACCACAATTCATTCCGGTAAACTTCACACTAGATAACTATATTTTGTTATTAAAAGATAACTCAGTGTTAATTTACTTAATGAATAATGCAATTATTGCTACTGGAACAACTATTTTAACCATAATTGTTTCAGCTTTAGCAGGTTATTCGCTATCTAGATACTCAAGTAAATTTGGTAGTATTGTTAAAACATCCCTACTCTCTACACAGATGTTCCCAATTGTTGGTTTAATACTATCTCTGTATGTTATTTTTAGAAATCTTAATCTAATAAATACTGGAATGAGTCTGATTCTTGCATTATCAGCAGTTACAATTCCATTTTCAACAATTTTAATAAAAGGGTTCTTCGATGATATTTCAAGATCCTTAGAAGAGGCAGCTAAAATTGATGGTTGTTCTAGACTTAGAACTTTAGTTGCCATAATTATGCCCCTTTCTAAACCTGGTCTGTTAGCAATTGGTCTATTTACTTTTATGCAAGCATGGGATGACTTCTTATTCGCTATTACATTTATTTTATCAGATGAAAAAAGAACATTATCATCAGGTATAGCAATGAAGTTTTTAGGTGAAGTTTCTTATGACTGGGCAATGGTTACAACAGTTTCTGTAGCTGGTGTTTTACCTATGTTCATCCTTATATTTATATTCCAGAAACATATGGTTGCTGGTTTAACCAGTGGTGGTGTTAAAGGATGAAAAATTATATCAATCAAAAAACAGGTAAGGGTCCATATTCAATTGATGGAACTAAAGATAAACCTAATATTTTGTTCATAACTATGGATATGGTACCTCCTGAATTTTATGCCACAGGAAATACCTTAAATACACCTGCACATACCCAGTTAGCAAAAGATGGTATAACTTTTAAAAATGTTTTTTCAACATCTCCACTTTGTGGACCTTCTAGGGCTTCCATTTTAACTGGTAGATACTCATACATTACTGGTAATTCTGAAAGATCCCACGATGGTCATAAAACTGATTTACGTTCGGAAGATATTATATGGCCTGAATACCTAAGATCAGCTGGTTACCATACAAGACATGTAGGGAAATCTCATGTTGGAACAGAGCACTTTATGAGGGCATTTTCAGAGAACTCTTCACCTTGGGATAGATGGTCTCCCCCCTGGTATGATGAAGATGCTTATATTGATTCATTACAGTCTCAAAACCTAAAACGATTTACTTTTAAGAAAGAAATTAGGGGTAATAGTTGGACTGGAGAGAGAGATGGAAACTCATATGGTGGTTGGTTAGCAGACCAAAATGGTGAACCATTTCCTGAAGAGGCTTTATATCCTACATATTTAGTTAATAGAGCTATAACGACTTTAGAAACTAGAGGAAATAACAGACCATTTTATCTACAACTAGACTTTTTTGGTCCCCATCAGCCTTTTGCAATTCCTGGGGGATATGAAAAAAGAGAAGAAGAAATTCGTTCTACAATCGAGATTCCTAGGAGTTGGTTAGACTGGGAAGCTAGTGGATTTACAGAAGATGGTTTAGATCCTAGAGTTTATGAGTTATACAGAAAAAACTGGGGTTTAAGAAATAGACAAGATCTAATAGATTATTTAGTTGCAAACCAACTTCAGTACGAAATTCTAGATAAACAGATGGGCCGACTAATAAACTACCTTAAAGACAATGACCTATATAATTCTACTATGATTATATTTACTGCTGATCATGGGGAGATGAACGGACGTAAAGGTTGTGTTGATAAAGGTGCATATCTAAACCCACAAGTATTGCAAGTTCCATTTATTTTGAAGCCTACTGCAGATAAAGATATTAAACGGGATATTTCTATTTCAGAACCATGTTCTCTATTAGATATTTTCCCGACGATTAGCCAAGAAATAGGACTTTCTATAAATGATAGAACTGACGGTGTTAGTCTATTTGATACATTATCTGGTAAACCTAGACCAGAAGATAAACCTGTTATGTTCGATGTGTGGAATCATGTTGTTCCAAACCCATGTGTTGGTCGAATCTTTAAAAATAATAATAGACAATATTTATATACTTATAACTGTGTTTCTAATACTGATGAGCTTTATGACCTAGCTGAAAGAGGTCAAATAAATAACTTAATCAGAGATGAAGAGCTAGAAAAGGTCGCTTTGAAACAGATGTACAAGGCACTACTAACAGATACCAGATGGGATGTTTACAATTGCTACTTTAAATTAGAGTACTCGGATAAATTACAATTAGAAATTGGTGACAACCAGAAATTTGAATAAATAATCTCCTGTTTACTTCAATGTTCCCAAGCTTAATAACAGGGGAACATTGGAGTTTTTTTTTAGAACATATATCTATAATATCTAAACTCAGTTTGTATATCAAACCCTATATTTTGATATAGACCTAATGCATTTGTATTATCGACCTGAACTTCTAATACAATTTCTTTGTTTTGTAATAAAAACATTTTAACAATTTCAGAAAGCACATATTTTCCAATACCTTTTTTCTGAAATTCAGGATCGATACAAAATCCAAAAATATAAAGTCTAGTCTCTTCTTCATATATACCAATCATACCAACGATTTTTGACTTATACTCTATGGAAAAGAGTTTTCTTTTATCACCATCTAAAATATCGTTAATTCTATCAGTACTATCCTGAATACTACTGTTAAATACTGTAGAGCTAATTTGTATTAGTCTATCAATATTTGTTTTTACAATTGCGATTCTAATATCTGGATTAGTGGTATTTATAAGTTTATATTCATCTTTAAATGTTAGAAGATATTCGGAGAACTCATATTTTGAATTAAGAGTTTTAGATATTCTGTTACTCTCTAGGAATGAAGAATCACTTACAAATAAAATAGACTCTATCTTCCTTCTTTTTATTTCAATAGTTGCTTCTTTTAATAATAGACTAAATAACCCCTGTTTTCGGTTATCTGGGGATGTTAATGCTATAATTTCAGCTTCTTTTTTTGATGGAGCAAATATACAAAGAGAAGAGACTAACTTATCACCTTTATATAACAAAAACGTATTAATATCATTTTCTTTTATAAAATCATCAAGAATATCAAAAACATATCCTGTTTTATCGTGGTTATTACACTTATCATATAACTCTTTAACATCTAAAATCTGTTCTTCTGTTAATATACTCTCTTTTACAACTTTTAAATCCATTTATTTCCTTCAAATCTAGGTATCTCTAATTTTCTACTGAGTTCATTATAGTATTCATTTAGTGTTTTTGTAAATTCTTATAGTTTTATACTATAATTGTTAAAGAGGTAAATTATGAAAAAGATCATATTAATATTATTATCATTAATTATTTTAGGTTGTGGGACTACAAAAAATACAGTTTTAGAGGATGAAACAATGTCCCCAAAAGGTTCAGACGAGTTTATTGTAGCAATGGAAACTTGGGATAATCCAGAAGAAAAAATAGAACTTTTAAATAAAGTAGTAATAGCCGATCCAGATAATCCACTAGCATATTATTATTTAGCTCTTGTATTAAAAGATTCCAATAAACTAAAAAAATCTATTGATGCATTAGACAGTGCAATAGAGATAGATCCAAATTTTGTTTCAGCTTATATACTTAGAGGAGAGACAAAATTATGGGATTTAGATGATAAAACAGGTGTTGATGATTTTAAACAAGCATACGAAATAAATCCTAGTTCTATAAAAGCTGCCCTTGCATATGGTTCAAATAATGAGTGGCAAACAGAAGAGTTGAAAGAAACTTTTTATACCGATCTAGTAAATAAATTTCCAGATAATGCTGAAGTATTAAAAGAGTTAGCATTAACATTTCACCAGCAAGGGAGCCAAGAGAAAGCAATAGAACTAATCAATAAAGCCATCGGTTTAGAACCTGACGACTCTTATTTATACCTTAAAAAAGCATATTTTCATGCAGATTATGCTGAATATATGTTAGCAGAAGAGACAATGGTACAGGCAGTTAATATGTCTCCTGATAATCCACATTACAAAGTATTTCTAGCCTCAATTCTGAGACATATGGGTAGATTAGATGAAGCACTTATATATCTTAAAGAATCCGGGAATGGTGATTGGATAGATGATGGAATGTTCCCGGAACTAATTAGAGTAGAATCTAGATTAGGAATTTTTGATAGCTTGGAATTCTATAGTCAAAACTTATATGACGACCCATGGAGTGACTTTTTTAGAGGAGTAATAGCTTTAAGAACAGGAGATACTGATTCAGCACTAACTTACATAAAAGAAGCACGAAATATGGAGGAGTGGAATACTGAGTTTACTTTAAGTTTATCCTACCTATATTTAAAAATTGGGAACATAGATATGAGTAATGAGGTATTAAGAAAAATTGAAGTGAATGAACTAATAAATTCCACTTGGTATACTACTTATGAACTTTATTATGACTTAATTAAAGATATTGAATCAGGTGTTATATCCCAGGATGATGTTCCAGAAGTTCTACTTATAGAAAAATAATTGCTAGAACAGGACTAAGTATAATTTCCATCTTCATATATATACAGAGATGGAAATTATATATTTAAAACTTCTTAGTGTAAAAATGACAATAAGGAGCTTTACCATTTTTTTCGTAATAATCTTGATGATAGGCTTCGGCTTCCCAAAAGTCTGTAACTGGTTCAACCCTAGTTACTACGTCATAACCTTTTTCTTTTAATATATCTATCAATTTAAATGTTGTTTTTTGCTCTTCTTGGGAATCATAAAACACTACAGATAAATACTGTTCTCCAAGATCAGGACCTTGACCGTTAGCCTGTGTTGGATCGTGTATCTCAAAAAAGAATTTTGCCATATCTTCAAAAGTTACTACGTGGGGATCGTAGGTAACTTCAACAGTTTCATAATGCCCAGATCTACCAGTTAATACATCTTGATAAGTAGGTTTTTTAGTTATACCACCAGAATAACCTGAAACAGCATTAATAACACCTCTCTGTTTCTCAAAAAGAGTCTCTACACCCCAGAAACATCCACCTGCAAAATATGCTTTTTGATAATTAGAATTTTCTGTTGAAACAAAATCTAAGGATAATGAATTAACACAATGTCTGGTCTCTTTGTCAGAAAAACCCTCACCTTTAAATACATGTCCTAAATGTGCACCACAGTTATCACAAACAATCTCAGTATTAAATCCATCTGGAACTTCTCTAATTGCACCATCTATAGCATCATCAAAGCTAGGCCAACCTGTACCAGAATCAAATTTATCGGAAGATACAAAAAGTGGTTCATTACATCGTTTACAATAATATGTACCATCTTCATAAAAACTATTATATTTACCAGAGAAAGCCCTCTCAGTTCCTTTATATACAATGATATTCTCTTCTTCTTTTGTTAGTATATTATATTCTAATCCTTCGACATTATTTTTTGCGAATGTCTCTTCAGTATTTTTTGCATTAAGCTTTTCAGCACATGAAAAAGTTAACACTATGATAAAACCAATTATTATATATTTAAAATATTTTTTCATAAACGTGCTCCTCTTATTAAGAGTAATTCTCAATAAGGAATTAATCTAGTTGTTAATCAGGTATTTAAGAGCTTTATATTTATAGGAAAAGGTTTAACTTAAAATATTATGGTAAAAGTAGTACCTGTATCTGGATTGCTTGAACAATCAACAGTACCTTGAAGTCTATTTATTACATTATTATATATTATATTGAGTCCTAATCCAATATGACCTTCAACTCGTTTAGTTGTAAAAAAAGGATCAAATATTTTATCTTGATGTTCTGGTAATATTCCAACTCCAGAATCATGATATGTTATTATTGTTTTGTCATTTTTTCTTGAAATTACTAAATCGATGTACCCTTTATCACCTATAAAAGCATGTTCAATAGAGTTTATTATGAGGTTTGACATTATTTGAATTAAGGAATGTGGGTATGTTTCTAATGTTAAACTCTTTTCACAGAAATAATATATTTTAATCCCTAGAGGAACTTGTTGATCAATTATATCTGAAAAAAAGTCATGCAGATTTATATTAACTTTTTCTTCATGATATGACTCAACAGCAACTTTCTTAAAAGTATTAACAATATTTGCTGCTTTATTAAGATTGGCTAATGATAATTCAAGACTATTAATTAAACCTTCAATAAAATTATTTAGATCACTTTTACTTAGACTTTTATTAATAATTTTATAATCCAACTCTTTTGTCAATAAAATCTGATGTGATATTGATGTTATACCAATTCCAACAGGTGTATTTATTTCATGTGCAACTCCAGATACTAATGATCCTAAAAATGCCATATTTTTAGATTCAATAAGTTGATCTTGAGCATAGTGTAAATCTTGTAACGAAGTACTTAATTCTTTTGTTCTATCATCTACTATCTCTTCTAAATGGTCTTTATAGTGAGTAAGTTTTAACTCTGTTTTTTTAGATTTAATTAAAACAAAAATAACACTAAACAGCACTACAATTAATAGTGATAAAATAAAAATTACCACCCATATTAACGTTTTATACTTAAAATAAAATGATTCTGGAAAGTTTATTATTTTGGTATTATTAGTTTTATCAATATTAATATTAAACCGTTTAAGTTGATTGTAATCGAATATTATTTTTGTTGGAGTTTTATACTCTACAGGTACTTTATCGATATCTAATCCTTTTAAAACAGACAAACTAAGTTCAGCAGCTTCGTACCCCTGCTGATATCCTCCTATTAAATCTCCACCAATAATACCTTTGTTAAGATCAAAATCCCATGAGCCATATATTGGTACTTTTGCAACTTTTGAAATATCCTGTATAATATGGTCAAAATATACTCCATTTCTATCCGTAAAAAATATTGTAAAAAGGATTATAGAATCTAAATTAATCTCTTCTACGACATTAACAAGTTCTTCTCCAGAAACATTAAAAACTAATTGAATATCTATGTTTGCATATAATGGAGATATCTCTTTTACACTATTTTGTATTTTAATACCTGTAGTTGAATTATCAGTAATCACTATAATCTTTTTGATTTTTGGATGATTTTTTGATATTAGTTCTATATTCCTTGAGATATTGCTCTCTTCATTTATTCCTGTGATATTTGAATACTTTGCAATTACAGTTTTGTTTATATAGTTTAATCCGCAGAAAACAATAGGTTTATTTGGAAATAGTTTAGATCTATTCTGCATTGCAAAATTAAATGCATCATCATCCGAGGTAATTATTAAATCGTAAGAATGTTTTGTAATTTTAACCTCTAATAAATTTGTTAATAGTGACTGATAATCTAAATCCCATTGTCTTTTTGAATCCATATATTCAATATGTAATTCAATGCCTTCTTTTAAATAAGTTTCTGTTATTCCCCTGGTAATCTCATCAGTCCATAAAAACCCTTTATGATATGAATTTAATAATAATACTTTTTTATTGGTGACATCATCAGATGCTGAAAAGATTGAGACTTTAATTAAAAGTAATAGTGTTAATATTATCATTTTAGATACTTTATTCACTATTAAACTATATATACATATTCATCTTAATACAATTTTTTAGACTTTAATTCTTATTATAATTGTATCAACTCAATTATAGATCAAACAAAAATACATATATACTTGAATTCGTTTCATAATAAATTACAATTAGTATGAGGTTATATTATGAAAGAATTAAGAAAATTTGTTTGCCCTGAGTTTATTTTTGGTTCTGATGCTATAGATTTAGCTGGTCAGTATTGTACAAACTGGTGTGCTAAAAAAGTTCTTCTTGTTTCTGATAAAATTGTTAAAAGTAAAGGCTGGGTAGATAAGGTTGTTAAATCACTTGAAGCAGAATCTATCTTATACTCAGAATATTTAGAAGTTCAACCAAATCCAAGGGATTATAATTGCCATGATGGATTAAAAGTATATCATGAAAACAATTGTGATGTAATTATTGCAGTTGGAGGTGGTAGTGTAATAGATGCAGCTAAAGGTATTGGAATACTTGTTAGTAACAAGGGTAATATTCTTGATTATGAAGGTGTTGATAAAATTGAACATCCTATGCCTCCACTAATTTGTATACCTACAACGAGTGGTAGTTCTGCAGATGTTTCACAATTTGCAATAATTACAGCGTCAAAACAAAAACGTAAAATTGCTATAATTTCTAAGGCAGTAGTACCAGATTTATCTCTTGTTGACCCTAGAACACTACTTACAATGGATCGATCCCTTACAATTGCAACATGTCTTGATACTTTAACCCATGCAATAGAAGCTTATGTATCTTTAGCAAACTCATTTATGACAGACAGGCACGCTTTAGGTGCAATAGGGCTAGTAGGAAAATATTTACCACTACTGATGAAAGACATTGATAATTTGGAGTTAAGAACATATTTAATGCAGGCTTCACTAGAGGCTGGTTTAGCCTTTTCAAATGCAAGTTTAGGTCTTGTTCACGCAATGGCCCACGCTCTTGGCGGATTAAAAGATATGCCACATGGTGAGTGTAATGGAATTCTATTAAAAAATGTTTGTAAATTTAATTATGACTCATGCCCAGAACGGTATGACCAGATAGCTAAAACATTAGGTTCGACAGACATTATTGATGCAATAGACAAATTAGTTAAGACTGTTGGTTTAGATCCACGGTTAGAACCTATAGGTTTAAGTAGAGAGGACTTTATCCCTCTAGCCCAGAATGCTTTAAACGACGCTTGTTTAGCAACAAATCCCAAACCTGCAAATTTGGAGGATATAGTAGCAATTTATGAAGAAACATTCTGATGATAAAGACTTTAACGATATACAAAATCAGATTATTGGACTTGGAACTGGTAGCTTTAGAAAGAACTATTATACAGCTCTTAGAAAGTCCTATGGGGAACAGGAACGTTTTAGAAAGATAATTGATAGATTATCCGTATATCTAATAATTCTAGATAGCGATTATAGAATTGTTGACTCTAACGGCGAAGCAGATACAAACCTAAATCTTCTAGATGAATATAATATATATAAAGATATAAAAGAGATATTACCAGATATATATTCTGATATATTTGTTCATAATAAGTCATATTCATTATGGGAAGGAGAAGAAGAAACCCAAGGTATTAGAGAGGTTCACTGCGAAGAACTAGAAATTGACAATATAACATACTCTACTCTTGTTTTTCGTGATATAACCCATAGGATTAAAATAGAGCAGAGACTGGAAAAACTAGTCAGCGAAAGAACTAAAGAGATAAGAGAGGCCCAACAACAACTTGTATTTGCAGAGAAGATGGCTGCGCTTGGAGAATTAGTTGCTGGAGTATCCCACGAGATAAATACTCCTATTGGAATAGGTGTTACCGCTGCTAGCCATATTAAGGTATTATCTGAAGAAATCCTTGAGGGGTTTAAAAATAAAACTTTAACAAAGGGGAATTTTGAATCAATACTAATGAAGTTAGATCAAAGTTCTGATCTTATATTATCCAACCTATTAAGAGCTGCCGAATTAGTTCAATCATTTAAAAAAGTTGCTGTGGATCAGCAAGTTCTCGATGTTAGAATGATAAATATTAAAGACTATTTAAATGATATAACTAGATCTTTACATACAAAATGGAAAGCCCATAGTTTAGAAATTATAGGTAATGATGAAACCTATATAATGACGATCCCAGGAGTGTGGAGTCAGATAATTAGTAACTTTATAATTAATTCAATAATACATGGTTTTACTGATACTGATAATGGAAAGATAGAGATTAGTTTCAAAAACAGTAGCAGCAGCTTTGTATTAAATTATACAGATAATGGAGTAGGAATTGGTAATGTAAATCCTGATAAAATCTTTGAACCGTTTTATACAACAAAAAAAGAGAGTGGCGGGAATGGTCTTGGCATGCATATAGTATATAACCTTGTGGTCAAATCTCTTAAAGGTAAAATAGAATATATAAAACTTCCTCATCGAGGTATATCATTCCGTATAACAATCCCGAACTAATAACCACAATATACAGGCTTTTCCAAACTTTATGTATAAGAAATCTAAAATATAAAGATTTTCTTGCCAAGCAAGCGCTTGCATGTTATATTTTTCACAACTAGTCTTAGTTAAATCTTTTTAAATCAAAAATCAGGAGCACGTAAAAATGAAAAAGTTCACACTAACAACCAGAATTCTATTAGCATTAGGAATTGGTCTTCTACTAGGTATTATCTTATACCCTTTTAGAGAAGTCCCATTTATTGATAACTATGTATTAGGATTCTTCTTTACATTAACTGGAAAACTATTTGTATCTTCAATTAAAATGATGGTTGTACCTTTAGTATTTGTATCCCTTACATGTGGATCCGCATCCATGGGTGATGTTAGAAAACTTGGAAGAATTGGAACAAAAACCTTAGTCTTTTATCTTTTAACTACAGCTGTAGCAATAACTATAGCTATTATCTTAGCGTCTATAGTAGGACCAGGAGTTGGTTTTAATGTACCTTCAGAAGAGTTAACTTTTGTAGCTAAAGATAAACCACAATTATTAAATGTAATAATAAATATGGTTCCAACAAACCCATTTAAAGCATTAAGCAGTGGTAACATGTTACAAATTATTGTTTTCTCAATTTTGTTAGGTACAAGTTTAACAATTTTAGGCGAAAAAGCACAAAAAGTAACGGACCTATTTACACAATTAAACGAAGTTGTTTTAAAACTAGTAGAAATGGTTATGACAGTTGCACCTATAGGTGTTTTTGCATTAATAACTAAAACATTTGCATCGTTAGGTTACTCTGCAATGTTACCACTTTTAAAATATATGTTATGTATTATGGGAGCCCTACTATTACATGCGCTTATTACATACCAAAGTGTTTTTGTTCTATTTACAAAGCTTAGTCCTGTTAAGTTTATCAAAAACTTTGCACCAGCAATAGCTACTGCATTTTCAACTTCTAGTAGTAATGCAACTCTACCTGTAACTATTGAGACCTGTGAAGAGAGATTAGGGGTTTCTAAAAAGTTAGCTTCTTTCACACTTCCACTAGGTGCAACAATAAACATGGATGGAACTGCAATTATGCAAGGTGTTGCAACTGTATTTATAGCTCAAGCTTACATGATCGATTTATCAATTGCTGACTTCTTAACAGTTATTATAACTGCTACATTAGCATCGATAGGTACTGCTGGAGTTCCAGGTGTTGGTCTTATTATGTTATCTATGGTATTAACTCAAGTTGGTCTTCCTGTAGAAGCAATTGCAATTATTATGGGTATTGATAGAATACTTGATATGAGTAGAACTGCTATAAATATCTGTGGTGATGCTATTTGTACAACAATTATAGCAAAACAAGAAGGTGAATTAGACGAATCGATTTTTAAAGCTAAAAATCACTCTTTCTAATATAAAAATATTAACCATTACTAATTAAACGTAATGGTTAATATATCTTTAATTATTATCGTTTCCTACGACCTTGTCTATTCTCTGGAAGTTCAGTAACTAACTCACCATTTATTGTAACATCACCTTTAACTAGTTCTGCAGTTCCATCGGCATCAAATGAAGATCCCCCTTCAAAATCGATGGTACCTCCATAGATATATAGATCACCATTTGAATCAAATCCATCTGTATCCCCACTTGCCATTTTAATAGAAATATCTCCACCATATACTTCAATCAATACATCCATAGGGCTTTTTGCTGTTGCATTTATACCATCATCAGTTGCATAGATTTTAATGGTACCGCCATTAATCAATATTTGAGTAGCTTCTATACCTTCTTGGCATGTTTCGATATTTATATTTCCACCATCAATCTGGATAAAACTAGTTCCTCTTATAGCGTCGTCTGCGGCTATAATATTCAATACTCCATTTTGCATATAAATATAACCTAATAGAGGATCATTGTCATTTTCACTATGCAGAGCATCAGCCCCTGATTTAATAGATATATTACCATTGTAAATACGGATTGAATCATTAGCTTCTAATCCATCTAAAGAGGAATCTATATTAAGAGTTCCACCAGTTATTTTTAGATCATCTTTAGATGAAATTCCATTTCCATATTTTGATAAAATATCTAAAGCACCAATTCCATTTAATACTAGATCTGATTTTGAAAATATAACAGCATCTAGATTTACTTCATTATTAGATCTGTATTTACCTGTAACAGAGAGAGTACTGTTACCACTTAAAGTAGTTATATATACCTTATCAGCAGATTTTACATAAATAGTAGGTATATCCTTATTAATAATAGTTAGATTATCTAGAATTAATTGTACTTTTGCATTATCTGGGACATCTATGACTATAAAAGTATCAACAACATCACCTTCTAATATATATAAACCTTCTTCCTCTATCAAAATCTCTGAACCATCTTTTAGCAACATTCTAGTTGCATCAGTAAGATCTGGGTTCTGTATTAGGTCCCGATCTGTAAATAACGTCCCTTGTTCAATTATTGAATTCTCAAACTCTGTGATCTCTAATACTTCAGCTATTATCGATTCTTTAAGAGAAACTACTACTTTTTCCGATGCATTTTTACCAATGACTTCTGATTTACAACTTTCTATTGAAAAAATTAATAATCCGGTGAAAATATAGTATTGCAATTTGTTTAATTTCATTTTATGTCCTTACTCTTATATTTAATAATACAAAATATAGGATTAATATATGAACGAATTGTGAACAAAAGATAAAGTTTTATCATTCATTCCTATAGATAAATTCAGTATGCGTATATTCATAACCTATTTTTTGTAAAATGTGGATCATAACACTGTTAGTTTGGTGAGTATCAATATTTTTTGTTCTTGCATATTAAACCTCAATTTCAAAGTGCTTAAATATTCGTAAAGCTCTTAGTGTATTCCATCTACTTGGTTTACCTGCATCTTCCATTTTAAAGTGAACCTGTCCAGGATATGGAGCATTAACTTTCCAGAGTCCATCTTTGTTTCTTTTACCTTTTAAGATCTCTATTGCATTATCCATTCTTATATCCAAAGATTTACCTGAATAACAAAAATAATCTAATGCTCTTAGAATGTCATATCTCCATCTACATGGATAAGGTATTTTAATAAAATTTTTACTAATGATCTTTCCTGTTTTATCTGAAAGATATAACTGGTGTTGAAGGATAAACTCCTCAGACATCTCTCTAACACTATTTATCTCTTCAGTTCTATAATCAATCCCAGTTTTCTGAAATTCATATAATCCTTCAAGCACAGAAATAGTAGTATGTAAGGAGCTATGTGTTGCTCCACTTCTAGTTGTCCTGCAATTAAAGCCACCATCTGGCATTATTTCCTTTAAAATACTATCAACAACTGAAAAGAGTTTTTTATCTTCAGATTTAAAATAAGAGGCATAGTTTAAAACCATACCATTTACACAAATATCACTATATTCAGTAGTTGAAGGACCTAATTTAATTCCACCATCCTCTGCTTTTAAAGTATCTAATACCATATTTATTGTCTCTTTTATAATAACATTCTCTTGTCTTAAGTTTAAGTTTCGAAGATCTAGTAAAGTATAATGAGTTGATATCCATTTAGGCTGATAAAAGTCACTTCCCCAGTGTAAGTTTGACTTTCTTTTTGATAGATAACTTCTGCCCCACCCTTTTATTTCAATTATTTTTTGGATATCTTTTTTATCTATTCCTAATAAATCACGATAGACTTGATACTGAATAGAAACATCACCTTCAAGTAACCATTTCATAATTTTATTATCCAACTCTATACTATTCAACATGTTATAATTATAGCAGAGTTCTTATTTTTTGCTCTGATATTTATCATAGATACCATAAATTTATATTTTGTACTTATAATCGTGGAGTTACACCATCAAACCATATGGTTGTTGACGACTAGTACTTCTTCTTTTATGTTTTCTTCCGTAAACCGTTTCTAAGTATTTGTTCCGCTTCTTCTAAACTAAAGATATTAGAATCAATTAATTGGGTAAACTGCTCAGATATTGATTTATTAAATAGCAGAAGATCATCGGTATTAACGGTTACATCAATTCCAAAATCAAAAAGCTTTTTAATTGGATGGTTAAAAATATCTGTAGTGGCTCCCAATTGCCTATTACTTTCAGGGCATATGTTTAATGTGATATCTCTCTCTAAAATCATAGCCATTGTTTGTTCTGAATCAACAGCCCGTATTCCATGTTCAATTTCATCTGGATTAAATAGATTAATAGCTGTTTCAATTGTATTACAATCAGAAAACTCACCTATGTGTACTTTTTTAAGTAATCCTTTTTGTTCAGCGTAATCAAACTGTGGAACAAATCTACTTATATCCTGTGATAGTTCGACTCCATACAGATCAATGCCATAAAAGACTCCACTATCAATACATTTGCTATATAGAGTATCAAGTTCTTCAGTCCCAATCTTTTTATTAATTCCGAGAATAGGGAAAAAGATACCAGCATATTTAGTAGTTAAAGATCTTATCATATTACAAAATAATTCAGCTGACCCTCCGTAAAATTTACAAAGTGTAATATCAATACTTGCTTCTAAAATCTTAACATTATCCTCTATTGCAGCTTCTATGCCTCCCAAAATAAATAATTCTAAAGCGTACTGATTATTCATAATTGGATTAATTTTATTGTTAATAAAATCTATCATTCCAGGAAGTCCTCTATATTCTGTAGGGAATACAAGATTAGATTCTGGAAAGTACCTATTCAATTTTTGCCTAGAAATACCTAAAGTTAGATGATTATGTAAATCTGCTTTAGGTATAGATTTTAGGTATTGTAATAGATCTTCTTTCTTCATTTAATATCCTTTAATAAATATACTTTAAAGTTTTTTTTGGAATTTACTGCAAACTTCACCAAACTTAACATAATTGGAACCTCAACTAATACTCCAACAACTGTTACTAATGTTGCTCCAGATGATAATCCAAATAAACTAATAGAAACAGCAACTGCTAATTCAAAAAAGTTTGAAGCCCCGATCATTGCCGAGGGTGCAGCTATCTCATATGGCACCTTTAGAAGTTTTGAGATACTAAATCCTAAAAAGAAAATAAAGTAAGTTTGTAGTGTAAGTGGTATAGCTATTAAAACAATAGCAAAAGGATTTGATAGTATAGTTTCCCCTTGGAATGAGAAAATGATTATTAAAGTTAATAAAAGACCTATCTCTGTAATTCCTTCAAACTTTTTACAAAATATATCATTAAACCAATTTAGCCCATATTTATTAATCAATATGGTTCTTGATAAAAAACCAAAAAATAGTGGTATAACTACAAAAAGAAATACAGATAAAAAGAGTGTATTTAATGGTATAAGAATATCAGTAACTCCTAATAACAGAGCTACTATTGGAATAAATGCAACTAATATTACTAAGTCATTTATAGCAACCTGAACTACAGTATAACTTGGATCACCATCAGATAAATAACTCCAAACAAAAACCATTGCAGTACATGGTGCTGCACCTAAAAGAACTGCTCCAGCGACATACTCTTTTGCAATGTCTACTGGTATAAAAATGCTAAATACCACATTAATAAAAAATGAAGCTATTAAATACATTGTAAAAGGTTTTATTAACCAATTTATTATTAGGGTTATAACAAGACCTTTTGGCTTTTTACTAGCGCTAACAATACTTTTAAAATCTACTTTAAGCATCATAGGGTATATCATTATCCATATTAAAATAGCAACTGGTAATGAGACATTAGAGTATTCAAACTTTTGTAAAGTAATAGGCACAATAGGTAAAAAGACCCCAATACACACACCTACAATAATACATAAGACTACCCAAAATGATAGATATTTAGCAAAAGCTCCCAATTTTTTTTCAGACATACTTTCCTCCTATATTGTAAATATTAGCTTCAATGTTTTATTGTAATATAGGACTCAAACCTGCAGTTTTTTTAATTTCATTTTTATATAATCTTTATTTAGAATTCCAGTTTGTCTACCTTTTATACTATACACCCTACAACAATAATTTGAACTTGTTGGTATTTTTTCAGTATAAATATCAATTCCATTATAAAGAACTGTTGGTGATCCTTGGAAATTCAAAGATTCAGAAGCTGGGATATTGGGAACTTCAACTATTTTTAAGTCGTGAATACTTATAATTCCCTCGTCAATAAGTTCTTTTATACCATCTAGAGTTACATCCGAGTGTGGACACCCTTCAAAATATTGGAATTCTATCATTTAAGCTCCTATTGTTTCAGGTATATTTTAAATTTTAGCCTTAACCCAAATACAATGCAAATGAAATAATAATCAATAGACTGATCCTTCAACCTTAGTACTGATCTAATAAATCTTTAGTCTGTTTCTATAACTAATGGTATATTTAAAGTTTAACTCAATATTTGATAATTTCTCTATTACAACCTATCATTTAAATATGAGTAATTAATAGATTTTGTAATTGCTATACTACAAACGATTCCTTAGAAACGGATTAGAAAGGAAACTAAAAATGACTGATAGTTTTTTAATTGATTCTCTCTCTCCTGAAGATAAACAAAAAATGTATGTCGACTTGGTTGAAACATCCCAGGATCTAATATGGCAATGTGATGCTGAAGGACGATTTGTTTATTTAAACCCCGCCTGGGAAGGAACCTTTGGTTATTCAATGTCAGAGATAATTGGAAAATATTTTTTTGACTTTCAAGATCCAGTAAATGGTAAACGTGATCTTCAGGAATTTTCTAGAATATTAAATGGTGGTACATCTAAAGGCTACGAAACTATTTATTTGTCAAAATCAGGGAAAGAGATCAACCTTTTAATAAATGCATGCGGTGTAAGTGACAACAGTGGTAATATTGTTGGTATCCGAGGGACAGCATACGATATAACAGATCGTAAATTGGCTGAAACTGAATTATTAAAAAGTAAATATTTTTTTGAAGAGGCACAACGTGCTGCAAACATCGGCTCTTATTCAATCGATATTGTTAAAAGAACCTGGGAATCCTCAGAAACCCTTGATCAGATTTTTGGTATAAATAAAAACTATAAACATGATATAACCGGATGGGTTGACCCGATTCATCCAGATGATAAAAAAATGATGACTAGGTACTTTGATGAAAAAGTGAATCAAAAAAGTAGACTTTTTAACAAAGAATATAGAATTATTCGTAAATCTGATGGAGAGATTCGATGGGTTTATAGTATGGGTAAAATCAAATACAACACCGATGGGCAGCCCATTTTAATGCTTGGAACTATTCAGGATATAACAGAAAATAAAAAAGTACTTGATGCACTAACACAGAAGAATCAGTTTATCGCTTCACTTGTAAACTTAAGTCCCGATATTCTTTATATCTATGATCTAAATGATCAAAAAAATGTTTACAGTAATGATGGGATTAAATCCATTTTGGGCTACTCAACAAATGAAATATCAGAGATGGGATCGAAAATTATTCCTATGCTTATGCACCCTGACGATCTAAAAGATTATATTAAATTTATCCTACCTCTTTATCAAAGTGCTAATGATGACGAGCGGATAACCAACAATTACCGTATGCGTGCCAAAAATGGAGAATGGTTGTTTTTAGAGAGTATTGAAATTATTTACTCAAGAAATATTGATAATTCACCTAAGGAAATTTTTGGTGTAGCTCATGATATAACAGAACAAAAAATGACTGAAGAGGCACTAAAGGGAAGCGAAGACTCATTACAACATCTTATTAAGTATCTACATGCTGGAGTTGTCGTCCACGGTGCAGATACCCATATTAAACTAGCTAATGAACATGCTTCAAATCTACTTGGCTTAACTATCCAACAGATGATGGGCAAAGTAAATATTGATCCATCATGGTGCTTTATTAGAGAAGATAATACGCTAATGCCAGTAGAAGAATATCCTGTGTCTCGTGTATTTGCCACTAAGGCTCCTGTCCAGAACTTAGTTATAGGAGTTAATCGTCCATCTACCAATGACATGGTTTGGGCACTAGTTAATGCATTTCCTGATCTAGATTCAAATGGAGAAATAAGTCAGGCAGTTGTGACATTTATAGA
The DNA here is from genome assembly GCA_051531975.1 of Spirochaetaceae bacterium. Lineage (GTDB taxonomy): Bacteria > Spirochaetota > Spirochaetia > DSM-2461 > DSM-2461 > Thiospirochaeta. The sequence continues at coordinate 202,010 of JAOPTT010000001.1, forward strand.
TATTACAGAGCTAAAAAAAGCAGAAGAAGCATTATTGGAAAATAATGCAAGACACTTAGCAATGATCGCTAATATTGGTGATGTTATTGGTATAATAGGTTCCGATGGAATCACAAAATATAAGAGTCCAAACATTGAGAAATGGTATGGGTGGAAACCAGAAGATCTAATAGGTCTGGAAACTTGGCATACCATTCATAAAGATGATTTGCTAAGAATACAAATTGCATTTTCTGAAATACTCAAAAAAGACAGTGCACAAATCACTGTTGAATATAGATATAAATGTAAAGATGGAGCCTACAAAATGACAGAACTTACAGCTATCAATTGTATTAATAATCCTGCAATTAATGGTGTTCTAATCAATTACCATGACATAACTGAGCGAAAACAAGCTGAGAAAGAACTTCAGGAAAGTGAAGACCGGTTCAATCTATTTTTAGAAAAAAGTCCTATGTACATCTTTTTTAAAGATGAAAATATAAGATCATTACGATTAAGTAAAAATTATGAGAAGATGCTTGGGTTACCACTTGAAAAACTAATTGGTAAAAATATGGATGAACTGTTTCCATCGGAACTTTCAAAAAAAATGATCAAGGATGATATGAATATTATTAGAGGTGGTAAAACAGTTGAAGTAATTGAAGAATTTAATGAACATATATACCGTACAATTAAATTCCCAATAATAAGAGAAGGTCATAAATCATTTCTTGCTGGTTTCACAATAGATATTACACAAGAAACAAATACTATTCGTCAAAAAGAGACATTAACTGAACAGCTTCACCAAAGTCAAAAAATGGAAGCGATTGGCCAACTAGCCGGTGGAATCGCTCATGATTTTAATAATTCACTAGGGGGTATTGTTGGTGCAGTCGAAGCAGTTAAGCGTTGTGAAGATAGTAAAGAAAAAAGGAATAAATTTCTTGATCTGATTATTTCTACAGCAGAAAGAGCTGGGGATCTGACAAAGAAGCTTCTACTGTTTTCACGAAAAGGTAACATAGTAAGTTCTACTGTCGATATGAAACAATTAATAAGTGAAACAGTCGGTCTTTTGGGACACGTTGTCAATAAAAACATCTCAATTATAGTAGAAAACAAAGCTAAACATACGTCTATATTTGGAGATATCTCACTATTACAAAATGTAATGATGAATATACCTATAAACTCAACCCAAGCTATGCCTGACGGAGGGGAAATTGTATTTACCATGAATAACATAGAACTAAATGAGACGTACTGTTCCAATTCTACATTTGATATAAAACCTGGGGAATATCTAATAATTGGCATACGGGATACAGGAGTTGGAATGTCTGCTGAAATTTTATCCCATATATTTGAGCCATTTTTCACCACCAAGTTACATGGGAAAGGAACCGGTCTTGGACTCTCAATAGTCTATGGAACTATCCAGGATCATCATGGAGCAATCACTGTATCTTCAGTAGAAGGAAATGGTACAACTTTTCAGTTATTTTTTCCAATTACTAAGATTGAGTCTGTTCCTATAACACCAGAAAAGATTCTTAGTGGTTCAGGTACTATTTTGGTTATCGATGACGAAGAATTAATACGTATTACAACCGATTCTATGTTGGAATCATTGGGATATAAAGTAATTAGCGCAGAAAATGGGCAGATAGGGCTGCAGAAATTCATTGAATACAAAGGACAAATAGATCTGATTATTCTCGATATGATTATGCCTGTTATGGATGGACGTGAAGCGTATACAAAGATCCGTGAGATTGATCCTGATATACCTGTGATTATCTCTTCTGGTTTTGCAAAAACTTCAGATTTGAAGGAGTTGGAAGTTAAAGGGATTTCAGGATCTCTTAATAAACCATACCACATGTCATTGTTAGCTAAGACTATTGCCAATATACTAAATCCAAATGTAAAGTAATTACATTTATTTACAAATTAACAAGTGGTATAATTAATATATATTATTAAATTTATGTTAATTAAAATACGAATTAACATTCATAAATGCTTTTATCCTGTCTCAATTTGATAACTTTTTTAAAATGACGTAAAGCATGATAAGCAATAATTCCACCTAGTACTAAGTTAAGTATAGACATACCAGAAAGTAGGGGGTTCTTAAATGAGTGGCTATTAAATAAATTAATAAATCCAATACCAAAGTTTAACGCTGATAATGGAAATAAAAATGTAGAAACCCTAATATGGTGTTTAATTTTTGAGTCTATATCTGTAAATAGGTTAAAAGACCCTAATTCAGTTTTTTTTCTTAAAAATATCCATTTCATATATGATGCAACATGTTCTATTCCAGTTTCTTCTAAGAACTTAATATAATCTTTACTATGGGTTGAACCTGGGAAACTATTAAGCATTTCTAGTCTATATATATATGTTCTTGGTTCACACTCTTCAAAGACATAACGACACCAGGTATAATCTATTAGGGCATAACCTTTTACACTCATTTGATTTAACCAATTCTCTTCTTTTTCATAAGAAATTTAGATTAATAACTAAAAATTAATTAAATTTAGTGAAATGTCAAACATAAAATTCTAAACTTTAAGTAACGCTGAAATTAATAGATAATTTTGAAATAAATTAATTTAAATTAAACATGAATAATATTAAAACATACTATTATTTAGTAAGAATGAGAGGGGAGCATATGTCATTCATTGAAAAGATAAAAATCATATCAGGTGTGTATTGGATCGGCATTCCGGAAGCTGATTTATATATCCTGTGTGGATGTCCCGAGGATAGTGTCAAACATCTCATGAAAATGGGACTTATTAAGACTACAGAAGAAAACAATGTGGTTTTTGAGACTGGCCCAAATACTATATTACTTTCTGACAACTTAGTTCAAAATGGATATTTTTCAAATCTTTCAGAATTCCCTGTATTACAAATGCTTTATAGACAGGGGATGATATTACCTAATCATCCAAATAATACCGGTCGAAAACCACTTCTAATTGGCTCCGAGAAGCAAGTTAAAGCTCAAATGGAATATATCTATTGTGGTAATTATGGCTTGTCAACTGTAGAAGAGATAGTAAAGACCGGAGTATCTGAAGATCAGGCCAATGAAATGATACGATTAAAACTAAAGTTTTCTTTCGGGAAAATTCGAGAAACTAAAGAACTGCTTGATTCGTGTATATTAAAAGAAGAACCAATGGAAATAGCCAAAGGTGTAATGTTAATTCGTACAGGAATAAATAAGTTTGAATTTAATTATGCAGGAGAATCTGTTTCAATCGACCTTAATTTAAATTCCAACGAAACCTATAAACCTCCCTATGTTTTAGGATACCATCACATTCGAAAAGAGTATTTTGCAGTGGTTCATTCTGGTGGAGGTGATGGATGGGATATTAATAGACCCTGTATGTCCAGTATCCTCATGTTTCAAGGGAAACTTTATCTAATAGATGCTGGACCTAATATTCTGAATACATTAACTGCCTTGGGTATAAGTGCAAATGAGATTGAAGGGATATTTCATACCCACTGCCATGATGATCATTTTGCCGGATTAACAACTCTTATTCACTCAGACCATAAGCTAAAATATTATGCAACTCCATTGGTTCGTGCTTCGGTTTCAAAAAAGCTTAATGCATTAATGTCATCGGAAGAAGATTGTCTTGATCGGTATTTTGATATTCACGATTTAACTTTTGATCTCTGGAATAATATTGCGGGTTTAGAGGTTAAACCTACTTTTTCACCTCACCCTGTAGAAACCAACATATATACATTCCGTGTAATCTGGGAAAATGGTTATTGCACCTACTCCCATTTTGCAGATATTGTTTCATTGGATATCCTTAAAGAAATGATCAATGATGATATTTCAAAACCGGGTATTACTGAAGACTTCTTCAATCTAGTTCGCTCAAAATATCTGGAATACGCCATGGTTAAAAAAATTGATATTGGAGGAGGTCTTATCCATGGTGATGCTAATGACTTTAAGGATGATACTTCAGGAAAGATTATTTTATCCCATAACCCATTGGATCTAAATAATTATCAGAAAGAAATAGGTTCGAAAGCTCCTTTTGGTCTGATTGATGTCATTATTCCAGCCAATGATGAGCGTATTTTAAATAATGCTTATCACTATTTATATAATTATATTCCATCTACTCCCAATGAAGATATTCAGGTCCTACTAAATTGTCATGTCGTTCCATTTAATGCTGGGTCAATCTTATTAAAGCAAGGTGAACGAAACAGCGACATTTACCTTTTATTAGCAGGAACAGTAGAAATGATAAATGCTGATATCGGCATGAACCATCTGCTCACCGCCGGCTCTATGATTGGTGAATATTCAACATTAGAGGATTGTGTTATGACAGAAACCTATAGTGCTCGAAGTTATGGTTTGGCGCTTAAGATTCCTAATTCCTTATATCTTGAAATAGTAAGACGTAATAATCTTTTTGTTAAAATAAAGAATGTACATAAGAAACAGATGTTTTTACAAAATACACCGTTATTTGGGGAAATGGTATCTTATCCTGTACAAAATAAGATTGCTCAGACCATGATTGAAAAGTCATACAAAAAGGGTGAGATAATATCGATCCCCCAAAACCCAGAATTACTAATTCTGAAAAATGGAAAAGTTGAGATTAGTGGAAAGGAACGAGTTCTTGAGACAATCGAGGACGGTGACTTTTTCAGAGAATATACAATCCTGCATGAGGATATGAATATTTTTACTTTTAAAATAATTGAACCTTCAGAAGTTTACCATATTCCAGGATATATTCTTAGAGATATTCCAGTAGTTCAATGGAAATTGTTGGAAACTAATAAGAAACGTATTAAAGCTTATTTTGATAACGAAGCTAAATTAACTGGGGAAGTTTAATTATAGTGTGAATTTAACTTCGACATAAGTACTTCTAAAAACTGTTCCAAGAGATCCTTCTGCCAAGAGATTGGGATCTAAGAATAGAAAGATTGGAAAACCATATTTGTCTCTACGGTAAATGATTATTAGTTGATATTTAATGATAAGCTTTATAAATTATGTCCAAACTTGAATTTAATATTAAAACCGTTTGACACCAAAAATAAATCGAGTTAATATTTTATTATCGCCTATAACTGAATGTTATTTGCAGTAACCATAAATAACAATTTGGAATCAAAATGCCAGCTGATAGGATTCAGCACTATACGCGTTCTGCGTATTTACATGGAGAATCACAAACAATGAAATTGAAGGATCTACCTGTTATTGGAATAACAGGATTATTGACTTTCTTCTTCGCTTATCCAGAAACCCGTAATATTTACGAAATGGCTTACAAAGCCAATCCATTATTATTAACTTTTGTAAAATTTGCAATTCTGGCCACCGCAGGAGAGATGATTGCTCTTAGATTAAAAGTGGGAGTTTATCACAAAAAAGATTTTGGACTATTACCAAAAATGATTATATGGGGGATTTTAGGTCTATTTATATATTTTGCTTTTGGTATCTTCTCTAAAGGAGTCCCTACCCTATTCCCAGGATTAGTTGGAGATCACTTTATGAATAGGCTACTTATTGCACTATTAATTTCAATATTTATGAATGTTATATTTGCCCCAGGAATGATGTTAACTCATCACATTACCGATAGTTTCATATCCCAAAACGGTGGTTCTTTTAAGATATCAAAGTTTAAAGTAAGGCCTCTATTAAACTCAATTAATTGGGATAAAATGTGGAGCTTTGTGTTTATGAAAACAATTCCTTTCTTCTGGATCCCAGCCCATACAATAACTTTTTTATTACCTGCAGAATTTAGAACTATTTTTGCAGCAGCCCTTTCTGTTTTATTAGGTATTTTTTTAGGTGCAAGGAGTAATAGATGAGGGAAGTATTAGTATGGGGAGGTGGTGTTCTTATTATGGATGAGGGTATATAGATGGCGATATCTCATCAGATTAAAGAAATGTTAAAAGGCTCCTCCTTTATTAGAACTATGTTTGAAGAGGGCAGAGTATTAAAGGAGAAGTATGGAGAGGACTCAATATGTGACTTTACTATTGGGAACCCACAGCTGGAGCCTCCAAAATCCTTCTCTACAGCAATAAAAACGATTGTAGACAAAAAAATACCTAGAAAACACGGTTATATGCCTAGTCTTGGTTATAAAGATGTTAGAGAATCTGTAGCAATTAGAGTTTCTTCTGAACAGAAAACTGACCTGAACTACCAGAATATAGTAATGACTTGTGGAGCTGGTGGAGGACTAAATATAATATTAAGAGCCATTCTAAACAGAGGTGATAGAGTAATAGCCCCAATTCCATATTTTGTAGAGTATAAAAACTACGTTTCAAATTATGGTGCAGAGATCGACTTTGTAACAAGTAAGGATAACTTTGATTTAGATTTAGACTCTATTTCAAATGCAATTACAGAAAAAACAGCAGCTATAATCATAAACTCCCCTAATAACCCTTCAGGAACTGTCTACTCATTAGAGACTATTATCCAGTTAGGAAAAATACTGGAAGAAAAAAGTGAAGAAATTGGAAGAACTATATATTTGATAAGTGATGAACCTTATAGGAAAATTGTTTTTGATGGTGTAGAAGTCCCACCAATACATCCTCATTATTCCAATAGCTTTGTAGTCACATCCTGTTCAAAAGATCTATCGATACCTGGAGAGAGAATTGGATGGGTAAGTGTAAACCCATTAGCTTATGATCTAAATGAGATAGTAGATGCCTTAGCTTTTTGTAAAAGAATTTTAGGATTTGTTAACGCTCCAGCTCTTATGCAAAGGGTTATTAAAGAGATAATAAACGATGAAGCCGATTTATCTGTATATCAAAAAAAGAAGGATCGCCTTTGTTCTGCTCTAAAAGATATGGGCTATGACTTTATTGAACCTAAAGGTACTTTTTATATAATGCCAAAAGCACCAGGTGGGGATGATATTAAATTTATTGATAAACTTAAAAGTTATAATATTCTTGCAGTTCCAGGGAGAGGATTTGGACTTAAAGGTTATTTTAGAATAGCCTTTTGTGTAGATGATGACGTAATAGAGAGATCCCTCGTAGGTTTTAAAGAAGCTATAAGAAGTTAACTATTTATAGATTGACCCCATACTAATTGGGGTTTAATATTACCATATACATTAGGGCTTATATAAGACCTTAACTTATGTAAAAAAGGAATTGGATTGAATATTTATAAATTAGCAGAGGAGTTATTATTAGGCTCCAGACTAAAAAAGATTGGTGAGAAAATATTCTCAGATATATCAAAAGTATATAAAGATCGAGGAATAGATTTTGAACCGTCATGGTTTCCAGTTTTTTTTCTATTAAATGAAAAAACATTAACAATCTCAGATATTGCTAATTATTTAGAGGTTACACAATCCGCAGTTAGTCAGATGATAAGTGTCTTAGAAAAGAGAGAGCTAGTAATAATTAAAAAAGATGATATTGATAAAAGATCAAAAACAATATCTTTATCTATAAAAGGTAAGAAATTATTAGTAGATATTAAACCAATATGGACATCTATAAAAAAGAGTCTGAATAAGCTACTAAAAGAGGGTGAAAATAGTAAAAATCTACTTATATCCTTAAATGAAGTAGAGACTTCAATATACAACAATGGCATACAAAACAGGATTGAAAATGACATTAAGCATTCTATTTTGCAAGAGAAACTGAACATTAATGTATATCAGAAATCCAACGAGAAAGATCTGAAATCCATGTTATTAGAGTGGATGACAAGAAATAACAAAATTATATCTCCAGAAGTCATTAATAATCCAGATAAATTTATATCCAATAATGGAAATATTTATATTGTTTATATTGAAGGAAATATTGTCGGTTGCATGGTAAGCAAACTAATAGGCAGTAGTCTTTCTAAGATCATCTGTATAGAGATATTACCCAAATGGAAGGGTTTTGGAATAGAAAAAAAGATCATAAAACAATTAGAGAGAGATAACAAAACGGATATTGATATCATATTGGATATTAGAGAAAGTGATCAGATAACAATCTGTAAGGAAATGGGATTTGAGCTAGATCTAATTGTCCCAGAAGAAAATGAAACTAGTAGGTGTGTTCATCTAATAAAGAGATAGATAAAACGGGAGGTTTTATGAATGAATTCAGATATGGTGTGGAATGGTTAACAGCTGGGATAACTCTAGATATTGCCAGGGGAAAGACAAAAGGTATACTAAGCAAGGAAGCAGTTAAAAATATCGAAAAAAGCTATAACGATGTTCAGGAAATTGTTCAAACAGAAAAAACCGTTTATGGAATAAATACAGGTTTTGGCCCCCTCTGTTCCAAATCTATTTCAAAAGAAGATACTGAAAAACTCCAATATAATATTCTTAGAAGTCATAGTTCTGGGGTTGGTGATGATATTCCAATAGAAGTTGCAAAACTTATGCTGATATTAAAGGTGCAAGCACTATCAAAAGGATATTCAGGCATAAACTTATCAACTTTAAACCGAATTATATGGCATATTGAAAATGATATTATACCTGCGGTCCCCTGCCAGGGTTCAGTTGGAGCATCAGGAGATTTAGCACCGCTCTCTCACCTATTTTTACCCCTAATAGGATTTGGAAAAGTATATATGGATGGTAAATTAATTGAAACATCTAAAATATTTAAAAAATATAAATTAAAACCCTTAAAACTTGGAGCAAAAGAGGGTTTAGCCTTAATAAATGGAACTCAGTTTATGGCAGCTTTCTCTGTTAGGGCAATAGAGAGATTTAAAAATTGTCTAGAGACTGCAGATATTCTTGGAGCAATGTCATTAGAGTCTCTTCTAGGTTCAATAGCTCCTTTTAAAGAGGAACTACACGACCTTAGACCATATCCTGGAACAAAATATGTAGCTTTTAGACTAAGAACTCTATTAGAAGACTCACAAATGGTAAAATCACATATTAATTGCGAACGGGTTCAAGACCCCTATTCATTACGATGCATGCCCCAAGTCCACGGAGCTTCTAGAAACGCATGGAAACATTTTAAAGAAACAATAGAGATAGAGTTAAACTCTGTAACAGATAATCCTATAATTCTAAGTTCAGATGAAACTATAAGTGGTGGTAATTTTCATGGAGAACCAATAGCTATACCAATAGATTATGCGACTGTTGCAGTAAGTGAGTTAGGTAATATTTCTGATAGAAGAATTTACCTACTTTTAGAAGGACTTCAAGGCCTACCTATACTTTTAATGGATGATACAGGTATTAACTCTGGTTTTATGATTCCTCAATATACATCTGCTGCGTTAGCATCGGAGAATAAAACCCTCTGCTTTCCAGCTAGTGCCGATAGTATTCCAACTTCTTTGGGACAAGAAGACCATGTTAGCATGGGTTCTATAGGGTGTCGGAAGCTTAATCAGGTAATAGATAATGTAGAAAATATTTTAGCTGTAGAGCTCTTATGTGCAGCTCAAGCTTTCGATTTTAGGAAACCTCTTAAATCTAGTACTATTTTAGAAGCTTGTCATAATATTGTTCGATCAAAAATAAATCATGCAGATGAAGATAGGGTTTTTGCTGACGACCTAATTACAGCTAGAAAACTAATACAGGATAAGACTCTTGCTAAAGAGGCTATTCGATGTGCAAAAAATAAAAAAATTGAATTTAAAGGAGACGGTTATGAATCATTTAGAATTTATTAATAAATATGCTAATCATCCAGAATATAAAGCTCCAACAGGAGATAAACTCCATGCTAAATCGTGGCAGACTGAGGCTGCTCTAAGGATGTTATTGAACAACCTAGATAGAGAAGTTGCTGAGAACCCAGAAGAGTTAATAGTTTATGGTGGGAATGGTCAGGCAGCAAGAAGTGTAGAAGATTTACAGAAAATAATTAAATGTCTATTGGATTTAGAGAGTGATCAGAGTCTTTTGGTTCAATCTGGTAAAGCTGTAGGAGTAATTAGAAGTCATAAAAATGCTCCAAGGGTATTAATTGCCAATAGTAATCTTGTTCCAAAGTGGGCAACCTGGGATCACTTTAATATGTTAAAAGATAAAGGTCTTATGATGTATGGTCAGATGACTGCAGGGAGTTGGATTTATATAGGGACCCAAGGAATTTTACAAGGAACATATGAGACATTTATGGCATGTGGAAAAAAACATTACAACTCAAACCTAAAGGGTAAACTTGTATTCTCAGGGGGTATTGGTGGCATGAGTGGTGCACAACCATTAGCTGCAACCCTAGCTGGGGCTACATATTTAGGGGTAGACGTAGATAAAGATCGAATCAAAAAGAGATTAAATGGTAAATATATAGATAAAATGACTGATTCATATTCAGAAGCTATTAAGTGGGTATTAGAGGCTAAAGAGAAAGAAGAGGCAATTTCTGTAGGCTTAGTTGGAAATGTTAGAGATGTACTACAAAAACTTGTTGATGATAATATAACTCCAGATATTACTACTGATCAGACATCTGCCCATGACCCATTAAATGGATATGTACCAGCTGACATACCTTATCAGGGTGTTTTGTTGTTAAGAAAAACAGATCCAAAAAAATACAGAGAGCTATCATTAAAAACAATGGCAGAACATGTTGGTTTTATGCTTCAACTAAAAGAGAGGGGAAGTCATGTATTCGACTATGGCAATAACCTTAGGGAGTTTGCAAGACAGGGTGGAGAAGATAGAGCTTTTGAATACCCAGGCTTTGTACCAGCTTATATTAGACCTCTATTTTGTGAAGGTAAAGGACCATTTAGGTGGGCTGCACTATCTGGAGATCCAGAGGATATAAGAGTAACTGATAAAGCTTTAAAAGAGGCCTTTCCAGAAAATAAGCAGATGATCCATTGGCTAAACGAAGCTGAAAATAGAGTTTCGTTTCAGGGTCTACCCTCAAGAATATGTTGGCTTGGAATGGGTGAAAGGGAGAAAGCAGGAGTTATATTTAATAACTTGGTAAAAACAGGGAAGGTAAAAGCTCCTATTGTAATTGGAAGAGATCATCTGGATTGTGGTTCTGTAGCATCCCCATACAGGGAGACAGAAGACATGAAAGATGGATCAGACGCAGTCTCTGATTGGCCAATATTAAATCTTCTATCTAATACATCTGGAGGTGCTACATGGGTATCATTTCACCATGGAGGTGGAGTTGGTATAGGTTATTCTCAACATGCTGGAATGGTAGTTGTAGCAGATGGAACAAAAGAGTGTGAAGTAATTTTAAGACGTGTTTTATACAACGATCCAGCAATGGGAATTTTTAGACATGCCGATGCTGGTTACGATATTGCAGTACAAACAGGTAACGATCAAGGAGTTCTTTTATGAGACAAATTATAGAGTGTGTTCCGAACTTCAGTGAGGGTGTAAACCTTAATATAATAAAAGAGATTACAGATATTATAGAAGCAGTGGATGGAGTTACATTGCTAGATGTAGATCCAGGTAGAGCCACAAATAGAACTGTGGTTACATTTGTAGGAGAGCCTGAACCAGTAATTGAAGCTGCATTTCTTGGAATAAAAAAAGCGTCAGAACTAATAGATATGAAAAATCATAGCGGTGAACATCCAAGAATGGGAGCAACTGATGTATGCCCTTTAATACCTATAAGTAATATAAGTTTGGATCAGTGTATCCCCTATGCTGAAAGGCTTGCAAAAATGGTTGGAGAAGAGTTACATATTCCATCCTACCTATATGGTAAAGCGGCAAAAAAAGAGAATAGAGTAAAACTACCAGATATAAGAGAAGGAGAATATGAGGCTTTAGAGGGCAAATTACAAAACCCTGATTTTAAACCTGATTTTGGAGAAGCCATATTTAACTCAAAATCCGGAGCAACTGCATTTGGAGTTAGAGACTTCCTATTAGCGTATAATATAAATTTAAATAGTAAAGATGCAAAGTTTGCGAAAGATATAGCTTTAACAATTAGAGAACGTGGTAGAGCCAAAAGAGACAGTGATGGGGAGATTCTAAGGGATGCCAATGGTGTATCTATAAAAGTTCCAGGATTATTAGAGAACTGTCAGGCAGGTGGCTGGTATATTGATGAGTATGGATATGCCCAGGTTACAATGAATTTAACTAATTACCACAATATTGGATTACACACAGCATTTGATGTTGTAGTAAAAGAGGCTGAAAAGTTTGGACTAAGAGTAACAGGTAGCGAGGTTGTAGGCCTTCTTCCCAAAAAAGCTATTTTAGATGCTGGACTACACTATTTAAAGAAATCTAATAAAAACATAGGAATACCTGAAAAAGATATAGTTCATATTGGAATCTTATCCCTTGGATTAAATGATACAACACCATTTGATGCAAAAAAGAAGATAATAGAGTATGCAATTGAAGCAAAGAAGAGTGGGCTTAAACATCTTAGTATTACAGATTTTGTAACCGAACTATCTTCTGACTCGATGGCTCCTGGAGGAGGAAGTATCGCGGCATTAAATGGTGCTTTATCTGCAGGATTAACATCAATGGTTGCAAACTTAACCCATGGTAAAAAAGGGTATATTCAACATGATAAGATGATGACTGAAGTTTCTATAGATTCTCAGCATTTAAAGGGCGAGTATATAGAACTTATTGATTCTGATACTGACTCATTCAACAGTTATATTTTAGCAGTTAGAATGCCTAAAAAAAGTGAACAGCAAATAACGCTGCGTAATGAAGCCCTAGAGAATGCAGCAAAAGCTATGACTTTAATCCCAATGAGAACACTAAGAGGAACACTAAAACTTCAAAGTAATGCAGAGATAGTGCTAAAAAATGGTAATAGGAATGCTCTCTCTGATGCAACTGTAGCTATTATTCAGAGTGAAGCAGCAGCAACTGGAGCCTTTTTAAATGTTAAAATAAATCTACCATCAGTTAAAGATGAGATATTTAAAAAAGATATTTTAGAAGAGGCAGAGGAGATCTTACAATCAATTAAACTTGGTAGAAAAAGATTAGAGGGGTATGCACTGAAGGAACTAGATAATGAATAGCGACATTGACCTTCTAGTTATAAATAGTTCCAAACTTCTAACTCTACAGGGGGAGATAGGTCTCTCCCCAATAACAGGTGGAGGAGTAGCAATCAAAAATGGGATAATTGTAGATATTGGAACATCTACAGATCTTAAATTAAAATACTCTAATTGTAAAAATATAATAGATGCAAAAGAACATCTGGTAATGCCAGGATTTGTAGATTGTCATACCCACCTTGTATTTGGTGGAGATAGAACAGAAGAGATGTTACTCAGGATAAGTGGGACATCATATCTTGATATACTTAAAAATGGTGGAGGAATAAACTCCACTGTAAATGCAACAAGGAGTTGTACTAAAGAGCAGTTAATTAAACTCTCTTTAAACAGACTTGATGATTTAAAAAAACATGGAACTACTACAGTAGAGATAAAAACAGGTTATGGTTTAAACTATGAATCAGAAAAGAAGATGTTAGAAGTTATTAGGGAATTAAAAACAATATCTGATCTCGATATCGTATCTACCTACCTTGGAGCCCACACAATACCTGCCAATAAAAATCGAGAGGAATATATTACGTGGTTATTAGGAGAGAGCCTAACAAAATTTAAAAACTATGCTGAGTTTTTTGATCTATTTTGTGAAGAAGGTGCATTTAGTTATAAAGAAAGCAAGGAACTACTTCTAGCAGCTAAAAAAGCTGGATATAAATTAAAAATTCATGCAGGACAATTTAATGATCTAGAAGCTCCAGGAATGGCTGCAGAACTGGGGGCTACCTCGATTGATCATTTAGAACATATTAGTATTGAACAGATTATTAAAATGGCAGATAAAGGAACCATAGCTGTGTTAATGCCTGGTGTTCCTATGTTTTTGAAGACCAAATACCCAAATGGTAGAGATTTTATAGACAGAGGTGTTAATGTAGCCCTAGCAACAGATTTTAACCCAGGATCCTGCCCCTCGTTCTCAATGCCCATGATGATTATGTTAGCTGTTTTTAACTGTGGTTTAACAATAGATGAAGCGATTAGAGCAGCAACAATTAATAGTGCTAAAGCTATTGGGCTACAAAGCAGTGTAGGTTCATTGGAAATTGGAAAAAATGCTGATCTGATTATTCTAAATCTAAAAAAGCCAGAAGAGATTGTTTATTATTTTGGTACTAATCCAGTACATACTGTAATTAAAAGAGGGATGGTAATATAATTTAGAGTTGTCATTTATGTGTATTCAAAAACCACATTTCTGATACAGTAACATTTGTATTTCACCTAACACTCTAAAGGGACACGACTTTTAATATCTTTAATTTAACGCAGCTATAATTTTTTAATATGAGCAAAATAATATAGTTTTATTTTCATTAATCTTTTTTATTATATAATCTTTTTCTTATCCTACTTAAAGATTCAGGTTTTACACCAATATAACTTGATAGATTTACCTGAGAAACTCTCTCAAATAATTCAGGCCTTTGATTTAATAATTTTAAATATCTTTCTTCAGGAGTATTAAATAAGTAAGTTCTTATCTGTTTCTGATTTTCTACCATATAATCTTCAATAATCATACGGGCGACACTTTCTAACCGAGGATAATCCTTAAATAACTTTTGAGCTTTATCTTCATTACCTACTACAAAGAATGTATCTTCTAAACAATATAGATTAACTTTAAAATCTTGATTTTCAGAAGTGTCACTAAATAATAAAATCCATTGTCCTTCAGTATAAAAATTAGTTGAAATTTCTTCATCTTTAATAAGTTTATATTCTCGTACTAGGCCACTCATAACAAAATAAGAGTTCTGATTAATATCATCTTCTCTTTGTAAGAAGGAGTCCTTTTTATATTCCTTTATATCCATGCTTTCATTGATTGCATCAATTTCATCTTTTGTAAGTTTTGTATAAGTTAGGAAGTGATCTATTAATTTATTCTTCATGTAAACCTCCAAGTCTTAACTTAAGTCAATGCATTCAGTTTTATTAGGCTGTAATATTAACATAACATTTTAATCATAATACGACATGGAGGATTATATGATAAAAATAAGAAAAATAAGTATTACAATAGGTCTTTTAATTCTATCAGCATTTATTTTTTATGGTGTAGGTCAGAGTTTAATAACTTCTGCTCCAACAATAGGGCTTTTCATGATTTTGATAAACTCAATAATCGTGACTTTTATAGGAATTTTGTTTAAAAATCTATTAAGGAATCAAGATAAACCTATTATGAGAACATATTTAGCAGCAAGGATAATTGAAGCTGTATTACTTTTAATTGGGGGATTATTTCTATATATAAATGAAATAACTGATACTACTTTAATGCAACAATCTTTCATAATAATAAATAAAATTGCATATAATATAGGAATGATTAGCTTAGGCATTGGTAGTACTATTGTATTCTCTTTTTGTTTAAAACCCCGGGTATTTCCTAAATGGATATGTATTTGGGGAATAATAGGTTACATATTATTAGTTATTGGAAGTTTACTAGACATCCTAAATATCCAATCAAGTATGTATTTTCTAATGCCAGGAGGTTTGTTTGAGATTACAATATCATTCTGGTTAATATTCAAGGGTCAGAGAACACAAATGATTTGATGAACTAATGATCGAAAATAGCGAGTTGTTCCATTTTTTGTTAAATGTATAAGTAATGTAACATTCAAATATAGTGTTCTTCGATAATATAAAACTGAAAAAATATCTTTGTTAATTTATACATAATTGTTTTATAATTAAAAATATATTAATTGATCATGGAAGGTATAATGAAAAAGAACAAAATAGTTATTTATAGTATTCTAGCTTATCTTTGGTCATATACTCTTTGGGTATTTTCTATAAAATATGCTTTACAAAAGGATATTAGTCTATTTTTAAATGAATCATTAGTTAATGCAATTTACAATAAAGAGTTAATAGGTGATCTCGCATTTTTTTCATTATTAGCAGTAGCGGCAACTTTAGGCCTCTATTTGCAAGTATAATTATTTCAATTATTGATAAGGATCTAAAAAAAGAGATGGTTTCTAGATTAAAATTTGTTAAAAAACCATCATTATATTTCATAGTAGTGGAAGGTCTTATTTCATAATTTTTAAAAGTAATAAAATTTAGTAACATATGGACTTAAAGAGTAAAAAATTCCATAAACCAAATCAGTCCCGTCTGTTTAATTGGAGATATTGTTGCAATTTAAATATTAAGCAATGGACAGTGCCTGGGCACTCCTACAGAAGTAGTTATTACAGCATTTTAATTATTAAATATTTACATGAATAGATCTCCATATTATTTTTTATATTAATTCTAAAAGGTAAACTCTATACGACTGTACAGTTATTAATATGTTACATTCTATTATCACTGTATTCCATATGATTAATGAACATTGGAATACTTTAATACCGGATGGTTCCCTAGAAGATGAACTTGTAAAAAGACTTATTTCTGAAAATTAGGAGATTGAATTTAATAAACTTACTAAAAAAGTCAAAAAATTTATCTTAATAATTCCTGACAAAGTAGAGTGAGTTCATTTAAAGTTTACTGTTTTATACTCTACAATTATCACCTATAATTGACAATTGTAGAGTATAGGTGTAATATTGACTATACTTAAATCAGGAGTCCCAGAAGTGCCTATATCAGGTAAAGAAATGGTTAAGAGATATAAGAAAGCAGGATGGTATCTTGATCATATAAATGGGAGCCACCATATAATGAAAAAAGATGAAGGTAATAGAACAATGCCTATACCTGTACATAAAAATGAATCCCTAGGTAAAGGTTTAGAAGGGAAACTATTAAAGGAGATTAGTAAATGATATATCACTTTGAATTACATAAAGAAGAAGATGGATTCTGGGCTGAGTGTGTTGAACTCGATAGTTGTATGTCTGAAGGGAAGACTATAGATGAACTAAAATCAAATTTGAAAGAAGCTCTAGATGGTGTTCTTCAAACTTCTTTTGGTCATAACTTTGAACACCCTATGCCGCAAGATGAATTGAATAATGACAATAAATACTTAAAAATTGAACCGAGCTCCGATATTGCATTTTCTGTTTTACTTCGACATTATAGAATTAGTCATAGAAAGACTCAAGAATCAATGAAAGGTGCATTAGGCATGAAAAGTCGTAATAGTTACGTTAAATTGGAACAAAAAGGAAACCCTACACTTAAAACATTAGTTAAAATTGTTAAGACTTTTCCTGATTTTCCATTAAAGGCATGTTTTTAAAAATGAATTACAGTATTGAGTTATTTACTAATTGTAGTTTATAAATGAAATATTTAATTGTAGTTTGTGGTCTAGATTGAGTGGTATTTACTGTGTAATAACGGTTATTGGAATACTATTATACTGGATGTAACCTTAGAAAATGATCTAATAAAAAGACTTATATCTGAATCTCGTACTGACAATAAATTACAGCCAAAAAATATTTCAGTAATTTTGCCCACTCTATTAAATCCGATTCTATAAATATGCTACTTCTAAAATCATTGCTTAAATTACTCGAGTTTACACTCATCTATTTCATCAACAGGAATTCAATTATTCCAAAAATAGCTCTCATCTGGCAAGAGAATCAAAGGTATAAAAGATATTTTAATGAAAAGAATATCAAACTCCCCTTCTCCATCCAAGATAAATGGTTTATAACCATTTTTAAATACGAAAGATTTCCATAATAACTTTATTCGGTAATTAGGTGGTCACGAGAGGATATCCCCAGCTGTTTATATTGATTAAGCAATGTTCAGGCCCCAATATGGATATATTGATGCAACAGCATAACAACAGAATTTTATTTATTAAACATTTAATACTTAAAGTTGATAATTCCTTATATATAAGGAATTATCAATATTAAAAGCTAAACAGCTACATCCTGAACCTCTTCTTCTTTTACAAGATTAACAATAGGTTTAAACTCCACATGTTCAGCAACTACTTTAATCCGGGAATGTGGATTTTCGTTTTCATCAACCACCGGTCCTGTTTTAATCTTCCAACGACTCTAACCCCTCTACCCTTGCAAAGGTGTTTAAGGCAGCTTTCAGCTATTGTAGACTATACTTCTATATCAAAGTAGGATACCTCATTTACATAGTCATCATCTTTCTTATAACTTCTGTTAACAGCAATAGTGAAGTTACAGATAATTGTATCCTGGGGAGTTCTTCTCTCTACAGGGTCTTTAACTAAATTCCCCTCTAACAACATTGTAATAGCTATATTCATCTTTACAGATTTATTACCATCTATTCCATTAGCTTTTATAGGTGGAATCACTAAACTACCGATATCAAAAATCTTTCTTTATATATTCACACTATTTAGTATTCAGATATTCACTTCAGGTGCAGAGGAATATGGTTGGACTGCCAGTTTGTATACTGGTTTGATATGGGCATTTTGGCATTTACCTATTGTGATATATATTTTTTACCTACAAGGCATGCCTCCATTTGCAATGATATTTTCTTTTATTGACTTTACTGTTGGAAGTGTAGCAATGTCAGTTGTTTATACATATTTTTATGAAAAAACTAAAAGTACTTTTTTTGCTGTATATATTCATGCTGTAGGTAATACTATACCATTTATAGCGAGTCTACTTATTACAGATTCATATAAGGTTTCAATTTTTACTCAATTACTAATTTGGATAGTTGTTGCTGTCATAGTCAAAAAAAATAAAGATATATTTCCAAACAACAACAAGAAAAAATAGTGTTTTATTATGTGGAAACTTTGGACCTCGACCTTTTTCTAGTAAGCCAAGGATACCAAGTTCTTTATACTGGTCAATATATTTTTATGCAGTTGGTCTACTGATATTAAACATTTCAGTTAGGTTAGAAATAGTATAACTTCCCCGATTTCCATAAAACTATGAACTCTTCTTTTTCTTCCATTTTAGCTGTCTCCTTACACGGCATAGTTATCTCCTAAAAGGGTGATTACCTATGCTAAAAGTGTAAAGGAATTGCTTGGATAACTGTAAAGGAAATACATGGGCCGGACACTTTGTACATTAAACGTTCAACTGAGCTGCCGACAATTTAAAATAAATTGAAAGATAGCTAACTTAACTAGTAATATCAAATTTTAACTTAATCCTTTGCTAAGCACTTTTACTAGAAATACCTTATTCCTCTTTATGCTTAATCAACCCCAAAACAGTTGATGTAAACCATATTGTTATCAATGTTTAATATATAAACTATCCAGGCAGATATTCCACATACTAATAATAGTTTTTCTTTTTTTAATGTATACATATAATTCCTTTCGTGGATTCTCTTCAATTATTACTAGATCTACCCTGTTTAAAGAAAGATTAGATGAATAATATTATTTTTTCAACTATAATATTTTTAATTGCTCCATATCACTCAAACCTAAAGTTCAATTTTTTATATAAAGTTATAATTAATTCATTAATATTTTTCACAACCATTTTGGATGGCATTGTGTTATGTTTAAAACTACTGATCTCATATTAACTTAGTTATAAATAGACAAAGGATAGAAACCTTTAGATCCCTATCCTCTGTTATATTATTTATAGATACTATTTAATCAGCTTTTAATGATTTAGCCCAAGTTTGATCTAATATCTCTATCATTTCATCCTGATTCACTTCAGCTATGTAATATGACTGTAAAAGCTTTGCAGTTTCGTCTGTAACCGCTCCAGGTAATGATAGGTCTAAGTATGCATGACCATCGGCAACATAAGTTAATGCCTCTTGTATCCAAGGGAATACCTCATAGTCATGGAAAGATGCAACTGGGTTAAACTTTAACTCTTTAAACAGTGATACTGAATCAGATTTATCTAATATATAGTTCATTAGATCATTTGCAACATCTTTATTTTCACATTCAGGTGCTATTGCTAAAGACGTTGAAGTTGCTAGGTTGATCATTGCATCATCTGAATTATTACTTACAGGTAGAGGTGCAACACCTAGATTCATATCAGGGTTAACTTTTAATATTGACTCGGCCATCCATGGTCCTTGAACCCACATAGCTGCTTCACCATTTGCAAAATTAGTTGATCCTGCCATACTTCCAACTTCAAAAGGTTTATCTGTTCCATTTTCCATTATCATATCGATAATTTCAAAAACCTGTCTTACATCTGAATATGAAGCTTTGCCGTTATTCATTTTTTCTACAAAATCTTTTGCATCAGAACTAACTACTCCACCTAGAGATAATGCCATCATTAGTTGAGGTATCCATGATTCCTGAAAAGCTAATACAAATGGTTTAATTTCAGCAGCATTTAATTTATTTACTACGTTTTCCATTTCTTTTAATGTTGTTGGTGGCTTTAAACCAAGTTCATTAAATATATCTTTATTATAAAGATAACCCCATGACAAACTCTCTAACGGAAGAGCTACAACTTTATTGTCGTAAGTTACAGTGTTTTTAACTCCGTCGTATAGATCATTTACAAAGTTTAAACCTGATAAGTCTTCCATGTAACCTGCATTGTAGAATGTTGGAATGTCTGCAATAGCATGTAATGTATAAATATCTGGTGCATCATCTGATGCAAACCTTGTTCTTAAGATTTGTGCTGCCTGATCTGCATTAGGCATTTCTAATTTAATTGTTACATCTATATTTTTTTCAGCAAGCTCTTTAGCTTTAAACTGTTCAAAATATGTTTCAAATTGATCCTGGAATCGAGGGAAGCTCATAAAAACTTTAAGTTCTACTTTACGAGGTTCATCTATTTTACCTTCTGCTTCATTATTACCCGATGCAAAACATCCCGCTGTAACTACAAGTGAAAAAATTAAAATCATAAATACTGTTAGTGTCTTTTTCATTAACAACTCCTTATCTTTCCATTAGTATTACAGTTCTAATTTCATAAATATATTGTCTATTTTAACATCCATTATTGTATATTATTGATGTTACTAAGTTTATTTTCTCATTTGTCCTGGTGGGATACCAAAGAATTTCTTAAATACTCTGTAGAAGTAAGCCAAGTCAGTATATCCACATAAAAATGCAACTTGCTTAATCTCCACACCATCAACTATTATCAGCTCTTTTGCTTTATTCATACGCAGTTTAGTTATGTATTCATTTAAAGTGATATTAAACTCTTTCTTAAAAGACCTGCTCATATGCTCTTTACTAACTAGGAATAATTTAGAGATAGTTTCCAGAGATAAAACTTCCTGATAATAATGGTCGATATGTTTTTTAACATCAGAAAGAGAGAGGAAACCCTTTCTTAATTGGAACTCCTTTATAACCGTTATTGTTTTATTAAAATTATCTAAAATTGTTAAAAATATATCAATGTTATGATTAGTATTTATATTTTTTGATAAAGTATCTAGGGATAGAGTATCAAGACCAAATCTTGTTGTAAACTCTTCTAACATAATAGTAAAATCATGTAAAACCCGGTGTTCAACATCATTTTTCAGATCTCCATCTATTGTATTACTTAAATATTCATAGAGCTTTTTAAGGGATCCCTCAACTAATAAAATATCTAGTTCTAATAAATAACCAAATACTCTTTTACGGTGTTTTATATATTCATCTAGAATAACTGGGTCATTAAAAATAATAGAACCATCTGATTGTTGTTTTTGTTCATTAAGTCTGTTTATACATTTTATTAGTGTTTTGTTTAATTCTACTGGATCAACAGGTTTTAAAAGATAATCGATAGCTCCGGATCTAATAGCCTGTTGTAAATATGAGAAGTCATCATAACCACTTATAACTATAATCTGAAGTTCTGGAAATTTCACTTCAAGTAGTTTAAGAAAGTCAGAACCACTCATTCCTGGCATCTGCATATCCGTAATTAGGATCTGAGGGTTTAATTCAGTTATTTTGGTAATTCCATCTATTGAATCTTCTGCTTCTGCAATCAGGTTAAGGTTTAGATTATCCCATTCTGCTAATGATTTAATAATCTGTCTTGACCATGGTTCATCATCTATAATAATTACATCATACTTCATTTAAATCACCTCTTTGATCACTTGGGATTACTATTAAAACTTTTGTCCCTAGGCCTACTGTACTAAATAGTCTAAGACCAAACAGATCACCAAAGTGTAATTTTAGTCTTGTATCTACATTTTTTAGCCCAATATGACTATCTATACTGTTTTTCTGGATTTTCTTTTGTAATAAAAACTTCTTCTGAGAATTTAGAATATCTCTGTTCATACCAATTCCATCATCACTTATTATAATTAAGACACCTTTTTTCTGCTGAATTGCTCTTATAGATATACTCCATTTCCCTGCTTTAGGTTGAAGTCCATGTTCAAATGCATTTTCTAAAATAGGCTGAAGTGTAAATTGGGGAATAAGGATATCCTTTATAGACTCATCGATTTCGATACTAACACTACAACGTCCTTTAAATCGTAACTCCTGAATCATAAGGTAATTTCTAATATGATTTATCTCTTTTTCAAGTATAACCACATGTCCCTCAGACGCAGTTGTATATCTAAAAAGACTTCCAACAGCTCTTGTTACATCATATATTTCTGGAGCTTCTTTAACTAAAGCCATTCCCCCAATAAGTTGTAGAGTATTGTATAAAAAATGTGGGTTAATCTGAGCATGTAAGGCATTAAGTCTAGCATTTCGCAAATCAATTTCACTCTGGTATTCTCTTTCCACCATATCTTTCATTCCCAACATTAAATTATTATATCCCTCTACCAGAATACCTATTTCATCTTTTGATTCAATTTTAAGTTTTTTAAAATCTCCTAGAGAGGTTTCGGTCATGGTTTTTGAAAGATTAATAATTGGTTTACTTATCCTTAAAGAAAATAGAACTGCTATAAAAATAGAAACTAAAATTAAAATACCACTAGTAAAAAGTCCTGCAATAACAATTCTTTTAGAACTTCTAGCAATAAGATCTAACGGAATTGTTTTAATAATAGTTACCCGCTGCCTATCCACTGTTTTAGTGAATATTATATTTTTATCATCACTATATATATCAATATCACCACCTATATCAGATAAAGATCTCCAATGTCTAAGATAATCTTCTGAAAGTAAAGATAGTGGTGCTCCAGATAGAAGCTCCCCCATATCATTTAATAAAAATATATTACCAGACTCCCCTTCCCCTAATATATCTGAAACCCTACTTAAAACTTCTCTGTTTATTCGTATTGCCATACCACCTAATAATCTTCTATCTGCAAATGCGTTTATACTATGAATAACATAGATAGAATTTGATATCGGTTTTAATCTCAAACTTACTGGACCATTTATAATTGTGGACCACTTCCCAATAGTAATATTTGGATAGGTTATGTTTCCACTAATTGCTGCAGATATAGAAATCTCTTGCCCAGATGAGTTAAAATAGAGATCAAGTTTATCAATTGTTCTAGAGTTAGAATAAAAAGAGGATCTTAATTTACCTAAGAGAGCATTAGTAATAACATAGTTTTTATCACTGTTTAATTTACCAGAAGCTTCTATTACATCAACAAAGTCATCATCGATCTGTAGAGTATAAAAGAGGTCATCAAACTGCTGGATCAGATCATCAAGATATTGGCCTGCCCAGTTTACTTTTGTACTATTGGCATCTATGATCTCTTTTTCTACGGATTTTAGGGTATTATCAGTTGCTACCCATGTTAATATAACAACGGGTAATATCGTCAATATTAACATAAGTCCTAATAGTTTAAGTCTTATACTTCCATGTTTCTGATAGATAATAATCTCCTTAACTATTAAGTTCTATATTTATTTTTTCAATCTTAACTTTTCCATTAATTACAAATAAGGTGATATTGTTTAATCCTTGAAAAGCAGTAAAAGATATGGAACTCTTTATATCTTTCCAGACCGGTGTAACTTCATAATAAGCTGGGAATATTTGATTGTCCAACGATAGTTTTATTCTTACATTATCTGATTCACTTTTTGCTCTAATTGAAATATTATGAATTTTATTCTCATTTTTTTTATCTACATAAAAGTTATAACTAACCCACTCTTCTTTATTTAATTCTATATATGCCCATTCATCATCTTTCCAATCTTCTCCACCACCATGTTGAAAGTTTGTAATTTCCCTATTTCCAGTTGTAAATCCCATACTTATTCCATCATTGACCCTATAACCAATAGAACGCAAATTATTATTTTTATTTATATTAAAACCTATACCCTCATCCTTAAAAGAATAAAAGATCGCAGGTATAGTTAAAGGAGTAACACTAAGTATTGATCTTGAAACGTCTGGTCTATAAAAACAGTTACAGATTTTTATATTATTTAGAAACTCCCATAATATAGAAATTGATTTTTCTCTATTTGGTTTTTTACCACCTATTAAATAATCTATAAGTAGATCCCACTCTAAGGGCTTTTTTATAGAAAAAGGTGAATTTGTAGTAAACATTTTTTTCCATGTCCAGAAATTCCAGGAAATATCTAAATCTTCAAACAGTCGAAACGCCCCAGTATACCAATTACAGTTATTTTCTCCACCTTCTCCCATAAATATAGGAACATTAAGTTCGTCTCTTTTTTTTAGGTATGGAGTTAAACTCTCTTTATCAGGGTTATTCCAGTATTTATGAAACTGAAGCATAATATTATCATCTAATTTTTCAGTAAATATCGACCAGTCTGTAGCCCAATGAACACCTTCTAATATGATCATATGTTTTGTATCAATTTCTCTTATAACCTTAATTATTTTCTTATACAGGGGAAGAACTTTGTGATTATATTTTGAAAACCATTCAGGTAATGGTTCATTTAAGAGGTCATAACCAGCTATAATCCACTGATCTTTATATCTTTTTGCTATTTCTTTCCAAAAATCTATCATAAGCTTTATATTTGAATCCTTAATAAAAAGCTCAGGACTATCATTTTCAGAATCATCTATATTTGTACCGGTCTGCCCTCCAGGAGCACCATGAAGATCAAGAATGATATAAATATTATATTTAGTGCACCACTTAATCGCATTATCAATATGTTTTATTATATTACTGTTCTCTTTAAAGTTACGATAATTAATTGGTATCCGTACTGAGTTATATCCCTCTTCTGATATAACTCTAATATCATTCTCGGTTATATATTCTTTATAATAAATATCCCAAAATTCGTCAGCTTTAACATCACCTACTAGATCTCTGATCATCTTTTCCATTCGTCTAGGGCGATCTGCTTCTTCTGGGAAACACCACATATAACCTTCAGGCAAAAACCAACTTCCAAAACCAACGCCCCTAAATAGGATCTCTTCTCCCCGGCCATTAACCACAGTTTTATCCTTAGCTGAGACAAAACCAAAAACCTTATTCTCTGTTAATTTATTCAAATGATTATCCTTTTATTGCACCATCAGAGATGCCTTTAGTTATATATTTTTGTAGGGTGAGGTATAGGATTACCACAGGTAACATTGCCAAAATCAGTGTTGCTAAAATTGCAGACCAATCGTTATTATTATACTGGCCAAATAACATGTTAGTTGATAATAAGATTGTATAATCATCTGAGTTTGTTAACATTAAAAGAGGTAATAAAAAGTCATTCCAAATCCATAAAGAATTTAAAATAGCAACAGTTGCAGTGATTGGAAGAAGTAGAGGAAAAATTACAGTTATATAATACTTAAACTCCCCACAACCATCCATTATTGCTGCTTCATCAAGTTCCATTGGTATAGATTTAACAAATCCGTGATATAAAAAGATTGCCATCGGTACACCTAATCCAATATATATAAATCCTAAACCTACTGTTGATCCCTGAACTCCCACAACTCTAGACATCTTAACAAGGGTTATCATAATGGAATGAAAAGGTATTAACATTGACATAACAAACAGTGAAAAAAAGAAACGACTGAGTTTAGTTTTTGATCTAGAGAGTTTATAACCAGCCATTGATGCAAATACTATAATTCCACTTAATCCTACAATAACTACTACTAATGTATTAATAAAACTCCTTAAAAAATGAGTTTTGTTAAATGCATCTATATAATTTTTATATAGAAAATCCTTTGGTAATGCCACAATATTATTTAGTATTTCCCCGTCTGACTTAAAAGAGTTTATAAGTGCCACATATATAGGGAAAAGAGTAATAAATGAAACCAATATTAATATAGTTCTGGATAAATTATCATAAGCTCTATCTTTGTTTAGTATAGTCATTAAGCTTGTACCTCTCTTTTTTTCATAACAATTAGTTGAACACAAGTAATTGCAAATATTATTAGGAATAGGACTATAGCTTTTGCGCTGGCATAACCATAACGATTACTCATGTTAAATGCTTCCTCAAATATATTTAATGCTATTACCTGGGTAGATCTTCCAGGACCTCCACCAGTTAAAGCAAATACAGCTTCAAAAACCTTAAAAGAACTGTTTAGCGATAGAAATATTCCTATTGTAACTGCAGGTAAAATCATTGGGAGCTTAATATACTTAAAAAGAATATATGTTTTTGCACCATCTATGGATGCAGCTTCTATTAATTGTGCAGGGATACTCTGCAAAGCTGCAATATAGATAATCATAAGATAACCTACACCAGCCCATAGAGAGACTATAAGAACCGCATAAAAAGATAGCCTTGGATCTCCTAGCCAAGTTTGATTTAGAAATGAGAAGATTCCATCTCCACTGACTCCAGGTAGTACTTTTGTGAAAATAAACATCCAGATGAATCCCGATATAATCATACTGATCATATTTGGCATAAAAAACAGGGTACGGAATACAAATTTACTTTTTTTTCTATTCTCAATAAGAAGTGCTAATAACAGAGCCAAAACATTTTGAAGTATAACCATATAGATTACAAACTTAAGGGTAAATATTATGGATTTAATAAAATATTTGTCCTCAGTTATTATCTCTATATAATTTGATAATCCAACAATTTTATAGTTAGGATTTAGGCCATTCCAATTGGTAAAACTATACCAAATACCACCAAAAGCGGGTATTAGAACAAATAGTGTATAAAAAATTAATGCAGGACAAATAAAAGCAAATAACTTAAGGGATTCAATACCCTTTTTACCTCCAAGCATATGTGGCAACTCCTATAGAATTAGATATACTACATTTATATATAATTCTATTGATGTTGTCTTTTTAATATTTTAACGGAGGTTATTGGACGATATTGATATGTGTGATTTAGTGAGTGTTACTGTATATTATTTCTCAATAATTCTATTGCTAATTTTAAATCTTTATCTTCTATAGCCTTTAAAATATTATCATGTTCTTTGCAACTCTCATTTAAATCTGCAAGTCTGTTGTAGTTAAACATCATTCTAAAAACTAAATCATTCCAGATACCATAAAGGTGTCTTTCATCGTACCTTTTGATAATAATACTATGAAAACTCATATCAAAATTAATTAGTTCGTTTAAATCACTATTTTTACTAGCTTCATTCATTTTTTCTAAAGCCATTTTCATATTCATTATATCTTCATCTGTTAGATTATCAATACAGTTTGTTAATGCAAAAACTTCTACATGTCGTCTAAGTTCAATAACTTCGTTAATAACTTCATCAGATGGAGCTGGAGCAACAGTTACTCCTACATTTGGTCTAGAAACTAAAAAACCCTCTTTAGCTAGAAGTTTTAGAGCATCTCTAATTGGACCACGGCTTACATTGTATTTTTGAGCCATCTGAACTTCTTTAAGACTTTCACCTTCTATAAGTTTACCATTAAAAATATCTCTTTTAATCTGATGGACTATTTGTTCTGATATTGTATAAAAAACTTTTTCACCAAACATTAAACTACCTCCGTATAACGGTTATACTCAGTATTATTGAGCATTGTTAACAATTATACAAGATATTTATCTCTTTTAATTCAAATATTAATATATCAGGATGTATTAAAAGTATTGGTTTTCGACCATTTCTATAGGTACATCACATTTTTTATTTACTACTGTACTTTTTTAACTGTATTAATAATAAAAGATGGGTCATCAATACCTATAGAAATTCTAAGTAGATCAGGGGACATACCAAGTTCTTTTAAATATTTTAAACCCTCATCATTTTTAGTTTCATTATAATGTGCTAATAAGGTATAACTCATTATTATTGGAAACTCAGATCCAAGGCTTGGTCCTTTTGGTAGCAACAAATTATCGTATACTTTTGCTATTTCACCAAAAAAAACTACAGAAATAACTCCACAAAATGATTTTGGGGTTTTTGCAATTTTATTCCAGTTTTGAAGTTGGGATTTGTTATATACAGAAAAAACATCTTTAATTTTATCATTTGTTTTTAGATAATTATAAATAGTTTTAGCATTATCGTTTATCTTTAAAACTCTATCTTTATACCCTTTTATTGAATGGGCCAATCTATTTTGTGTCCTAATATATAAAGGACTAATGAAATTCTTAATTTCATTCATTATTTGTGGTTTTAATTGTGATTGAGTTGGTAGAATAACAGCACCTGCCATTAGATCCCCTTTCCCTGAAGCAAACTTAGTTAAACTTTCAAAAATTAAATCACAATATAAATTTATATCAACATTCCAGGGTGTAGCGAATGTATTATCTACAAGTAGTGGAATATTATACTCTTTAGATAGTTCATATACCTTAGGAAGATCAGGGACTTCAATCAGGGGATTAGAGACAGTTTCTAAATAGATACCTGCAACTTCAGCTCCTCTTTTGTTAAGTAGATCTTCAAGTTTAGAAGTTGATTTTACATCGCTAATTATAACTAATTCATCTGTGCATTTTTTTAATATTTGTATTGTATCAGAATATGCCCAACCAAATAGAATAAATAGTTTTCGACCCTTAGTATCTGATAACCGTTTCACAGCCTCAAATCCAGCATAGATAACATTCATACCACAATTTCCAAGTAGAATATTACTTGATCCATAACCGTCTGATAATACATCTAATATTATATTTTCTGAATTTGTGTTAACTACATCTTCTTTGAATTCAGGGGTTTTTACACCTAATCTATTTAATAGATCTTCTGCTTCTCTATCAAAAAGCATATACCCACAATGTTTCATTAAGTTATAATAGCTTTCTATTTCATCTTTTTTATCTAATTTAAATATAGCTAAAGTATATTCATGAAAATCGAGGAATTCTGGAGTAGTATCTGATAAACCTGAAACACACAAAGCAGATTTTAGATCTGGTAATAAAAATAGTTTATAATCTGTTAGGTTCAATTCATCAGTCGCTATTTCTATAATCTTTTTAATATATGGATGAAATAATATTCTAGGGTAAGCGCTTTTTATGACATTTAAACTTTCACTTGTCCCTTCTTCGTAATCTATAACGTCCTGAATTGTAGGCATACTAACAGAGAAGGCATATGGGTTATTTAGTGGAATAGATTCCCCTAAAGGAATAGGCTCATAATATTGTTTGTTCAATCTAGAACCCCTTTTAGATCGTTTATTAAGTCTTTTACATTTTCTAAACCAACAGATATTCTAACAGTTGCGGTAGTTATACCGATCTCCATTAATTCCTCTTCTGAAAATGATGCATGACTAATTTTACCAGGTATTTCAATCCTACTATCTGGGGTACCAAAGGAGCATTTTTCACTAAACAGTGTAGTATCACTAACAAGTTTCTCTGCTAACTCCACAGTTTCTAGTTGAACTGTCATAACTCCACTAAAATTACTCATCTGCTTTTTAGCTAACTCATGCCCTGGATGGGATTCTAACCCTGGATAAACTACATTCTTAACTCTGTTGTGACCCTCTAAAAACTTAGCAACAGCTAAAGCCCTACTCTGGTGAGCTTCTAATCTAATTGGTAGCGTAGGTATACCTAAAGATATAATATAAACATCCATTGGGTTTTGACTTCGACCTTGAGCATTTGCGCTAAACCTCATATCTTTTAATAGATCTTCTCTATTTGTAACTAAAGCACCACCAATAACTGAGCCGTGTCCTGATACATATTTTGTTGTACTAAAGAGTGAGAAGTCAGCTCCTAATTCTAAAGGTCTTTGTGAAACAAATGTAGCTAAGCTATTATCCACTGCAAATATTGTATTATATTTTTTGGCTAATTTTGATATTTCTTTTAGGTCAAGAATTTTTAACCCTGGGTTAGTTGGTGATTCAACTAATATAAGTTTAATATCGTTTTCTGAAAGAATTGTTTCTACTTTAGAGTGATTAGTAAAGTCAGTGAAATGAACTGTAACATTCATACGCTCTTGGTATATTTTTAATAACCTAAATGTTCCACCATAAGTATCTTTATCTACAATAATACTATCATTAGCTTTTAATACCGTTTCTAATAACAGAGCAACAGAACCAAGACCAGTATGTGTAAGTGTACAACCTAAACCACCACAAACTTTAGCTAGTGTATTTTCAAGTGACTCCCTAGTTGGGTTTCCACTTCTAGTATAATCGTATGGGTCGTCGCCTTGTTTTTTAAGATCAAATGTTGCTGTCTGATAAATAGGCATATGACTGGCACCATATGGGTCTTTGACATTTCCGGTTTCTGATAAGTGGGCTAAAATAGTTTCTATTTGTAAATTTTCATCTTTCATAAAACGAGTATATAATAAATGTTACTATTAAGACTATCAATTAAATAAGAAACCCTTCATCTTTCATTAATTTTTTAAAGGTTTTATAGTCACTTTTATTAAATGCACCTCTAAACCCTTCAACCATTAAAAACAGACCTCTTATTTTATCGTTGTTTAAAACTACATCAATAAAACCCTTATTTTCTCTAGGGAAGTTAATAATTAATAATTCCTGATCGTTATATGTTGGTTCTATTCGATCTTGTATAGCTGTAATAAATTGATTCCACACTTCGGGTATAACATCAGGTAACATCTCTTCTAACCTATCAATATTATATGAAACATCTTGGGTCGTTTCACACTCTTTAAAAAAACTTTTATAGTTTATAAGATACGCCCCAGAGCCAATAGAGTCCCCTATTCTATTTAAAAACAGATTAAATGCTGAATCTTTTCCTATTGTGCTAACTATGGTTTTTGTCCTATGAAATATGTATGAGAATTCTTCTGTAGTAGGTTCTACATAGGTAGATTTTTGACCAAATAGTTTTTTACCAAACTGAGTCATTCTAAAATGTGTTATTTTATCAAAAGCTGTTAACCCTTGGTTTTTCTCTTTTAATCTTGTGGTTTGCACATTTTCTGAGATCCCAATGTCTACAACTCCAAAAGAGTGAAGCATGGTAATTATACCCTTACAAAGAGGTGTTAATAGATAATCCTCATTATCCTCCTTTAAAGTAAGTTCAATATCCCTAGAATACTCCCGTGCAAAAACTTTATCAACTTTAACACATAGGTGTTTTCCAAAAAATGACGTATCAAAAATTTGTGTATCTTCATCAAAACTAAGTGTTGTCACTAAAGATCTAATATCTACCCACTGGTCACAATTGAAGTTAATAATTCTACTTAAGAATGCAAACCTTCCTCTTTTTAGAAAAAGAATTAAGTTGTTATGAGCATTAACACCTTTCACAAAAGGGTAATATAAAACAGAATCAATAGAGTCAAAATCTTCTGATATCCCACTTTTATATGATTTTAAAAGATCTGAAATGATCTCATCCCACTCTTTAGTAGGTTCTACAGAACTAATAAATTTAAGTATAAAACTAGCTCTTAAATTTTTACTCTCTTTATCTGCACATTCTAAATCTGTAAAAGGCTCTTTTAAGTTAAACTTTTTATTAAATTTATTTATAGTTTTTATTAATATTGGTTTGTTTGAATCTCGACTTCTTATATCCTCTTCAACAGTAAAGTCCATAATAGCCTGAATATGCCTAGTTATTACAGTATCTGCTAATACTACTGTTTCTGGTTCCTGGAATAAAATATTTCCTGTTTTAGGTCTGGCTAAGTGTAATTTAAAGAGGGATCTTAATCCTTCAGAGAACATAATATCTTTACTATAATAGGATTTAAAAAACTTAATAAATGGGTCTTCTGTATTCCCATAATAATCATCTAAGGAGATCTTAATATTGTATCTACTCTCAATAGATCTTAATGTAGAAATACCATACCATGTTATATGTTTAACAACGTACCTAGCCTCTGGGGTTAAAGAGTTATATAACTTCAAAAACTGTTCTTTATTAAAAAATCCATTAACTACACGGTTGGCTATTTCAAGTTTTGTTAGACTCTCCACAGATCTTAAACCTAGGTAGTTAGCTAAAAGTAAAAGTGATTCTTTTCTATAATGATCGTTTAGATCTAAAGCTATATCTTCTCTGTCCATAACTAACCTAAAAGGTAATCTATATCCTCCGAATCAAAGCCGGTTGTGACCTTCTTATTTTTACTAAATAGGTTATCAAAAAGCTCCTTTTTTCTACTGTGTAGGTCTAATATTTTCTCTTCTATTGTGCCTCTAGCAATAAACCTATAACAAAATACTGCATTTTTTTGACCAATTCTATGGGTCCTATCAATAGCCTGATTTTCACTTGCTAAGTTCCACCAAGGGTCCATTATATAAACATAACTTGCAACAGTTAGGTTTAATCCAACCCCTCCAGTTTTTAGTGTCATTATTAATACTTTAACTTCTGGATCATCCATAAACTCTTCAACAATCTTTTCTCTTTTGTTTGTTGCCCCGGTAATAACCCTATGTCCAACTCCAGATTCTACTAAGGAATCACTTAAACCCTTAATTGCAGCAAGAAAATTTGAAAATACTAATACTTTATGACCACCTTCTACAGTTTCTAATAGTTGTTCTAATATAAGCTCTTTTTTAGGAGAGATAATTGAACCTTTAGATTTAACCTCAGGTATCGTCGCAATCTGTCGTAGTTCCATAAAAGCTTTAATAATTGTTAATTGGCTTTTATCAATACCTTCATCCCTAATTTGCAGACATATTTTATCGTGGTAATCTTTTCTAACAGTTTCATAATAACTTTTTTGTTTCTCTGACATATCTACATATAAGACTTGCTCAGATTTAGCTGGCAGATCGTCTAATACGTCCTCTTTTATTCTTCTTAGAAATAGAGGTTTAATCTTGCTTCTAAGTATATTTGTAACAATCTCACTATCTTCTGAAGTTATGGGTCCTGACCACTCATCTTTAAACCGTCTGAAACTTCCAAAAAGTGTAGGATTTAAATATCTACAAATTGAAAATAGATCACCTAAACTGTTCTCTATTGGTGTTCCACTCATACCTAAACGGAAGTTGGATTTTAATAAAAAACACGCCTTTGCTAATCCAGAAGTGTGGTTTTTAATATTTTGCAATTCATCTAAAATTGTATAAAAGAATGTTATCTCTTTTATTTTATCTATGTCGTTTCTTAGAGTATGGTATGTGGTTAAAATAATCTGATTTTTATTAAAGGTATGCATATCCCTGGCACCACCATAATAAACTCCAACAATTAATTCTGGAGCAAACTTTTTAAACTCATTTATCCAGTTAAAAATCAGAGATTTAGGCATTACAATAAGTGTTGGTTCTTTAGGTTTAGACTTAAAGACCTGTAGTAAAAAAGTTATAGTTTGCACAGTTTTTCCTAGACCCATATCGTCAGAAAGACAGCCTGCAACACCAACACTATGTAAGTTTTTCATCCACTTTACACCATCTTCTTGGTAAGGTCTTAGAGTTCCATTAAGTCCTGATAAATCTAATTGTATATTATCTAATTGATCCTTAGTTTTTTTATAATTTAAGATCTTTTCTACAAACTCTGCACCTTTAACTCCAGCTTCAAGTTCATTTTCTATATATGGCAGATCAAAAAAACTAACTTCTATGCCGTTTTTGCCTTCCCGTATAACTTTTTTAATTTTATCTATGTAGGACTTGTCTATAATTCCTTTATCACCATCTTTAAGTGGTATATACCCCTTTTTATTAAAAGTTGATACTGCTTGATATAGTGGAAGGCTTTCTCCATAAATCTTTAAATGTGCACTACCTTGTAAAAAATCTACAGCACTAGATAAAAGCAGTTCTAGGTTTGGTTTACTCTTTTTTAATCTATTCTTCTTTAAGAACTTTTCACCAAATAGGCTAAAATTATCTAGAATTGATTTTAATTCTGAACTAAACATAACATGAGCCATATCAGGGTGCACAATTACACCATTCTCTTCTATATTAAAACTGTCAGTTAGCTCATATTTAACCTCTATATAATAGAGCATTTTTATTAAACTATCTAATACATCAATTTCGGGAAGTGTTAGTTCACTAATAGTAATTGTTCTGTTATCGTAATTTGTAAACAGTAATTTAGAAGGTCTATAACTATGGTAAAACTCTGGTGTTATTAGGTCTTTAAAACTAAAAGATGTATTTATAGTCATAAAACCTGAATCATCAACATTCTCAATAATTAAGGAAGGAAGTAGTTCACACTCTCCAGTTCTCTCTATTTTAAATCCTGAATATTTAAGTTCAATATTAATAAAATTGCTATAAACAATACTTAGAAACTGATTTACTTCACTCTTTAATATTGTTGAATTAAGATCTAATAGAGATTTATAACCAGCCCCTAAAGGCAGTGTTGATAATATTCTATTCCCTACTAAGGAATATCTATCGCTTATGACTCTACTTATTTGGTTATCACACAGGGTAACAGAGCATAGTAGTACATCAACAGAATCTATAATATTTAGAACTACAGGGTTATCCATACTTCCACTATAAATAGCTTTGCCATCCTGGTTTATTAAGTTATCTACCTTGGTTAAAATTTCCAACAAGTCTGGATGTCTATCTAAATAAATATGGGAATATGGGTTATTCCAGTCAACTATTAGTTTTGTCTCTGTTTTTTTAAGGTTAAAAAGAACTGCTGCATCTCTTAAAGTCCCAGAGAAGTAGTCAGGATTAACCTTTTTATCTTTTAAGCCTCTATTTACAGTTTTAACATATACACCAAAATCATCAGAAAATAGTGCAAAGAAAAACTGTTTATCTGACTTAGTTTTAACTTTAGTATTATAAGTTGGAGATTTTTTCTGTTTCATAAAAGTTTCAAAGAATTTTGATTGTTCCAATTTTATTTTTTTGTCATCCTTTTTAGAATTTTTGATAAAGTATTATTAGATGCAAAATTACTACCAGAGGTAAAACTCATTATATTTTTCTCTTCACCTACTGCTAAAAGTATATCTTCAGTTGTTAATACATAGTCTGGTACAAAAAAGCTATACTCTGATTGGCTACCTTTTTTAATTGCTACAATGTTAATTCCTACATCGTATCTAAGGTTAGCCTGAACTAAAGTTTTACCTACATATTTCGATGGAACAATAATTTCAGCCATAACAAGCCCACTACTAATTGGCATAAAGTTATACAGGGTATCTGATACCAGTAGTGGAGTTACTCTTCTAGCTGCTTCTAAATCTGGATATATAACATGGGCAGCTCCTACTATAGATAAAATCTCTCCATGTCTATCAGAATCAGCCTTAACTACGATCTTCTCTACTCCTATTTTTTTTAAATAGTTTGTAACTAAAATTGTAGCTTCAAGATTTGTTCCTAAATCTAATATTACTGCATCTATATCTGCAGGAATAAGTTTAATAATAACCTCTTCGTCCATCACATCTACAATATAAGCTGCGTGAACTTTATCTTTTAAACGGTCAATAACTTCTCTGTCTCTATCTAAAAGTATAATTTCTGATCCTAATTCAACCATTTCATCTACAACACGACACCCAAAAGGGCCTAAACCAATAACTGCAAACTGTTTCATCCTATTAACACCTCTCCTTCGGGGAATTCAATTGTTCTATCTAAAGTTTCTACATGCTTAGGTAATATAAGTGAAAATAGACCTATTCTACCTGCAAACATTGTACATACAAGAATTAACTTACTAACTGTACTTAGATTTGGTGTTACATCTAAAGACAATCCAACTGTAGCAATTGCAGAAAATGATTCAAAAGTTATATCCATAAATGTAAACTTATTTCCATTAAAGGACTCTGATATTAAAAGTCCAACTATTGTTAAAAATACTAAAACCAAGGCTTTGCCAAAAAAGATCCCAGCTCTAGTTAACTGGACATGGCTTATCTTTCTTCTGAATATAGTAACTCCACGTTTTTCATCTAACCCCTGTATTAAAACACAAAAAAGTAGAAAAGCCGTAGTAACTTTAAGCCCACCTGCAGTAGAACCTGAACCACCGCCAATTAACATATATGCTAGTGATACAGTTTTAGAAGTCAAAGTCATCCCTGCTTGATCTATAGTATTAAAACCTGCAGTTCTAGTAGTTACAGACTGAAATAGAGAAGGTAATATTTTTTGACTCCACGTAAGTCCTTCTAATGTTGTACTGTTATATTCAAAGATATAAAAAAGTATAGCACCAGAAACTATTAATACCAAAGTACTAACTAACATAATTTTTGTATGAAGAAGTAGAATAATATCTTTACCTATAAACATATCGTATAAGTCCTGAAGGACCATAAAACCCATACCACCTGTAATTATTAATAACATAAATGTTACAGATGTAAATGTATTGTCCCTAAACATAGTTAACCCACCAGGAAGCGTCGAAAAACCTGCATTACAAAAAGCTGATATGGAATGAAATATAGCATTAAATACTGGAGATTCAATATTTAACTTTCTAAATGATATAAAGAGAAATATAGCACCTATAAACTCTAGGGTTAATGTAAATTTTAGTACAATTTTAATTATATACCGTGGGTCTACAATCTCTTCATTAGTAAAATAGTTTTGTATAATATTAGTATTAGCTATTGTTAGTTTTCTTCTTGGTAAAGCTAAAAACATTGATGAGAATGTAATTAACCCTAATCCTCCTACTTGAATTAGAGTAATTAAAATGATCTTACCAAAAAATGTCATACCTAGAATATTAACTGTGGATAACCCGGTTACGCAAACTGCTGATACCGAAGTAAATAGCGCATCTATTAATTTGAACTCTACAGTTTTCTGCCAAGAAATAGGAAGTGATAAAAACAGTGTACCAATTAATATTATAGATATAAAAAAGATGAAAAGGATATCTCTCTCTTTTAGGTATATTTTTTTCATTTGTAAATTATACAGTCTTTGTTTTTCTTATTAAAGAGTATTAAAAAAATTAGTCGTTCCTATAAAAAGGCACAACTTCTTAAATAATGTTCAATTTTTTAAAGATTTCACTAACATTTTGTTTGACAGTAGGAATAATAATACTTATTATTAAGAAATAAGGAATGTATTTAAAGCAGATGACGGTACATTTTAAATACAAATATAAAACAGGAGTGCTTTAATGAAAGAGTATTTTACAGGAATAGACAAAATAAAGTTTGAAGGGGAATCATCAACTGATCCCTTAGCATTTAAATATTACGATGCAGATAGAGTTGTAGCTGGTAAAAAGATGAAAGATCATCTACGATTTTCAATGAGTTATTGGCATACAATGACTGGTGGTGGTAACGATCCTTTTGGTATGGCAACTATGGAAAGACCATACGATGGTTTAGATGGTATGGACTTAGCTAAAGCAAGAGTTGATGCAGCTTTTGAACTAATGGTTAAATTGGGTATGGAGTTTTTCTGCTTCCATGATCTTGATATATCACCAGAGGGTGACTCACTAGAAGAGAAAGAGAAAAACCTTGATATAATTGCCGACTTAATTGAAGCAAAGATGAAAGAGACTGGTATTAAATGTCTCTGGGGAACTACAAATGGTTTTAGTAACCCAAGGTTTGTTCATGGTGCTTCCACAGCTCCTAATGCAGATGTATTTGCTTTTGCTGCTGCTCAGGTTAAAAAAGCTCTTGAATTAACTAACCGATTTGGTGGAGAGAACTATGTATTCTGGGGTGGTCGAGAAGGTTACGAGACTCTACTTAATACTGATGTAGCTTTAGAAAGCGATAACTTTGCAAGGTTCCTACATATGGCTAAAGATTATGCTAAAAAAATTGGTTTTAAAGGTCAGTTCTTAATTGAGCCTAAACCAAAAGAGCCAACAAAACATCAGTATGACTTTGATGCAATGACTGTATTAGCTTTCTTAAGAAAATATGATTTAGAAGATACAATTAAAATGAATATTGAGGCAAATCATGCAACTTTAGCTGGACATACTTTCCAACACGAACTTTTAATGTCTAGAATTAACGGTGTTTTAGGTAGTATTGATGCTAACCAAGGTGACATGTTATTAGGTTGGGATACTGACCAGTTCCCTACAAATATCTATGATGCAACTATGTGCATGTACGAAGTATTAAAAAATGGTGGAATAGCTCCAGGTGGTTTAAACTTTGACTCAAAAGTTAGACGTGGTTCATTCCAACCAGACGATCTATTTATGTCTTACATTGTTGGTATGGATACATTTGCAAAAGGTCTTTTAGTTGCAGAGAAACTATATTCCGATGGAGTATTAGAGGACTTTGTTGCTAAACGTTACGAGTCATATAACACTGGAATTGGAAAAGATATTGTTGATGGTAAAGTCGACTTTGAAGCTTTAGCAGAGTATGCTAAAAACAATAAAAACCTTACAAACTCATCTGGTAGACAGGAGATGTTAGAAGGTATTGTTAATAGTTATATTTACAGATCATAATACTATATAGATAAATATGGACTCACACCCAGTGAGCCCATATTTGATATAATTCCTTTCTATGCAGATTCTATACCATACTTTTCAGCTTCTGTAATTATCATAGGAGATTCTTTTAATAAAAATGTCATAAATAGCGCGATTATAGATAGTCCAATAAAAATTAACATCCAAAGTTTCATACCCTCAGATGTTGACATCTGACTAACAAAAACTAAACCAGATATTTGACCAGCTAATAAGATAATTCCCTGAGAAGTAGATTCAGATGCAGGAGAACTTACTTCCGCGGCATACTGAAATCCTATAGGCCCTGCACTCATAACAAAAAATCCAAGTGTAAATGAGCTAATTAATAGTGGAATAAAAGATGTTAGTAGAGCTAAACCAATAACCGATGGAACCATACCTATCATACATATCTGTAAAAATAGTTTTCTCTTACGTTGCTTATCAGATAGTATTGGCATAATAACAGCACCAATAATTCCTCCAATCAACATTATACCACCTGTTAATCCACTCTGATCCATAGTTAATCCTTTAGATGAACATATAGAGTCAATAACTGTTGAAACTGCATTAAATAGACCAAGACCTATAAAAAACAGAACAAGTAATAGTCTCATATCTTTAAGTTTTAATATCCTTTTTAGTCCACTAAAAAAGTCCTGCTTCTCGACCACAATAGCTGCTGGTGGTGTTGGAGGACACTCTTTAATTAAAATAGTAGCAACTAGTCCGGCTACAAATGTTAAAATACCATAAAACATTAACATTGATTTAACACCCTCCACAGATATTATCTGCCCAGATTCGTTATATCCAACTGTTAATAACATTGGAGTAATAAGCATAACTGTTAAAATCCCCAAATATTGTGCCAATGCTGCTATTCCTCCAGCAGTACCCCTCTCTCTTAATGGAAACCATCTGACAGTTAGAGCAGTTACAGAGTTAAGTATAAATGGTTGAGCAACTGCTAAGCCAATCTGGAAAAGTAAAACAACAGTAAAGTTATCTGCAAATATTCCTTTACCTAATGCACAGATTCCTGCAATTAATGAACCTGTAACAATTCCAATTTTAATACCATATGTATCTATTATATAGGAAGCTGGTATACATAGAATTAAGAATACAAACATGTACGTCATTGATAAGAAGTCTATATTTATTATAGAACCTGGAGTTAACTGGGATTGATAGAAAAATCCAGCTGCCCTTGCTACTGGCGCAAAAGTTAACCATTGAATCTGAATAGTTGCTGCAATTAGAAAATAGGCGAATAGAACTACCCACCTATATTTGTATACCTTAAAGTCATCCATTAAAACCTCCACAATCTATTTATGGTAACCCTAAAAAGTCAATTGAACAACTTAATAATGCCACAGGGTGGGCACTCTGTAGCTTTTAGTTACTTTTATTAAATAATTTGTTATTTTAGTTGTAATTAGATCCAAAATTAAGCTTCTTATATAATTATTGATTTCCTCTTTTATTTATTCAAAAAAGTTCTAAACCATAGTAGGTCAGCTTTTTGTGCATCGGATTGATTTTTTGCAATATTATGATCATCTCCAGGGTAATTTACTAGTTGAATATTTTTTAGGTAACCATAATTCTGGGCTCTCTGTATAAACATTTTACTCCATGAATATGGAACAACGATATCAGTATCAGCATGTCTAATTTTAATTGATGTTTTAATATATTTTAGATATTCATAATATCTAATGCTTTCTATTTCTGATATACCAATTTTTAATAACGAATCCTGTAACTCCTTTTTATATTTAATAATTACATCTACTGCAGAAGGTTCTGTGACTGCCTCTAATCCATAGTTCTTACGGCCGCGTCCTTTATAATAAAAGTTAGATTCTTCTAAGTTTATGGTTACAGGGGCCCACATTGACGCAGCTTTTATTTTATTTGGAAGTACTGATAATAGTCTAGCGACTGTATCTCCACCATTTGAATGACCCATTAGAAATATATTATTGGTATCTATGTTATCTAATGATTCTATTGATGTTAGAAGTTGAAGCATGTCTTCTAAAAAGTATAGTTTTGCTACATTTCCATCGTAACTACTTCCACTTCCAGAACGTCCATGGCTTCTCAAATCTGGTTTAATTACAACAAATTCACTGCTGGCATATCTATTAAACATATATTTATATGAGTTAAATGTTGAATATTGTTTAGGTGGAATATGACCATGAATTAAAATGAGTAATGGATATCCATCTATTGGCTTTTCTGACTTGGGAACTGACATTAAAGCATACTCTTTAGCATCGTTTACGTTGAAAGAGATGTCATAACTTGAATATTTATTATAATTACCAACTTCAGATTCTACCGTAATTATATTTTTAGGAAAGGTTCTATTCTTTAAATCTTTTATAGACAAAGTTGAAACTTCTGAGTATATAGATGACGATACAATTAACAATATTAAAAAAAATACTTTATTCATATCTTAAGTATAATATATTCCTAGTTAAATACTGCAAATTTTATACATAGAAACCACTAAAAGATTAGATGATTCCTTCTTTGGGCGGCGGGACGATTCTTCCTTTAGCCAGCGGGACGATCCCTCCTTCTGTCGGAATCGTTATAAACAGAAAAACCAACCCTATCGGTTGGTTTCATTTATGTATTCGATTTCATTTATTACTATTGGAGAGACGATTCTTCCTTCAGTCAGAATCGTTATAAATAAAAAGTCTAGTTTAATAACCCCAACTCAAAGCAGTTTGCCTTGAGCCTACTATCCCACTAACATTATACTTTTCGTTAGAAAATGTATAACTATCCTTAAGTTTAATTGTAATTTCGAAGATAACACCTATGGC
>JAOPTT010000002.1:0-121937 GCA_051531975.1 Spirochaetaceae bacterium
CGGATCTGGATTTAATTAAATTACCTATGGCCTTTTCACTATTCCCACCCTCATATACATCAGCAGTATCTATGAAGTTAACACCTCCATCTACGGCCTGATTTAGAATTTTCTCTG
This sequence comes from Spirochaetaceae bacterium, assembly GCA_051531975.1. Classification (GTDB taxonomy): domain Bacteria; phylum Spirochaetota; class Spirochaetia; order DSM-2461; family DSM-2461; genus Thiospirochaeta. Next base: position 118 of record JAOPTT010000002.1, read on the forward strand.
CATTTGAGAAGTTAAAATCATCTCCCCATTTACCACCAACTTGCCATGTTCCAAGGCTAACTTCCGATACTTTGAATCCAGTTTTTCCTAAAGTTCTATAATTCATAGATAAACTCCTTTTTTAGGGTATTAAAATAATTATATAAGTTTGAGTTAACTCTAAGTCAATGAAATTAATGTTTTTAGTTTCAAAAAATACATCTTTTTAATGAAATCATTCTGGAATTAAAACCTTAATGTAAAATTAATTCACAGCATTATGTATAATATGCTGTGATATTCACAAGTTTTGTTTAGATCCTAAGTTTTTGGAATAACGAATTAGGTTTCTTTTGTGTACAAGTGTTTTCAGCATATATAGTTGTACACCCTAGTTTAATCATTTCTAGAACTATTTTGTTGATGCTGATTATTTTGCTTTTTTAACCCTTCATCGAATTACCATTTATTAGTAGGTGTAGCGCATTTATCCTATTTTATATAGATTACCCATTTTGATTCACCTACTTAAATAATAAGAAACATTCTTAAAAAAGACAAAGATTTCTTTTTATGATAGACTTTATTTATGAATCCAAAAGAGTTACCAGTATATAAAGAAAAACAAAGAATATTAGATGCACTAGAACATAATCAGGTTATAATTGTAGAAAGCCCTACAGGTTCTGGTAAAACAACACAAATACCACTTATTTTAAACGAAGCTGGATATGCTTCTAAAGGTGTTATTGGAATAACTCAACCTAGAAGAATTGCAACACTTTCTGTTTCAGAATATATGGCAAAACAACTTAAAGTAACAGTACCTGGTTTTGTTGGATATAAAATGAGATTCGACGATCAAACAGTTCCATCAACGGCACTAAAAATAATGACAGATGGTATACTGTTACAAGAGATAAAACATGACCCATTACTGAGTGCTTACTCTGTTATGATGGTTGATGAGGCACACGAAAGAAGTCTAAATATAGATTTTGTATTAGGTCTATTAAAAAATGTTTTAAAAGAACGTAAAGATTTTAAAGTAATAATATCTTCAGCAACACTAAATACCCAAAGCTTTTCAGACTACTTTTTTAAAGCTCCAATAATAACAATAGAGACAGTACCATATGTAGTAAATATGATGTATCACCCGTTAAAATCCGACCACACCGATGACCTAATAAAGGCAATTGCTGATACCGTTGAAAGAAACGTTATGAACAAAAGTAAGGGTGATGGAGATATATTAATATTTTTATCTGGAGAGAAACTTATTAAAGATACAGTTACAGCTTTAGAAGCTAGTAGTGTCTTTAAAAAACTTTTTATTATCCCTCTATATGGAAGGTTAAGTAAGGAAGAGCAAGAGAAGATTTTTATGAAGACCCCGTTGTTTAAAACTAAAGTTGTAGTTTCTACTAACATAGCAGAAACAAGTGTAACTATAGACGGTATTACAATTGTTTTAGACTCAGGTTTAAGTAAACTTAACTTCTATAATCCCCATACTTTTACCTCTTCGTTAATTGAGAACTCAATATCTAAGGCTTCAGCTGACCAGAGAAAAGGTAGAGCTGGTAGAACTGCACCAGGAACTTGTTATCGGTTTTACTCTAAAAACGATTACGATATTAAAGATAGATTTACCAGAGAAGAGATTTTTAGAACCGACCTGTCAGAGGTTGTACTTAGAATGTCAGAGATAGGAATTACAGACTTCCACTCTTTTGACTTTTTATCATCTCCAGGAAAACAAGGAATTACAGGAGCAGTTAATACCTTAAATCAGTTTGGAGCACTTAACTCAGATAATACTTTAAGCAGTATTGGTGACATGATGGTAATGTTTCCACTTCTACCTAGACATTCTAGAATGATAGTAGAGTCAATTTTACGATATCCAGATGTTCTAAACGAAGTAATAATTGCTACAAGTTTTATAAGTACAAGAAGCCCTTTTACTTTTGTACAAGGTGAAGAGTTGGCATCTAGGGAAGCCCATGCATCTTTTGGAGATGCCAACGGAGATTTTAGTGCCTACTTAAAACTATATAAAATGTTTAACGATGCTGCTAAAAAAGATAAGTTTTGCAAAAGATTTTATTTAGATGAAAAAATAATGCACGAAATAATTAATATACACGAGCAGTTAAGTTCAATTGTTAGTGAAATGGGGATACCAATATCCGATAGTGGAAACTTTAACTTTAAAGAGTACATTATTAGTTTGGCTGCAGGTCTGATTCAATTTATTGGTGCAAAAAATGGTCGAGGTGTTTATAGAACCCCAACAACTGATAAAGTAATTATACACCCTGGTTCTGTGCTGTTTAGAGAGAAACCAGATTTTATTGTAGCTGGTGAGATTGTAAAAACTAGTAGAATGTATGCAAGAAGTGTAAGCCCATTAAAGAAGCAGTGGATTAAAGATATATCTGAAGAGTTATACCTTAACCTAATTACTGGTGGAATGATAAAAGGTGATAAAAGACCTAGAAGAGAGAAAGAGCTACCTAGAAACACTAGGGAAAGAGATACTACTAATAACCTAAGTATTGGGAAGTTCATGTTCCCAATTTCCCAGGTTAGTGGTAAAAAATATATAGTTTTACAATGGAATGAGCTAAAACAGGCATTAAACCAGACAAAATGGGACGAAATTCCTCAGTTTGGTAATTTACGAGGTGAACTTAAATATAAAAACTTTATTATATTAAAAGAAGCAAAGGTTAATAAAATATTTAAGGCTGCTAAGTTAATAGATCCTACTAAAGAGATATTAGATGATTTTCCAAAAGAGACGTTTCATATTAACAACATAGAGGATTTAGAGAAAATACTAATTCCAGCAATTGGTTTCACAATGAATTTGACCCCGGTTAGTAAAAAGAAGAAAAACAAAAATGAACTAGGGTTTTTAAGTCTTAATACTGATAATAATGGAACCTATTGGTTTAAATGTACAAAAAGATTTAATACAGCTCTTAACCAGAGTGTAGAAGCAATTGGGTCTTTATCGAATAATACAAAAGACCAGATATCCCAGGAAAGTAGGGAAAAAATTAACCTAATTTATGGGAAACTGGACTCTTTTTACTTATAAGGTATAACACCTTATACCTACGGGGTATAGAACCATAATTTAAACTGCCTCATCAATAAACACTTGTTCAGGCACATTGTACTTTTTTGCTAGTGCTTTTATATGATTAAGATTAAGGTTTCGTTTCCCTGATAATATTTCACTAAGAACTGTTCGAGATATAATGTTAGATAAAGAGGTTTGTGTATCACCTCTATCTTCCATTAAATACTTCAGAGCTTGCACTCCTGTACCTTTTATTTTTGATTGAGTAGTTTCATATGCCCTTAGTATATCTAAAACTCTAAGATAAATAGCTCTTAAGTAGTCAACACCATCGTTAACTCTCTCAAAAAGAGCTAATGCAAAATCCTCTACAATAATTGCATCATCATCTGATTCAATTGATAAGTTCGAAACATATAAAAGGAGTTGTTGTAACTCTGACAACTCTGTGAACTTTGGTTTTAATTCAATTTTATTCACTGTTATTTACCTTTCCTCTGTACATATTTTCTATCATAATCCTTATGTAGTAAGAACTCTACAATCAATATACTTTGTCTTCTGTAGTCTATAGCAGTTATTAGTCTATATGTCCCACCACATATATTGAAGCAAGTATACATATTTTTATATCCAACCGCATCTGCATGCCGTATAGACTCCCTTAACTCTATGATATGCTTTGGGTGAATATTACTTATATTCTTAATCCAACCGTTAATAGACTCTCTAGCTGTAGGATATTTATTAACAATCCTACGTAGTTTGGCTTCTGTTTCAATTATCAAGTACAGCTCCTCTACTCTTAAATTGTCGCATATCGAGACACTTCTGTCAATATTTTTGTCGCGAAAATCGACAGGTATATATTTTTATAGCGCCTACTATCTCTCAAATTGAATATCCTTCTTGATGTAAAGTCCATATAATAGGCGTTGCTCCAAGAGTTTCTTATGTTAGTGATAATTATATAGTTTTGAAAAACAACATAACATAAATTAACCTAATTTATGGGAAACTGGACTCGTTCTATTTATAAGGTGGTACCTAGCTATAGCTAGGTTATAGCTAGGTTATAATACTTTTAATAGAACCTCTTCAGGAACTTCTCTAATTAGAGTTTCCTGGGGAGCAGTCTGAAGTATAAACTTAACGATTCCACCCTTTTTCTTTTTATCTAATTTCATGGCATTAATTATTTTATTAGAATCCACTTTGGCAGTTAATCGGTATTTATATAGGTTTAACAGATCTATAACTCTATTATAATAATCTGAATCAACAATTCCTAATTCTAAAGATGTCTGCATAGCTTTACCTATTCCCCAAACTACACCTTCACCATGGCTAAAATCTTTAAAACCAGTAACAGTTTCTAAGGCGTGTCCAAAGGTATGGCCTAGGTTTAAAGTTGCTCTAATAGATCTTTCGTATAGATCCTCTTCTACAATTTTACCTTTAGCTTTTATACACCCGTTTATCATAAACTCTAAAGCCTCTGTATCTAGGGCTAATATTTCATCTCTACTATTTTCTAAGAATTCAAATAGTTTAATATCGACTAACATTGCGGTTTTAATAACTTCACCTAAACCAGATAAAAACTCTCTAGGGCTAAGTGTCTTTAATGTTTCAACCCCTACTCGAAGTTCCTGGGCAGGATAAAATGCTCCAACTAAGTTTTTATATCCACGGTAATCAACACCGGTTTTACCACCTAAAGCGGCATCGGACATTGCAAGTAGAGTTGTAGGAACTAAAGTTACCTTACAACCTCTCATGAAAACTGAAGCTGCAAATGCTGTCATATCGCATATTACACCACCACCAATTCCAACAAAAATAGAATCTCTAGCAAGTTCTAACTCTACAGCTTTTGAAAGTATTTTATCCACACTTTCCCAGTTTTTAAACTGCTCTCCTGGCTGTAATATAATAGCTTTATCTAGATACTTTTTAGGTATAAGATACTTCGTATTTTCATCGGCTACAAATAGAGATCCATCTGCTGGTATTAGGTCTTCTAAATCGTAAAAACCGACACTTGTTTTATACTGTCCAAAACTAAATTCATAATTACTCATGGGATTATTTTAAAATAAATATATCAGTTTTACTAGTGACACTTAAACCCGTTGTTGTGTTATATTACTTGTATGAAAAAATTTATAATTCTTTTACTAATAACAATTAGAACATTTACTGTTTTTGCACAGCAAGAAGTATATACATTAACCGATATACAATACGATATAAAAGGGTCAACACAGCCCTTCTTTTTTGAGAATAGATTAGATTTAAATCGAGGGTTAACATTCAAGACCTTAGAAGAGATAAAAACCTTCGAAGAGACTGTAAAACAAGAGATTGAAAACCTTCGAATATACGAAGAATTTAGTGTAGAAACTATAATAACTGGAAACAGTGTTGTTTTGCTGGTATATCTTGACGAAGCCTGGGGTCTGATTCCATTTGGTTATCCAAAGTATGACTCGGAAGAAGGTGGACGTATAGGGATGAAACTTTACTGGTATAACTCCCTAGGAACATTAACTGATACTCTATTTCAGGGTGGTGTTAACATTGGTTTAAATAGTGATGATGATTTAGAACTACAAACCTGGGATGCACAAGTTGGAGTTTCTGATATATTAATAAACAGTAGATATTACGATTTTCATTATAAACAAGAGCTAGATCGGGAATCAAAAGACGACGAAGAGTGGAGCTTTTATAGTTCTAAGGTAAAAATAGGTACAACATTTGAACTATTTGGAATATTGAATTATTCACCTAAAATTTCCCTTGAGAGTCGATATGCATATAAACCAGTAGATGAATCAATTCTTGAAGAAGATATAATTGAAAACCCAATAACACTCTCCTACACCCATGGTTTCTCTAAAGATACTGTAAACTGGGTTGGAAACTTTAGAGATGGTTATAAATATGGAATTGGGAATTCAATACACATGTTATATACCGATGAGGGAGACTTAAAGCCAGCTACTGATTTCACTCTGTTTGGTGCATATTATAAAGCATTTGGAACTTCCCCAATATCTATAAGCAGTAAATTAACAGGAACAATATCTATTAATAACGAACTATTAGGCCTTGGAAGTAAAGTCCGAGGAGTAGATAGTGGAGATTTATATGGAGATATGGGTCTGTTTTCAAATAACAACATTTATATTAGAGTGATCAAAATAGAGAACTTTGCAGAAGCAATATTTGCTCCCCACTTCGATATGGGAATAACTGATAATTTGGATTTTAAATATGGAGCAGGTGCTGACTTTATCTTATATGTAGATAAACTAAAATCCTTAGTCGCAAGAGGTTCAGTATCCTGGGATTTAACAGATTTTGATGTTACAGACTTTAAATTAGATATAACTAGTAGTCTTTTCTTCTAGACCAAACATCTCGTCTACTTATCTTTTTATGCCTTCTAGGCATATTCATGACTCTATGATATCGGTCTTCCCACTGGTCTAATATAAGGTTAAAATCTTGTTTTTTTACTGACTCTAAACAGTTGGCTGAGAATTTTTTATATAGTTCTTCATCTGTTAAAAGTTTTTCCATGGCATCTGTAATTTCTTCAGAGTCATTTGGAGTAACTAAAAAACCGTTATGATTATTCTCAATTACACACGGAATACCTTTAGCATCAGGTCCAATACACGGGATACCATTTGCTTCAGCTTCTAATATTGTAATAGATTGTGTTTCGGTAGTTGATGCTGTAACAAAAAGTTTACATGCTCCAAAAATACCAGATGTTTTAAGTTCATCGGTGGGAATCTGACCTAAAAATATTATTCTTTTATCTAACCCCTGACTTTTTACAAACTCTTTACACTCTGCGAAAGATGGTCCACCACCTACAACTAATAATATTGTAGTTAAATCCTTTTCACATAATTTTTTAAATGATGTTAAAAGACATATCATATTTTTTTCTGGAGCAATTCTACCAACATAGAGGGCTAATTCACCATCTGGATTGTATTTTTGTTTAATTAGGTCCGCTTTAGAGTTATCAAAACTATCTAACTTAATTCCATTAGAAACTGCTTCAACCTCTATTCTAGCTTTGTTTCTTATTAGCTCTTTTCTTGCATTCTCTGTAGGTGTAGTTATCAGGTGTGATCGATTGTAAAATGAGTTAGTAAACCACCATGCAAACCTTTGGGTAAAAGAACCAGCTCTAGGAAAAAACTGTCTTAAATATGTAAGTTCACTAACAAATGTATGGTAAGTTCCAATAATAGGTTTTCCTAATCTTTTACCAACTAAAATACCAAATACCGAGATGGTTATTGGTGTCATAAAATGTACAAGGTCAATATTCTCTTTTTTTAACCTTTTATATGTTGGTTTATGGATTATTGTAGACCATTTAAATCCTTCATAAAAGGCTGCATCTACAGCTGGAATTCGAAGAACTTCAATATCTTTATATACAAATTCTACAAATGAAATACTTTCATCAGGGGAAATTATAAATACTTTGTGACCCTTATCAGCCATACCTTTTGCGATATCAATAATGGAGGTAACAATTCCATTAACCTGTGGGTAAAATGTATCAGTAAAAATTGCTATTTTCATGGATTTCCTTGAATATAATGTTAATAATATTGTTACATTAAGTTGTAAAATAATCAATTATATTATTATAATTTCGTCTCTTGTAGACAAAAGATTATACAATAGCTATTCTAATAAAAAATATACAATTAATTGGAGAAACCGTGAAAAAGATTTTATTAATATTATCAATTATACTTATCAGTTTTAATATATATTCATCTGGTTCTAATAGTGCTAGAGATGAAATTTACGAAGATATTGATCATTGGAGAAATATTGGCCTAATAGATAGACTACCTCCTATAAGACCATACCCTGCTCAGTACCTTATATTTATATTTAACGAAGTTATTAAAAGAGGTGGTGAGATAGATGTTATAAAAGCTCAAAGATATCTAGAATCTTTTACCACTATGAATTTGGAAAGTACTATTAAACACAACTCTTATACTGACCTGGAGGAATATGAGACAATTTCAGGCTTTGGTTTAGAAGCTAATATACCTCTGCATGAATATTTTACTGCAGGTATCGATATTAACGTATTTATGTTAAATCAGATTGATATGGACACTTTAGCACCAACAAGAAGTACCGGAATCGATCTAAACATTGATAATATGACAATAGAGACTGGGGATATTACCTGGGATGTATTACAAAGTTTAAATATGAATGCAGGATTTGGTACTGATAGATTATGGTTCCAGTCAGGTATGATGTCATCTAGTTTTGGTCCACTATTTTCCGACAGTGTTGTTTTAAATCCAAATGCTAAACAAGCTGCACACTTCTCAGGAACATGGATACATGACCTTTTTACAGCTTCCTATCTGTTTATGCCTATTGTTGCAACAGATAACACTGGGGATGAAGAAACTGATGACAAATATATACATATTAGAAGTTTAGATTTTAAATTTACAGACTTCTGGGAATTCCAGTTTTATGAAACAGTAGTATATGGTGGAAAGGGAGTTAAACCTATCTTCTTTTTACCCTTTAACGAGTTCTTTTATTCTGCAGGACAAGGTGGAACTTGGGATGTTAACTCACTATTAGGATTAAGTAGTAGATTTCAATTCCCACAAAACATAAGTTTATATGGAACAGTATATTTAGACGATATAAATGCAATAGAAGTTGTTAAATTAAACTTTGATACAAGATTTAAGTTAGCTGCTCAGTTTAACTTAGACTGGTCTCCAGAAGAGTCGGTTATTAGCACTGTGAATCTTACCTATACAGCTATAATGCCGTATATGTATACTCACATAACAGAGACACCAGAAGATGATGCTTATCTTACAGATGATCAGGATTTTGATATTAGAAGCCATGCACTAGCTGAGTATTTAAACTATGAAAACTACACTAATGGTGGTGTATCAATGGGTCCAACAGGTATGGAACCAAACTCAGATAAAATTGGCTTGAATGTAACATTTAATATACCTAAAGGCTTTAAGATCAAATTAACTTCTGAAATCCTACGACATGGTAATAGTTCATCTGACGAGGATAGAGACTATGGTGATGAAACTTTAGATGCTGATGGAAATACTATAGATACAGATAACGATGGTATAGCTGACGAAGCAATCCCAACAGACGGTACAATCTTTGACCCAGGATATGGTTGGACTGGAGGGTATCAGTATAAGAACTCAACACCATTTTTAACCCAGGATGTTATAGAGACACTGTTTTTAAATGAAATTGTAATAGTGAGCCCTAGAGTACCTTTAAGATCTGGAGAGATTTATGGTGAACTTGGATATGCATTTGCTTATATAGAGAATAAAGATTTAGTTGAAGGTGATGATGATTATGCATCCTATATTAGACTATCTTTTAACTATTCATTTTAATAAGGAAATATAAACTTAATAAGAGCCCTTTATTGGGCTTTTACCATTTATAACTAGCGCCAATTACAAATTGAAAATCTGTTATATCCTCGCCATCAACATTATCTACGTTCTCAAAAAATAGAGCGTTAAATTGAAGGTAGGATGTAATACTGTCATTTATCTCATATTCAGAACTAAGTGTTATTATATCTCTTTTAAAAATAGTACTACCTGATGGAGTCTCTTTATCAAAAGCTTCCGCACCTTCTTCAGCCGGGTCGGTTAATGAACTTTCACCTTTTAAAATATGATAAAACTCTAAACCTATACTTAGTCGATTAAACAGTTTGGTTGTAACTGAAGCCTTAATTAATTGAATATCTGGTCCAAAATCATAACCTAATGGTTCAACTTCTATATCGTTACTATCGTTATATACACTATGGTACCATCTGGTTAATGCATAAATTGACCAGGAGTTGGAACTACGGTAGAGATGGGGATTTGTATAAGCGTATTCAACATTAAAAAGATACGAACTATTCTCTAAATTAAGTAGATAATTTGTTCCTGCTAAAATACCCCATGCATTTGGGTCTCCAGATTCAGGATCATCTGATCTATCCGCCTCGGATAGGGTTTCGTACTGATCTAATGCATATTCACTATATATATTTAAGTTTTTAATTGGTGTATACGTAGCTGCAACAACAACTAATGAGTTTCCAAAAATTGTAAATTTTCTGTCTGGTAAAGCCAGGTTATGCATTAACATTAGAGGATTAAGGAACCCAAATGTTAATTCTCCTCCCCCTCTAACAGTAACTTCATGAAGAGAGAAAGCGAAGTTGTCAAATGGTCTAAATTCAAATGCATGGTCAATAAAAATTTTTAATTCATTTCTACTCTCGTCAGATATAACTTTAACTTCTTCACCATCAGTATTAAGAACTGTTTCATATTCAATATATGGATCAAGACCTTCGATATCAATAGGATCGATATTTACTAATGTCATTGTATATTTAAATTTTTTCCAGAATGTAGATATTTTTAAAAAGTCATGATAACTTCCATCGTCGGAGATAGTAAAACTACCTGACTCCCCAACACCATAATTAAGAATATCTCGACCAAACATTACACTCCAATTATCTCCACCAATTGCAGATAGGGCTAAAAATGGAAATTGAGCATCAATTTGATCTAGATTCCAGATTAGAGAGACATTACTCTCTGCACCTTCAGAATACCTATTAAAATCCAGTCCTTTTTGTAAAGGTAGGGCTAAATCACCCCAGAAAAATTGGTTTATTCCAGCAGAGAAATCAATCTCTACTACAGGTTTTCTCTCTTGGTAACCGTATATCCAATAATCATTATCTTTATTTGTCTGTATATATGTCTCAAGATTTACTTCACCCCCAATAGATGGTGTAAAACCTTGTTTATTAGAATCTAAGGATAGCTGGGACAGTACCCACTGGTACCTATCGATTCCTGTTGAACTTAAACTGTCCATCGGAATACTTGATAAAATAAATTCGAATTCCTTCTCAGTATATGGATAGGAGTAGGATATTTGGGAGATTCCAGCTTCTAACTGAAGAGACTCAAGTGCATCGTATAACTTCTGATACCTAGTTAATGAGTAAACTTTCTGAGCTTCTGAAAAAAGAGAAACTGACAACAAAAACAATAAAACAGTTAAAACTTTAAATCTCATTTTAAGTTACCTTGATCCAAAACCTGTAAAGATAGTTCTTATTGTTTTTAAAACAATTAGTAGATCTAACCATACAGAGAAATTCTTAATATAAAACAGATCGTATTCAACCTTCTCTTCTGTCTGTTCAACTGTTGCAGCATAACCCTGGGAAACTTGGGCCCAACCAGTTATTCCTGGCCTTACAGCATGTCTATATGGGTAAAAAGGAATCTGTGTATTAAATTCATCAGTAAAAACTTTTTGCTCAGGTCTTGGACCAATAAGACTCATATTACCTTTTAATATATTAACAAATTGTGGTAGTTCATCTAGTCGAAACTTTCTAATAAACTTACCAAATGGTGTAATTCTTTTATCGTTAGAAGATGCAAACTTTGCTCCATCTTTCTCTGATTCCACAACCATGCTTCTAAACTTATACATATTAAAAGGAATATCACCTCGACCAGTACGCTCTTGAACAAAGACAGCTGGACCTCTTGAGTCAATTTTTACTCCAATGGCTGTAAATAACATTAAAACAGCGATAAATGGAGAGAATATAATTGTGAGAAACAGATCTAAAAATCTTTTAACAATACTATATGTAGGAGTAATATTAAAATCTGAGAATGAACACAGACCTATGTGCTCCATGGCGATCTTACCAGAAGTTTGTTGTAATATAGTTGAAAGTTTAATTATTGGAACTCTCTTTATGCCTTTCTCTGAAATAAATAGGGTAGCTTCGCTATCTTTGGCAACTATTTCGTCATAAATAATACCATCTAGAGCTTGGCCTTTAGCTTGGCTTGGGTCAATTTCTACAAATGTGAATTTTTTTGTATTTATTAAATACTGTGTATATTCAGTCTTAAAATAGCCTAAAACAATAGGTGAATATCTATTTTTAATAAAAGCCCAAGAACTTAACCATAAACAGGCAAAAAGGCACTCGAGTAACAGTGTAATAGTTGAGTAAGAGACATCTTTTTGGGCAAAATATAAAAACAGAATAAAATAGACAACTAGACTAAATATCATCGGAATCATGTGGTGTTCAGTCAGTGGATAAATTTTAACTCGACCTAAAAAAATAAGAATAACTACAATAGAAGAAATATAATATATCCAATTATCTTTACCTAACAGAGAGATAAAGTAAGTTAAAGTTATACTTAAAACAATAAATGAAATATTAACAACTGTTCTAACTTTATTCAAAATACTACTCCTTTAAACCTAAGATAGAATTTATCTTAGACATATATTTGCTTATAACAATTTCTTCGTTAAATTCTGTTACAACTTTTTCTCTTCCATTTTTACCTAAGTCTAATCTTTCTTGATCTGTTAGGTTAATAAACTTCTCAATTTTTAATGCAAGATCGTCACTATCTGCTTTTTTACATAGATATCCATTATATCCATCTTGCACAATGTCTCTACAACCTACATTATCCGTTGTAATAATTGGTTTACCCATAGCAGAACCTTCAATTAAAGTTCTAGGAACACCTTCTCGGTAAATTGATGGAAGAACCATACAATCACACTCTCGAATCTGTTCCCTAACATCATTTGATGTTCCTAAATATGTAATTAGTCCAGATTCTATCCATGAATCGACTGTTTCATCTGGAATTGCAGATGGGTTATTAACCCCTCTCTCTCCTAAAATCTGAAATTCAGTATTTGGATATTTCTCTTTTATAACTTTAATTGCATCCACATAATAACCAACACCTTTATCCCAAATAAGTCTAGCTATCATTAAAAACTTAAGTTTTTCAGAAGGATTAACCTTTGGTTCAGGCTTAAAAAGTTCTAGATTGATACCAGATCCTGGAATCCGTCCACACTGTTCTTCTTTTAAGGTAGATCTTTCTAAAAATAGATCCATGTCATCCTGATTTTGGAAAAAGACAGTAGAACTTTTTTTAAATCCCCATTTATATAAAATATCAGCTACTTTAGTAATAAGAGTTGGATTTGCATATAAGTTACCAAGACCTGTAACATTATTAATAATAGGTATACCAACCTTACGGGCTGCAACACTACCGTATATATTAGATTTAATTGTATAACTTAAAATAACATCAGGTTTTATCTTTTTAAATTCTTTCATATAACTATTTACAAGTTTAAGATCATGAATTGGATTCATACCTTTACTATTAAAATCGATATCTTGGCAAATTACACCCCAGGATTTTAGCTCTGTTACTGCATTTTTACTATATGCCTCTTGGCTATAATAAGGTGCTAATATAAAAACACTATATCCGTCTGCTAGTAGTCTTTTAATTAGTCCATGTCTAAAGTTAAATAGACAGCCTGTTGTGTTTGCTATAAGTAATATTTTTTTATTCATTTAACGCCCTAACTTTTATGTATGAATATTATAGTTTTTTTTAAATGCTTTGCCTACTAGAATACTATTAACGAATTATTAATTATTTGTTATAGTACTCTAATGAAATTAGTAGTATATACATCAATTTTTGGAAATTATGACAATTTAAAAGAGATTCCTTTTAAAAAAAAGAATGTAAATTATATCTGTTTTACAGATAATGAAAAACTAAAAAGTAAAACCTGGCAGATTCGGCATATTAATCCTGGAACAGATACTCCTACGGATAAAAATCGAAAGATAAAAATATTAGTTTTGGACTACCTATCAGAATATGATAAATCTATTTATATTGATGGTAATATGGAAGTCCTTACTGACCTTGAACCGTTTTTCAAAAATCTAGATAACTATCCTATGGCAACCATTAGACATAGCAGACGAAATTGTATCTATGTTGAAGTTAATGAATGTTTAAAAATAGGTAAAGTTAAAGGAAACGACGCCTTAGAACAGGTAAACCGGTATAGAGAAGATGGTTTTCCTGAGAATTTCGGAATGACTGAAAACGGTGTATTAATTCGAGACCATAATAATCCTGAACTAAAAGTGATATTAGATTATTGGTGGGAACAGTATATAAATGGGGTAAAAAGAGATCAGATAAGTCTTCCCTACATTACATGGAAATACGATTTAAAGATAAAAGCCTTAGATTTTAATACTAAAACTCCAAACCCCTACATTAGATGGCGACAACATGATTCTAATTATAAGGGATTAAAAAAATTAAAATATGATATTACCCGTCAATTAAAAAGCAAAGAGTGGAGAAAAGAGATAAAAAATGCAATATCCTAAAATTTCTATAATGATACCTACATATAATCAGGAAGATTATATTAGACAAAACATAGAGAGTGTTCTTAAATTAAATTATCCTAATCTAGAGGTTGTGCTTTCTGATGACTGTTCAACAGATGGTACGTTTGCCATTGCAAAAGAGTATGAAAAGGATCCACGATTTAAGGCATATAAGTGTAAAAAAAATCTTGGTCGAGTAAAAAATTACAAGCATACTCTAACAAACTTAATAACTGGAGATTGGGTTCTTAACTGTGATGGAGATGATTATCTTTTAGAAACAGATTTTTTTCTAAAAGCTATGGAAATATCACAATTAAACAGTGATATTGTTCTATTTTCAGCTAATAGATATAAATTCAAACAGAACAGTCAAAAATCATATCTACAAAAATCTCATGGAATCGAAGGTGAGATTGATGGAACATATTTTTTTAAAAACTATTTTAATTTTGCTCATGGACTTTTACATATAACCTCTCTTTATAATAGAGACATTGCATTAAAATCATCTTTTTATACAACTGACATTATTAGTTCTGATATCGATTCCCTACTAAAGATTACTATTGGTAAAAAATTATATCATTTTGATGATGTAATTGCAGGTTGGAGAGATCATGATGAAAATGCAACAAAATCTATAAATATAAACCAACTAGCTGATAACCTGTTATTAATTCAATCTTTATATGAATATCATAAAAAAGAGAAATCTTTACCTATTAAAGAATTGCATAAGTGGAAAAAACAATTTTATAAAAATAGAGTTATTAGAGTTGGTAATAGACT
This sequence comes from Spirochaetaceae bacterium, assembly GCA_051531975.1. GTDB lineage: Bacteria > Spirochaetota > Spirochaetia > DSM-2461 > DSM-2461 > Thiospirochaeta. Next base: position 15,372 of record JAOPTT010000002.1, read on the forward strand.
ATTATCAGGACTAAAATATAAGGTTTTTATTGGTTTCATCAAAGAAGTTCAAACACAGGGAAAAGGTTTGGTTCTTCCTGCTCTGTTATCACCAAGGCTTATATTTACCTTTATTTTTCCTTTCCGTCTAAAAATAATAAACAAGTTCAAAAGATTAATAAAAGGTGATCAAAGTATTAAGGGATAATTATATATGAAAATACCTATAAAAAAATGGCTTAATCAGAGTTTTATTAGAAGAATAATTAAAAATAGTGGAACCTTATTAACAGGGAGTTTTGGTGGATCACTTTTAGGTCTAATATCTTTTGCTCTGATAATACGGATTTTAGGTTCTAATTTATATGGTCAGTTTGTAATTATGGAAACATATATGCAATCTTTTAATCAGCTATTTAACTTTCAATGTTGGCAAGCATTAATATCTTTTGGTTCTGAAGCTTTAGAAAAAAAAGATATTACTAAATTCAAAGAACTAATAAAAACAGGTCTAATGTTTGATGTTTTAAGTGCAATTTTAGGTACAGTGGTTGCCCTACTTTTAACTGAGATTTCTGGAGCTTATCTTAATTGGACAGCTGATCAAATCTTTTTAACTAGAATATTCTCATTACTTATACTGTTTAATATTACGGGGACTCCTATTGGAGTATTAAGATTATTAAAAAAGTTCAAATATATATCGGCACATAAGATAATAGTCGCAGTTATTAAACTAATAGCAGTTACTATTGCTTGGTTATTACATATTGAATCCAGACCATTTATTATTCTTTTAATGATACTGTTATTAGTTGATCAGTTAACGATTATCATAATCTCTATTATTGTATTAAAACAAAATAATCTATTAGATTTTTGGAAATCAAAAATTGGAGACTGGAAACCATTTGTAAAATTTGCTTTATGGACCAATATAGAAAGTACTATAAACCTACCTAAGAAAAAGCTAGATAAAATATTTATATCAAAATTCCTAAGTTACGAAGCTGTTAGTACTTTTGCACTATTTGGGAAATTTAATCAGATTCTTACTAAAATTACAAGTTCAATTTATTATGCTGTATTCCCTGAACTGTCGCAAAAGATTGCTAAAGGTGAAAGAAAAAGTGCAATAAAAGAGGGTTTTAAAATAGGAATAATACTATTAGCAATTGGTCTTCCATTTTTTCTAATATTTGCTATTTCAATTAAATGGTTATTAGGTCCAATTTTTGGATATGAGTTTGAAAAGTACTACTTGTTATTAATATTCTATGTTGGATATAACTATTTATCAGTTCTATTTACTGCATTAGACCCTCTAATAATATCTTTAGGATATGTAAAAAATAAAGTAAGTATTAATATAATATCAAATGTAGCATTTTTAGCTGTAATCTTTTCACTTCATGGGAAATGGGGTCTAATGGGCTTTTTACTTGCGGATATTTTACAGCGTGTAATTGTTTATTATATGAAGATCAGAATTATTAGAAAAAAAGAGTATAAGAAGGAATTAAATTGAAAGAAGTAACAATATTAACTAGTAAATTCCCAAATCTAACTGAAACGTTTATTCTAAATCAGGTTATTGGGTTAATGGATGAAGGCATCAAAGTAAATACAATATCTCTTCATAAAACTGATCTTACAAATGCCCATCCAGATTTTAATAGTTATAACTGTGTCGACTTTTTATCTGTAATTGGTATTCCAAGTAATAAAATTAAAAGAGTTTTAAAATCGATACTAATTTTTATTAAATTAATGTTTATCTGCCCAGGTAAGACTTTAAAGGCTATTGATAAAAAATATACAACAGCATCAAAATCTCTAAAAAATCTTTATATATTAAATAGTTACCGAAATAAAAACATCGATGTTTTACAAGCACATTTTGGCCCAAACGGTATTATTGGAGCTTTTTTAAAAGATGTTGGAATTGTTAAAAAACTAGTAGTAACTTTTCATGGTTCAGATATAAACAGTTATCCTAAAAGACATGGTGAAAATGTTTATAAAACTTTATATAAAAATGCAGATGTTATATCAACAAATACACAATTTACTGCTGATAAAGTTATAAAAAATGGAGTTGTTCCCAAAAAAATACAAATTATACCTGTTGGTCTATTATGTAAAAACTTTCCAGTAAGAGTTGATCCAGGTGATACAACTAATAAGAAAATATTAACAGTTGGCCGTTTAGTTGAGAAAAAGGGACATATATGGATGATTAAAGCCATGAAAGATATTCTTAAATCATATCCAAATACTATATGGAATATTGTAGGTTCTGGACCCTTAGAAGAGTCACTTAAAAACAGAGTAAAGGAAAATAACTTAGAGAAAAATATTATATTTCTAGGGGCACTTAAATCCCCAGATGTTATTAAAAACTTAAAAGAGAGTCACATATTTGTTTTACCAAGTGTCACTGCTTCAAGTGGAGATATGGAAGGCCAAGGTCTTGTATTACAAGAAGCTCAATCTATGGCTGTCCCTGTTGTCTCTACCCTTCATAATGGAATACCAGATGGTGTTCTTGATGGTAAAAGTGGGTATCTTGTTCCTGAAAAAGATGACAAATCATTGGCTCAAGCTATAATTAAACTTTTAGCAGATGATGATTTACGATCCTCAATGGGTAAAACAGGAGCAAAATTTGTTAGAGAAAATTACGATATATCTATCTTAAGTAAAAAGTGGTTAGATATATTTAATTCAATTTAATGTTTCTAGAACATTAGAGAACTTTTCAGGCCAAGAAAAATCATGGTACTCTGCTCTCTTACGGCATAATGAATGAACCTCTTTATATAATTTCTCATCATTATAAATCTCTTCAATTTTAGAAGCAATATCATCTGGATCTCCAGTTTTAAATAGAAGCTGGGGATTATCTAAAATAGCTGACATCCCTGAATTATCACTGCCTAAAACAGGAGTTCCAGTAAATATCGATTCCAATATTACATTTGGATAACTATCGTATATGGAAGGAACTATCATTAGATCATATTTTGAAAGTTTGGATATTGGATTATTCATTCCACCATGTACCACTACTCTATCTGTTAATCCTACATCCTCTATATATTTTTGAAGTTTTATACTATCGTTACCTTTACCAAATAGATCAAGTTTAAGGTCTATATTTTTATCTTTAAGTATTTTAAATGCTTGTAAAAGGAAAATTGCACCTTTCCTATCATCGTAGTTTCCAAGGTAAATTAACTTTTTTAATGAGGAACTACTGTTTTTATATTTATAACTATCATCAAACCATGATTCCCTTAAACTATTAGGAATAATCACACTTTTATTTTTATCAGTACAACTTCTATTTAATATGTCATCCCTGTCAAAAGTAGTTTGGAAAATCAGAAGATCTGATAGCTTTGTAATATTTTTCTCTATTTTAAGCATTTTATAAAGCCCAAATCTTTTTTTGAGGTTCAATTTTTTATTATATTCTTTATATTCGTTTAATTTAGCTTTATATGAGTTGCTTCTAAAGGCAAAAACTACTTTTGCTTTCAATACAATATTAGCAAGTTTTACTGTTAAATAATTTGTTTCACCAAATACGATTGTTCTCCAGCTACCTTTAGGAAGCTTTAATAGATAAGGAAATACTCTAAAACACTGTTTTAATGAATATGGAACCTTACCTCTATATACAGGTTTAACGCTAACTATGTTGAAAGAAAAATCTTTAGTATCTATGGTATTACTTAATATAACAGTAACGTTCCATCCTATCTTAGAAAGGGCATTTAGAAGTTCTAAATATCTCTTATGACCACCGGTTCTAATCTCATGTCTTAAATAGTAACCTAATATACTTGGCTTCATTAAATCTCCTCTGTATAATGGGTTAGAATATTTAAATAAACCAATTATTTCAAGGATTAATAATGAGAAAATACTTTTTATATATACTGATTTTGTTTAGGTTAACACTTATACATGCAGATTTTTCTTTTCAATCAATAATAGATGACTACTATAGATTTGAGGAGATTTCAGGACTAAAAGATATATCTTCAAAAAACTATAATATTGAAGAGTTAGTTATTCAGGAGTTTAATTATTTAGATCCCTTTTCTTTTAATAAGGAGGTATTTAATACAGATAATATTTCTATACTATTAACATCACCCCAGGTTTTTATGTCCTATAACTTTTTATCCCCTTTTGGTAATAACGATAGGGTTGCATTTCAGGGAAAGGGGTTTAACTCCTCTGTGATAACAGGTTTTAAATTTGTATCTGATATTTTTTCTATAAAGTTTAATCCTGAGGTATTTTTTTCTCAGAACCTAGATTATGACATTATTCCTACTGAATTTAGTTCAGGTTATGGTGACTACTGGACAATTTTTGATAACCTACAAAGACATGGGGATGACCCATTTTATTATCTATCACTAGGCCAAAGTGCTCTAAAATTTAACCTTTTTAATACTACTTTAAGTATAGGTACAGAGAATATAGAGACCGCATTTAACCGAAGGAATAGTTTTTTATTAAGTAACCATGCCGATGGATTTCCACACATAGATTTAGGGACTCAAAACGATGTAAAAATCAAATACTTTGGGGATATAGAAGCAAAAATGATGTGGGGTGTTATTACAGAGTCAGAATATTTTGATGATGACCCAGATAATGATGATGCTTGGATATCAGGGCTCTTTATGGGTTATACTCCAGCTTTTATGCCAAATCTAAAACTTGGATTTAATCATTTATATACGACCCCAATGTCTGAATGGGGATCTAATGATTTAATAGCAGGTATTCCTGGTGTGGATTGGGTTAATACACCAGCAGCTGAGGGTGATAATGATATGATGGTATCCTTAGCATTTAGATGGGTATTTCCAGAATCAGGTTTTGAACTTTATGGAGAGTGGGCTAGAAACGATAATTTTACAAACTTTAAACAGCTATATAACTTTCCTGAACATACCCAGGCTTATACTGTAGGTTTTAGTAAGATATTAGGACATCCAACAAAAAATAGTTCTCTACAATTTTCCTCGGAATATAGTGATGCGAGACGACAGAGAACAGTAGTATTAAGTCCAGCAGGGCCCTGGTATAGACATGCCTTTGGAGGCTGGACTCAAGGTTATACAAATGGAGGACAAATTATTGGTGCATCTATTGGTCCTGGTGGAGAGAATTTATGGCTGGAGATAAAACTAACAACAGAAAAGGCGATATATGCTATTACTGGAGAAAGATTTGTTTTAGATAAAGATTGGTATTATATGATAAAAGAAAATGGTACTGGTGATTTAACTGGAGAAGAGGTTGGACAATCATCTGAGTTTAATTGGGGATTTTCTGCACTACATATATTTGAAGATTTTGCCCTTTATAGTAACTTAACATATAACCTTAATTTTGATGAAAACTTTGTTAATATGGATCATGTTAATAACTTTCATTTAGAATTAGGAATTGCTTTAACATTTTAATTCAGAGAGGAAATAGATGAAGATATCAGATTTAAAAGTTGGTTATACCGATAAAAAACGAAATAGTGAAAAAATAGATTTATGGTTATATCATTTTGCGAGACCTTTCTCATGGCCATTAACCTGGTTATGCATAACTTTAGGTCTATCTGCAAGCGCTGTTACCTATATTTCAATAGTTGCTGTAATTGTTGGGGCTATCTGCCTTATTTTAGGAAATTATACTATAACCATAGTTGGGATATTACTTTTTAATTTTTGGGTAATATTAGACTGTGTAGATGGAAATATTGCTCGGTATAAAAAAACATTTAGCCAATATGGTGAGTTTATAGATGCTGTTGGTGGTTATTTTGCTACTACATTTCTATTTTCTAGTTTAGGTTATCTATCCTATAGGCTTTTTGATGATCCTAACTATCTAATATTAGGTTTCTGGGCAACTATAAGTTCACTATTTTCTAGACTATTATACCAAAAGTTTAAAAATACTTTTACAGACACAGATACAGTTATCAAACCTAGGGACAATTCAAGTTCCTTTCCTATGATGGTTGCTCAAAATATAGGGGCAGCTTCTGGTTTAGTTTTACCTATTTCTGTAATAGCAGTTATATTACACAAACCAAACTACATTGTTATTGTTTGGGCTGGTATTAATACTCTTATGTTATTTTATACTTTTGTTAAGACATTAAAGGTTAGATAAAATGAAAAAAATAGGAATATTTACTAGACCAATAGACCAGGGAACTAGTGGAAGTGGACATTATTTAAAAGAGATAGTAAAAGAGATTATTTTAGAGAACAAAGATTTTGATATAACTTTTATACACTATCAAAAAAATGATAAGGAGATTTATAAAGGGCAAAAGGAATTAATTATTCCAAGAAATCCTTTTAAAGCCTCTAAAATATTAAAAAAACATAACTTTGATCTACTACATTATAGTCCTTTAACAATTATGGCTCCTAGGTGGGGAGTTAAGTCTAAAAAAGTTGCAACTATTCATGGCGCAGAACCGGACTTGATTCCACAATATTATTCAAAGGTGAAGCAATTACATTCCAGATTAATTATGCCAATATATGCTAGATTTATGGATCACATATTTACAGTATCAGAAACAAGTAAAAACTATTTTGTTAAACAGTATAAAATAGATCCTTTAGATATTTCTATTACATATAACGCTGTTAATAAAGCCTTTAAGCAGTTAGAGGGAACATCTTATCCAGCAAATAAAAAGTTTAATACAGGTGATAAGTTTGTATTTCATATTAGTAAATGTTCTCACCGAAAAAATCCAGAGGGTATTATAAAAGCATTTAAACTATTTTCTAATAGTTATGCCGATTATAAATTAATATTAGCTGGTAGTGGTTGGAATTCTGAATATGTAACTAATCTACTTAAAGAGAACAGTATAGAGGATAAAGTTATATTCCCTGGTTTTGTTGCAGAGCAAGAGGTTGTTGAACTATTAAACAGTGCAACTATGTTTATATTTCCATCTTTTGCAGAGGGCTTTGGAATACCAAATGTTGAAGCTATGTCATGTGGTTGTCCCGTTATTACAACAGGGGTTTTTGCACTACCAGAAGTAGTTCAAGATGCAGCACTTATTGTAGAAGATCCAGAAGATTACAAAACAATAGCAGATAAAATGAAACAGATAATAGAAGAACCTTTAGTTAAGGAAGAGTTAATAAAAAAGGGACTTAAAAGATGCCAGGATTTCTCTTGGAAGGATAGTTCTAAACATATATTAAATACTTATTCTGAACTATTAAAATAAAAAAGGCTGCATAATGATGAACTGCAGCCTTTATCTAATCTATTTTCTATCTTTCCACTGCCTATACTTAATATCTTCTAAAAGCTTTCTATTAACTGCTAGCAAATCTGCTAAAAATGCCACTAACATCATAGTTGCACCAAATAGTATTAATATGGAAGCTAAAATAAGGGACTGTGTATGCCCTCCACCATCTTTGTTAATGATAAAATAGACATATCTAATACCGATGGCAACACCGGCTATAAACGAAACTAAACCTTTGTTAAAAAAGAATGGGAATGGTTTATATATTATTCTAACCCAGATCATTGTCTTAACAGAACGTCTAATATATGAGCTCATACTTTTAAATAGTCTAGAAGGTCTTAATTGACCATTTGTTCCTATTGGAACATTAACAATTTTAAGATTTTTAGAACCTGCTTGGATCAGAGTCTCCAATGTATATGTATAGTTATTATAAACATTTAGCTTCATTGCAGCATCTCTAGAAAATGCTCTAAAACCACTAGGAGCATCTTTTACATCTGTTCCACTAAATATTCTCATTACATAACTACCAAGTTTCTGAAGCATCTTTTTAATTAAAGAGAAGTCTTTAATATCTGATATTGGTCTAGTACCTACAACTATATCTGCTCTCTCTTCTAAAATTGGAACTACAAGATCTTTTATACATGAAGCTTTATATTGGTTATCCGCATCGGTATTCACAATAATATCTGCACCATTTTCTAAGCAGGCATTTATTCCTTGTCTAAAACCTTCGGCTAAACCTCTATTTTGTGCAAAACTAACAATATGGTCTACACCATACTCTTTAGCAACCTCTACTGTTTTATCGCTACTACCATCGTTTATTATTAACCATTCAACTTTATCAATTCCAGGAATCTCTCTTGGTAACTCTTTAAGAGTAATAGGAAGACTTCCTTCCTCGTTAAAACATGGTATCTGTATAATTAGCTTCATGAATCGCTCCTTAATATTTTTTTGTGAAAAACCCATTTATCAAAAACAAAAAATTTAACTATCATTAAAAACCCTGTAACAAGAAAAATAGATATTTGTAAATGTATGCTAAGTATAGTACTTAATATTAATACAAAGAAATAGTCTATTAAATTAAATACCAGAACAAAGGATAGATAACTTAGAAACCGTCCTTTTAGTCCACCTTTAACTTTAAATGTAACTAAAACGTTATAAAAAAAGTTATAACAAATTACGATAGGTAGAGTTAAACCATATACTAATGGAGTTCCAAAGTTTGTAAACTCAGAATACAGGTAGGATATTAGTGCTTTTAAGAAATAACTCACTCCCCCACCTAATATAAAAAACATAAACTTTTTAGAGAAGTAGTACTTTACCAGTTTTTTCATTTAACTTCTTCCATTGTTGTCTCTTTAAGCTCAAATGGAAGTCGGTAACTTACTATTATTTGATTAGAACTGTTGTTATCTAAAAAAAGAAATTGTCTACCTGATTCTAAAATTTCTTTATGAGTACTATAAGAACCAATACCATTATCTAATTGCAGAAACAGTCTGTTAACTGTATCTAAACTTTTATGGCTTAATCTTCTGCCTAATGTGAAAACATCATTCTCTAAATATGTTCCAAAAGTTCCACCTAAATCTTTTACTCTATTAACCTCTTTCTCAAAATTAATAGTTTTAATAAAGTTGTGTTCAGAGGGTTTCAGAGGATTATTAAGATAGTTACCTGCTGATTTTGGTAAAAATGGTAAGATTATTGCCATAAAACAGATTAGACATAGAGGTAATACAAATGTAGATAAAACTATTAGTTTATTATCCATAAGCCTGTTTGCAACTGGTACAAAGCTAAATAGAGTCAAAGATATTAACATTGCAAAAAGTGGTAACAGTGGAGAGAAGTATCTAACAACAAAATCTTCCATTGGAATAAAAGGATTAACACTTTTAATTGCAAAAGTAAGTATAAACATAAAAGTTATTATTACAGTTAATAACATTCCTACTTTCTGGGGCTGGATCTTATTCTTTAATAAAATTATTCCAGCCGCAATACCAGGCCAAGTAATTAAATGCCAGTATATTGGAAAGTTTTTAAAAGAGTAACGTTCAAAAAGACCTAAAAATGTACCATCAAACTGAACACCTTGACCTAAAGTCATTGAACCACTACCAAAGTGGGTAGATAAAATTATTTCTAACCTTCCCATAGGGTAACCAGCAAAAACAGCATAACAAAAATGCTCAATTGAATATAAACCGGCTAAAATCAAGCAATATATAAAAGCAGACTTCAAAGATGATCTTTTAATAAGTAGTATTACCCAAGGAATCAATACATATAAGTTTGTTATTTTTGTCTCATACGCAATAAATAAAAATGTCACAGACAGGGCAAAATAGAGTTTTGACTTTCTACTACCTTTCTCTAGATCAAAAAATCTAAGTAAAAAATAGAGACTAATCAATACATAACTTATTGAGAACAGTGCTAAAAACAGTTGGCTTCCAATTCTAATTGTATAGGGGAAAAACTGAAATATAACTATTGATAAAAATGCAACTTTTGAGCTAAAAAGGTATTTACCTAATTTGTAAATTACACCGTTTAGAACCAGAGTCATAAAAATAGGAATAAGATAAATAACCCAGGCTGAAGTTCCAAATATGAGCTGAAATAAGGCTATAGGGAATAAAATTCCCCACCTAATACTTCTATGAAAGAGCTCCCCATATGGGTAGTTATTTAATAGAGCCTTACCATAATACCAATAGTCAATATTATCACCACCAGTATTAACTTCCATTAATGTTAGAAGCCTCAGTAAAACTGTTAAAATTGAAAATATTATAAAAATCTTTAAATCTGAACTTAGCTTTTTAATTTTCACAAATTATACCTTATAGAACTCTGTACATTCTCTATCTTCTGGGCAATCAACTTCCATCCAACCATTATTAATATAAACAGCACTTAATGGAGTTATGTTATCCCCTATTAACTGTAAAAAGGAGGTCATGTACATGTTGTTATAATCTTTACCATCGTAAATTTTATCTTTATCTAAACCGTGATAAAAAGTTCTAATCTCTTTCATAGCGTCTTTAGAGAACTTCATCATTCCAATATATTGACCTTGAATTTGATCATAGGAAGTAGGTTTTTTACCAAGTTCTTTAATTGTATCGTCTGGGTTTAAGATCATTGTCTCGGCATCATCTAGTGGGTTAGGCATTCTTGCAGCCCAATACTCTTTCCAACCCTTATCTACAATTACAGAAACTTTTTTATCTGATTTTATTAGTTTTTCTAGAACTTCATCTTTATAGATAATATCTCCATAAGTAATAATTATTTCATCGTCCATTATCTCTTCTGCAGAGAATAGAGATGTTACCATATTTGTTGTTTCAAAATCTTTGCTAAAGTGTTTTGTTGTGCCTGGGAAGTCTATTACATCTTCTCTATACCCTGTAACAATATGGATATCTGTAATATTCAGACGTTTAAATACATCTAATTGATACTCTATTAGTGGTTTACCCTCTAACTCAACCATACATTTTGGTATATTGTCTGTTAATGGTCTTAATCTAGTTCCTTGTCCTGCTGCTAAAATTATTACTTTCATATCTGTTTATCCTTTAAAAAGTTTTTTATTAATATATTATCAAAAGACTCATTTTGTCTTTCTGGGTGCCATTGCACACCTAAAACTGGAAGTGTTTTGTGAATAAAAGCCTCTACAAAACCATCTGATGTTGTTGCTATAACATTTAATTCCTTGGAAATATCATCTAATTTAAGTCCCTGGTTATGGAATGTATTTGTAACAACATCGGACAGTACTTTGTGTTCAGAAATTAACTTGTGTGGCTTTCTTACATGATCTTTAATTCCATGGGTTATTGTTCCACCAAAAGATACATTTATAAAATGAAAACCTCGACATATTCCTAAAAGTGGTATATTCAATCTGTTTGCTTCTCTTAAAAGTAGCTCCTCAGTTTTGTCCCTTTCTGGATATACATCAGAGAGTTTATCTGTTGACTTATATAGTGATGGATCTACATTATTACCACCAATTAATACAACACCTTCAATACCTTGTATTTTAAAATAATCTAATACATTAGCTGAGTTATTTGGAATTAATATAACCATATAACCTAGCTTTTCAAAAAACTCGATATATTCATAGGCTATTATATTACTAACTTCAATATAGTTAGGATTCTCTACAACCTTTGTAGAAATTAATAACTTTTTCAATGTATCACCTCTATTTTTTTACCTAAACAGTCCAGATAAATAGTGCTGTGTCTGCTAACTTTATCGTAGATACTATCTCCACAACCGATGGCTGCTGGTAGATCAAACTCTGCACACCGGATTGCCATATGGGAGTTTGTTCCACCATATTTTGTTATTAGACCAGCGATATTATGGCTAAAAATCCAATCAAAGCCAGGATCGGCATTTTCTATACAGACTATTTTACCCTCTATATCACTTTCACTGCCTTCTAAGACTATAATTTTACCTGTAATCTGTTTCTGAGTTACAAAATTTGGTTTAGATTGGGCTAAAAAGAAATAATCTAGATCTTTTTCGCTTAAGATTATTTCTGGTAGTTTAATTGCCGAAGTTATTAAGTGTTTTGACTTCCTATACTCTATTTTATCTATCCACTCATTTACTATATTTGAAGATATTGAACCGTATGCTCCAAGCTTTATATCTTCTACCATCAGATAGGATGCATCAGAACTAGATATACCAATAGATTCACAATACTCTTTAATATAATCTAGGGCCATGGAGAGGTTTTTACTAAACTCAAATTTTGCTAACTCCCTACCCTCTGTTGCCTTTCTAATAAAGTTAAAAAGTATTGTAGAGTCAAAAGTAAGACCTTGGTCTGATAGAATATTATCAATTTTGAATAACTGATCCGTTGTTAACTCAAAAGTAATATTTTCTTCTTTGGCTGGTTTATTATCTAAGTTAATATAGTGATCAAAATCCTGATGATAAGCTGATGAAGAAACTTCGTAGGTACCAGGTCTTAGATGCCCATATTTTTTAATTAGCTGTTTCCGATCTCCACTATGGATATCAGTTACAAACTCTTTTGCAACAGTGTGTACCGACTTAAAAAAGGTATCGTAGTCTGAATCTGATATTATTTTTAACTCTCTTAGAGATTTAAGTAGTATTACTCCCATAAAACCAAATCTGGCTAAGTTAGAAAATGGTAGGGTTCCCTTCTCTTTTGTTGAATCTAATAATATTATAACTTTTGAAAGTAGATCAATATTGGATTTTTTCAGATTCTCTCGAACTTCTTTTAGTGATCTGGTTTTATCTAACTCTTCATCTATAGATATAGTCTCTTCTAAAATTATAGAGTTGGTTAAACTTAAAAATGCACTGTTAATTTCTAGTATTTCATCCCCAGTAAATCCATGTCCTTTTAGTTCTAATAATCTACGTTCAATTGTTAAATCGTAGGCTGTAAAAGCTACTAAAAATTCAACTTTATCGTGGTATTCAGGGTGTTTATTAAGTTTATCTATGTAGTAGTTAATCAGTTTATGGGCAGTTTTATCACTTAAAGATTTAGGAGTAAAGCTATTAAAGCTCATTCTAATATCAACATATGGTTTTCCACTAAAAGATAAGATACCCGGGTTATTTAGAGTATCTCTATAACCACAATCAACCCTGCTTATTGGCCATATTCTATCTGTAATAATCTCTTTATAGAGAGAAAATGCTAAAGGTTTAGGGTTTATACCTATAATCTCTGCTGGGTTCCAATCTGGCATAACTCCATATGCAGTTTTATTACCAACTAACTTATGACTTCTGTTTTTATCCTGTTTAATATAGTCCCTAATAGCACTTAACTCGTTAGTTATATCGTTATTAAATACTTTTAAATCATCTTTATGGGCTGCAATTGGTCTAACCTGTAAGATATATAACTTTCCGTTTGAAAATGCAAACTCAATATCTAATGAGTTAACTCCAGTAAAAGTCTCTATCTCTCGAACAGCTAATATAAGTTCCTGAATATTTTTATCTGCAGGTAGATTGTTACTAAACTTATAAAAGATAAGTGTATGATGTTCACCTTTACTACCGGCAGTTATACTCTCAGTTGAACCTGATAGATCGTAATTTATGGTGTAATATGGTGCAGATGTTTCTAGATCTTTAGTAAAAAGGACTCCACACATAGTTACGTCTTCTAACATCGGTTGTACTAAAATCTGGTTCAGAGGATTTTGTTCCTGATCCCCTTTAAGGTAACTATCTATTACTAATTTAGCACCTCTATGGATATCATTTTTATCATTAATATCAATGTTTAAAATGCTTTCATAATTTCCAGCCATAGAGCTATTTTCAGTATCTTCGTTTAGGGCTGAACTTCTAATAACAAGTTTATTTGAACTGAATTTTTCCTTTATTTCAGAAATTACACTGTCCTGGTTATTTTCATAATCCTGAACCACAAAACTATATTGTGGTAAAACAGTAGATTTTGATAACTTATTTTCTAATGTTCTAAGTGTTTCAGCTTTAGTACCAAACTTGAAACGATATAGATCTTGGGATGAGTCTAATTCAGCCCATCCACCTTTTATATCTATTATCTCTGTTTTGCATGTTATAGATAACTCACCAATAAAATCTATAACGGATTTAAGGCCTTTATCTAAAGATGACTTTATCACTTCCGAAAATTTAGAAACTATACTTTTTTTAATAATTATTAGACCGGTAAACTCTCCTAATGCAGAACTAATATCCCCAACTTTAGAAACCTTATAACCAGATCCAGAACTGTATAATTTCTCAGCTTCAACCAAGAATTCATCAGTTCGACCTTCGTATCTTTTAGACCATAAACTATCGTAGGATATAACAAACTCAGCACTAGAAGAGAGTAGAGACTCTATTACTGCAGGTGAATAAACAATATCTGAATAGGATATAATAATATCGTCATTAAATAGGCTTATAGCTTTATATAGAGAGTATAAAGATTGGGTTTTACTCCATTTCTCATTGTAAAAGTACTTTAAACTTGGATAGTTTGACATTATTTTCTCTATCTCAAAACCACCAACTATATTTATATCTTCTATACCATTTTTATTAAAAGCCTCTAAAGCCTTATCTAAAATTGTAGAATTTTTATCAAAATCTTCTAGACATTTTGGAATAGATTTATCACTACTTAAGTGGATATTTCCTTTCCCTGCTGCTAAAATTATACCTTTCATGATCCCTTCTTATGTAGAATTAACATCTTTATTAACGAATATATATTATTAAATGTCCAATATAATAACAGTCCAGCCGGGGATTTATATAGTAAAACTAAAAACAGTAGTGCTATTCCTACTAATTTAATTTTTTCACTTTTAATAAAACCTTTACTGTAAAAAAATGATGAAAAAAGATTAAAAAATGTCATGATAAATGGCATAACGTTTATAAAACCTAATATACCATCCTGGGTACCAAGGTTATTTAAAAACAGAAAACTTTGTCCCTGTAGTACCTCTAGGTTTGATAAAAATGTATAAGCTGCAATGAAAAATGGAACTTGTATAAAAAAGCCTAAAGTAGAACGCAGACTATAAATAGGATGATAGGAGTATTTTTTATATAACTCTGTTGTTTTTATATACTTCTCTTCACCTTTAAAACTACTATTTATATCTTTAAGTTCTGGTCTCATGGAACTTTGAATATCTCGTTCTCTTTTTTGTAATTTCTCTGCATAGTTATATATAGGTATTAACAGAGTATTTACAAAGATACTTAACAAAATTATAGATATACCATAACTACTAGTAAAATCAACCATGAAGCCTAAAAATAGATCCATTATAAATACTAAGGGTCTAATAAAAATCAGTTCAAAAATGTTCATAATGTTCCTCTAATATCTAATAGTTGTTTTACGGCAATCTTTCCAACATTACCAAAATTAAAAAGAGATTTTTCTCTTAATTTAGTAATGTCTTCTTTAAAATTATTGTCATTTAACTGTCTGTTTATAACTTCAATTATATTCGATATTTTATCTTGAGCTACTACAGTTCCTAAACTCTTTCGAACATCAAGTTCCCAAATAGTCTTAGAAGTCAGATCTTCGAACTCCATACCTTTTGGCTCGATATCGTAGGATAGTGATATAACAGGTTTTTGATATATAAATCCAAAATCAAATATTACACCAGAAAGATCCGAGATCATTATATCTGCACTGTTTAAACTGTCATGACCACTAGGGCTATAATCCCATCTGATATTTGAATATTTTTTAGTTTTATTTAAAATATCTTTTAGAAGCTTCTTTTCTGAAACTAACATCTGGGGATGAGGCCTAACTATAACATCAAAACCATTCTCTAATATATCAATTAAAAAGTTAGTACCATATTTTGAGAAGGCACCATTAACACCCCATGTAGGAGCAATTAATACACACTTAGGACCATCTTTTTCAATTACTTTAGATTCATTTTCTAAGTTAGAAGCTAATACATCCATATAAGGACATCCAGTTTTTAATAAAACCTTCTCTTTTGAACCTCTAATTTTTTCTAATATTCGAATTGACTCTATCTGGTGGTTTCCAGAACACATTATATAATCAAAATGATCAAATGAATATTTTCTATATTTACCAAAATCTATTGGTGAATGAACAATATGTATATATTTTTTTACCCCTGGAGACCTTTTAATAGTTAAAGTTTGTAAACCAGGTGTTGTCATAAGTACTGTTCCAGCTTCTAACATGTTCATAAATAGAAGAGAAGCAAATCCAGAACCTATATAATAAGGTTTCAAATATTCTGAGGCTATTATTATCCCAGGATCATTTATATCCATGGAGATGTAGGAGAACTTAATTTCTTGTTTTATTAATTCTTGGATTATAGGTTTAAAAGTAGTAAAATAATTATCATTTTCAGAAAACAGTACAATTTCACTATACTCCTTAGAAAAATCTTTTAATTTACTCTTTTTTATCATCGTCCTGGCTCTCTACACTTTTTTTAGATTTGAATATTTTATAAAAGAAACCTTTAAAAACATACGCCAAAGTTGCGAAAACACCAATTATTCCGGAAACAATCATGCTTCCAGTTCCTGGGTCTAAATAAGCACTTGCCTGTATTAAAATTAACATTAAAAACATTACACTAAAAAATATCTTTTTCATCTATTATTCTCCATTAACTGTTTCATTTACCCAGTTATTTTTATCAAATACACTACCTGAAACACTAAATTCACTTATAAAGTTATATTTATTATACTCATTTCCTGTTAACTTCCAAGGAGTAATAAAGACTTTTAGACTTCTATTTAAATCGGGGTAGTTAATAGGGTCATTTTTCCCTAAAACAGAGCTCGCAATGTCGTAGGTATCGGCATTAGAAAGTAGCAGATCTGATACTTTTAAATCCCCACCGGAGTCTATTTCTTTTACCATCATTATTGGATGAACTCGACCAGTAGGAACTAGAACTTCCCCAGAATCGTTAAGTAATTCAGTAAAGTCAAAAAACATATCGCTTGTTCCAGAAACACCATGATCTGAGACAATTATTATTTTACTATTATTATATACATTGTTCTCTTTCATCCAATTAAACCAGTCTACAAGTAGGTTAAAAGAGGTCCTATATGTATCTAATACAACTTTAGGATTTATATAGTTTGTATTATTATCTCTATTTAATATCTGCTGTGGATTAGAACTCATATATGTTTTTGTAACTTTACCATCTTCATCTAATCCAAAAGGCATATGTGTTAAGTTATTTGCAAAAAACTTAACTGTTTTAGTTTTTGAATCTGTAGTGGATAATTCAGGTAACATTTTTAGTACAGAAAAATTTTCTAATATATGAGTAATAGTACTGCCACCATTATTTGTTTTTAGCCACTTACCCTTAGAGTATATTCTTGATTTAAAAATATGAGGAGATGATTTAAATAGACCAATAGCCATAAATAGACCTCTATAATCAATTGATTCTGTTAATTTATTAACTTCATTAACGTTTTTACCGAGAGACTTCCATTTTGAAAATATATCCTTGTTGGTATAATAATTTATATCATTGTCTTCAAAAACTGATTTATCCCAAATATAGTAGAGTCCACCAAATGAGATATCATATCCTTTTTTACCAAAGTCCTTAGAATATTGAGTATAAGCTAAGTTATATTGTTCTTTTATATCGATACCCTTTTTATTTATACTGTCCGGTGTAAAATCTCTACCACCTATAAGACTAGGCATGGATGTATATGTATTATTGGATATTGATATTGTATTAGGGTACCAGGTAAAACCTTTTAACTCACTTTCTAATTCAGGATTATCTAATAGCAGTTCTGGAATATAACCTGCACAAAACATATCTAACATTATAATTATTACATTTTCTTCTTTAGAGAATTTAAATGCACTTAAATCTGAACTTTGGGTATTAGAGAAGTTTTGTTTAGTAGATTTTTGTTTAAATGTAACTATATTTCCAACTGTTTGTCCAAAACTCATTAGGTTAAGAATAACTAATATTGGTAATACTATTTTTGTTTTGTATATAAACAGTAAAATAAAAGCCACAAATGATATAAAAATTAAAAACAACTCCAATAATTGTCGAACTTTTCCAAGTTTTAAGTTTTCTGCTTTAGTTAATATTACACCATCTAAATTTCCAAAATCACCTGGTAGTAGATAGGAATAAACCCATGTCATTAGGGCTAAAAAAGTTATAAGCAGTAATAATAGGACCTTTCGGTTAAAACTAAATATTTTAACTATCCAATATAAGGCAGTAATAACTATAGCTGAAAATAGAATTAATGATATTACTATTTTTAAGCTCTCATCATATGTTTTTGCAGATGAAAAAAGTACATTAAGTGGTGAATATAAAAATGTATTGGCAATTAAAAGAATCAGGGATAAAACTGCAATTTTGTTAAAATTATCAGAAACATTTTTAGTTAAACTTTTTATCTTATTAACATAGTTATCAGAAAAACAGTAGAACAAGGATATAACCATTGAGATAAATGCTTTCAATGAACCAGACTTGATAAAACCAAGGACATAAGAGTTAGAAGTTTCTGACTTCATATCAAATGTAAATGTAACAAATAACATCTTAAAAATTAAATATCCAGACAAAATAAGGGTTAATATTGAAAGTGATAAAAATATAAAGTATTCGATATTTTTTTCCATAAGTTTAAGTAGCTTAATTAAAAATAGGGCAGCAACTATAAATAGAATTAAAAACAGACCTTCTCTTACTAATAAGATATCCCTGTGAATAAAAGAAGCATTCGCCCCTAAAAAGCAGAAGAGACCTAATATAAACTGTATTAGATCTCTATTTTTTGATATTTTAAACATATTTAACCTACTATCTCTTTGATTATTCCATTAAATCGATCTTCTAAACCATCTAATTCATTTTTATAAATGTTAAAAGCGTTGTCTATAATATTTTCTCTTTCTGTTTCATTTTCTAGATAATAACTACCTTTAGAAACCATATCAGAGAGATCCCATTTAAAGGGAACGTAGGTCTCTCCTGGAATAAATATATCAGGCCATGTTTCTAAGTGGGACATATCAGGTTTAAGCAGTAGAGATCTATTATATACAGCTTCAAAATCTCTTTTACAAAGTTCTCCCCAGCCAAATGGGCTAAGAATTATTTTAGACTCTTTAATCTCTCTATTAAACTGTTTCTGGTCTACCCTACCATTTAGAAAATCTGGGTTATCTTTAATAATTTCAACAATTAATTTTCTTTGATGATGTATACTTTTTTTTGCTGGGAAACCAAGTCGACCATGTATTTTATATTTTTTTACAGAACCAACAATACCTGCTCCATCCCAGAAGTTTCTATGATATAAAAACTTAACAAATATAGGCCCAAAAGCTCTAGCAATAACAACTCCAATTCGCTGTCTTAATTTAGTATTAGGGAAATCTGTTACACCAATATTCCAGGATAGTCTTAATTTATCTAATAAAGATTCATCGGTTAGAACTTCTCGAATTATAGGTTCTGGATCAGTAACTCCATGCTTTTCATGATGATATTCAGAGAACATCTCATCTCCATAAAAAGTTTTTTTATACAAAGAACGGTCTTTAAAAAGTGCTTTATTATAAAATAGATCTACATAGGGTAAAACTTCAGGTCTATGAATAGCTCCACCTGCATTTCCATTAAAGAAAGCAATTCTTTTATACTTTGAACGAAGCTTTTTCATAAATTCTAAATCGACAACATCAGGTTTCAAAAACCACCGAACCATAATAAGTATACTATTTTTATCTTTATTCAAAACATATTCACTACTATTAGTAAACTTAAATCTTTTACACTGCTTCGAAAAAAGAAATGGCTTTAAACTGTGAAAAAGAGACAATCTATCATAAAATGCTAAAACTGTTATATCTTTCATTAAACTCTCTTTATAAACCCAATTATTTGTTTATTATTAATATCTATCTTGAATCCTATTCTTGTTGTGTTATAAGTCATTCTGGCACTTCCATTTAATTTTTACAACAGTTACGTATTATGGATATTTCTTATTTAATTAAGAATAAGCAATGTTTTAAACACTAAGTTCTATATGATTTTTCTTAATATTATCCTGAAACTCTTTTGGTAAATCAGCCCAGATAAATAGATCCACTCTAAATGTTATATCACTCTCTTGTAAAGATTCACGAAGATTAAAAACATTATCATTATTATTAGTAAAAACAACCATATCTAGATCAGAGTAGTTACTATACTGTTCTGTTATCCGAGAACCATAAACCCACACGACCACATTAGGAATATTATCTTTAATAAGTAATTTTAATATATTTTGATCTTTTGTAGAGATACCTAATTTATTCATGATACTCAATAATCTTAGAATATAATAATTTAGCATTTTTTATAAAGTCTTCCATTAAACCGATAGATTCCAGGGCCTTTTCTCCATTATAGTCGTGGGATGTACTTATTCTGGCACTTGCATAACTAAACCACTGTTCAAGGGAACTGTCTAAAAGAGAGTTTTCAGCTGCAATTCTAAGTATAGGTTTAGGACTATTTGGAACATCAGGTATACCAAGTTCATGTATAAGATATTTTTTTAACAGCTTCCATAGTGTATCCCAACATGTCTCAAAACGCTGTATAACAGACTCTTGTACAGCCTCTTGAATCAATATATCCAAAGAGGGGTTAAGTGTTCTATAGTTATTATACTGTAATTCTAAGTTATTTAATGACTTAATAAACTTACTATAATCAATCATAGTTAATGTTACTATCTATTAGAGCTATCGTCTAGAGAAGTTTAAAGCTTCTTTTTTAAGGGTTATATTTATAACTTAAGAAGCACAGAGCTATTTTCAACTTCTGTGGATAACAGTGAGTCTGAAGAGTGATACTGAACAAAATCAACTTTTAAATCAAAATCTCTTATTGCTAAATAAGTAATAACTTCTATCCTCTTCTTTTTAAACTCTGCAGAGCTAATGTTTGTATCAATCGCAATATCAATATCTCCGCCTCTTTTACTATCGTCTACTCGACTACCAAATAGATATATATTGACATCATCAAAATAGGTATTTATAGCATTGACTAGAGTTTTAATAATACGTTTTGATACTCTCATGTTAAATACCTATTTGCAAATTGAATGCTGTTTAGATAATAGAGCTCTATCTTAGAAAAATTATCTATACAAAATTTTAAGTCTTTTAAAGCTTCAGTAAGGTTTTCAGGATAATCGTGTTCAAGTTCATTTCTAACCTCTCTGAGTTCTATCCAACTGTTTAATGAGTCTATAATTTCTTCATTTTCGATATTATATAAAACTTCACTCATTTTAGAACTATTAACTCCTGCAACTTCAAGTAGCAGAGGGAATACCTTTGCACCTAAAAAGTCCTGTATAGAACTAAATCTCTTAAGATAAGCATCTAAAACAGCTCTATCTGTAACACCTAAAGCTTTGAATATATTAGGTTCATAAATATTAGTAGTAGAAGTCATCTCTTGAATATAAATATAGTAATCTTTAATAGCGATATAATGTTTCTCTAACTTACCTAATCTTTTTTTAAGAATTTCTTTGCTATTTATCATAATTAAAATACACCCCAATACCATATTTACAACACATCTATAGGAATTATAGCCAACCTAAATTTAAAAGGCAAGATAAACAAATGCTATAGATAATGTAAAAGTTATTACCGCTTTTGTAGTTTGATACATTCTATTTTACTAATTGGTAGTCCAGATATTTTAGATACTTCTTTAATATCCATACCATTGTTAAGCATTTTAACTACTAGTTCAGTAATTCCTTCCTGACGACCTTCCTGGCGACCTTCCTGACGACCTTTTTCCACTGAAGACTTCTGAATATAGTTATACTCTTTCCTCTTATGCTGTGCTTCCAGCTCTTCTTCTGTCATTCCAGCTTCATTTACACTATCCAGTGCATCTTTTACATAACAATCAAGGGTTTGTGGTATATACTCCAGACTTCCGGCATTCTTAATAAAATATATCCACTGATCCTTAATATTCTCTAATTCTGATAGATCTTTATTAAATTTAGTAAGTTCTATAAATATTAACTCTATATCATCGGAATACTGTATAAATGAGTCCTTCTCCAATAGTTTAAACCTACTAATAGCATTCTCAGAATCGGGAAACATATTAAAATCAACTATAGTTAATGCAATTACAGGGTTTAACAGAGAGTATTCATCTTTTCTTTTTAACTGTAACGAATAATTTTTTGCAGCATTATACAGTATACGTTTCTCAAAACCCTCATGGTTTAAAACTTGCATCTCTATTATAACTTTCGTTCCATCATCTAATATCGCCTTAACATCTACATATGTATCCTTCATACCCTGAATCATAGGTATATTGTATGGATCAACAATATCTAAGTCCTGAATAGACCTACCATTAGGAAAATCAACTAGGGCATTTAAGAAACTAATTAATATTTTTTTATTCTTGGTACTTCCAAAAACTTTTTTAAAAGCAAAATCTGTCTTAACATCTAAAAAATGCATTTTATCCTCCAGTTAATTATTTAGTAGTAATATTTATATAAATTCAGATAATATGATAAATATTATAGTTTCTTTTTATATTTATTCCCATACATCTCATATAGTATTTATAACATCCACTAAAGTTTTAATAATACGTTTTCTCCTACCCTTTTGTGTCTAATATCAAAATTTACTTGCTAAAATAGACCAAAGTTCTTTTGTCTCTAAAAAATGTCTTCGCCACCTTGAGAATACAAGTTCATTATTATCAATTGATACAAGAACAAAAAGAGCTTTAAGTACTTTAAAATCAGTCTCATGGTCAATATTTACCCAAGCTTCTTCAGAAAGAGCAATGCTTCGGTGACACAAATCTATTATTTTTAAAATCTTATCATTACTACTTAAAGGATCAAATGTTTCTTTCAAATATTCAGAATGTTCTTCTGACATCTGTTCCATAGAAGTTGCAAATATTTCAGTATTCTTATAATTTTGATCATCATCAGGAAGGTCCGAGGATATTATATCCATATGATCTTGATGCTCATCTATTATTGTCCCATTCAAATTATTTAAAATTTCTTCATTTTTTTTGTGCCATTTATTTACAATATCTCTATAAGTATCTTTTTCTCCAGGATCAAACGAGCTAAAAGCTTCAATTAGTTCAACCTGCTCTATAAAATAATTAATATCAGAAGGCTTTCTGTTAAACATAGAGATGATACTAGAAAGTTGATCTTCTACTGTATTCAACTTATTTGAATTTACTGAAAAATTTAATAATGAAGATCTTTTTTCTATGGGAATAGTAATAAATTTGGAACATAAAAGCTCCAGAAGTTCATCTAATTTAAAAACTTCACTTTTACTAAGAACAAAAATTTCAATAACTCTTCTAACATCTTTCAAAACTACCAATGCTTCTTCAATAATTCTTGAAGCACCTATCTGAGTTATAGATTTATAATTGACAATTTGCGTCTTTAAATTTTCCTCAAAATCATTATTATTAGTGTTTTTATATATAATTTCACTTTGTGTTATATTATCCTCTCTACTTAGAACCTTAAACCGATTAATAACACTATCAATATTATCATACAAAGGATAAATTCTATCCCATAGCTTTTGTCCATCCATAGTTAGGGGCATCTGAACAGTTTTTTTTAGAAATCCATTCATCCAATTAACAACTGCTCTGCATTCTGAAGTTGTTATATCCCCTAAAACAAATGCTTTATCCCCAAGTCTATTTTCAATTAAAATAGCAACGGATAAAATAGCTAGATGATAGGGATACCCTTGTGTTTTACCACCCAATATTTGCGTTCCATTACAATCTACATAAACTAAATCATCTTCGTTAGCAAAAAGGACATCTTTTGAATTATTAGTAAAACAATGTTTATTGACTTCAAATTTGTAAAGTTCGAATGTTTCAGCCTGTTTCAATGATTTAAGATCACCAGATATTTGCCAGTTCTCATCATCCGTTCCTATATTTTCACAAATTTGTTTAGATAATACATACCTTTCATGTCCTGCCACATTGTCCAGTGTCAATCTTATTAAATCAACAGGAAAGTTCTTTAGTACTAATTTAGATTCTTCGTAAACACGACTCCACTCTTCCTGAGTAACCCCAGAATCAAAATTAACATATAAATTTACAAAAATACCCATATATCCCTCATTACAAGTTAATAGTACTACATAATAATAAATATTATATTAAGGAACTATTTTAATACCTATTTCACTACAGAAAGAAATAATTGATTTATACTCTTTTGTAGCTATTGCTTTTAATATTTCTAGATTAATCTCTTGATATTCATGTATGGCGATATTTCTAAAACCTGTCATACTAATCATAGATTTGGATACTGAGCTTGAAATGATCGAATTATTACTTAAAAGAGTGAAAGCCTCTCCACTATTCTGAGGTATACCTAAATGTTTTACAGATACTATATGACCAGCTAAGTCGATTACAGCTTGGCAAGCTCTCTCAATATTTAAAATCATGGCATCAACATGTGTAAAATTATCCAGACTAGGATTAGATGAAAATTCTTCTAACATACGCCGAAGAGATCTCTCAATTATGGCACCTTTATTAAAAATAATATTATCAGGCTCTATATGCATCTAATATCTCCTTCCGATCAATATTAAGTTGAAAATACATTCCTATAAGTGATGAACTATAAATATCGCACTTAGAGACATCTTTTTTATAGATACTTTCACCTCTAAAAAAAGCTTCGGCAGCATAAACAAGATTCTTAGATGATAATATACCAATATCAACAGATCTACCTAATAAAATCTCTAATTCCCCAGACAAAGTGACTTTATCAAAAGAAGAAAATTCACAACCATTCTCAAAAAGAATAGCAAGATCTATATCACTATCAGATCTCATTTCACCTCTATAAGCACTTCCAAGAAGATAAACTCCTAAGATTCGATTATCATTAATAAAATGAGCTGTAATAATATCTCTAATTTTATCTACATTCATATTAAATAGTATAGATTCTTTTTTTATCTGTTTCCATACATCTCTTGATAGTATTTTTGGTAATCTCCACCTGCACCCTCATATACCCACCAGCATTTCTATTAAAAAAAAGCTTAAATAGTTATGTCTTTCACTGTTATAAAGTCTCATCGGATTCAGGCAGAACCGATTTGATATCATAAACAACACAATTCTTATTTTTGTAATTTTCAAAGTTTATATCTATAAACTTATTATGTGCAACAGCAAGAATTATTGAATCAAACTTATTAGAAGATTTTAGTTCTGATAACAGATCTAAATTAAATGCTTTTTTTACATCATTGGCACTAGCCCAAGGATCATAAACTGAAACATTACAACCAAACTCTTTTAGCTCTTTTATTATATCAATTACCTTTGTATTTCGAATATCAGGACAATTTTCTTTAAATGTAATCCCAAGAACTAATACTTTGGAATCCTTAATTGTATGTCCTTTTTTTATCATTAATTTAATGACCTGGTTCCCCACATAGAAACCCATCTGATCGTTAACTCTACGACCTGCTAATATAATTTGTGGGTGATACCCTACTTCTTCAGCTTTATGGGTTAAGTAGTATGGATCGACACCTATACAGTGACCACCAACTAAACCAGGTTTAAAAGGAAGGAAGTTCCACTTTGTACCAGCTGCTTCTAAAACATCTTTGGTATCTATGTTCATTTTATTAAAAATCAGAGATAGTTCATTTACAAATGCAATGTTTATATCTCTTTGGGAGTTTTCAATTACTTTTGCTGCTTCTGCAACTTTAATTGAGGGCGCAAGATGAGTTCCTGCAACAATAATACTCTTATATAGATCATCTACAACTTTTCCAATTTCCTTGGTAGAACCACTGGTTACTTTTTTTATCTTTGTAACAGTATGTTCTTTATCTCCTGGATTTATTCGTTCAGGGCTATAACCACAGAAAAAATCTGTATTGAATTTTAATCCAGAATAAGCCTCTAAAACAGGAACACAATCCTCTTCGGTGGCACCTGGATATACTGTACTTTCATAGATAACAATATCATCTTTTTTTAAAATCTTTCCAATTGTCTCACTAGCTTT
Source organism: Spirochaetaceae bacterium (assembly GCA_051531975.1). GTDB lineage: Bacteria > Spirochaetota > Spirochaetia > DSM-2461 > DSM-2461 > Thiospirochaeta. Next base: position 41,461 of record JAOPTT010000002.1, read on the forward strand.
AATTAGTGGCGTTAAATCGGGTTTTCTATTTTTATCTATAGGAGTTGGAACAGTTACTATAAATATTTGGCAATCTGCAATATCGCTGGTATCACAAGAAAATATCATACCATTGTTTAAAGCTTCCGATACTTGTTCACTAGATAGTTCAAGGGTTTTATCAAGACTAGAATTAAGTTCTTTAATTCTAGTTTCAGAAATATCAAAACCAACTACTGAATATTCTGAAGAAAATGCGTGAGCTAAGGGCAATCCAACATATCCTAAACCTATTATACAAATTTTACTTTTTTTCATTTTAATCCACCTAACTATAATTTATTTATTTATTTATTTATTTTAAAAAAATCTAAATACCAGTCTACAAAATTATTAACACCAACTTTAATAGATGTAGAAGGTTTATAACCTAAATCATCAACTAAATCTGTTACATCAGCATATGTTGCTGGAACATCCCCAGCTTGCAATGGCATAAAATTCTTTTTAATTGGTATTTCTAATTTCTCTTCTATGGCATCAATAAAATCTAATAACTTTACAGGGTTATTATTTCCAATATTATATATTTTATATGGAGCAGATGATGTGGAACTTTTTCTATTATCTCCAGTCCATTTTTCGTCTTTTTTAGCAGGATTTTTAATAACTCGAAGAATACCTTCTACAATATCATCTATATATGTAAAGTCTCTTAGCATGTTTCCATTATTAAAAACATCTATAGTTTTACCTTCTAATGCTGCCTTTACAAACAGAAACAGAGCCATATCAGGTCTACCCCATGGTCCATAAACTGTAAAAAATCTTAGCCCTGTAGTTGATATTCCAAAAAGATGGGAGTATGTATGAGCCATAAGTTCATTTGATTTTTTTGATGCCGCATACAGAGATATTGGATGATCAACACTTTCATCGGTACTAAATGGTAGACCTTCATTAAGTCCATAAACAGAAGATGATGAAGCATAAGATAGGTTTTTAACATCAAAATTTCTACATGATTCTAATATATTTAAAAAACCTGTTATATTTGAATCTATATATGCTTCTGGATTAGTTAAAGAGTATCTTACACCAGCTTGAGCAGCTAAATTACATACAGCATCAAATTTTTCTTCTCTGAACAGAGTCTCTAAATTAACTTTATCTTCTAATTTTAATTTTATAAATCTGTAATTTTTATCAGTTTTAGATTCAATTATTTTATTGTAATCTATGGATTTTGAATCTATACCTGCTCGATCCAGACGACCATATTTAACATTTATATCGTAATAGTCATTAATACAATCTAAACCAACAATATTAAAATCTTCTGCTAATAACTTTTTAACTAAATGACTACCAATAAAACCAGCAGTTCCAGTAACTAATATCTTCATATTTTATATCCTTTTGTGAAATTATCTATTTCCATACATCTCTTGATAATATTTCTGATAATCACCACTAGCAACTTCAGATACCCACCACTGGTTATCTAAATACCACTGTATTGTTTTTTTTATACCAACAGTAAAGGGAGTTTCAGGATAAAAACCTAACTCTTTTACTGTTTTAGTAGGATCAATTGCATACCGTGCGTCGTGACCAAGTCTATCTTGTACATATGTAATTAAGTTATATGAACAATCGGCATAGCTCACTGTTACAAAGTCTGAATATTCAGGTTTAACAACTCCATCGATAAAAACTAGCTCTCTAACAATATCAATTGTCTGTTTTACAATATTGATATTTAACTCTTCGTTAAATCCACCAATATTATATGCTTCTGTTAACTTTCCTTTTCTAATTACCATATCGATACCTTTACAGTGATCGTCTACATATAACCAGTCCCGAACTTGTTTACCATCTCCATAAACAGGTAGTTTTTTACCAGATAGTATGTTTTTAATAATAAGTGGAATTAGTTTTTCAGGAAAATGAAAAGGACCATAGTTATTACTACATCTAGTTACATTAACTGGAAAATGATATGTGGCAGCATATGCCCGAACTAACATGTCAGCTGCAGTTTTAGATGTGGCATAAGGTGATCTTGGTTTCAGCGATGTCTCTTCTGTAAAAAACTCAGTTCCAAATGCTTTTGGCATTACGTATCTATCTTTTAAAACTGATTTTAAGGCATCGTTTGTAGCTTCTAAAGTTATTCCATCTGGTATATCTTTTTCTAGATCTCCATATACTTCATCAGTAGATACCTGTAAAAACTTCTTACCAGAGATAAAAGTAGGATACCCTTGTTCATCTTTGCCATTGCTCCAGTGATCTTTTGCAACGTCCATTAAGGTTTGAGTACCAATTATATTAGTTTTTAAAAAGATACCTGGGTCTTCAATTGATCTATCAACATGGGATTCTGCAGCAAAGTTTACAACAGTATCAATATCATGGCTCATAAAAATATTTTCAACTAATTCACTGTTACAAATATCACCTTTATAAAAAGAGACACGACTATCAGCTATATCTTCTTTAATAGTTCCTAAATTACCTGCATATGTTAATTTATCTAATATAATTACTTTACAATCTGAGTGTTTGTTAAGTATGTATTTTACAAAGTTTGCTCCGATAAAACCTGCTCCACCTGTTACTAAATATTTCATGACTAACCCCTATATTCTTTTAAAAATCTATCAATACCACTCTGCCAACTAGGAATTTTTTTACCTATAACAGATTCTAACTTACTACTATCTAATTTTGTATATTCTGATCTTTTAGCTGGCAATTTGAAGTCGACCGTTTTTGCAGTTCCTAACTCACCTTTCCATCCAATAGAGTCTAAAACATACTTAGCCTGATCAAACTTACTACACTCTCCACCGTTACTTAGATGATATAACCCAAAAGCATCAGTTTTAATAAGTTCCCATGAATATTCTGCCAAATCCCATGAATATGTAGCAGAGGACTTCTGATCATCTACTATATTTAATTTATCTCTGTTCTCTGACCAACCAATAACCTGTTTATTAAAGTTATTATTTCCCATTCCAAATACCCAGGAAGTTCTAATTACAAAACTTTTATTATAGGAATCAAGAACACCTTGCTCACCCTGATATTTACTATCAGCATATACAGATATTGGGTTAGGAATATCAGACTCAACATAAGCCAGCCCCTTTGTCCCATCAAATACAAAGTCTGTTGAATAAGTAATATAAACAGCACTGATCTCTGATGCAATATTGGCCAATAAAACTGGAGCATCCCTATTTAATAAAAATGCCTTATCTGGTTCACTTTCAGCCTTATCAACATCATTATATGCAGCACAATTTATAATATATTTAATATTTTTACCAGTAACAAATTCCCTAACAGCATCAATATAAGTAATATCAAGGTCCATATAGTCAGTAGCTATATAATCTAAATCTAAACCACTAAATAGTTTCTGAAAATCCTGCCCTAGTTGACCATTTGCTCCAGTTAATAGAATCACTTTTTTGCACCTATAGAAGCATCTTTAAAGTCTTTAAAACTCTTTAAAACTAGGTCTTTATCAGAAAAAGAGAGATCATCTACTAAAGGCCACTTTATATTAATATCAACATCATTCCAAATAATTCCAGAATCATGAATTGGATCATACTCTGCAGTGCATTTATATAAAAAGTGAGTATTGTCTTTTAAAGTAACAAAACCATGTCCAAAACCAGCAGGCACATAAAGCATAGTATTGTTCTCTTCTGTTAGCTCAATACCATACCACTGTCCAAAAGTAGAAGAGTTTGGTCTTAGATCTACAACAACATCCCAAACAGCTCCTTTAATAACTCGTACAAGTTTACCTTGAGCAGAATTCCCTGTCTGAAAATGAATACCTCTTAGAACCCCTCGAGAAGAGAAAGAGTGATTATATTGCACAAATTCGTCATTTATTCCAACAGCGATAAAGTCACTTTTTTTATAAGTTTCCATAAAAAAACCTCGCCCATCAGCAAAAACTCTAGGCTCAATTATTAATAAATCTTTAATGGATGTTTCTACAAAATTAAAAGGCAAAATGAGACTCCTTGGCTATTAGATTCAGATATTTACCATAATTATTTTTTTTATACTTATCTGCAAGAACCAACAGTTGATCTTTATCTATAAATCCCATTCTATAAGCTATTTCTTCTATACAAGCTATTTTTAATCCCTGCCTATCTTCTATTAATTTAACATAGTTAGAAGCTTCTAATAGAGAGTCATGGGTTCCAGTATCAAGCCAAGCGTGACCTCGACCCATTATAGAAACACTAAGATCACCTCGTTTTAAATACTCCTGATTAACAGTAGTAATCTCAATTTCACCACGTTTTGAAGGTTTTACATTTTTTGCGATTTCAATAACACTATTATCATAAAAATATAGACCAACAACAGCATAATTTGATTTTGGATTAGTAGGTTTCTCTTCTAAAGAGATAGCTTTACCAGCTTTATCGAACTCAACAACACCATATCGTTCTGGATCCTGAACATAGTAACCAAAAACCTCAGCACCACTTTTTAATTTAGCAGCATTTTGTAACATAACGGAGAGTTCATGACCATAAAATATATTATCGCCTAGAACTAGACATACATTATCTGATCCAATAAATTCAGCACCTATAATAAATGCTTCTGCTAATCCATTTGGTGCATCTTGTATCTCGTAAGAGAACTTCATTCCTAAAGCACTACCATCTCCTAATAGAGACTCAAACCTAGAGGTATCCTCTGGTGTTGATATTATTAAAACTTCTTTTATCCCTGCTAACATTAAAGTTGATAATGGGTAGTAGATCATAGGTTTATCGTAAACTGGTAATAACTGCTTACACACTGTCTCTGTCGCGGGATAGAGTCTAGTTCCACTACCACCTGCTAATATAATTCCTTTCATTTTATCCCCTTTATAAACCAAGTTATGATTGTATCCATTCTTCTTTTAAAAGATCCTGGTATATTTACTTTATATCCCAGTACTTTTTTAATCTCAGGTTCTTCTTTTATCTCTGCTAATGCATAAAATATTAGTTTATCGTCATAATTATATATAATAAAATTTGCTCTCTGCCCCTCTTCTTCTATTGCTTTAAAAAGAGATAAAACTGTCATATTGGTTAAGTTTTGCATCTGCAACCAGATAGTATCAGAAGTTGTCTTTGTCACTAACTTGTACTTATTAGACCCAAATGTACTATCTTTTTGGTAATAATACATAACTTCTTTCAATGGTAATGATGTAGCTATTGGATCAGGTAGTTTTTTCTTTAAGTTTTCACCTAAATAATAAGATTTTTTAATAAGTGGATACATTTTTTTTCTGTTAGATGAATAATACTCTAAACCTTCTTGTTTTGAGAATGCCCGAATATTATTTAATAATGTAACCATCAGATCACTTTCTGGGATATTAGGTTTATCAAAAACAAATAACATCTCTACACATAGTTCTGGATCATATTGCTTAATAGTATTGATAATATCATCGGTTAATTCCATCCCTACCGGTAGTAGCTCAAATCCATTTTTATAATCAACTCTTAATCTATCAGTATATTTCCCTTCTTCTAATCGCCTAATGTCAGTATCAGTTAAACCTGGAATAACAGTTTTCCAACTATCTGCAGCTAAATTGAGTGTAATAAAAGTTAAAGTTATTAAAATAATCTTATTCATAATTAATCCCTTTTATACAGGTCTCTAGTATAAACTTTATCCTCTACATCAGCTAAATCTGAACATAGTCTATTTGTAACAATGACATCGGAAATATTTTTAAAATCGGATAAAGATTTTATTACTTTAGAATGGTAAAATTCATCATCATCAAAAGTGGGCTCAAATATAACTACAACGATACCTTTTGCTTTAATTCTCTTCATTATACCCTGAATTGCAGAAGCTCTAAAGTTATCGGAATCCATCTTCATGGTAAGTCTGTATATTCCAACAACAGATGGGTTTTTACTTATTATCATATCTGCAATGTGGTCTTTTCTGGTTGTATTTGCATCAACAATTGCACTTATAATATTATTAGGTACATTGTTGTAATTAGCCCGTAGTTGTTTGGTATCTTTTGGTAGACAATAACCTCCATAACCAAAGGAAGGGTTATTATAATGGTCACCTATTCTTGGATCTAGACAAACACCTTCTATAATCTGCTTACTATTTAAACCTCTATGCTCAGCATAGGTATCTAACTCGTTAAAATATGATACTCGAAGGGCTAAATATGTATTAGAAAAAAGTTTAACAGCCTCTGCTTCAGTACTATCTACAAATAGAGTATCTATATTCTCTTTAATAGCACCTCCTGCTAATAGTCCAGCAAATACTTTAGCACGTTCTGAAATCTCACCTACAATAATTCTAGATGGGTGTAAGTTATCGTATAAAGCACTACCTTCTCTAAGAAATTCGGGGCTAAAAATTATATTATTTGTATTAAACCTAGCATTTACAGATTTGGTATAACCAACAGGAACAGTAGATTTAATAACCATAGTTGCTGTAGGATTTATAGCTAATACATCTTCTATTACACTTTCGACAGTAGAAGTATTAAAATAGTTTTTCTCTTCATCATAATCAGTAGGAGTCGCAATAATAATATATTCTGCATCAGCATACTCAGCTTTATTTAAACTTGCTTTTAAATTAAGGTTACCACTTGCTAAATATTCAGAGATTTCTTTATCCACAATTGGAGATTTCCCACTATTAATTAATTCAACTTTAATTGCATCTATATCTACTGCTACAACTTCATTATTTTGTGCTAATAAAACAGCGTTTGATAATCCTACATATCCTGTTCCAGCTATACAAATTTTCATCTTATTATCTCCTGTACCACTTAATGTTCTTTTATGTTATTTTACTCTTCTAATATACCATTTTGCAATAGAATCCATTCTTCTCTGAAAAGAGTATGGAATATTTACCTTGTATCCTAATATACTCTTAATTTTAGGTTCATCTTTAATCTGTGCAATAGCATAAAACAGTACTTTATCACCTATTGGGTGAACTATAAAGTTAACTCTTTGTCCTCCAGCATCTAAAGCTTTAAAAAATGTATAAACTTTTAACTTTCCTAAATTTTCCATCTGTAACCATATTGTTTTTGAAGTTGTATTAGTTGTTAACTTATACTTATTAGCTCCAAAGGTAGTATCTTTTTGATAATAAAAATCTTCCTGTACTGGAATAATTGAGTTATTTACTGGATCAGATATAGTTTCTTTACTATTAGGATCAGATATAAAAAAAGAATCCTCAACTAAAAGTGACATAGCCTGCTTTCTATTAGAAAAATATTCTATACCAACTTGTTCTGAAAATGCTCTTAAATTATTAAGTAGATACAACATATAATCATCTGATGATGAAAAAGTCTTAGTAGGCTTATCTAATAGATATAACATCTCGACACATAGTTCAGGATCATAATTTTTAATGTCTGCTAAAAAATCGGCAGAAATATCTATCCCAATAGGTAATAAACTTAAACCTTTAGAATAGTCAATCCCAGATTTTACAACAAACTCACCACTTTCTAAAGTAGAAACATCGGAGACACTTGCTCCTGGAACCAAACTTTGCCAATCAGTTGCACCAATATTTATACATAATAATAAACTAATAACTGTTAATAAAAATTTCATCCTTTCTCCTGGAATAAGAACAACGTCCTCAATATTTTTTATAAATTAGGTTTTATTTATTTTGAAATTCAACGACCCCAATCATCATTAAGGCTCCTATGTCCACTGGATATATTAGTCCTCACCAAAATAAGTACCTATTTGTGTTTCTATTATAATTAATGGAACTTGACCTATATTTTCTAATCGATGTTTAGAACCTGTAGGAATATAGACAGCTTCATTTCTGCTTAAATTCAGAATTTCATCATCTAATATAACCCGAGCAAGACCTTCAACAACAGTCCAGTGTTCTTGTCTTTTTTGATGATATTGTAAACTTAATTTTTTACCTGGTTTTACTTCTAATCTTTTTACTTTATAGGTAGGTTCATCTTGTAATACAGAATAATTACCCCAAGGTCTAATAACTCTAACTGGTGTATGTAACAAAGATGAATTATCTTTCTGCAAATTAGCAACAACCTCTTTTACTTTTTGGCTACTACCTCGTTTAGTGACCAAAAGAGCATCTTCTGAATCTATTATGATTAAATCTGAGACATCGACAATTGCCACCTTCCTTTTATCTGACATTACAAGGTTGTGTGTACTATTAATTATTATAGGATCTTCTGCACCTAATATAGCGTTCTCTTTTGATGGATTATACATTTCATCATATAAAGAATCAAATGATCCCAAATCTGACCAACCTATATCAGATGGTATTACTTTAACTCTGTCTGACTTCTCCATTACTGCATAATCTATACTAATAGATGGTATATTCATCATTAATTCATAACTTGGTTCTATTAAAGAACCATTACAAGAGTTATATACAGCTAGACATGTATCATAAACATTCGGACTATATTTCTTTAATTCCTCTAGAAAAACACCTGCTTTAAAACAGAAAATTCCACTATTCCAATAATAATTACCTTTAGCTACATATTCCTCAGCTATAGACAAGATAGGTTTCTCTTTAAAGCTTACAACGTCCTCATTTGATGCTTCGATATAACCAAAACCAGTCTCTGGAAATGTTGGCTTAATCCCAAATGTTACTAAATTATTATTTGAAGCTAACTCTTCAGCTCTTAATAGGACTTTTTCATACTCTTTTTTATTAGAAATAAGATGATCCGATGGAGATACTAAAAGTACATCATCAAAGTCTAGTCCCATACATACAAGGGCTATTGCAGGGGCAGTATTACGACCACAGGGCTCTATAACTCCACCGGAATCAGACAGATCATGAGCCAGTAACTGGTCGGAAGCTAACATATACTGGTCTTTGTTTGTCGCTAATAAAACATCAGTGCATACTGACTTGTTTCTAAGTACAGTATCTTCAAAAAGAGACTTCCCATTTATTAGAGGATAAAACTGTTTTGGCATAAGTGTTCTACTTAGAGGCCATAACCTACTTCCTACACCACCACAAAGTATTAAGTTTTTCATGGTTTAAAGATATAATATCTGTATAAAACAGTCTATAGGTGTATAATAAATCTATGAACAGTATAGGGGTTTGTAGAGGAATAGCTTGCCAAGCAAAAGGTGCAGGAGAAATATACCAATATTTGATAGAAACTTTAGGTGAAAACTCAAAGCAGATTATTCCAGTAAGATGTTTAGGAGATTGTGGAAATGCTCCTATAGTAATATATAACTGTAAAACATTGATAAAACAAACTTTAGAGGATGTAAAATCCCTGTCATTAAAATAATTAAGTCTTGCAACATAGCAATTATAAACATAAAATAATATAGACTAATAATATATTAAGAAAAATTAAGTAACTAAAAAAAGGATTTCCATGAGAATCATATATAATAGTTTAAGTATAATTTTACCTTTAGCTTTAAACCTAATATTTACACCGATAATTATCACCATTGCACATAAAAATAAGTTGTTTGATGCAAAAGATCACCGAAAAACCCATATTGGAGATATTCCAAGACTTGGTGGTATAGGTTTTTTCTGTTCAATTATTGTTTCTGCTATTATCATTAATATTTTGACTAAAGAGAGTGTCTCTGTATCTTTTTATATAGCAATTTCACTTATATTTATTAGTGGTGTTGTAGACGATTTTAAGCCAATAAGGGCATTTGTAAAATTAATAGCTCAACTTGCTGCTGGTCTAACTTTAATAGTTGGGGGACATACACTTTCCCATGTTCTTATTCCATTTACAGATACAACTATATTCTTTGGTTATTTCCAATACCCATTAACTCTTCTTTGGGTAATAGGTGTTACAAATGCAATAAACCTATTAGATGGTATGGATGGACAAGCAGGTGGTTTAAGCACTATTGCCGCTACAACTTTAGGAATAATTGCCCTACTATTAGGTCAAACACATATAGCAATGGCATGTTTTATATTAGCCGGTTCATTAGCAGGATTCCTATACTTTAATTTACCACCAGCAAAAATATTTATGGGAGATAGTGGAAGTCTTACTGTAGGATTCTTTTTAGCAACAATCCCACTGTTATACAGCACTCCTGAAATAAAAGGTAAAATGATATTGGCAGCAGTTGCAGTACTGCTAATACCAATATTTGATGTGTTTGCAGCAATGATTAGAAGAACAAAACTAAAACAATCTTTCTTTAGTCCAGACCGAGGTCATATACACCACAAGTTTCAAGACTTCACAAGTTTAAATACTAAACAAACATTGGCGGTTATCTATGTAATTACAATTATTTCTGGAACATTTGCTACTCTATTCATAATAAAAACAAATACAATTACACAATTAGGTCTATTTCTAAACCTAATAATACATTCAGTTCTATTTGCATTTTTACATGGTAGGAAAAAAAGTAGATCATAATTAAAATTAGCTGATAAACTCTTTTCGTCTTACTTTTATAGCAATAGTACCTGGGATAGGTTTTTCAGATACCAAAATCAAGTATCCTCCTCCACCTGCACCAGCTAATTTCCATGCTAAAGCTCTCTCTTTGTATCCATCAATTACTTGCTGAATATCGTGGTTTACCATGGAAGGGAACATTTTAGTTTGTGCTTTGAAAGATTTTAAAAAAGATTTGCTAAATTTAATTAAATCTCTATCTTTTATAGCATCCCAGGTCTCATCAGTAGCTCTTGCAAGATCTTCTACATTAGTTTTATTTATATACGTATCTGATAATAGATCCAACCCTTGTTTTCTTGGCCATAATAGAACCATAGAGATATGCTCTTCTAACCAATTTATAATAGTTTCATCGTGAATAGATTCAAACTTTTTTGGCCAATATGCATTATCATAATAATGTCTATTTAACCCTGGCATGCAAATTCCTATTGCATCCTGGGCGCCAGATATTAATTCTGAACCAGGAGTGTTTTCAAACTTAAACAACATTTCTGCAAGTTTTTCAGGTCTATCCATCGGTAAATAATAAGGCCATATTTTTTTAGCTGCATTTCGCGTAGAAGTAGACATTCCACATCTTTCATTATATTCAATAATGGGTTCCAAAGACAGTGTAATAGCCCATCCAGGGTGATATTTTGAAACATAAGGCTGATCTATCCATGTCCCTGCTAAATCAATCCTATATGGTAGGGTGCAGTTATCCGAGGATCTTATAGAGGTTGTAGATCTTACAGGTAGACCTGCATCTGGAATTCTCTCTAGTACTTTTAGTTCTATGTTTAGTTCTTTGCATAATGATTCTTTAGTAGGAGAGAAACCATCTTCATTAACAACAAAATAATCAGGCTCTAATTCCAGAATATCTTCTTTAAAATCCATCATTCCTGATCCACAGTTTACAAATGCATCATGAACATATTTTATAGATTTAATCATATAAAGACGTTCCTGCTCACAATTTATTGTTTTACGACCCTTTAACTCTTCTATAGTATGATCAGATCCAATGCCAACATAAAGATCACCAAACTTTGATGCTTCTTTAAAAAAAGCTACATGACCACTATGTAACATATCGTAACAACCTGAAACAAAGACCTTTTTATTCATTTATTATATCTCCAAATAATTTAGTAGTAGTATTAATCAAAAAATAACTTTATGCCTTAAAACAGCTTTTCTAGTTGTTCTTCAGCCTTTGGTAAAGTCTTAAATCTTGATCTTGCATCAAAGTCAGATTTGAATACTGCATAAGCTGTTAAGAATATAATTTTTATGTATAGAGTTATGTTCCTATTTGAATAGTACCAACACTCTAAATCACCTTTATATTTAGCGATTATGGTATCATGAATTACGTTATAATCCATCCCGGATTTTTCCATAATAGATTCTTCATCTCTAAATACTAAAGAACCAATTCCAGTTAAACCTGGAGTTAGTTTAGATATAATTTTTTGTTGTTCCTCTGAATAATTATAAAACTGATCAGGAGTTAATGGTCTAGGACCAACAACACTCATCTGCCCTAGCCAAATATTAAAAAGTTGTGGTAATTCATTAATTTTACTTTTTCTAAGGAATTTACCAAAGGGAAGAACTCTTGGGTCATCTCTTTTTGTAACGCTTGCTCCAGTCATATTTGGACTATTTTTTAACATAGTTGCAAATTTTAATACTTTAAAAGTCTTAACATTTTTACCCATTCGTTCTTGAGCATAAAAAATATAATGTTCACCAGTTAACTTTAATATTATAATAATTGGAATTAAAAGTGGTGATAAAATTATTATAGCAATACTTGAAAGTAAAATATCAATAAATCGTGTCATTACATTCTCCCATCTAAATACTTACCTGTTTCTTTATGTCCAAATTCTGGTAACATATGAAAAAACAGTTTAACTAAATCATCTTTACACCATTTACTGTTTTTCAATTTACCAATTTCTTCTAGAAAATAAGTTAGTTTATCTTCTGATACACTATTAGAGTTTTTTACAATACCAAGATTATTAAACCTATGCATATCAAGTTCTTCACCGTCAGTAAAAAATTCTTCAAAATCTTTTTCTCCAGTTGTATCACTTGAAAAGAAATAACATGGCCACCTATTATCACCATTATTTTTACTAGCTAACTCTCTAGCCTCATCTTCAGATTTACATATTTGTGGCTCTAAACCTCTAGCAATTAAGTATTTTTCAGCTATAGATGAAAAAGTTACTAGGTTCAATTCTTGACTTAATTTAGGGAAGAAAATGTCTTTACTTTCACCTAAAAGAGTAGACATCAAACAGAGTTGACCTGCTTCCTCAGGTACAACAAAATACCTTCGAACATCATTTGGTGCAGATATTGGTTGATGCTTTAAAATTCTCTGATTAAAACCATGTAATAAACTACCATCTGAAAATGCTACATTTGCAAACCTAGCTGTTGATATAGCAATCTTATCACTATATTTCATTAGATACATTTCCATGATTCTCTTTGATGCGCCCATCATATTAACTGGATTTGCAGCTTTATCGGTTGAAACACAGAAATACTTCTTTACACCCTTTTTTATAGATAGTTCAATTGTTTTTATTGTATTAAGAATATTAACATTAACCATTCTCATTAATGTATAAGGGTCTTTTTCACTACGTACATGCTTAAGTGCAGAGAGATTAAGAACGTAATCAAATGATTCCTCATTTAAAAAATATTGTTCATACTCTGTACTACCACAATCTATTGCAAAAGTTTTAAATTCTCCATCAATATATCCCAATGAAGATCTTATATCTCTTACCAATTCAACCATATTGTTTTCTGATATATCAACAACATGTAACCTTTGAGGTTTTCTTTTAAATATCTCTTTAACAACTGCTTGACCTATAGAACCTGCACCACCAATAACAAGAAAACTAGATTGGGATACTTGAGAGTCTAATATATTACTATTATGTGTTATATCTTCTTCTAATAAAGCATGTTTTCTACCAACTAAATTTAAAATATTCACTTTTTCTCCTTTTTTAGAGCATAATACTCATAAGAATCTTTTAACCCATCTTCAAAGTTGTATTTAAATGCATTAATCATCAGTTGTTTAATTTTGCTATTATCGACTTCAAAGTCACTTTTTAAAGTTATCAGTTTGCCAAATATTCCCGATTTAAGTCTAAATAATTCCAATATAGATATAATAAAGTTAGGAATTATAATTGTTACAACCTTCTTATTGAAAATATTTTTTATTGTATATATTAAATTTCTATAAGTATAATTATTTTCTGAAACAATATAAAGGTTTCCAATCATATCATTATTTAAAATCGTTTCTACAATTACTTCAGCAGCGTCCTCAACATAAACAATTGGTTTGAAATTTTGTCCACGTCCAATCATTGGTATTATACCTTTCTGAACAGCCTTAATAAGTTTGCCATAATTACCTCTGTCATATTTTCCAAAAACTGTTGCTAACCTAAATACGGTTATTGGAAATCCTTTAGATTCGTATAAATCAAAACCTACTAATTCTGCCATATGTTTACTTTTTGCATAGTCAGAAATAGGGTTACATTCTGACATTTCATCAACCATACCTACAGTTTTTTCTCCATAGACAGAAAGAGTACTAATAAATATAAAATGTTTAACATTTCTGTTAATTCCAAAAGTATAAAGATCTTTAGTTGCTTTATAATTTACTTTATAAAATTCTTCCTTTTCTTCTTCATTAATTGGTTTAACATGAACTTTAGCAGCAAGGTGTATAATACAGCCTATATCAACCTTAATTTTGTTTGAATAATCAGTATTGGTTATATCAGATTCAATAAGGATAACGTTATCACTTGATCTATATCTGCTTAGACTTCTATCAAGTAGAAATAATTTATGATCCATTTGTAATAATTTTGAAACAACAGCAAATCCTAAACTTCCATTTGCACCTGTTATTATTATATTCATACTTTATTCTCTCTTTTTCTTAGAAATATTTGTTTAACTTTTAATAATTTATAAAATACATATTTAAAAGTATTAAACTTACCACCATTAGAATTAATCGAATCTTTTAGCTCTCTAATAATTATAAACAGATTTTTAAAACCTCTTTGACTTATCCCACCTTCTCTCATGGTAACTATAAATCTATCCATATAATAAGGCTTAATTTTAAAATTTTCCAAAAAACGATACATTAATTCCTGATCGGAAGCTATGATAAAATCAGTTCTATATAACCCATATTTATCATATTTTTCTTTTTTACAATAGAAAGTAGGATGACCAGGTGTCCAACTCTTTTCAAAGAGACCACTTTCATACATTTTAGGATCATATATCCTTGTTATTTTATCAACATTATCCTCTTCAACATATTTTAGTTTACCGTATAAGCAATCAATTTGTTCATTAATAAATGTATCATTTATATCGGACAGAACATTATTGTCATAATAGAAGTCATCGGAATTTAATATTCCAACAACATCACCATTTGCGATATTAATACCTTTGTTCATTGCATCATAAAGACCATCATCATTTTCTGAAATCCATGAAAAATCAATATTGTTTTTCTTAAATGTATTTTCATAAGATTTTATGATATTAACTGTATTATCTGTTGAATTACCATCAACAATAACATATTGAATGTTTTTAAAAGTCTGGTTCAAAACAGACTCAATAGTATCACTAATAGTTTTTTCACTATTAAAAGATACTGTAATTATAGAAATTTTCAATCCTTGCCCTCTTTATATCATAATATATTTTAATTAATAATAAAACTTTCATCTGAACTTAATTATATTACTAAGATACTTTATCAAGATAAAATTAACAATATATTAACATGATATGATACTGTAAATCTTAAGTTGTTTAACAACCCATTAAAATAGCATATTATCATTATATGATTAACTAATAAAATATTGTAACCCTCAATTATATAAGGGTAGCATAATCCTGACGATCTCATCTGGAGTGATATTCCAAGATTCTAAGAGCTCTATACCTTAACCTTCCTCAAATAGATGAGTTTTTCAAATAGCCATCTAAGACAAGCATAAGAATTTATAACATTCAACTTCACTGTATCAATTAAATAATAATAAATACACATTGAATCTGGACTCTCAGTACTTCCAGCGAATAAGAAGTTTCATTTGCCACATACAGTACCATTTCTATCCCAATTGATACATTCTAGTGTTTTCTTGTATCTCCTACAAAAAAAGGAAAAGACTTATTAATCAGGAATCCAGGACCATTTATTCTTTAGTAAATATAGTTATACCATTTATCTGTTCTCTAATATCCGTAATTCATGGTCTTACTAATATAGAAATCTATAAGAAATCTATAAGAAATCTATTATCATCATAGAACCTCTTAAATAACAGTAATTAGTTAAATTATTTTATCTAGTGACATAGTTTCTGGTATTTCCAATTTGATTTGATTGATAGTAATTTGTATGTTTCCGACTGTTAAAATTTGCTTTAATGGTAATTTAATTAATTTATGTACTTTAGTCACAGATGTATTGAAGTTTCAAACCTAGTCAATAAATGCGGTGGCTTTAAAATCCAAGACCAATCTTTTCCACTCATCGTGACTTTTGTTACTTTTCATATTGCTTCTAGATCTAGAGGGTAACTTTAGTTTAAATTATTTAATGAGTGGTTTAATTTACGGTGACAACCAAGTTGCAATAAATAGTGGGAAGGTTTGTTTTTGATCCACAACAATTGACCTTATCTCTTCTGATTATTGTATGATTCTTGTTAAGTTACTTTATTTTTTGTACAATATTACATACGAAACATCCAGTATTTACTTGGGTAATATACAATTATTGTCTAAAATAATTAAAGAGTTACTTGTTAATGTTTTTCAGCAAAGTTGGTTTTAACGAATAATGTTCATTTTTGTCATTCTTAGAGATAATTAAACTTAGTAAAAATATTTAATAAGCCAGTCTTAAAGAGGTTGAATTATATGGGTTATATAAAAAAAATTGTGCATACTATTATTAAAATATTGGGTTTAGGATATGTCTTATGGATTTATAGAATGTATAAAAAATTGAATTTTAAAATTAAAGCATTATATAATGGAGTAAAATTAAATCAAGAATCAAAAGATAATATTTTTAACTTTCGTAGAAATATTCACCGTTTAGAAAAAGGTTTAACTTACAAAATATTAAAAAGTGAATTTGCAGAAAGTTATATATATGAAACAGTTAAGTCACTGGATTATGGAAAAAACCGTTTTGATGAAGATACAATGAATTGGGGTAAAGCAGTTTTAAAGTTGTACTTTACCAAGGTAACTCATACAGAAGTAATAACAAAAGCATATAATCATTTTAAAAAAATTGACCAAACTTTTGATAATAACTTTATACCCTATTCTTCTATAAAAAGACCCGAATCAAATATAACTTATGATGACCTATTTCAATTATCTTTAAAAAGAAGAAGTGTTCGGTATTTTAATGAAATCGAAATAGATGAAAAAATCATAAAGAAAGCATATAATATTGCAAAATATTCTCCAAGTGCCTGTAATCGTCAGGCTTTTACCTTCTATTTTTATAATGACAAAAAAGTAGTAAAAGCTTTATCAGCTATTCCTGGGGGTGTACAAGGTTATACACTACCAAGCATCATTGTTATTGTAGGTAACTATGCAGGATATTTCGATGAAAGAGATATTAATGCACCTATAATTGATGCAAGTCTTACTTCAATGTCATTTATGTATGCACTTGAAACATTAGGATTATCATCTGTATGTATAAATTGGCCAAATCTACCAAATAGAGAAAAAAAAATTAGAGAAGTGATTAATTTAAAACCATATGAATTTGTCATAATGATGCTTGGAGTTGGTTACGCTTCTTTAGAAGGTAAAATACCTTATTCAGCAAAAAGAAGTGCAAATGAAGTGGTACTTGTAAATAAAAAAATAAATAATACTAGTGAATATTGATATTTCGGGAAAATGCAGTATTGATTTTGATCGAATATTCTAATAGTTATTCAAACAGTCCTTACGGAAATAGGTACTTTCTACTGTATTAAAATTCTGAGGTTATGCATGCTTTCTCATCCTTGTTATATAATTATTGTGTAATGCTTTTGATTTAATGGGTGATTTAATTGACGGTTACATATATACTTGGATATCATTATTGATAAGGTTACTTTTACGCAATAAAAGATCTATTAGACATAAATTATTACATGTCATTATTAGATTTTTTAGTATATTTTTCTTTTAGAAGATAAATAGCAATTACAACAAATAAAATATTAGAAGGGAATACTTCAAACATTATGGTGGTTATCATAAATGGAAAGAAAACCATAACATATAGAATATTATTTTTCTTAATTTTGACAGGTTTTAAAATAAAATAAAATAAAAATATAAACCCAATAAAACCAACGTTAATAAGTACTGAAATTATTAATGAATCAGCAATAAATGATTCAGTAACTAAGCCTAAACTATTACTTAATAATACGCCTGTATTTGTTCCAATACCAAAGTTATCAGAAATAATTTTGACACTATTTGAGAGTCCTTCAAAAAACATATCAACTCTAATAAAAAGTGAATCATAAATAGACTTACGACCTGAGATTATAGGTAAATATATTACAAAAGTAATCATTACTAATAATAATTGAGTAAAAATAAGTACTTTTCTCTTACTTTTGAAAAACTTTAATGTTAAAAAACACATAAATAAACTTATAATTCCACTACCAGAAGCAGTAAAAATAATACTGATTGGACATATAAAAAAAAGAAGAAATTTTTTGAGAAATTTATTCTTTTCAAACATACTTGTAAATAGAAAAAAAGTCATTGTAAAAAAAGCACCAGTCGATGGGATCATAAAAATTCCAGGATTTCTAAGACTAAATCCCAACAGTCCTATTCCATGAAAACTTTTCATAAAAAAAAATTCATAAAACTGAAACATAAAGTGTGTAAAAAATACAATTTTTATAATTTTGAACAATCTTTTTAAATTAGATTCATCAATAATATCATAAATTGAAAAAAACAATAATAATGGTAATAGCCATCTAATCCCAGCAGCAATAATTATTATGTTGCTTTTATCAATTATTGTGAACAAACCTGAAAGGATAACCGCAAGCATGAAGAATAATAAAGAAAAGTATTTATATATTTTGTTAAAAAAAAAGATTCTATGACTGCCAATTAATATTATAAATATTATTAGAATATCTTTTATACCTTTAATATAAACAGGGGTAACATTAGTCGATTGATTTAAGGTCCCGAGATATAAAATAGAGTATAGCTCACCGTAATTAAAAAATGGTGTTAATAAAATTAGTATCATAAGTAATTTAAATTTTGTTTCTCTGAGATTAACTATCAAGTAATATACCACCATATATTTTCTTATATTTCTCCACCATAATTTTACTAGAAAATATATTTGCTCTATTAATATATTTAGTAGGGTTGTCATTAGTAGTATTTTTTACTTCTAAGATCTTTGATTTTAAATCATTAATATCTTTCTCTTTTGCAAAATAACCAAGGTCGGATAGGATTTCTCTCATAATGGGTATATCAAAAGAAATAACTGGGATACCATGGTAGAATGCTTCTATGCTTGTACGACCAAAAGTCTCTGATAGACTTGGATTTATATAAACATCAGATCTATTGTATATTTCCCCAAGTTTTATTTGATCTTTAATATATCCATACTGTATAACTTCATATGAACCTAAATATTTATTTACAACCTCATTATCAATTTTATTACCAACAATATGTATAGTAGTATTAGATAATTTTAAATCAAGTAGAGCATTTAATAAATATTTGATTCCTTTTCCTGGATTATTTACATCTGAAGCTATAAATAAAATATTGAAGTCGTTTTCAGTAAATTTCCTGTTGACGATATATTTCTCTTCTGAGAATCCATTATATATAACACTGATATCAAAATCTTTTAATAATCCTTTTTTTAAAAGATTTTTAGATGATTCAGAAATTGTTATTAGTGATATATTAATACTATTTAGTAACGCTAATTTTTTATTATACATTTTAGAAGCTTTATCTATAAACACTTTTGGATATTTATTTAGATCTGGACAATTATTACAACCATTTACATATCCATTACAATCTAAAGGGACACAACACCTTCCAGTGGTAAGCCAAGAGTCTCTAAGCGTCCAGACAACCTTTTTCCCTTGCTTTTGAATCTCTTTTAATAACCATATCCAATCAATAAAATAACCATGTAAATTATGTAAATGAATTATGTCTGCTTTTGAAATTTCACGTTTTATTCTTTTTCTACTCTGTATTGGGTAAAATAAAGAATCCCATCCAGTAATTCTTGTAAACATGGCATTTATATATTTTGTGAAAATATTATATAACGTTCTATCACTTTTCTTTTCAGAAAAACCAACTAATACAGTTGAATTATAATCTTCATCATTATTTAATAATGAGGATAACTCCATAGTAGATTTAGCAGCACCAGCTTTATCAAGATATGTATTTACATGTAGTATATTTATCATAAATCTCTCTTTATATCCTCAATATTACTCAGTATTTTATTATATAAATCAATGTTTTCATCACTATAATATACGACATCAATATCTATATCTTTTATTTGGTAAAATTCGGGAATAAATAATTTTTTACCATATTTATATGCGTCGAATTCTGCACCTGATGCCTTAGTCTCTCCATAATACTCCTCAACTAATCCATATTGTGTAATTTGTCTATTAATTGGAGCTAAAATAAAATCTGATTTTACGATATATTCATAATAATGGTTTTGACTAATGTAATAATCAAACCAGGTAAATTTTTCTTTATATTCAATTGGAAGTAGATTTAGAATTTCTATTATATTATTAGATACAACTTTACCTAAAAATACAAAAGAAACATTATTATGAATATCTATGATTTTTTTTAACATCTCTATTAGATCTACATAATTACGTCTTTTATCGTTTACAGTACCTGGTATTACTATTGATAAGGAACTTCCACTTTTATTGTTGAAAACATCTTTTAATTTTTCTTTGAATTTTACAACATGTACAGGCTTATCAACACGCTGTAGTAGATTTTCTTTTAATGTAGAATTTAAGACTATAAACTTATCCACTTTACAATTTATGAATCTCTTTAATTTGTCTTTAAAAAATCCAAGATTTATATCTTGAAAGTTTGAATTCAAATTATGAACTGTGAGGGATAGATTTCTTCTTAATACTATAAATAGTGCCTGCAAATACATGTCTTTACTATAAAAAGGGGTATTCCAATATATATGACCTTTAGCATGTAGTAATAATTCAAAAAAAATGACAAGGGAGTTTTTAGATTTATAAGTGTAGATTTGATCTAATTTTAATTCAGAATTAATTTTAGATATTTCACTCTTAATATTTTCATATCCTTGCTGTGTAATATAAATTTTAATGTTTGAATCAGCATTATTCTTTTTTACATAATTAAATAATGATATACAATAATCAAAGTGATTAGGTTCTAACTCAATGATACTTATATTATTTCTCATAAGATCTACCATAAGATATAAACAACGGTTTCATAACGGTTGTAACATAACTTTTCCTTAAAATATTAATTAAAAACATATAACGAAATCTATTTTTAACCATGTAAAATAAATTTATATAAAATTTCATAGAATGTTGTATACCCCTAAGACAAAAGAAAACCTTTTTCATCTCTTTACTTTTTAGTGAATTATAGAAAAATCTCTCTTTCATATAAAAAATATATGCAGTTCTTATATATCTTGGAAAACCTAAAAAAGAAGAATCATCAAAGTAATTATCCCAAATACTAAAAGAGTTTGTAAGTTTGTTTAGTCTATCAGAATAATTTGTAGTCATTCTGTCGTCATCTATACTAATATTTGGCATAGAGAATGCTTCCTGAGAAGTTACAACTCTTTTGTTATTGGCTGCTAATTTAAACCATAAATCATGATCAACGCCACTTTTTATATTTTCATTATATCCACCTAGATCACTTAGCATTTCTCTATTATAAAACTGAGAACCTACTGGAGGAGTAAAACCTTTTTTAATTATATCTAGTAAAAATCCATCAAAGAATGGAGGTGTAATTCTCACAAAGCTATCACCTTTTTTGAATATATTTCCACCAAAACTTGAATACTGCTCACTATATTTATCACATAAGATAACCATATTGTTAATAAAATCTTCATGCCATACATCGTCATCATCAATAAAAGTAAAATATTTGCCAATTCCATTTTTGATAACATAATTTCTATTATATGCTAACTTTCTATTGGTTTTATTTTTTGTATATTTAATTCGCTTATCTGAATTTACATATTCTAAAACAACCTCATCTGTGCAATCAGTTGAATTATCATTAATTATATAAATTTCCAAATTTTTATACGTTTGGTTAATTACAGAGTTTATGCATTTTCTAAGAGATTTTTCTCTATTATAAGTTGCTATACATATTGTAACTAAGTTTCTATTATCAAGCAAAGCCAAATCCCTCTAAAATGTTTCTAAAATAATGCGTAATATATAAATTTAATTACTAATTTTAATTTAAATCCACCTAATTTTAAGGAGGCTTTAATATAGTTAATTGAATTAATTTTATCCTGCTTATCTTTGGATATTCTATTTTTTTTAAAATATAAATGGCCTAGTTTTTCAAGATAAATACACTTAGCTTTATCATATATACTATAAAGATCATTAAACTTCTCTAAATTATATTCCATAGCCGATATGTGTCTATTTATTGATAAAACACTATGTTTGCCAGTCATTCTTTCATTTGCAGTTCCAACGTATATTTTAGCAAAAAATTCAGGTATGATATGAATATTATAACCTTGAAAGACTATTCTTCGAAAGAGATCAGAGTCGGTTCCACGTAACTGCTTCTCGTCAAAACCTCCAACTTCAAGCCAACATTTTCTTGGAATCAGGCAAACAGAACCACCAATTACGCCTCCTCCACTTAGCATTTTCTCAATTAAGTTATTTGGTAATACAGGTTTATCTTCAGTATAATTCTTGCCATCAAAGGATTTCCACCAAGCACCAACAATGCCTATATTATCAGATTCTGAACTTGAATTGAAAACTTCTATTTGTTTCTTTAATCTATCTGGATCTGTCCATTCATCATCATCACCAAGTAGGGCTATATATTCTCCTGTCGAATGTTTAAATCCTGTATTACTAACAACAGCTATACCTTTATTAGTATCATGATGAATACAAATTACCCTCTTATCTTTAATTTCATCCATTTTAATTTTTGTATTATCTGGCGAAGCATCATTAACAAGAATAATTTCTAGGTTTTCATATGTCTGTTTAAGAACACTATTTATTGATCTCATAAATACTTTTTCTCTTTTATATGTACCAATAATAATGCTTACTTTTGGTTCTTTATTTAACCCTGTGTCACTTAACATATGTATTAATTATTCTCCTTAAAAATTAGATTAAATGTTAACATTAATTTAATATTATTTAAATAGTGTAATTAAGGAATTACCTCTAAGAAAAATCTTAATATGATCCACTTACACTGTACCTTACAACAATTAAAAGTGGCTTATAATGTGTATTTCTTACAATTAAACATATGGATGTCCACAGTTTTTACTTTTTTAATCTAGAGTTTATATATATTCTCTGAAGAATTATTAGTCATATTTCTCAAATCCACAATTAACTTTGACTTAGAAACTATATCTTCAACATCAAAACAGCTATGATTAGTTGTAAATACAATACAATCCACATTGCTTAATAATTCATCTGTCAATTCAGAACTAATAAAATTATAACCTTTAGGTGTCTTACAAGATTTAACAAAGGGATCATGATATATAACCTCTCCCCCTTTTTTGATCACTTCATCGATTATTTTTAATGCAGGAGACTCTCTTGCATCATCAATATCTGATTTATATGCTACCCCTAAGAACAATATTTTTGAACCATTAATTGGTTTCTTAAACCTATTAAGAGCTGTAGATATTTTTATTTGCATACGATGTGCCATCATGTTATCTATATGACCAGCAGTCTCGATCATTTTTAAATCAAAATTGAATTTCTTTGCTATAAACTCAAGGTAGAAAGGATCCAATGGAATACAATGACCACCGATACCTGGTCCAGGATAAAATGCTTGAAAACCGAAAGGTTTAGTCTTTGCTGCGTCAATAACCTCCCATATATCCACGTCCATTTTACCAGATAACAATGCGAGTTCATTTACAAGTGAAATGTTTATTAATCGATATGTATTTTCTAGTATTTTAACCATTTCAGCAACTCTTGGAGAAGATACTGAATGTAAGTTTTTAATAGCTTTTCCATATAGAGACAAAGCTATTTTCTGACCATCTTCACTTAATGAGCCAACAACTTTTGGTGTATTTTCAGTTTTAAATGTTTTATTACCGGGATCAATTCTTTCAGGTGAATAACATAACCAAAAATCTTTGCCTTCTACTAATCCTGAAACCTTTTCAATTATAGGTCTCATTAAGTCTTCTGTTGTTGTTGGGTAAGTAGTACTTTCTAAAGAAATAAATGTTCCTTTTGTCATGTATTGACCTATATCGTTACAAGCTGATTCGATAAAACTCATATCTGGTTTTTTAAATTTATCAAGTGGAGTTGGTACACACATTATAGCAGCATCACATTCAGATATTCTGCTAAAATCTGATGTCGCAGATAAATTACAACTGTTAACTGCTAAAGTAAACTCTTCTTCTGTTATATCACCTATATAGTTTTTACAATTATTAATATTATCAACCTTAGTTTGATTTTTTTCAAAACCAAGAACACGAACACCTTTATTTGCCATTAAAACAGCTAAAGGTAAACCTACATATCCTAAACCTAAAATACCAACTTGAACTGTATCATCTTCAATCTTTTTTAATATATCATCTACTAAACTATTCACTAATTCTTCCTTTTCATGACAGTACTAATTACAAATATTATTATCTATTTAGATATATCAATATATACTTTCTAAATATTAAACCATAATTTTATTTATTATCTACGTTCTCCAATTTTTTTTGCTGGAACTCCTGCCCAAATCTCATAAGGTCCTGGATTTTTTGTTAATACAGAGTTTGCACCAATAACTACACCATCAGGAATATTTGTAACATTCTTAGTTACTGTCGTATAAATACCAAAATACACATCAGATCCTATAGTAATTGAAGACCATAGGACTCCTTTTTTTTCATCTTCAGATAGAATTAGATTCTTGGTTTTAATCTGATGGTCATGGGTAAATATAGATACATGATCAGAGAATATGGTATAATCACCAATTGAAATATCACCAACCATAT
The DNA here is from genome assembly GCA_051531975.1 of Spirochaetaceae bacterium. Lineage (GTDB taxonomy): Bacteria > Spirochaetota > Spirochaetia > DSM-2461 > DSM-2461 > Thiospirochaeta. The sequence goes on from JAOPTT010000002.1 coordinate 66,531, forward strand.
CAAGAGTTATAGATTTTCTAATACTAATATGTTTACCAAATTTTAGTTCACCAACTCGTGTTTGTGGGTGAGCAACCCGTGCTATACTTCTAATTTGATCTACACTAGTACCTTTGTAACTAACTAATTTAAAATCTTCCTCTGCTGTTTTAGTTATAGAAACTACAATTTTGCTAATTTTCAGAATACCAACAAATTGTAATATTTTTTTAATAAAAGACTTAATATATTTCATATAATAACATCCTCATTTACACTGTGTAATTTTTCAACTTGGCTAGTATGATGAGAGAGAATATCTATACCGTTATAGTCATATCCTGTTAATTTATAGTTTATCCATTTCCCAAAATTTTGCCTATCTTTTGGTATTATACCAGCCAAAGCATCAATACCACTACCTACATCAATTATTACACAACCAATAACATCTCTTATCATTGATTGAAAATACAATTTTGAAATTCCAGTACCTAAAATATACAAATCACACGGGTTAGACTTACATTGGTCTATAATATCTTTACATAATTCATCAATATTATTGCAAGCACCTGTTTCAGGAATCAGAATGTAGTCATCAAATTTCTTTAATCCTAAATAATCCTGATATTCTTTGTGTTTCATAAGTTCTTCAATAATACCCAGTTTAGTCTCTGCACCAATTAATCCAACTTTATAATCTTTTGAAATTCTTAATAGATCTCTTGTTGCTATTAATGAATAAACTACATGAAGAGGATAATATTCACGTTTAATCATTTTTCCTTCTATTGGAATCCATAACTTTCTCAGATACCAATTTATATCAAAAGACTTAATATCATTTTTCCTATAATTATCCAACCATAAGTTTAAATCAATATTATTCACATCACCTTTAGTAAAATGCCTACGAACAACATTACCTATAAATTTACCTTGTAAAAAATAAGCCTCACCATCACCACATCTAATAATTGAAAGTGGTTCCTTATTTTTTAATTTATCTTCAATATTTTTTAATAAGTCGTCATAAATGTTTTGCATGGATCCATAAAATGCAAAAGGATTTTTCATTTCTACAAGATCTCCGTGATTATAAGTTTTACAATCACCGATTTTATATTTTGACCAAATCCAATCGCTAGATCTTAAAAGAACATAAAATGTCTTATTTAATAATGCAAACAAACGATGTTGTACTTTGCTTATAAAAATTTTCATAAAAATGAATCCCCTTAAATAGTATTAACTTAATAACCTATTAATTATTGCACCTGTAATAACACTAAAACGATGTAGTTTTTTTAGATTGTTTGTGGAAAATTTGCTTAAAGCTGAAACTATACTTTTTTTTCTGCATAATTTAAGAAAAAAGATATCTTTTTTATATATATAATAACTTGAGTTTTTTTTTCTTTTACGAACTTTTGCTTTTTTATATAATATTATATCATTTGGTAAAAATTGAGAGTCCAAGATGTTTTTCTTTTTGTTAATATATTTCTGACTTTTAAATATCTCGGAATAATCAATATCATCTATATCAAATCTATTAAGATTTAATTCATTAAAATAATCCAATCCTTTTTTTGTTCTAATAATTATATTAGATTTTCCTTTAAATGAAGTTCTATTTTTTATATAACAATCACCAAATGAAATATCACTATATTTATTTAACTTGTCTCCGCAATAATAGCATCTTTCCAACTGCAAGAATTTTTTAAGATACATTCTGTGTTTACTATCAAACCCTTCGACACCGTCTTTATACTGAAATTCTAGTTTTCCTGGCCACCCACTAGTTAATTTTCCTCTATAACTGAACTTAACAAAATCTCTATTACTATTCATCAGCTTAATTTTTAATATATCAATTATAGCATAATTAAGTATTTGATCACAAAAAAGTCCTAAATATAATATATTAGAATCATCAATATTCTTAAGATCGCAATATTTTTTTATAGATTGAATATGGCAAGGTATTGAGACAAGAATATATTTTTTATCACTCCCTAAATATTCTAAAATATTTTCAGTACTATATACTACATACTTAGATCCAGCAGTATCTAAAACATCTTCTTTTTTCTTATATAATTCTAACCTTTTGTCCTCATAATTTAGATCTTCTGAAGGTGCCAGAAAAGCACCTTCGTGGGTTCCACTTGCTAATGACTGAATAATAAATTCACTTATTGCACCACCACTTTGAGCTGTGAGTAAAATATCGTTATCTTTAACAGATAAGGTAGTACACCTTTTAATATTGGAAGTATTAATATAGTCAATTGGATCGTATCCTTCATCAAGCCCCTCTTCGTAGACATTAATACCAGAACATACTTTAAGACATATACCACAGTTAGTACATTTCTCTTTATTTACATTAGGTATCTTCATATAGCTTTCAACTTTTAATTTAATAGCATTATGAGGACAAGTTGAAGGACACACACCACATCCTGTACATAGATTATTATTGACAGTAATTTGTACGGAATTATGCTTCATTTATATTTACCAAATTTTCTAAAACTTCATTTATACATAATTCTGACTCTATTTTAATTTTGTCAATTTTATTTAATATAAGATTTTTTTCTTGAGTATAGTTTACATTTATCGTATTTATACTATTTTCAAGAAGTTTTAGATCTATATCTGAATCAAACTTTAATAAATATTGCTCCTGATTGAACATCTTAGCAATTTCAAGATATTTCTCAGCCCAACCTAAAATCAGGGATGGTGTTGCCACAGAATAAGCTAATACTAAAGAGTGGAATCTAGATGAGATAATATAATCAAATTGAGATACTATCCTTTCCATCTCAAAACAGTTGTATTCTTCGAAAAGACAATGAACCTTATGCGGTGATAAAAGGCTTATTTTGTCACAAAGCTCTTTATCTTGTTCACTACAATGATTTAAAAGATATACATTTTTACCTAGTTTATTAAGATAGTCTATAATATGAATATATGCCTCAAGAACTGTTTTCTCACCAATTCTTTTACACACCTGTAAATTAGGAACGATACATACACTATTATTCATTATCTCATAATTATAGTGTAGTTTTGTATTAAATATTTGATTTTCTAGTTTAATATCCAATGAAAACCCGGTATCATAACAAACTCTATGATTTGAAAAACCAATACTTTTAAGATAAATGGAACTTTGTTCATCCCTTACAAATACTTTTTCAGCATTGTTTAGTGTCTTCTTTATTCTTTTGATAACATCTGCTTTAAATTCAAATGGACCCATTGATTGAGGCATTAAATAATACTTCTTTTTTAACTTAATGAGTAAATTCTTATTTTCAATAAAATACTCATTTGCAACCATGCTAAATTTTGATGAATATGAAAATCCAGTAACGTCAATAAATAAGTCACACTTATTTAGCGCATCAAAATATGATGTTATATTTCCTCTAAATCTACGAACTATATTTCTAATTACAGGAATTTTTAATAAACCTAAATATTTATATACAAAAGACTGTATTTTTTGTGAAAAATAGATAACTTCAACATCTATATCAGGATATCTCGTTAAGTTACTTTTATTAGATACGAATACATTTATGGTAGAATTGGGATATTTTTCTTTGATTCTAGATGAAACATTGAAGACCATAGTCTCCGCACCTTTGTTTGTAAATCCTCCACCTATTATTCCTATTTCCATTATTAACCTTCCTATTTGATTTGATTTGATTTGATAGATTGTATCTTTTTATAGATATATCTTGGTATAAAAAATATTGATTTCAACATTAAAAAACATATTTCTTTTGTTTTCTTATAAAACATGAACAAAATAAAATGAGTAAATCCATATGCTATTAGCGTAGCTATAGCTGCACCAATTCCACCATAATTTGGAATTAGCACAATATTTAAAATAATATTTACGATTGCTCCAGCAATACTTCGTATTAAAATAAATCTAGAATGTTTCTCTAAAATTAACCACTTACTTGAAACAATTCCCCAAAATACAAATATTCCTGAAAAAATATGTATTGATAGTATTTTGTCTGCACCAGAAAATTCATCTCCATATAATAGCTGAATTATAAATCCAGCTGAGAACATTATGATTATAGCTAAAAGACATGATATGCTGAACATTAAATCAAAACAGAATTGTAAATGTTTCATATATAACTTTTTTGATTCTTTTTTTGATTTTATTAGAAGTGGATATAATGATGCCATAAGAATACTTGGAATAAAATAAATCTGTTCAGATAGACGCACAGATGAAGAATAAATTCCTAAAGTTTCTAAACCTAAAATATTCCCCAACATAATTTGATCAATCTTAATATAAATAATTGATGAAAATGCTGAAAAGATTATCCATTTTGACTCTTTTAAAAGGGTTTTTACTAACTTAAAATCAAAATCTTTTCTAGAAAATTTTATACTAGAAACTTTTTTGAATAGAAGACTTGAAACTAAAGCAGATATAAACTTAGATAAGACTTCCAAAATTGCAAAAAAAACCAAAGAGAACTTTGAAACTACTCCAATCACCTTAAAGAAACTATTTGTGATTATTAATGCACCATTTGAGAATACACTGTATTTAGCTAAGATCTGAGAACGAAACCATGAACCGGAAACACCTGTTATAGGTGCAAATAATAGAGTAACAGAAACAATTGGTAGAAGCTTTGAGATTCTTTCATCTTTAAAATCGTAGAAGAAAGAAAATAAACATATAACTGTAACACATATAACACCAACTATTAGCTTCATTACAATTACTGTGAATAATATTTTATTATGATTTTCAGGATTATCAATTAACTCTCTTTGTAATAATCCATTTAATCCCAGATGTACTAATGGCGAACAAAAGGATATTATTGAAAGAACGTAACTTAAAGCACCCAGCCGCTCAGGACCAAGGTACCTGATAGTAATAATACCAACTGTAAAACCTAATACAACCGACAATATTTTTTCGAGCAACAACCAGCCAGAATTAAGAATATATTTTTTATACTTGTATAATACGGTTTTCATTTATTAGCCTAATTTTCCCTTTTTTCATTATACCACTTATTAATTCTATAATTATATTATGAGTAGTTTATTTGAAGTTATTTAATATTATAGTTTTGACATACATTCTTTAGCACACCAATAACATGGTCTTGCTGTTCTAAACTCATCTCAGGCCAAAGAGGTAAACTTAAACAGTTTTTTGAATTAAGTTCTGAATTGGGGAAATCTCCAATTTTGTAATTTTTATACTCATAAGCAGGTTGTAAATGGAGAGGTACAGGATAATGTATACCAGAAGATATTCCTTTATCTCTTAATTTTTCTTTAATTAAATCTCTAAACTCAGAATGTATAACATATAAGTGAAAAACGTGACTCTTCTGATCACCTTCCTTTGGGAGTGTTATTTTATTTAAAACAGATAACTGTTCACTATATCTTAAAGCTAACTGAACTTTTTTATCAGTAGATTCTCTTAAAAACCTAAGCTTTATCCTTAAAATTGCCGCTTGAATTGTATCAATTCTGAGGTTTGCACCTTCAAATGCATGCTCATATTTTTGTCCAGGAAATCTACCATGATTAACATAAGCATGAGCAATTTTGTAAATTTCTTCATTATTTGTAACTAAAGCACCTGCATCTCCAAATGCTCCAAGATTTTTCCCTGGATAAAATGAAAAAGTCGCAATATCACCCCAACAACCAGGTCCTTTACTCTCTAATATGGCACCATGAGCCTGAGCTGAATCCTCAATAACTCTAATATCATGTTTATTTGCAATCTTCATGATATCTGTCATATTAGCCATTTTCCCATATAAATGAACTGGAATTATCGCTTTCACATTTGTGTCTTTATTTTTATTTAGATATTCTTCTAACTTAATTGGATCCATGGTCCACGTATCATCATCCACATCAATAAAATCCACAGTAGCACCAACAAATGTAACAGCTTCAGAAGTTGCTATAAATGTATTTGCAGGTACTAAAACAGTATCGCCATGACCAATATTGAGCACTTTTAATGCTAATACAATTGCATCAGTACCATTTGAACAACCAACAGCGTGATTAACATCACAATAGTCTGCAAACTCATCCTCGAATAAAGAAACTTCCTCTCCACCAATAAAACTTGTGTTCTTAATTAGATTCTCTATTTTTGCCATTACTTCATCATAAATGGGTGATATACTTTCTTTTAAGTTCATAAAAGGAACATTCATTATTTGTACTCCTCAATATTTTCTACCATTGATATTTTTTTTCCTGGATTACCAATAATAACTGTATTTTCTTCTACATCTTTAGTTACAACACTTCCTGATCCAATCAAAGCATTAGCACCAATAATTTTCCCTGGTAAGACAGTTACATTTGCTCCGATTTTAGCATCTTTACAAACTTTTACTCCATCTAATAACTTCTTTACATTATTACCCTTTGGATAACGTGCATTAGTGAGTACAACATTGGGTCCAATCCAAGAATTTTGTTCCAGCTTTGTAAATTCTGGGATGAATACTTGAGAGTGGATTCTAACACCATCAGCAATTGATATTTGATGTTCAATACAACTACCAGTCCCAATACTAACCTTATTTCCTATAATATTATTTTCCCTAATTACAACATGATGTCCTGTATTAAATGAATTTCCGATTTTATTTCCACTATAAATAATAGTATGACTTCTAATAATAGAATCATGTCCAATTACAGTTTCTAGTTCTCCCAATTTAGACCCCATAGGGGGTTCACCAATTATGCAAAATGGACCGATTTCAACATTATTTCCAATTACTACATTTGGATAAATTATCGCCGACGGATGAATCATTGTTTTTGACCTAATCGACTTTGCCGTGGTTGAAAATGTAAGAAAACTTCTTTCCCGGTCTCAGCAGATTCATATATTGCATTAATTAATTCAATAGATTTACGACCCTCGAGACCATCAACAAGAGCTTGTTTATTATTTTTAATACAATCAATTACATGTTCTATATATCTTTGATGTCCAAAACCATATACATTTGGAGGCATTTCAGCAAACTCATTTAAGACGGATTCGTTTTCACCTTCTTTAGAGTCTATAAAATTCCATGTCTTCATCTGATTAACGGCAAATCCACCAATAACTACACTTCCAGCCTCACCAAGAATGGATAATGAGCCTTCTAAATCTTTTGGTCTAGTCGCAGTTGTTGCTTCAACTACACCAAAAGCACCATTTTTAAATTGAATGATTGCAACTCCAGTATCCTCAACTTCTATATCTGCAAGAAATGTATTTGTTTTAGCCATTACTGAGACAGGCTCACCCATCATCCATTCAAGTAAATCGATATGATGGGAGGCTTGATTTGTTAAAGCACCACCATCTAATTCCCAGGTTCCTCTCCAATCATCTTGGTCATAATATGCCTGAGGTCTACACCATCTTACACGAACAGTCCCCATAACCATTTTACCAAATCGATCTTCTTCAATAGCTTCTCTTAACTTCATTACAGGTAGATTGTACCGGTTTTGCTTAACAACAAATAATCTAACACCATTTTCGTCACAAGCCCTAATCATAGCATCCGTATCTTCAAGTTTAAGTGCCATTGGTTTTTCTACAATAATATTCTTCTTATATTTTTTTGCGATATCAATCGTATGTTGAGCATGTAAACCACTTGGAGTTAATATATTAACAACATCTACATCTTCATTTTTAAGCATCTCATCATAAGATGTATAGTATTTTACCCCACTAGCATATTCTGATTGTTTTTTTGCTTTATCTTCATCTAAATCACACATTGCAACTAATTCTGCACCTTTTATAGATTTTATTGCATCAATATGTTTTTTCGAAATTCTTCCACAGCCAACTATTGCAAAGTTCATATATTAATCTCCTAATTATTTAATTATTACTTATTTCTTATTTCTTACCCAAATTTCAGTTTGAAATCCATCCGGATTTTTTGGAGCAAGCCCTTTGTTATGTCTATAAAATTTGTTATAAACAGAACCTGCTAATATAAATTCATCTTTAAGAATAATATCCCAATATCTATACCACTCTTTACCTATCCCAAACTCATCTTCACCTTTCATTCTTAATCGACTTCTTTCGCCAACTAAAACATAATTTACATTATTATCTTTTAATAAACAAGAAAACTCTTCATCGGATTTTATATCTATAAAAGAAATAGTTTCCATATAGAATTTGTCATTACCTTCTAATGCCCATGAAAAATCAAAAGATGTAAAAACTTTTCCTTCTTTTTCTGAAAAATATCCCTTAATGTCTTTTGAATATTGATTATACACCACCCATTGACCTTTATTATTATTTATATATATAGAAGTATTAGCTGTTATAATTAAACAATACAGCACAACATATATTGATGGTAACAAGACATACCATTTTTTATTATAATCTTCTCTCAATTCACCTAAAATAAAAAGTAAAATAAAGTATAATAAAGGAATTAAAAAGTATAAAAATCTAATTCCTCCACCTCTAAATATAATGACTAGAATATAAACTATAACCCATAATCCCACATACAATAAATTAGAAATAAATTGCTGTTTTTTTGATTTACAAATAAGCACAAGAAATAAAAAGAATACTAAAATAGAAACACTTCCAATCATAAGATTATATTTTGAAAATTTAAATATTTCAGAAAGAAGATTTATAAATGATGCTAAATATAGTTTAATAGTATTTCCAGAAGCTAAACTACTAGTCTGAAGACCATCATTTTGAAACAATGAAATCGTTTCGTCCTTGTAAAATAACAATGGTAAAATAAAGAAAATAAAAACAGAAAGAAATGATATAAACAAAACTTTGATATAATCTATTCTTAATATTTTTTTATTAATTAAAAGTAACGTAATTATAACATAAAATGCAGCGACTGCTGCTAATCCATTCCAATATATACCTACAGAAAAACCCCCAAGAATAGATATAATATATAAATATTTAATCTTATGTTTTTCTAAATAATCAAATAATAGTAGAATAGATATAACTATTGTAGTTTCAAAAATCCAATCAGGGCGGAGAATATGAGATTGCTTTGTGACCACAGTGTCAAATAGAATTAAAATTAAATAAATAAATAGCCAAAAAATAGAAATATTTCTTTTAAAAAGAAAAGAACCTACACAAACAATTAATAATAAACCAAAAACAAGATTTAAAAAACGTAAACTAAAAATATTTTTACCAAGAATATTGATGTTTGCTCTTTGCATCACTCTAAATACAACAGGAAATGCACTTTGATGGAGATCATACTCAGTTATATGCCTTATATCATTTGTTTCTGTATCATTAAACTTTACAGAATAATCGGTATACCACATTTCGTCTCTACTAATCACAAATGAATCATTTTGAATAATCCAGATAGTTGTAAAAAATATAATCAGACAGGTTATGGTTATTATTTTTTTTAATTGACTTTTTTGTATGTTCATATTGGATATATTTCCCCTTTTTACTCTTTAATATATCTATTATTCTTTTGATATATTCAACTTCCAAAACTGTACAAAAGAATTCCGGCAACTGTTATACTCATACCAACAACACGATTTATGGAAATTTGCTCTTTAAAAAATATTTTACCTGATATGAAAACTAAAACATAAGTACTCGAAACAATAATATTCGCAATACTAAGTGGTAATATTGAAAAAACTTGTACATTTAATATCGTCACAGATCCATACAAGATGTATGCACTAATAACAAAAGGATTCAAATATTGATGAAAAATATTTCTATCACTATTATGTAAAGCACCAATCTTTAGTAATAATTGGCTAATTGTGAGAAAAAGTGGTAGTAATATTATTATTACAATAAAATCAATTCTCATTTTTACTTCCAATATTCATAACAATAGTACCTACTAATATTAAAAAAGTTCCTACAACCTGTAGAAAAGTTACATTTTCTTTAAAAACTAAAAATGATAATAGTAATATCACAACAAATACAAGACTCATCATAGGATAAGCAATTGATAGTGGAATTCTTTTTAAAGCCTGTTGCCATACAATAGCTTGTATCCCTAGTGTAACTATAGATCCAACAAAAAATACATTAATATAACGATATATTCCATGTCCATATAAAGCAGCTGATTTACCCAAAAATAGACTTGCAGATTGTGAAAGCACAGCAATTAAAACAAAAACATAGTCTAATTTCCTTATCATTATTTTGTCATCAACATTCTTTTTAACTCTAGATATTTTGTTAAACATTACAAATCCTTTTTAAGATAACTGTATAAATTTTAATTATTATAGTTTTATCTAATTGAAATATTTCTTGACTTTATTATTTTAGCAGGAATACCAGCTACTATACTGTAAGGAGGGAAATCTTTAGTTACAACACTATTTGCAGAAATGACACAACCTTCTCCAATAGTAATTCCTTGCAGAATTATTGAATTAGCACAAATCCAAACATCTTTTTCGATTATGATATTACCTGCGGTATCAGGTATATCTAAATATTTGTAGTCATGTCCAGCACCATAGAATTTTACATTAGGAGAAATTACTACATTATCCTTTATTATAATATTACAATTAATATTTAAAGAGGTATAAAGTTCAGTACCTCTATTAATTGATACATTATCTCCAATACTAATTTTTTTCATGTAACGAAAATATGTTTTGTAGTCAATTTGTGTGTTTTTTCCTACATGTGAAAAGCAGCTTTTAAAAAATAGAAGTCGAATAAAATGAGGTAGTAAATCCAGTAATCCAAAAAAAATATTATGGAAATATGAAAATAAAAGAAAAATATCTTTGGGGAATTTTCTTATTAAAAATTTTAACATGCTTAATTCCTTTTACTCGTATCTTCACTTATGATAAATATAGGTCTATTTTTCGTCTGCTCAAATATTTTTGATATATAAAGTCCAACAACTCCAAGTATTAAAATAGTAAGACCACCTAAAAACCACATTGATATAACCATTGTAGCCCATCCTTGAACTAAAAACAGGCCTTTTAATGCTCCAATAAAATAAAACAGTCCAATAATTACAGCCACTACAGACAAAAAAAGACCAATGTTTACAGTTATTTTTAATGGCTTATTTGAAAAAGAAATCATACTATTTAATGCCAAAGATACTGACTTTCTGAAGGTGTAAGTTGTTTCACCTATTTCACGCATTGAATGTTCTACATCTACTTTTGCAGTCTTGAATCCAACCCAGTTTACAAATAATTGAAATGATCGAGACATATCTCCCATTGAAAGTACTGCTTCAATGACTTTTTTGTTATAACATCCAAAATTTGCAATAGTTGAATCGTATTTCTGCCCGGTTAATTTACTCATCGTATAATAAAATAATCTTGAAGACATTTTCTTTATTATATTATCTTTTCTATCAACACGTCTTGCTAAAACAACATCAAAACCTTCGTTTGATTTTGCTATCAATTTAGGAATTTCCTCAGGTCTATCCTGTAAGTCTCCATCCATTACGACAACTTTATCACCTTTAATAACAGACAAACCAGCTGTAATTGCGGCATGTTGACCAAAATTTCTAGAAAGATTCAAACCTCTAACATTTACAAAATCATTAGTTAGCTTTTGTATGATTTCCCAAGAGTTTTCTGGGCAACAGTCGTTAACAAGAATCAACTCCCAAGAGATATTTTTATCAGTTAAAGATTCATCTAATCTCTCCCGTAAAATTTCTATGGTTCCAGCACATTTATAAACGGGAACAACTATTGATAGATCATACATACCGATTTCCTTCTTTAATTAATGTTATTTTAGTGTTAAATATGTAATTAAAATGAGCTTAAAACATCTTTTATTTCTTCAATTAAACCTTCAAGTCCATTTTCAAAAAGTTCATAGTAAAGAGGTAGCCTAACCAATGTGTCAGTATATCTATCTGATTCTATCAACTTCCTTCCATCATGTTTTGAATTATAATATTCACTGCTATGTAGAGAAATATAATGAAACACTGTTGATATATTTCTTTCTTTTAATCTTGAAATAAATTCTGTTCTCTGGTTATTACTATTAAATGTTAAATAAAACATATGTGCATTATTAGTACTAAAATCCGGTATAATTGGTAATTCAATAACACCTTTACCATCAAAGACCTTTAAAGATTCATAATACTTATTCCAAATATTTATACGTGTTTGTTGTATATTTTCTATTTCTTCTAGTTGAGCAAATAGAAAAGCTGCTACTATTTCAGATGGTAAAAATGATGAACCAGTATCAACCCAACCATATTTATTTATTTCTCCACGGAAAAACTCTGCACGATTGGTTCCTTTCTCCCAAAGAATTTCAGCTCGTTTAATAAAACGATCATCATTAATGATAAGAAGACCACCCTCACCACACTGAATATTTTTAGTTTCATGAAACGAAAATGTTCCTAAATGTCCGATACCACCAAGAGATTTATTTTTATATTTACCATCTATAGCTTGAGCTGCATCCTCAATAACAAAAATTTCATTTCTGTTAGCAATTTCCATTATTTTGTCCATATCACAAGCTATACCAGCATAATGAACTATTACTATAGCTTTAGTTTTCTCTGTAATAAGTTCCTCAATAGTTTCTTCATCAATACCTGGTCTATCTTTTCTACTATCAGCAAATTTAATAATAGCTCCTTCTCTTACAAAAGCTAAAGCTGTAGAAACAAATGTATATGAGGGAATAATCACTTCATCCCCCGGTTTTATATCTAAAAGCAATGCACACATTTCGAGAGCGTCAGTACACGATGTTGTTAACAATGTTTTGTTAAAACTATATCTATCTTTAAAGAATTCTTGACACTTATTTGTATACTTTCCATTTCCAGAAATATGACCAGTAAGAACACTTTGTTCTATATTATATAATTCTTTTCCTGCCAAGTAAGGCTTATTAAATGGTATAAACATTTATTTCTCCTTTTCAACCCACAAATGATGAATATATTCTTTTTTCACTTCTAAAAAACCATTTTTTTCATAAAAGTTGCATGCGGCTTTATTATTTCCTTGAGTTACCACTTCAACATGAACAATACCTTTACTTATAAAATATTCAAAAGATTTGTTTAATAAATCTCTAGCAATGCCATAACCTCTCCATTGTTCATCAATTGCTAATAACCCAATTACTCCTTCTTTATCTTTTGCTTTAAGAGTAATAAAACCAACAATAATTGATTTTATTTTTACAACATATACAATATCTGCCAATACTTTATTTATAGATTTTAAAAACCATTGCTTGTACATCTCATAATATTTTTCATTAGATATGTTAGAATCTAAATAGAAACGAGAATAAACACCACTTTGATAAACTAAAGGCAATATACTCTCATTATAGTTGCTGATACCATATTCTTCAACATTTGAGTTTAGGGTTGATTTTGTGGGTAATAAAAGTCTTTTATAAGTTATCTTTATATCATTTGTTATTACATCTGCCCCGAATGGAAAGTTAGAATATAAATAAAGAAGCTGAACTCTATTAATAATTGCATTTGATAAAATTAATGAATAGCTTTTTTGGTCAGTTAATTCTTCTTGTGCAACTTTCATACCAAAAAAATCACTATCCCATTCCAGAATATTCATTATAATCACCTCTTTAATTTTATATTATTTTTCTCATATATATTTTCATAGTATCTCTAATAACCAGTAGAAGCTATTCCATAAAATACACTTTCTTTTTATATATTATCCAAATACCAATTATAGACTCTTTTTATACCATCTTTAAGATTAATTTCATGCTTCCAGTTTGTTCCGTGTAGCAATGAGACATCTAATAATTTTCTTGGGGTTCCATCGGGTTTACTTGTATCATTAATGATCTTCCCTTGATAACCAACAACTTTTTTGATTATTTCGGCTAATTCTCTAATTTCTACATCTTCACCAGTTCCGACATTAACATGAATCTCAGCTGAGTATGTTTTAATTAAATGAATGCAAGCGTCTGAAAGGTCATCAACATAAAGAAACTCTCTTTTAGGTTTACCAGTTCCCCACATTACGACTACAGGTGTTTTATTAATTTTTGCTTCATGAAACTTTCTAATCAGGGCAGGTAAAACATGAGATGTTTCAAGATCAAAATTATCATTTATACCATAAAGATTAGTAGGCATTGCAGATATAAAATCACATCCATACTGCTTTCTATAGAACTTACATAATTCTATACCCGTAATTTTTGCAACAGCATATGCCTCGTTTGTTTTCTCTAGTAGCCCAGTTAACAAAGACTCTTCCTTTATAGGCTGTTCAGCAAATTTAGGGTAAATACACGAACTTCCTAAAAAGAGTAACTTTGTAACTTTATTTAAGTAGGAAGCATGAATAACATTAGCTTCTATCATTAGGTTATCATATAAAAACTCAGCAGGATATGTATCATTAGCATATATACCACCGACTTTAGCTGCGGCTAAAATAACATAATCGGGTTTTTCTTCCTCAAAAAAAATATTTACAGCTGCTTGATTCCTTAAATCCAACTCTTTTGAACTTCTAAAAACAAGATTATCGTACCCTTGTGCCTTAAGTCCACGAACTAATGCAGAACCAACCATACCATTGTGCCCTGCTATATATATTTTACTATTAAAATCCATTTTTTTTCCTAATTCTTAATCGAAGTTCTTTTTTATAGTCTCTTCTTTCTTCGCGAGTTTTAAATCAGAAGTAACCATTATCTTAACTAATTCATCAAAAGATGTAGCTGTTGGGTTCCAACCAAGTACATCTCTTGCTTTTGATGGGTCACCTAGTAGTTGCTCAACTTCAGTTGGTCTAAAGTATTTAGGATCTACTTCCACTAAAATCTTACCAGTTTTGATATCAATTCCCTTTTCATCAACACCTTTTCCTTCCCATTTTAATTCTATACCAGCTTCTTTAAAGGCTGAAGTTACAAATTTTCTAACAGTATGCATTTCTCCAGTCGCTATTACAAAATCTTCAGGTTTATCATGTTGCAACATTAACCACATACATTCTACATAATCTTTTGCATAACCCCAATCTCTTTGGGCATCCATATTTCCTAAATAAAGTTTATCTTGCTTACCTAATGAGATTCTTGCAACTGCTAAAGTAATCTTACGTGTTACAAAAGTTTCACCACGTCTTTCTGACTCATGATTAAAAAGAATACCATTTACAGCAAACATATTGTATGCTTCTCGGTAATTTTTAGTTATCCAAAAACCATACATTTTTGCCACAGCATATGGACTTCGCGGATAAAAAGGAGTTGTTTCGGATTGAGGGACCTCTTGAACTTTACCATAAAGCTCTGATGTAGATGCTTGGTAAATTCTGGTTTTCTTTTCAAAACCTAAAAACCTCACAGCTTCTAGCAATCTCAAAGTACCAATACCATCGGTATCAGCCGTATATTCAGGAACCTCAAAGGATACTTGAACATGTGATTGGGCAGCCAAATTATATATCTCATCTGGTTCTATTTCTCTAATAAGTCTAATTAAGTTAGTAGAATCAGTCATATCACCATAATGCAATTGAACTTTTCTTTTACCATGCATATCTTTAATAAGTTCATCTATATATAAGTGTTCAATTCTACCAGTATTAAAACTTGAACTTCTTCTAATAATTCCATGAACCTCATACCCCTTCTCCAACAGAAATTCTGCTAGATATGAACCATCCTGACCTGTGATACCTGTAATTAACACTACCTTCATTTACTATCCTCTCTAAAATGTGGCTGTTACTAAATACGAGTCTAAAACTTCTATATTTAATTCATCAGCATATATATTTTTAGTTTCTTTATTATTAATTTCTTTTCTATCTGTTGTTAGCACGATGTTATTAATCCCACAACTATATTCTAATAAAAACAAGAGATCACTATCCCCAATAAGATTTATAGATGTATAATTTTCTTCTTTTAGGTTTTTTACAATTATATTTATTGATTCGTTAAAAACAATTACGTTTTTAATAGTACTTTTTAAGAAATCACTTCCCCTTTTTTTTATAGCGGATAATCCTTTTATGGTCAAAAGATACCTAATATGTTTAGGAGATATTTGCTTTGTTTTTAAAAGCCCTTTATCTATCATTTTTTTAATTATAGTGTTTGTCATACCTAGAGATACACCAGCTATTTTTGCAATATCTCGTTGTCTAATAGTATCTTGACCATCTTTAATAGATTTTAATATTAGGTATTCTCTCTCTTCTTTTGTCATTATATCTTCTCATTCGGACGTTTCTATTCCATTAACACTTAAATTGTGAATTGTATAATTATTATGGAATATCGCCCTGTAGCCGTAACATACTAGAGTAATTATGTTCAATATTGAACACTATACATTGGATTCTAAATCTTGAAAAGAGAAATCTATTGTATGAGACTTATTATAAATTGATAATTGCACTTTTGCTCTTTTTTTACGTTTATCTACTTTTATAATTTTTCCTTCGAATTCCTTTAAGGGACCGTCTTTTACAACTATTTTATCATTTTTATTAAAAAAAACTGTTGAAACTGTAGCTTTATACCCTCCAGTTAAAAAATTTCCCAATAGCTCTACATCCTGCTCTCTTAATGGAATAATATCCTTATTTGAATTAAGGAATTTATAGAAACCTTTGATAGTTTTTATTTTGTATAACAATTCTGGTGTTATATATTTTACTTCAAGAAATAAATATCCGTTAAACATTGGGCATGTTTTTAATTTGGTGTGACCATTTTTCTTTATATAAAGTTCTCTTGTTGGTAAAAGTACAGTTATTTGATTATCAAGTAAACATTCTATTTCATTCCTTATATTAACTTCTTTTCCACTCTCTACAAGCAGTACATAGTAGTTCTGTTTATTCATATTATATATTTTATACTACTTTTAAATATTTACAAAAGGATAGATTTAAACTATTTTATTTGTATGTCTGAAAATGAAGCGATAAAAGAACAAGAAATTGACTTACTGAAATTAGTAAGTATATTACTCAAGAATATAAAATACGTTGTAATAATAACATCATTATTTATGATAGGAATTGTAATAATATCAGTAATGAGCATAAAACTTCCACCAGAAAAAAGTTTTTCACCAAATTTTTTCTCACCAACTACAACTGTAATGTTAAATAATAGTAGTAGCAGTGGTGGACTTGATTCTTTGCTTAGTAACTCAGGAATGGGTGCCCTTGCAGGTTTAGCTGGATTATCCGGAGGGGGAAGTGAAGTCACTGACGCATCCTTAGCAAAAAAGTTGATTACAACTAATCGATTTATAAATAAAATATCGGATGAGTTTAATTTAGCAGTAATATATAAGATTACTGATGTAGAATATCCCAAGACGACTTTAAAAAATATAATATTAGCAAAATTAAAAATAAGTGAAGAAAGTGATACAGGTATGTTGTCTATATCATATACTGATATAGATAAATACTTAGCTACAAAAATTGTGAATGGTGTAACTGAATTATTAGAAGAACAATTTGCAGAAATTGATACGATTAGAAACGAAGATCAGTTTTCAGTTATTACTGAGAAAATTAGCAATGTTAAAGCTGAACTTTATAGATTACAAAATGAGATAATTAAATTTCAAACTAAAAATAATATTATGGATGTTGGGTTAGTATCTGCTGCTTTATTAGGGCAAATGTCTGATTTTCAATCCCAATTATTACAAAAAGAGGTAGCTATTGAGAGTTATGGGGCTACATCTGCAGTTAAAGATCCAGGATACATTAGGTTAATTAATGAAAGAGACGCAATTTTAAATGCTTTACAAAAGCTTGAAAATGGTGAAGTAGGAAATTATCCTCCTGTTAAGGATTTACCTAAACTTGCACTTGAACTAAAGAAGTTAGAATTGGAAGCAGGAGTTCAGTTGGCTGGTTATACTGCTTTGGTTCAACAGTCAGAAACATTAAAAATTACAGCAGAAGGAACAGGTTCAACTTTTCAGGTACTTGAGTTAGCAGAAGTTCCAGAGATGAAGAGTGGCCCCGGTCGTGCTAAATCATGCATTATAGTTACTTTTGTTGGGTTCTTTTGTAGTATATTTTTTGTATTCTTAAAAGAAGTTTGGCTAAATATTAAAAATGATCCAGAGAAGATGAAGAAATTAAGAGGTGAAGTATAATGAAAAAGTTTATTGGAATTGTACTGTTTGTTTTTATGTTTGTTTCTTTATCATTAGTTTATAGTGTTGATGTTGAACAGGTTATTGTTAACCAGTACCCTGATTACCCTGCAACACCTGGAGATGTTTATGAGATAGCATTTTCTAGAGCTGGTAGTGTTGCGATGACTATGATGAACGGGTTTGTTGATAACGATTATATTATTGATTTATCCTTTTTAGGAACTGTTAATGTCCGAGGATTAACCTATGTAGAGATACAGGATGTACTACGGACTAAATTTACTAAAGCTTATCCAGGGTCCTTGGTTAATGTATCAATTAAAGTACCTGGAAAGTTTAAAGTTACCCTAATTGGAGAGGTTAAATCATCTGAAATTATAGAGGTGAACAGCCTAACAACTCTTGCTTTGGTTTCTGTAGGTAAGACTACGGCTTATGCTGATTATAGAGCGGTAGAAGTAAGTTCTGAGGATGGAACTGTTAAAAGTTACGACCTGTTTAAATATAGTAGATTTGCTGATTTAAGGAATAACCCTTTCTTGAGACCAAACGATGTAATTACATATAGACCATATAATAAGATGGTTACAATATCTGGTCAGGTTAAGAGACCTGGAGTTTACCAGTTATTGGATACAGATACTTTAGATACTGTTATTAACCTATATTCAGACGGTTTTACTAAGCTTGCAGAGACCTCTAATATCTCTATAAAAAGAACATTAGAAGCTGATGGTTCTTACCAGGATACTACACTTTATATTGATGCTGTTAAGCAGAATCTGTCTATTATTAAACTAAGTGATTACGATGTTATTAATATTGAAAACAGAGTGCAATATAACCCTAAAGTTGTAGTACAAGGTGCTATAACAACTACAGAAGGTGGTGCAACTGTTGGTAGTACTGTTTCTAATAAACTACCTGTTGTTATTACATCTGGTAGTAAAGTTTCTACTGTAATAAGCCAGATGGATGGAAGTTTTAATTTAACTTCAGACTTAGAAAATGCTTTTATTTTAAGGGGAACAGAGAGAATATTAGTCGATATTTCTGATGTTTTAAATAACCCTGCTAGTGAATATAATGTTGAAGTAAAAGATAAGGACATGATTGTTATACCATTTAGACAGTTACACGTTTACGTTGCTGGGTCTGTAAATAGTGCTAAGGCTGTCCCTTTTATTGAGGATAGAACTGCAAATTATTACATTGGAATTGCTGGTGGTGTAAATAAAACAGAGAACCTATTTGGTAGTTATTCTGTTAAAGATATGTATGGAAATAAGTTAAAAGATGATGTTATTATTAGCCCAGAGGATCTAATTTGGGTATCTAGAAACCATCCAATGTCGTATATAACAGAATATGGTGGTTGGTTAATTACTGTGGCCGCAATTTTAACTGCTGCACAGAGTGTTGATACAATAATTGAAGCACTTCAATAGATAGTTGGTGCTAGTTATCTGCTAGCACCTACAAAATTATTTATTTTTCGAAACCTTAATAGATTTAACTTCCTGTACAGTTAATTTGGTAGTTTTTGCAATAAGTTCTACAGGTAAATTTTCTTTTAACAATTCTAAGGCTATAAGTTCTTTTTCTTGTTCTCGACCTTGTTTTAATCCTTTTTCGATACCTTGTTCCACTGATGACTTCTGGATATAATTATACTCTTTTCTTTTATGCTGGATTTCTAGTTCATCCTCGGTTAAACCAGCCTCATTAACACTATCTAAAGCCTGAATTACAGTTGGATCAAAATT
This sequence comes from Spirochaetaceae bacterium, assembly GCA_051531975.1. Classification (GTDB taxonomy): domain Bacteria; phylum Spirochaetota; class Spirochaetia; order DSM-2461; family DSM-2461; genus Thiospirochaeta. The sequence goes on from JAOPTT010000002.1 coordinate 86,569, forward strand.
AGTGGGAACATATTCTAAACTACCAGCATTTTTTAAAAAATATATCCATTGATCTTTAATATCTTCTAAATCATCTAATTGATTTGTAAATTTAGGTAGTTCAATAAAAATAAGTTCTATATCGTCAGAGTAACTAATAAAGGACTCTTTTTCTAATAGTTTAAATCTATTAATAACCTCTATTGATTCTGGAAACATTTCAAAATCAACAATTGTTAAAGCGATAACAGGGTTTAATAGAGTATACTCATCCTTTCTTTTTAGTTGAATAGAGTAATTTTTTGCAGCATTATAAAGTATTCGTTTCTCAAAGCCCTGATGGTTTAGAACCTGCATCTCGATAATAACTTTAGAATTATCATCTAGTACTGCTTTTACATCTACGAAAGAATCTTTCATACCTTGTAACATAGGAATATTATATGGGTCTACAATTTCTAAATCTTTTATTTGTCTATTATTAGGAAAATCAACTATTGAATTTAAAAAACTAATTAATATTCTTTTATTCTCTACACTTCCAAAAACTTTTTTAAAAGCAAAATCTGTTTTAACATCTAAAAAATACATAAAGCCTCCTATATTGATATATGAATAAACTAAATATAAATTCAGATTATATGCTAATAATTTATTATAGCAGTGATATCGGGTCGACGTCTATCTCAATGTAGATGTAGGCCGGTTTCTTAGTCTGCTCCAGGTGGGCATATGTTAGGCCGTGGGTTTTGTTTAAGTTATTGGTTCTTATTAGGATCTGGTGACGGTAGTTTCCTGCAATTATACTTAATGGGCACTCGGAAGGACCTAGAAGTTCTGCAGTGTTATTTAATTTAGGTTCTAAATCTTTAGCAAACTGGTTTATAAATGTTAGGAGTTCTCCAAGTCTTTTAGACCTAAAAACTAATCTTATCATTCTAGTATATGGGGGGAACTCTAACAGTTCCCGTGTTTGTAACTCTTCAGTATAAAAGGTTTGTAAGTCGTTTTTAGCAGCTAATGTTATGGCTCTGTTCTCTGGCATGTAAGTTTGTATAACTACTTCACCATCTGGGGCGTATCGCCCTGCTCTTCCTGCTACCTGGACTATTAGACCAAAGGAACGCTCCCCTGCCCTAAAGTCCGGCATTTTAAGGCCTGTATCCGCCATTATAATCCCAACAAGCTTAACACCTGGGAAGTTTAGACCCCGGGCTACCATCTGAGTACCTAATAACAGATCAATTTTACCCTTCTGGAAACTGTTTAAAGTCTTTTTTAATATGCCCTTTTTAGTAATAGTATCACTATCTAACCGGGCTATTGTAAATGTAGGGAAGAGTTTTTCTACCTCCTCCTCTATATGCTCAGTTCCAAAACCACTGGAACCAATATCTAAACTTTTACAATCTGGGCATACTTTTATAGGGTAAGTCTGGAATCCACAGTAGTGGCAAACCATTCTGTTTTTATTTTTATGATAGGTTAGTGATACTGAACAGTTCCTGCATACCATCTCGTACCCACAACTATTACAGTGGAAGAAGTAGGAGAAGCCACGTCTATTTAAAAACAGGATTGTCTGCCTTCCCTCATCATGTGTCTGGTTTATTTTATCAACTAATGTCTTGCTTAAAACATGTTTCTCCCGTTTCATATCTACAATTGTAGCTTTTGGCATGGCACCACCAGATAACCTTTTAGATAGAGTGAGTTTTTTGATTATTCCATCTTCCATCAGTTTCCATGACTCAACCGATGGCGTTGCACTACCTAAAACAAGTTTAGCATTTTGCATTTTAGCTCTTTTCATAGCAACCTGCCGTGCAGAATACCTTGGAGTATTAGAGGATTTATAAGAGTTCTCGTGCTCTTCGTCTATAATAATTAGACCAAGGTTACTACAGGGAGCAAATATTGCACTTCTAGCACCAATTATTAGTGGAGCTTCCCCACTTTGTATCCGACGCCACTCTGTTAACCTTTGGGATGGTGTTAAATGAGAGTGAAGAATTGCTACACCCTGGGTGAACCTGGATTTTAATGTATCTACAACCTGATGGGTTAGAGATATCTCAGGTACCAGATATATTACCGATTGTCCTAACTCTAAAACCTGCTTTGCTGCCTGTAAAAAGACCTCAGTCTTCCCACTTCCTGTTATTCCATAGAGATAAAATATAGATTCTTTGTCATTAATTATGGCATCTATTGCTGTTTTTTGTTCATCGGATAATATTATATTTTTAGGGTCAGGAATGTCCTCTATTGCTAGATCAGGCAGACCTTTCTCTCTCTTTCCCCCAGGTAACATGGTACTTAGGGCCTCCCCTACACTGCACATTGTAAAATCTGCAACCCAGCTAGCTAACTTTAGGGTAATATCGTCGTATAAAGGTTCTTTATCAATAACTCTAATTATAGGGTTTGCCTTAAATTCTGTAGGTTCATTATCTGTCTTACCTATTACAAAACCAATTAGTTTTCGTCTACCTAACATAACTTCTACTCTAAAACCTAGATCTGTCTTATTATCCTCTAGGTCTTTATAGGTATAGGTCGCTTTTACTGGAATATTAAAAACAACCAGTAGGTAATTATCCATTTAGGCTACTAATTACTAGTTTTAGATCGTCCCAAACTGGGGCTCTAAGTGCTTCGTAGTTCTCTAATGCAACTTCTGGGTGGTATGTATTTACTACAGGAATGCCTTTAAATAAGTGTACATGACCTCTTAAATGTTCTAAACCCTGGGTTGAATCGGTTAAAACCTGGGCAGGCCTCTCTCCTAGGGTTAAAATAACCTTTGGTTTAAGACGTTTTATCTCCTCTTCTAGGTGATTAAAACATGTGGAGATCTCCTCTTCTAGGTTATGAGCACCGTTAAAGCCCCGTTTATTCCAACCTGTTTTACACTTTAAAAGATTAGTTATGTAACAGTCTGCAAAGGCTGAGAGTTTTAAAGCACCAATCCACTTATTTAAAAACTCTCCACACTCACCAGCTAAGGGTGAATTCTCCTCTTCATCCTGGTTTATAGGCCATGTTCCAACTATTAAAAGTTGTGGATTATCAGAACCTTTACCATAAACAATGCTATTTCTAATCAGATATAGGGGACAATCCCTACACTCTGTATCTTTTTTATCAGTTGCTAGATTAAATTCTGGTACTGGATGTTCTTCTTTGTAACCATAGTTAATTTTATCTTCTACTAAGTTTAATAAATCCCAAAATTCTTTCATGCTGGGTATTCTACCTTATTAAGGAAAAGACCTCTAGCAGGAGCTGTAGTTCCAACTAAACTTCTGTCTTTAGATTCTAAAATCTTTTTTAACTGCTGTGGAGTTTGGTTTTTCCATGCCATATCTAACAATGTTCCTGTAACCGAACGTACCATACGTTGTAAAAAGGCGTTTCCACATATTTTAAAAACTATAAACTCACCTTCTGGGTAGAATATAGCACTATAAATTGTTCTTATTTTTGTTGGAGCTTGATCCCCTGCTGCTGCAAAAGTAGTAAAATCGTGTTCACCTATTAGCTCTCTTGCTAATTCGTTTAACAGTTTAAGATCTAGTGGTTTCCGAACTAAATAACAAAAATCCCTATAACGTGGGTGACCTACACTGCCTAATTTTAGATAATATTTATATGTTCTTCTATATGCAAGGAACCTGGAGTGAAATGTTAAATCCACCTCCTTACTACTTGTAATTCTAATGTCTAAGGGTAGTAGAGAGTTTATAGCCTTTCTATAATTTTCTGCTGGAATAGAGTCTATATCAGATAAAAAGTTAACTACCTGCATATCGGCATGTACTCCACTATCTGTTCTACCGGAACCTATAATATCCACATGTTTTTTATGCATTTTGCTAAGGGCGTCTTCGATTACCCCCTGTACAGTTGTTTCATTTGGCTGAATTTGCCACCCACAATAGTTTTTACCATCGTAGGCTATATCCAGTCTAATATTACGCATTAAGTTCTTCCTCTAATGTTTTTAATTCATTTTTAATTTGGCTATGCAGATCTCTTGCATTTTCTACAAAGTCAGATGGTTTTGATTTTGAAGATTTACCCATACCTACAATTCTAGATATTGTTATTTTAGCACTACCTAAGGATTTTAATCTGGCTTTTTTATTATCTTTAGGGCCATATTTATACTCTAAAAGTCCTGCTAAAAACAGAGCTCCATCGTAACCGTGGTTATGGTCTATATCTGGGCCAAAGTTTGGTATATCTTCGTAGAATTCCCTCTCATCAGCTTCAGCTAATACAACTTCGGTGTAAAAAAACTGGGCTTTTCTGTAAAAGATACCACTTAGGTAATCAAAGTTTTCACCTGGATCATTTAGGTGGTAGTCGTGACATAACCAGGCGGCTCTTAGGGCACTTAAGCCCTGTCTAAAAAGAGGCTGATGGCTATGTTCCATTTTATCGTAGCACATTATTGCTAATATATAACTTAGGATACCTTCTTGTATTGTTCTATTTTGGTTAAATTTATACCTTGGAAAGAGGTTTTTTGCTTCACCTTTCCTCTCTGCTTTAGAGTCTGCTAGCTTATGTACTGCCTCTGTGGATATATTCTCAAAGTCTGATAAATAAGCTGAATATAGGCACTCGGGACAAACTGCTACAGTATATATTAAAGGGTGAACATCTCCATATTTTATGGTTGGGATATAGAGTCTGTGTAACTCCTCTGTTAAATTCCCGGCATTCATCCGTCCACCACCACTTAGTAGTTCCTCTTTAGCAAAAGAGTGACTACAAACAGGGCACACTGTATTGTTTTTTGCATAAAAACTGATTTTACCTTTTTTTACTTCATCTGACACTTAGGCCTCCAATATAACTTGGGCTATGGCATACTCTTTTTCGTGGCTTATAGAAAGGTGTATGCTCCATTTCTCTGCCATTAAGTCTAGTTTATCTTTAACCTTCTGATTAGGTTCTATATGAGGTTTTCCATTAGAATCGTTAATAACTGTGATATCTTTAGAGTTAAATCCGTTAAAACCTGTTCCTAGGGCTTTATAAAAGGCCTCTCTTGCAGCAAATCGACCTGCTAAACTCTGGGCAGCACCAACTCCCCTGCTTTTTACATACTCTATTTCGGAAGTATTAAAAAACTTATCTAAAAAACTTTGGTTATTTATTAACTTTTTAAATCTGGATATTTTTGTTAAATCTATACCTGTACCTAATATCAATTAGAGGCTCCTGTTTTCCTTTTAACCACTATAGTTACAATATCTACAGATTTATCGTATACATGGGCGTATTTAGGAGTCCAATATGTTAATGGAACATCGTAAATCCCTGGGGCTGTTATATCTGATAGGTATAGGGTTAGGGATATATTACTTTTTGTAAAGTTTTGCAGACTCAGTAATTTACCCTCAACGTTTACACTAACCTGGGGAAGTTCGCTGGTTACTTCTAAACTTGCTGATAACTCTTTAATAGCGATATTTACATTTTCTAGAATCTTAATTGAACTTGTCTCTGTTATTATACCCTGAAAATCTACAAATTCACCTTCGGGAAATGATAACCTGGAATCAGACCGGCTTAATTTAACTCTAGTGGTAAAATCTGTATCCTTACCTGTAACATCCACGGGCTCTGTCTGTATGGTTTCTAAATCCTGTAAGTGGCTTTTAGGCCCGGTTACACTAATAACTTTAGGATGAACAAAACGACTACTAATTTCATAACCATGGGCAGGGATTCCAGTAATAATACTCTCGACCCTTAGATATTTAGTCATTTTTTGCTCTATTACTGCGGTAATAAATATAGGACTAACTGTAATTTCTACATTTTGTGTCTGACCAAATACTTTTTCTTGTCTTATTAATATAGGTAACTGATAGGTTCCATCTTCAACAATATCGCTTGCATCTATATACGCTATAATATCGCTTATTGGTACTTTCTGAATCTCAGACTCTTCACCTTTTAATATAAGTGTAACCCGCTCTGGTAGTGGATTTGTAAAGGTATAATTATTATTTGTAATAGCTTCTAAAAAGACTACAACAGGTTCCTCTTTTAGAGCATTAGCCCTAGTAAAAAACACTAATAACATAGCTATTATTAGACAGAGAACCTTAACATGCCAATTATGAAGTATTCTAGTTATTCTCATACTAGTCCTCCATCAACATCGATAGACCCGGAACTTTGTATCTTATTAATAATAGAGGTAACTTCGTCTACTGGAAGGTTGTAATAGATATTTGAATCGTATGCAATAGATAGTGCTCCAGTCTCCTCGGAGGCTATTAAAACAATAGAGTCTGATTCTTCTGATAGACCTAAAGCAGCTCTGTGCCTTGTTCCAAAACTCTGTTTTATATCATCCTGTTTAGATAGAGGTAAAAAACAACCTGCTGCAATTATTTTATTCCCACCTATAACAATTGCTCCGTCATGTAGTGGGGTATCGTATTCAAATAGGGATATTATTAGGGACGCTGTAACATCTGCATTAATTGTTGTTCCTGTCTCTATTATGCCTTTTAAATTCATGGATCTTGAAAATACTATTAAAGCACCTCGCCTTCTATCGGCTAAGATATGGGCTGCAGATACTGCACTTTCTACATTATTAGACGATACCCTAGCTCTTAAATTAAAAAGACCACTAATACCTATTTTATTAAAAATCTTTCTTAGTTCTGGTTGAAAAACTACAACAATTGCCATCATGATTACCTGGGTTAGGTTTCTCATAACCCATAAAACTGTATCTATTTGAAACATTAATGCAAATAGAAATAGTAAAAACATAGATAACATACCTTTTACAAGGTGGACTGTTTTTGTCTGTACGAGGATTTTATATACTTGGTATAAAATAAATGTAATTATTGCTATGTCTATTAGAGGTCTTAAAACATCTTTGATAAACCAATAGTCAATAATCCAGTTTAAATAATTCATTATTCCTCTGTAAGTTCCCCTTTCACTTTAAAATCATTAGCCCTAACCAGCTTCTTTGCCAGTAATTTAGATAATAATATTGCGTAATGTGGGTACTTTTTAATTGCATTAATATATGAGTTTCTAGATATCTTTAGAAGTTTACCTGGGCAGTTTGCATATACAGTTGCACTTCGGTGATTTTGCAGTAAAAATGCCATTTCACCCATAAATACATCCGAGGGTGTAATTCTTCCAACTAGAACCTCTTCTACATAAACGTCGTAGGTTCCAGCAATAATATAGTATAAAAAGTCACCTATTTCATCTTCCTGGAATACTAGGTCACCTTTATTTAGGTTTAGAACCTCTTCGTTACCAAAACCTTCTGGAGTATCTTTATGTATACTAACTTCGTTATCAAAAACTAGTTTTAGTCTATTACCTTTTTTATTGTACCGGATCTCTTTAGCAATTTTTACAGCCATTTTAATTCCACGGCCATGTAGTGCCATTGAACCTTCAGCTTCTATTCGGGCTTTTAATTTATCAACATCAAATCCCTCACCTTCGTCACGGATTACAAAAATGGTCTCGTCATTATTTACAGACCACTCAAAATATACACGTTTTCTTGCTACAGCTGGATCTTTACACTTATGGGCAATTAGATCCACAATATTTAGACCTTTTTCTAAGAACTCAGACTTTTCATCGTATGATATTCCACAGTTACCATGTTCTATACCGTTTACTATCATCTCTGATAAAACTAGTTGTAGGAACATTTTTCTTTCAGAAGATATTACACCTCTCTGACTTAGTGCTGTAGTTATAATACTTGAATATATTGATGCTATAAATACATCGGACTCTATTAAAAATGTACCAGAAGCATTTTCCATTAAGTTATCGATTAGAACTTTTTGGAATATTATATGTCTCTCACGGCTAATAATATCAATACTTTTAATTAGATGAGATCTTAATCTTCTCTGGTTCATCATAACCATTATATTAACGTCTGAGTATTTTTTTAATAGTTCCTCTTCGTTATCTTTGTCATTATAAATTCCGATAATACCAAAACTATGTAACCAGGAGTCCTCCTGAATTTTATGTACAACCGTCTTGATAAGTGCTTCGCTTGTATCTGAGAAGTTTATAATTATAATCTCAGAGAGTTCATAATCTAGGAAGTCTGAAACACCATCCTTGTTATCTAAGTGTAAAACTTCAAAATTATCGCTTGTATTAAATAGTTCAGATACGCTTTCTTGTAACTCTATATCACTATTTATAAAACCAACTGCACCCATTATGACCTCTTTGTTTTAATAAATTTTGCCGATGTAAACTCTTTTGGACTAAGTCTTACCCCACGAGCTTTAACACCTTTAATTAGATAGTTATTAACATCGTAATTATCATCTGCTACCCGTATTAATCTTTTTTGTTTAAAATCTACTGTTACAGATATATCCTGTTTAGTAGACATCTTAATAAGTTTACCACCCTCTGGTATTAAGTGGTCGTAATCTTTATCTAATATAAACTTCTCTATTTTACACCGTTTTAGATAAACACAGTTCTCAGGACTTTTATATAAAATATTAAAAACTATACTTTCCATGATTTTGGTATCAGCTAAACCTATATAATGTATTCCTTTGCCTAAAAATAGCTTGTCCTGAACATTAGTCACGTAGTAGTTAGTATCTTTTTTAATAATAACTACTCTATCGTATTCAGAAACATCGCAGATAATATCCCCAGTTGTTACACCGGTTCCTAGATATCCACTCTCTTTGTCGTATCTTAGTTTAAGATTTCGAACAGCAGCTTCCCTTACATCTGTTTTATTAAAAGATATAATTTCTGACTGTCTTTCAAAGTGCTTAGACCGTTTTTCCAGAATACCATCAATAAATCCTATAGCATAGGATATAATGTTTTTTAAGTGGAAATTTATCTCTTTTATACGGTCTTTAATCTCTTTCATCTCTTTTTGTACTTTGTTTATATCGTACAAAGATATTCTTCTAATAGGTATCTTTAATAGTCTCTCTATATCTTCTTCTGTAATCTCTCTTTTTATCTTATCCATAAAGGGAATAAAACCGTTTTGAACAGCTGTAACAACACCGGCTCTGGTTTTTTGTTCCTCTATAAACTTGTAGATTCTCTCTTCTATAAATATCTGCTCTAGAGTTCTAGCATGTAACCTGTCTTGTAGGTTTCTTTTTTCATTTTCAAGTTCTTGTTTTAAGATAGAGACTAACTGTTTAGCGTGGTGCTCAATAACCTGTGTCAGTGTCATAATTACAGGCATACCCTTGTTAATTAACAGAAGGTTTACACTAATAGATGATTCACAGTCTGTAAAAGCATATAAAGCGTCTTCTACATCCTTTGAATGAACACCTCTAGGTAGTTTAATCTCGATTTCTACATTCTCAGTTGTAAAGTCGTTAATAGCTCCAATTTTTATCTTATTCTTTTTAGAAGCGGCCTCAATAGAGTCCATGATACCCTCGGTTGTACAACCAAAAGGTAACTCTGTTATTATAATTTTTTTAGGGTCAGATACATCTAACTTAGCTCTAACTAAAACCTTACCAAGTCCGTCTTCGTAGTTTGTTACATCTACAAAACCACCTGTAGGGAAGTCTGGGAAAAGCTGAAATGGTTCCCCTTCTAGACATTTTTTCTCCGCTTCTAATACCTCTATTAAGTTATGAGGAAGTATTTTTGTAGACATTCCTACGGCAATACCCTCAACACCCTGAATAATAGCTAGTGGAATTTTACATGGGAAGGTTACTGGTTCTCTTTTTCTACCGTCGTAACTATCTTCGTATGTTGTTAACTCCGGGTTGTAAAAGATCTCTTTTGCAAAAGGCTGAAGTCTACACTCAATATATCTTGCTGCAGATGCTGGGTCTCCAGTAAATATATTACCAAAGTTTCCCTGTTTATCTATAAGTAGCTCTTTATTTGCTAGGTATACTAAAGCTCCACCAATAGATGCGTCTCCATGTGGGTGATACTGCATAGTGTGACCAATAATATTGGCTACTTTATGGAACTTTCCATCATCTTTTTCTATTAAAGAGTGGATAATTCTCCGTTGTACCGGTTTTAAACCATCTTCTAAGTGGGGTATGGCTCTATCTTTTACAACATAGGATGCATACTCTATATAATTCTTTTCGAATACTTTTTGTACATATGCCATTAGATTAGGTTCTCCATAATATAGTCTCTACGTTGTGGTGTATTTTTACCCATATAAAACTCTAGGGTTTCTGGTATAGATTTTAAGGATTTAACCAATACTGGTACTAATTTTATATCATCTCCAATAAATTGACCAAACTCTTTAGGGGATATCTCTCCAAGTCCCTTAAAACGGGTAACTTCTGGGCTTGATATCTTTTTAAGTGCGACATCCCGTTCTTTCTCGGAATAACAGTAGCTAGTAACTTTTTTATTTCGAACCCTAAATAGTGGGGTTTCTAATATAAAGATCTTCTCAGCTACTACTAGTTCCTCAAAATAGGATAAAAAGAAGGTTAATAGTAGGTTTCTAATGTGGAAACCATCGTAGTCCGCATCGGTTGCTATAATTATTTTACTATAACGTAGATTATCAATATCGTTCTCTATTCCTAGAGCCATCATCATATTAAATAGCTCTTCGTTTTTATATATTGCTGCTCGGCCCTTACCAAATAGGTTTTGGGGTTTACCTTTCAGACTAAAAATTGCCTGTTTATATACGTCTCTACAAGAAACCATAGAACCAGATGCTGACTGACCCTCTGTAATAAAGATCATGGTGCCTTCACCCTTCTCTCCATCTTGCAGATGATTTTTACAATCCTTTAACTTTGGTATTTTAATAGATATCTTTTTAGCTGCGGCCTTTGCCTCTTTTTTAACAGCGTTTAACTCTTTTCTTAGTTTCTCGTTATTTAATATTTTTTCTAATAAAGCATCAGCCGCTGGTGTATTTTTATGTAAAAAGTCAACAATTCCTGACTTTACTTCACCAACAATCCAGGCTCTAATATCTGAGTTTCCTAGTTTATTTTTTGTTTGACTCTCAAATACTGGGTCTTTTACTTTAACTGCTACAGCCCCTGCAATACCGTCTCGAATATCTACACCGGAGAATGCTTTTTTATAAAAGTCATTAACACCTTTTAAAAGTCCTTCTCTAAAAGCACTTAAGTGGCTTCCTCCGTCTGAGGTAAATTGACCATTTACAAAACTAAAATATGTCTCTCCATAGTTATGTGTATGGGTAAAAGCAAACTCTATTTTATTCCCAGTACAATAACCAATTTCGTATAGAGTATCGTCTCCAACTTCTGAGTGCAGAAGATCTTCTAGACCATGTTTTGATTCAAATTTTTGTTTATTAAAATATAACCGCAGTCCTTTATTTAGGCAGGCGTAGTTCCAGGCTCTCTGTTCTATATATTCAAAGGTATATTCCCAATCTCCAAATATTTCTGTATCTGGTAAGAATTCGAAGTATGTTCCATTTTTCTCGTCTGGGGCACTTCCCTTCTTCTCTGAGATTAAAACTCCACGGCTAAATATTGCTTCTGCGTATTTCCCTTCTCGGTAAGATCTAACTAAAAAGTGCTGAGATAGAGCATTTACAGCTTTTGTACCAACACCGTTTAATCCAACTGAGTATTGGAATACATCACTGTCGTATTTTGCACCTGTATTAATAATAGAAACACAGTCAATTATTTTACCTAAAGGTATTCCACGACCGTAGTCACGGCATATTACAAACCCTTTTTCATCTATATCAAAATTAATTCTGGAACCGTGTCCCATTATAAATTCATCTATTGAGTTATCTATAATTTCTTTTAGTAGTATGTAAATACCATCGTTTTGGTTAGATCCGTCTCCTAACCTACCAATATACATACCAGAACGTAGTCTAATATGCTCTAAAGGACTAAGAGTTTGAATTTTACTCTCGTCGTAAACGTGTTTGTTTGAGTTTTCTGCCATATTAAAAATAATACAGATAGAAACCTATTTTGTACAGTACTAATTCGAGAGTAAAGTTGTTGTTATTAGCTCTATGTCCTCTGGTTTAAGTAGTGTATGCAGTGGTAATGTCACCTGATTCTGGTATTGGTTATATGCATTAGGGTAATTTTTGATGTCAAAACCCATTTTTTTATAACATGTTAACATTGGCAGAGGTTTATAATGAACATTAAGTGGTATTCCCTTAGACGCCATTAAAGTTATTAAGTTATTTCTTTTTTCCTCTGTAAAACTTTCAATTCTTAACTGAAATAGATGACAGGAACTTTTTGTTTCTTTGTCTTGATATATAGGTAAAATAAATCTTGTATCCTGTTTTAACCTATCTATATAGTCCTGAAACATAACTTCCCGTTGGTTTTTAAGTTCAGCTCTATATCTTTTTAACTGTACTAAACCTAAGGATGCTGTAATGTCTGTCATATTACATTTATACCCAGGAAATAGGATGTCATACTCCCACCCACCTAGTTTTGTTTTTTCAAGGGCATCTCTACTTTGACCATGCAGACTTAAAGTTCTTAACTCTTTATATATAGTTTGGCTTCCTAACCCTAGTTCTTTAAAAGTTACGGCTCCACCTTCTGCTGTTGTTACATTTTTTACAGCGTGAAAACTAAAAGATGTAAAATCAGCTACATTCCCAATTGGTATACCTTTATAATAGGCTCCAATAGAGTGAGCAGAATCACTTAAAACTAAGATTCGTCCAAGTTTCTCCTGGTAAGTTCCTGGTTTAGGGATAAATTTATTTGTATTTGAAACAATTTTAAATATCTGGTCATAATTACAGGGATAACCTGCAACATCAACTGGTATTATAGCCTTTGTTTTATCTGTTATTTTTAATTTTATCTGTTCTGGGTCTATTAAAAATGAGCCTGGTATAACATCGGCGAAGATTATTGTTGCCCCGGTATGCACTATTACAGCAGCTGTGGCACTATATGTATAGGGTGTTGTAATTACCTCATCCCCAGGTCCAATTTCAAAAAGTCGTAATACCATTTCCATACCTGCAGTTGCACTATTTAGACATACAGCCCCGGCGGACTCAGTATAATTTTTAACTTCTTCTTCTAAAGCTTTAGTTTTTGGCCCTGTTGTTATCCAGCCTGATTTTAAGGTATCAACTACCTCGTTTATCTCTTCCTGGGTTATATCTGGTGGTGAAAAACTTATTGACAAATTGACTCCTGGTATTCCTTAACCCATTTTTTTAGTTCTAATTTTATTTTATCGTTATTATATGTCTGGGTAATTTCACCTAGATCAAGCAGTAGTTTTTTGATCTGTTCAGGGGTTAAATTATCCTGTTTCTGATGAGAAACTAATAGTCTATCGTAACCTGTTTCTACTATCTCTTCACTTTTAGTTAATAACTCTTCGTATAGTTTCTCCCCGGCTCTTAAACCTGTGAATTCTATACCAATATCTTTTAGGGTATAACCTGATAAACTGATCATCTGTTCTGCTAAATCTGTTATTTTAATAGGATCACCCATCTCTAAAATAAATAGATCTCCAATTTCTAGTACCCCTGCTTTTAAAACCAACCTTGCAGCTTCTGGTATAGACATAAAGTATCTGGTTATATCTGGATGGGTTACAGTTAGTGGTCCACCTTTTGTTATCTGTTTTTTAAATAGTGGAACTACACTTCCTTTAGAACCTAAAACATTTCCAAATCTTGTAAATGATAGTTTACAGCTATCCTGATGGTTATTTAATGAGTGGATTAATATTTCCCCAATCCTTTTTGTTGTTCCCATAACCGATGTTGGATTAACGGCTTTATCTGTAGATACTAAATTAAACCTTTTAACTCCACTCTCTATAGAGGCTTTTGCACAGTTATATGTTCCAAAGATGTTGTTTTTTACAGCTTCATCTGGGTAGTTCTCCATTAATGGCACGTGTTTATGTGCTGCTGCATGGAAAACCCTATCAGGTCTATGTTTTTTAAACTCGTGTAATAACTTGGTATAGTCTTTTACATCCCCAATTATGTAGTCAAATCTGCTATCGCTGCCAAACTTACCTATTAATTCATAAACTGAGTTCTCACCATGGCCTAGAGCTATAACTTTTTTTATAGGAAGAAGAAGTAACTGATTGATAATTTCTGATCCAATTGAACCACCACCACCTGTTACTAATATGGTCTGATCAAGATACTCTTTTATTAACTCCTGTTCGTTAAAACCTATCTCTTCCCGGCCTAACAGGTCTGTTATTTCAATGTCTCTTATCTGATTTATATTAAAATGCCCATTTATTATATCGTATACACCTGGGACTATTTTTATGATTACATTTGAACTGTCTAGAGAACGTAATATTTTTTCTATTACACCTCTTTTTGCAGATGGAATTGCAATAATTACTTCTTGAATATTGTAACTTTTAATTACTGTACTTACATTTTCAATATCGGATAAGATAGGGATATCTAATATATAAGGATTACTATTATTATCGGTGTTAGAACTGTCATCGATAAATCCAGTTACATGATATCGCCTATTTAGGGTTTCGTTATCTTTTATCTCTTTTAATACGGTTTGTCCCGCATTTCCAGCACCAATTATTAGTATATTTATCATATGTTACATATAATACTCTTATAAATAAAAAAGACCAAGTAAAACAGTATTACTTGGTCTTTTTTTAGAGTGTTATATATTACTTTGCAGTAACAATTACTTCTTTTAACTCTGGCTTCTTAATTAGCTGTTTTTTAAGTGCTTCAGCTCTAGATTTATTTACATAATCCGCTTTCTGGAAAGAGTACTCAAAGTTAGTATGAACATCATAAGTTCCATTTAACAATGCAACAGTATCCTCTGTCATAACCAGCTCTTCATCTGTAGGTATTACAAATACTTTAGTTGGTGAGTCATCTGTAGAAATTATAGTTTCAGCTCTTTGAGTTTTAGATATTGCATTTCTCTTCTCATCAAGTTTAATACCCATAAAGTCTAAACCTTGTAGTGCAATCTTTCTAACTGAAGGTCCCATTTCACCAACACCAGCAGTAAATACAATAGCATCTGCTCCACCAATTGCTGCACAGAATGAACCAATATATTTTTTGATTCTATAACTTTCTAAGTTTTGACCTAAAATACAGTCTGCATCACCTTCAGCAACACCTTTTTCAACATCTCGTCTATCAATATACTTTTCTGTTATACCTAAAAGACCAGATTTTTTATTTAATACATTATCGATCTCGTTAACTGTCATTCCAGTACGGTCTATCATGTATTTAATAAGTGCAGGGTCTAAAGTACCACTTCTAGTTCCCATTACTAAACCATCTAATGGAGTTAAACCCATTGTAGTATCAAAACAAACACCGTTTTTAACAGCACACATACTTGCACCATTACCAATATGAGCAATAACTAAGTTAACATCTTTAGGATCTTTACCTAAAAGCGCTGCTGCTCTTTTTGTTGTATATAAAAAGCTAGTTCCGTGGAAACCATACTTTCTTACTTTATGTTCAGTATACCAAGATTTTGGAACAGCATATCTAAATGCTTCTTCTGGCATAGATTGGTGCCAAGCTGTATCCATTACTGCAACATTTGTTACGCCTGGTAAAACACCCATAACAGCTTTAATACCCATTAAGTGACCTGGATTATGTAGTGGTGCTAAAGGAATATTTGATTCAATATCTTTTAATACATCATCTGTAACTATTACAGATTTTGTGAAAGTTTCTCCACCATGTACAATTCTATGACCAATTGCTTTAATATCCGTACGGTTCTCGATACAACCAAACTCTTTATCTGTAATAATTTTTAAAATAAATTCTACAGCTTCTTTATGAGTTGGAAAGTATTCTTTAGCATCGTAAACTTCTTTACCTTTCGATTCATTCTCGATATGTGAAATCTCTTCACCGATTCTCTCAACTATACCTACACATATAGCTTCCTTCTGATCCCAGTCATATACCTGGTACTTTGCAGAAGAGCTTCCGCAGTTTAGTGTTAATATAATCATTAATTCGACCCCCCAGTCTCATTTAATATACAGTGTTAAAGGTTACATTTTAACAGGTTCAAATATTTGTGCAATATTAATCTATAAAGTTTTTCGATAAATGCAGTATAATATGCATATGAATATAGATTATAAATTTTTTAAAGTAGATGACGGCCTATCTTTGGCGTATAAAGTTTGGGATAAAGTAGAGACTCCTGTTGGAGTTGTTATACTAATTCATGGTATGGCTGAGCACATAGAACGATATGATAGTTTTGCAGTCTTCTTAAATAGTAAAGGTTTTATTGTTTATGGAGCAGACCAACGAGGTCATGGTAAAACTTCTGGGAAAAAGGGGATGTTCAGCTCTAGGGATGGAGATAAAAAAGTAATTACTGACCAGTTTCAGTTTTATAATTTTGTAAAGACTAATCATCCAGATTTAAAAATATCTTATATGGCTCATAGTATGGGTTCTTATATTGCACGAAACTTAATAACTACTTTTAAGATTGATGTAGATAAAATTATACTTTCAGGAACAGGTTATGAACCACCTGCTAAAGCTACAGTAGCATGTCTCCTAGCAAATTCGATTTCCAGGTCTAAACCTGCAGAAGATGCTATATTTTTAGATAAAATGGTAAATGGTCCATTTGCTGAATCTATAACAAACCCAATAACTAAGTTTGACTGGCTTTCTAGAGATAACGATCAGGTAGCAAAATATGTTAACGATAGTAACTGTGGTTATATATGTACTAATAAATTTTATAGTGACTTTTTTAAGATAATTAAAACAGTATGTAGCACTAGAAATATTAAAAAGATAGATAAAGACCTACCCATACTACTCTACTCAGGGGAAAAAGACCCTGTAGGTGGTAAAAATGCATGTAATGTAATTAAACTATATGATATTTACACTAGCCTAGGTCTAAACGTATCGATGTCTATTAACAAAGATGGTAGACACGAAAGTTTAAACGAAACTAATAAAGAAGAAGTTTATGACTATTTTGTCAATTTCCTTTTAGGTGTGAACCCAAGTTTGAAGTCAGAGAAATAATTTTTATATAAAAGAGGCATGAAGATTGTATACTTATTAATCTTTGTGCTTCTAGTTTTTAAACTGTTTCCTGATACCAATTTAGATCATCAAGGTGGGGTAATAATACCTAATGGTTATAGAAAGTTTATATACATGGGAGTATTAGACGATTCTATTTTAACTATCCCATCTCCAAGTGTTAATAATGATATACCCAATATATTAGATGTTTCTCTATTCCTTTCAGTTAATAACTTATCTTATATGATTCAGAAAAAAGATGATATTTTTTTAGGTTCTACTGAATTCATACACTCATTATCTGAATCTACAAAAGTTATTAGCTTAAATATTATCTCTTCTGAATATATTCATCATGCTATTTTTTATGAACATTCTGGACCTATCACTTTTGATTTTATATATGTTGCAGGATTTTCACCGATTGATAAAATGGGATTTAAGTTTTTGACATCAGCTAAAACAGATCTATTATTTCTTCAATATTTAGCTCTGTTTGAAGTTTCCGATAACTATACAACACCTTTTTTACTGGATTTTGATGATGGATGGAGATTAAAGAACTTTATTACTATCCCTACTACTAGTTTCTTAAATATAGATATTGGTGCCAGTTTTAAAAGTAGAGACCTGTATATTTCAAGGGAGTACTTTTTAAAACCTATATTTACGGTTCCTTATAATGAAATATCACTGAAAGCTAGCTATGAAGATAGGGAGGAATATGATATTTACAAAACCCAGTTTAGTGGAGATTTTCAGCTAAAGACAGATGTATGGATATTTAAAAATTGCTTTGATTTTAATGTTAGTTATATTACTGATGCATTTTATGATGGATCAGATAATTTAGACATAATTATATTTCCTAATACAACTCTATCTTTAGGGTATAAATGGGAATATATTACCGCTTTTGAACCCAATTTTAGCTCTGGTTTAAAGATTATGGGTAATAGCTTCATATTAAATATTAAATATAAGGTTCCTCTCTATTTTTCTGATGATAAGTGGGAAATAGAGGCTGTATTAACTTCTAGGCACTAGACAAAAAAATATCAATTTGCTATATTTGTTGAGCAATCAAATGGCGCTGTACCCAAGTGGTAAGGGAGTAGTCTGCAAAACTATCATTCACCGGTTCGAATCCGGTCGGCGCCTAATAAAGAGATGTAGATCTAATCTATATCTCTTTTTTTTTATTTAATTTTAAATGGAGATGATATGAAACGGTACGGATTTATTGGTATAACAATTAACAAAGATGTTACTAGTGGAGTTGAAGTTCAAACGGTATTAAGTGAAGAACCAGACATTATTATGGGCAGAATGGGTATTCCCAATTTAGAAGACGGTTCTATCTCTGTTATTACCTTAATTGTTAATGCTACAACTGATCAGGTAGGCGCTTTAACTGGAAAGTTAGGTAAACTTGAAGGTGTTAACGTAAAATCTGGACTTTGCAAGATATAAACTATTGCTTTTGGTTATCTTAATCAATATTATAGAAACACATTATATTAAGGGAAGGGAACTTTGAACCAGGAAAATTTTGAAGGTAACGAGAGACAACTTAAACTATTACTAAAGTCAATTAGAGAAAATGACATTCCAACATGGAATAACTTTGTTAAAACAAGTGGGAAATACTTTGTCGCAAACCTTAATGGTATAAATCTAAGTTTCTTAGACCTTAAAGAGATAAACCTAAGTGGATCTAAACTTATAGGTGCAAATCTAGAAGGTTGTGACCTAACTAGAGCTAATTTATCTAGAACAAAAATGATGGAAGCTAACCTTACTGGAACAAACCTAACAAAAGCAATTATTACTAACTCATATTTAAAAGACTCAAACCTTGAAGGTTGTATTGCAACTGGAGCAAGTTTTAAAGATACTGACTTAACTAGTGTTAACCTGGACGGTGCTAATTTAGAAGATGCAAACATTGTTGGTACTGTTTTTAAACTAACGTCTCTTAAAAAGACAAACATGAAAGGTGTAATAAAATCCAAAACAACTAAGATTGTACCTAAACCTAAATCTAGAGAGTTAACATCTGAGGATAAAAAGAAACTATCACCTTGGAAAATTGCTAAGCAAGAAGAGACAATGCGTCGTGTAACTAGGGTAAAATCTGAACACAACAATAAAAGTGATATATTAAAAGAAAATCTTAGAGCTAAAGATAGGTTAAATAGAAATGTTTTTACTAACGAGAAAGAAATTACTGAAGTAGAGTCTGAGAAATAATTAAGTTTTAATTATGTACTGATACATATTTTTAAATAAAATTATGTATTAATGAGAAAGAAATTACTGAAGTAGAGTCTGAGAAATAATTAGGTATTAGTAGATTATTTTGTAATACTATTGATTTTAATTATTAACTGAAAAATAATTTGAATATATAAATAAAAAAATCCGGTTTTGAACCGGATATTTTTTAAATGTCTCTTTCTTGAACAGTTTTTCGTTTGTCACTTTTAGCATCTTCGATAGCTTTATCCAAAATGTCTCTTATTTTATCTGATAACGCGTCGATAACCTTTGCAGAACATTTAAGGTCACCTTTTTCTTTAATGTAATTTTTTACTTTTGATGCAACAACCAATGCCTCATTTTCAGCCATTTAATTCTCCTTGCTTAATATAAAAACAATACCACAACTATTGCTAAGTTGTACAGAAAAAAAATATTTTTTTGTAATTTAATCTCCTGTACACTACTTTGTAATTATATATAATAATTATATGAAACGAAACTTTTTATTGATATTTATTATTTTAATTTCCACTTTAACTTTCTCTAAAGAAAAAAAAGTTAATCCAGATAATGCAATAATATATTTGGCTACAATCGGCCCTGGAGACGAACTATTTTTAAGATGGGGACATTTTGCAATTATAGTTGATTATGAAAACAGAAAAGACATACTTTTTGATTATGGAAACTTCTCCTTTGCTAAAGATGACTTTTTAACCCAATTTATTCGAGGTATAATGATATATTCTAAGAATAGAAAGGATGCTGATAATGAAATAGGTTGGTATGTTCATGATAACAGATCAGTAACATTACAAGAGTTAAACTTAACCCCGGAACAGGTAGATATCAGTATAAGAAAACTATATATTGATGTCAGAGAAGAAAACAAATATTATCAGTATGATCATTATTATAATAATTGTGTTAGCCAAATGAGCGACTTTTTAGATTACCTTACAGATGGTGCGTTTTACAAAGATACCGAGGTTTTAACAGATAGAAGTTTTAGAGATCTTTCTAGAGATTATGTAAATAGTAACTACCTAAATAATATTTTTATTACGTTTCTACTTGGTTCTAAAGTAGAACACAATATTACAGAAAAAGAGGGCATGTTTTTACCTGATTATACTAAAAATCGCGCAAATAATGTCTTAATACCTGATGGAAATGGTGGTCTAAAACCTCTGATTAAAGAGGAAATATTAATATATAAAAGTGAAGATAGAGACCCTGTGATAGTTAACTCAAAACCAAGAATAATTGAATCAATAATAATAGGACTGTTATTAACTGGGATTACATTTGTACTTAGCCGATATAAACTTGTTTACTCAATTTCAAACACTGTTGTAGGTCTATTTGGTGGAATAACCGGATCTATACTGTTTTTTATGGCATTTTTTACTGGCCACTATTACATACATAATAACTGGAATCTAATCCTAGTAAACCCGCTAACTTTTATGTTATTTATAGGTGGAATTTTAAGATTAACTAAAAAATTAAAATCAACTGGAGACAAAATAATAAAGTTATATATTAATGGTAGTTTGTTTCTTATTATTGGAATGTTAATATTTAAAGCTTTAGGGTTAATCAAACAGGATAACGGTGAGATTATTGCCCTAATAGCTCCAATATTTTTAGTTAGTTATTTAATTAGGAAGAGAAGTAAGGTTATCTAATAGACCTTCTAATTTTTCTCCAGCCTTTTTAAGTTCATCTTCAGATGAGAGTATAACTGTTGAGACTTCATCAAAATGGTGAAGAACTACAGCTGCAAAGTCCATTAACTTCTGGGGCGTTACTGCCATTAAATATGCTCTTTTATCTTTTCTAACTCTGTCTGTTATACCTAAAAGTATACGCCTAACTCCAATTATAGATTTCTCTACAGGGGTTAAAGGTTTTAGCTCTTTACCTATTACACTAATCAGTGCTAAATCAATCTGATTCTGGGTTATATGCCCTGCAGCAATCCACTCTAAACTCTGTTTAAAATGCTCTATTGTTTCTACGATATTAGGGTCTCGGTATGATCCAAAAGTGATAGAACCATCTAGGCCAGATGGAGATGCAAATACACCATACGCTCCACCTTTCATTCTAACGTTTTCCCAAAGATATCCTGTTTTTAAGATGTAACATAATATAGCACTTGAGCAATATTCTTCGCTTCCTAAATAAGCAGCTTTAACCGTAACTCCAGTATAAGAAACTTTACTATTTCCAACTAAACCTTCGATATCAGTATCTAAATCATAATGTTCTACAGGGTGTATAAAACCATGCCCATCAGGAAGAGAATCTATTACTTCTTTAAAAGAATTCTCTAATACATCTCTATATTTATCATCTGTAGAACTATGGAAAAATAGACCTTGTTTAGTTAACAGTTCTTTTTTAATAGAGTCTAATATAACTGCAACTTCTTTTAGCTTTTCTTCATCTTCAAAACTATTAACTAAATCATCTAGAAAAATAGCTGCAGTTACACCGTACCAACTCTCTTCACGGCATGAAGACAGTGAGTATTTTCTTGCGGATCGTAGACCAGCATAGGATGAGCCATTAGCTACAAGGGAAGTTTTTAAATCGTTTCGTAGTTCTGTAATCACACTTTTTAGACGTTTATAGTCGTGGAAATCAACCTTCGATAAAAAGTCTACGATTATTTTAAAAGCATCAGGAATAAGGTGTTCTAAAACCTTACCTCTTATATAAAGAAACTCGTTATAACTGTCTGGGTTACCATCTTTTAATGTATTAGAGGTCTCCATTGAGGCCCCTAAACCACCAAGATTTAGAGAAACTAATTTTGATACCTCATCGTATGATGCATCAGTAAAACCAGCCCCAGTAAACATTCTAGTAAAAATTAACATATAGTCAAAAAAGTATTTATCTAGATACTCCATATTAAAACCTAAACCAAAATAGACTACGCCATTAGTATATAAGTCAGTTTTATAATAGTCGAAACCATGTAAATCGACCTTTTTTGTATCTATTTCAGTAATCTCAGATGGAATATCATCACGGGTTAACCTAGGAAGAGAGTTTAATGCCTCTTTTGAGTCTGGTTTGCTCTGGTATACTTCTAATGAACTATTTTGATTTTTAATCTGGTTTATTTTATCTGAATTAAAGCTATCCTTTAGATTTTTTAATTCTAAATCTAGTTCTGCCTTTTCCCGTGTAGTCTCTTCTGAACTTGGTTCAATAACAATATCTGCACGGTGTTGGTTATCTAACAAATACTTCTGAATTAAATTTTCAAAATAGTTAGGCTCCCCAGATTTTTTACGTATTAAAGTCATCCATTTCTCAAACTCAAGAGTTTTTAATACATGCTGCCCACGTAACCAACCTCGAATAACCTTACGCATTAATCTAAGACCTAATGAACTTTGTATTTCTCGGTTTCTAAATTCAATGCCTCTAAGAGCACCTTCTATTAGATCTTTATTAAGACCATCTTTTACGACCTTAGTTAACGTATCAAATACTACAGATCTAAACTTATCTATATCCTTAGCTGATGCTCCTCGAACTCCAACTGTATATATAAAATTTTCAAGTTCATTTTCTAATCCGGAAGCGTTTGATAAGTCATCCCAGGATTTGTTATCAACTAAAGCTTTATGTAATGGAGCGGCACTGCTTCCAATAAGTATTCTATTTAATATCTCAAGGGCTAAAGCCTCTTCTGGAGAACTTGTATCAAATAGTTTCCAACTAATAAGTAGATCAGAACCTCTATTATCCTCTTCTAAGGCTGGTGTAAATCGGTGAAAGCTTTGGGGTTTAACCCAAACTTCTTCCTCTTTAGGAATTGTAATAGCTGTAGCTTCAGGAAATTCTGTTAAAAACTTATTATCTAAAAACTCTAATGTCTTATCCGTAGGAATATCACCATAGAGATAAACGTAACAGTTTGAAGGTGTATACCATTTTTTATGAAAGTCTAAAAACTCATCATATGTTAGTGTTGGTATTGTCTTAGGATCACCTCCTGAATCATGGGTATAAGTTCCATGAGTATAAAGTGATTTGACAGACATCTCTTGAACAATCGAGTCGTGGGAGCTATAGACTCCCTTCATTTCATTATATACAACACCGGAGTAATAGAGATTCCCTTCCTCGTTTATACATGTTCTAAAACCCTCTTGTAAAAAAGTCTCTTTTGTTAACTTTGGGAAAAAAACAGCATCTGCATATACTGACATAAGATTAAAAAAATCTTTTTCTAATACTGATGATGCAGGATATGCTGTTTTATCAGGAAATGTAAAAGCATTTAAAAATGTATTAACACTACCAGTCATCATAGCCTGAAAAGGATCTTTTAAGTCATAAAGCCTAGACCCACTTAAAACTGAGTGCTCTATTATATGTGGAATTCCATTACTGCTAGTTATAGGAGTATTAAAAGAAAATGAGAAAGTATTTTCTGGATCATTATTATGTATATGAAAAAGTCTTAATCCTGTTTTTAGATGAAGATACTCATAACCATTACTCTGATATTCATTTAAATCTGAAATTTCTATTAATTTAAAACCATTATTAATGGTACCGATTTTTTTGTTATTTTTCAATTTTTTAATCTCCGTTGATTTAAGACTCTAAGCTATTAACCCACTTAGAATAGGCACCAAAAGCAATAACATTAAAATAACCAAGTTCACTTAAAACTTCGGCGGCTTTAATACTAGAACGTTTTGTATACCCATATACAATCATTATAGTGAATAGATTCTCGGAAGGCAAATTTCCTTCTATAGAATAATAGGGAACATTTAAAGATGACTCGATATGTCCTTTATCAAAATCTTGGGAATCCCTTGAATCCACAAGGCAGTACTCGATCTCCTTGGACTCTATGAGGTTTCTTAAAATAGTAGGATCAGTATATCTTTCATCACTAAATCCAGTTTCGGTATATTCAACTTTATAAAAAAATGAAGATAACCTTCTGGAAATTTTCTGAATAACAGTAGTCATATAGGGATTTTACCACACTATTTTACAAAAAAAAAGACTGTATCAGAAAAACTGAACAGTCATTTTTTTAGTAATTCTTGGTACCTTGTATCTTTCGAAGCTTTTTAGCTTGCTTTCTTACAAGAGCTTTTCTTTTACGATGGTTAATCGTAGAAGGCTTTTCAAAGTATTCTCGACGTTTATATTCTCGAACAATACCTTCCTTTTCAACAAGTCTTTTAAAACGCTTTAACGCTTTTTCTAATAACTCGTCGTCATGAACCCTAATGTTGGCGATAGAAATCACCCCCCTCTTTTGTTATTTGTAGTGTTAATCATATTCAAAATAAGTTTTTTGTCAATAAGTTCTTTCTCAATAAATAGCATTACATTCACTGGTACAGTGGAAAATCTAATCTCCCAATGTAGGTGTGGTCCAGTAGAGAATCCTGTGGTCCCAACTTCACCTATTTTATCACCTCTTAATACCATTTGCCCCTTTTCTACATTCAAAGAATCCATGTGGTAATATACTGACTTTACCCCAGGAAGATGCTCTATAACTACAGTATTTCCAGTGATAATTCTCTCTTCTGCTAACAGTACTAAACCTATACCATCGCTTACTACAGGAGTACCTGTTTTTATTGCTAGATCTTCACCTTTATGAACAGATGTTGAATTTTTACCATTTGGATATATTGTCTCTCTAAGAAATCCATAGGCAGATGAGTGCCTTCCACCATTAACAGGTTTTGTAAGTTTTCCATCTTCGTATAAATTATACTTAGTAAAACTACTAAATGCTTCCCAAAGACTTTTAGATTGAATATCTCTTTTAGGATCTTTAGGACCATTAATAATAGTGTTCATTTTTTTATTAGCTTTTAAAACAGTCTTAGGGTAATCAATAGCTTTAACTATAAATTCATCTTCTATTTCAAAATCATGTAGTTGACTGCTTCCTTTTGCAATTACAGTATATTTACCAATTGGTAAGTTAGAAGGTATTCCACCTAATCCAAGTAATATAAGACTGTTTTTCTCCATTAAATAATAATCGAAGCCATATATATCTAATATTTTTTTACCTTTATCATTATAAATTGTAAAGGTGCAATCAACATGGTTCTTAATAGGAGTAATTATAAATGTTATTGGTTCTCCTTGAAACACCTCTTTCTGAGTAATAAATTCAATACTATATATCTGGGCTGTTAAAAGCAGTATTAGAGAGATAAAAACTTTTTTCATGGAACTCACTTCATAATATCTAAAATATTTAATTGTAGAGTCTGATTTCCACCATAAAAGTTTCTTTCCACTCTATAAGCGATATTAACAATATCCTGTTTTGTAAAATCAACACCTACCCTATCTGCACTATTCCAAAATATAGCTGGCCACTTTAATTCACCAATTTCTATTAGTAATTTAAGGTGTTTTTTCTCACCTTTACCCATGAAATTAATATCAACTAACTTTACAGCTTTTGTAACAAAGTTAAGTGGTTTATTACCCTCACCATATGGTTCAAAACTATCACATACATCAATTATGTTTAGATCCAGATAATTACTAGGAATAGTTGCATCAATTTTTAATATATTCTCTTTTTTAGGTCTCTTTTCAATTATTGAACCATTTTTTATTAGTTTTAATAGTGATCTTCTAAAGGTTTCTAAATCTTTGTACTTTAAAGAAAACCCTGCAGCACACTTATGGCCACCCCACTCAATAAGAACAGAACTATTTTCTTGGAATAGTTTATCAATATTAAGTTCACCTGAGGACCTTATGGAACCTGTAATATAGTCCCCCTCTTTAGCAACAATAATTGCTGGGACATTAAAAATATTCTGTGTCCTAGATGCTATTATACCAGTTACACCCTTAACCATATTAGGATCATATAAAAATATAACTTTTTCGTGAAACTCCTGGAGAGAGTTATGTAATTCAGGATATACACTGTTCCATAATGTATCTGATATATTCCGGCGTTCTTTATTAAGGGCTAAAATATCAAGGGTAAGTTTATGTTTAAGATCACTTACTTCCCCTAATAGTAAGTCAACAGCAATATTTGCCTTTTTCATTCTACCAGCAGAATTGATAATTGGTGCAATACTCCAGGAAATATCCTTACTTGTAATATCTTTACCTAGTATATTTTGCTTTAAAAGTAGAGCTTGTAGGCCTTCTCTTTTAGTTTTAGTTAGTTTCTCTAAACCTTTTTTTACTAATATTCTATTTTCATCTTTTAACGGCATAAGATCCGCAACAGTTCCAAGAGCTACAAGATCTAATGTATTTTCAAATAATATAAATTCATCAGTGTATCTTTTCTCTATATATGTAGTAAAAAGACTAACGATCAGATCGATCTGTCTGAATTCCTCAGTTGTATAGAGTTTCATTTTACTATGGGTTATTAGGTTATTTAATGGTTGCCCTATAATACTTGGCAAAATTCTTTCTACTTCAGGTTTTATATCAATAACATTTATATCTGTACTACTTCCTAAAACCTGGGCAATTAGTTTTTTTTGCTCATCTTCCCCATAAACTAAAATTTGCTCCCCTCGTAAAAAGTCTATTAATTTAGTTACAGCAGTTTGTCCATCATCATTAAACTCAAGATCTAAACTGTTGGTTTTAACAAGGTTATGAAGCTTTACACATGATATAACTAAAACATCATTAATAGTTTCTGCATGTAAAAAACATAATGAAGATTTATATAAAGTATCGATTAGAGAGAATGCTAAAGCCCATACTACTTTTGAAACAACACCACAGGCGGCAAGCCCATTAAAAACATACCCGGAACCTTCTACTTTTGGATTTATTATAAAGTTAGCATCAGGAAGTTTACCATCCCTTGGAATATGATGATCAATTATTATTACATCGATACCAAGTTCTCTCGCTTTAGCTATAGATTCAAATGCTGAAATTCCACAATCTACTGTTAAAATCAGGGATATATCACTGTCATAAGCCTCTTGTACCACATCGGTAGACAGGCCATAACTATCATCCCCCATAGGGACTTTCCAGCTTAAATCTAACTCTAAGACCTTAAGGCTTTCGTATAACAAAACAGTACTTGTTACACCGTCTACATCTTTATCCCCAAAAACAAGGACCTTCTCACCTTCGTCTTTTGCCATATGTAATCGGTCTATAACATCTTCCATATCTTTGAACTGGAATGGATTATGTAAAAACCTTATATCGTCTTCTAAATAATATTTTATTTCAGCTGGAGTTGTTATTCCACGTCTATATAGTATTGATGCAGGTAGAGAGTCAATTCTGTATTTTTGACTAAGTTCTCTAATTGCCTGTTTATCTACTTCTGTTTTTTCCCAAATCATAGTGCTATATTAAACCATCTGAGGAATTTAAAGTCAAAAGCTTTCCACCACAATAAACTTTTATTAATTGTAAAAAATAACTCTTTAGCTCTTTAATAGAGTTTTCTTCTAAACCTATTTTTATTGCTTTATCCATTGGCATAGAGACTGTTTTTTGGCAATAGACAGCCATACCTGGGTTAATTTCATATATTTTAGGACCAGTTACACATCGAAAACATAATAACTCATCTTGACCATTATAATAGAGAGATTCTTTGATAATATCCTTTTCGCATTTTGCACAATGTGTAAATGAAGGTAATAGTCCTCCAGTTTCAAAAAGTCTTAATATAAATTGAATAATTACAGTTCTGTGATTTTTTGCATATTGTAGGCAATATAGGGCTTGTTTTAGAAGTAAAAAGACTCCCTCACTGCCCTGGGTTTTTAGTATAATTTCATTAAAAAGTGAGGCTGTATAAAAATTTTCTATAGATAGTTGAATGTCCTGGTTAAACTGGGTAACATCAACCTCTTTTGCTCTATAAAATTCTTTTACAGGATCGTAATAGAGGTCCCATTTTGATACAGCAAAAGGCATTGTTCCACTAAAAAGCTTATTTTTAGGTTTAACAGCTCCAAATGCCATAATAAACAGAACTTCATCGGATTCTGTTAATATAGTAACACCTACATTATTATCACCTATTTTAAGTTTTTTTAGAGTTATTGCCTCGATTTTAATATTTCTTTCCATATTTTCCTTGCTGTTGTGACCTTTTCTTACTACCTTATAATAAGATACATAGTATATATAAGGAATAATATAATGGATAAAAACGATATAATACAGGATGAAACTAAATTACCTGAACAGTTACCTATAATACCTCTACAAGGGAAACCAATATTTCCAGGGATATTCTCCCCTATTTTAATAGTCTCACAAGAAGATATTACTGTTGTAGAAAATGCTATGAACGCAGATAAATTAATTGGACTTCTACTATTAATTGATGATAACGAAGATGATATATCTCCTGATAATCTTTTTAATGTTGGAACAGTTGCTAAAATAGTTAAAAAAGTAAACTTACCAGATGGTGGCATTAATATTTTTATCTCAACAATTAAAAGATTTGAAGTTACGAGCTTCTTTATAGATGAAGACCCACTAATAGCTAGTGTTAAATATGTGGAAGAAATTGTTGAGCAGAGTATGGAGGTTAAAGCGTTAACAAGATCTTTAATTTCAGATATGAAACAGATAACCGATGATAACCACATTCTCTCGGAAGAAGTTAGACTAAACATGGTTAATATAGATGAGCCTGGAAAAATTGCAGATTTTATCGCCTCTATTTTAAATATTGATAGGTTACAACAACAACAGATTCTAGGAACTTTTGATATACGAGATAGGTTAGAGCAGGTTCTTATTTATATTAAAAAAGAGCAGGATCTATTACGAATTCAAAAAAAGATTTCTAAGCAGATAAATGAAAAAATTGAGAAAAACCAAAAAGAGTACTTTTTAAGAGAAGAGATAAAAGCCATTAAAAAGGAACTTGGTGAACCAGCAGATGGTAAAACCAGCGATGTAATAAAGTTTAAAGAAGCAATTTCTAAGTTAAATCTTGTAGATGAAGCAAAAGAACAGGTTGATTCAGAGTTAGAAAAATTCTCTTTAATGGATCCTAGTTCCTCGGAGTTTTTTGTAACTAGAAATTATTTAGAAACAGTTATTGGCATGCCTTGGAATGATCCTAAAATGGATAATATCGATCTATTAAAAGGACAAAAAATATTAGATAAAGACCACTATGGTTTAGACGATGTAAAAGAGAGAATTATAGAGTATTTAGCAGTTAGAAAGCTTAAAAATGATACAAAAGGTTCTATTATATGCCTAGTTGGGCCTCCTGGTGTTGGTAAAACATCTATTGGTAAGTCTATAGCCAGGTCTATGGGCAGAAACTTCTTCCGTTTTAGTGTTGGTGGAATGAGGGATGAGTCGGAGATTAAAGGACATAGAAGAACTTATATTGGTTCTATGCCTGGTAAGATTATCCAGGGTCTTAAAATTGTAAAAACTAAAGCACCTGTATTTATGATAGATGAAATTGATAAACTTAGTACTAGTGCAATGGGTGATCCATCCTCTGCTCTTTTAGAGGTATTAGATCCAGAGCAAAATATAGCTTTTAGGGATCACTATCTAGATCTACCTTTTGATCTATCCCATGTGCTTTTTATTGCGACAGCAAATAGTTTAGATACTATTCCTAAACCACTTTTAGATAGAATGGAAATAATAAGATTATCAGGATATATATTAGATGAAAAAACAGAGATTGCTAAAAAATACATTATACCAAAATCTCTAAAAAAACATGGGTTAGAAAAGTCTCAGGTTAAATTTCCAGCTAGTACATTAAAAGCAATTGGAGAGGGATATGCCAGGGATGCAGGAATGCGTACTTTTGAGCAAGCATTAGATAAAATTAATAGAAAAATTGCTAAAAAAATTGTAATGGGGGAAGCAAATTTACCAATAACAATAACAACTGATAACCTTGAGGAGTTTCTTAAAAAACCTTTTTTTAGAGATGAAGAGATTAAAAAGGTGACTGCTCCTGGTATGGCTATTGGTTTAGCATGGACCAATTATGGTGGAGATACTCTAATTATTGAAACTGTTAAAACAACTGGGAAAGCAGCACTGCAATTAACCGGTCAACTTGGCGATGTAATGAAAGAATCGGCAACCCTAGCTTTTACATACGTAAAAAGTATTGCTTCAGAATATGGTATTGATGATAAGTTCTTTGAAACTAATACTGTTAACTTACATATTCCTGAAGGAGCTACTCCGAAAGATGGTCCTTCTGCTGGTATTACAATGGCAACAACATTTTTATCATTGGCTAAAAATAAGCAGATTAAAAAAGGTTTTGCTATGACTGGTGAGTTATCTCTAACTGGGAAAGTGCTACCTATTGGTGGATTAAAAGAGAAGGTAATTGCTGCTAGACGTAATAAAATTAAACATATAATAATTCCTATACAAAATGAGAGAGATATAGACGAGATACCAGATAAGGTAAAAAAAGGTATAACATTTTACCCTGTAACTTTTATGACTGAAGTTATTGATATACTTCTTTAAAGAACCTATATAATTTTTATATATTCTTTTATAAACAAAAAGGCCTCTGTAAATTGAGTTACAGAGGCCTTTTTTTTAACTTTTTACTACAAAATTATTTATAAAAAGCAGCTATCTCTTTAGAATAGATCTCTTCTATTGCGTGTCTTTTTAAATCTTGTTTACCACTTAACTCTTTACCAACTTCAAATGCTTTAGTTAAAAGTTTAAACTTATAGATTCTCTCAAAAGATTTAAATCCATTTTCAGGAGATATTAAGTTACTAATAACAGTATTTAACTCGTCCCTTATTTCTGGAGATTCACATAGACTCTCTTCATCTGCGTAACCAATACTATTTGCATCTGCAAATGCTTTAACTACATCTATATCTATAACAATTAGAGCTGAAATATACTTCTGGTCTTGTCCAACAACAACAGGTGTCTGAATATAACTAGATTCACTTAGTTTTTGTTCAATAGGACTTGGTTCAAGGTTTTCACCACCAAGAAGAACTACTGTATCCTTTTCTCGTCCTACTATTTTAAACTCACCATCAAAACTTTCTATTGCTAAGTCTCCAGTATTTAACCAACCATCAGGATCTATAGCTTCTTTAGTTAATTCAGGCTTTTTAAGGTAACCTAACATAACTTGTGGACCTTTTACATAAAGAACACCTTTGTGTCCAGGAGTTAAAGTTTTGCCATTTTCATCACAAATTTTAAGTTCTGCACCATAAGCTGTACCAATAGAACCTCGAACTGGCTTCTGCTGATGTTTTAATGCAACAACTGGAGCACTCTCTGTTAAACCATAACCTTCTAATAACAGTATGCCTGCAGCACTAAAAAACTCTTCAACATGGGATGGTAGAGCTCCACCTCCACTAATACCAGCTTTAAAGTTAGTACCAAATTTAGCTTTTATCTTATTTAATACGAGGGCTTTTCCTAATGCACTTAATGGAAGGGAGATTAACCAAGGTAATAAAACTACTAATTTTTCTAATAATCTAGATGATTTTTTATAATAACGTGGTCTAAGTCCTATTAAAACATCATATTTTTTACGGTTGTAAATACATACTTTTGTAAAAAAATGAAATAGAGATTTAGAAACTTTACTTCCAGAGTTAACTTTTTTATAAATACCAGTTTTTAATGCATCCCAAATTCTAGGTACTGATGCAAACCATGCTGGATTTAGTGCTTCGATATCTTTTAACATTATTGCACCAATTGGTTTTGAATACGCA
Source organism: Spirochaetaceae bacterium (assembly GCA_051531975.1). Taxonomy (GTDB): domain Bacteria; phylum Spirochaetota; class Spirochaetia; order DSM-2461; family DSM-2461; genus Thiospirochaeta. Next base: position 118,687 of record JAOPTT010000002.1, read on the forward strand.
ATTGCAGAACCACTTCCTAATGCAATATACTGCATAATTCTTTCGTATGAGTGCCAAACTGGTAATACACTTAACCAGATATCTTTACCAATATCTATAGTTAATTTAGTATCGATCTCTTCAACCTGATGTACAAAGTTATACTGGGATAACATTACACCTTTTGGATCACCTGTTGTACCTGATGTAAATATAATTGTAGCAAGGTCGTCTTTCTCCCCGGTTTTAATTATATCTTCGACAAATTTAGAATCTTTACCATCTGATAATTTAGATACTTCCTGGAAGGTATAAGTATTAACACCTGGGATATCCTGTTTTTCACCTTCGATAATAACTATGTTTTTAACATGAGGTAATTTATCGATAATTTCAGATATCTTTTTAAGTTGTGTAGAATTCTCTACAAAAACTGTTTCGCACTCTGCAAACTCAATAATATAAGTAAGTTCACCCTTTGTTACATCTACACCTCTTGGAACATCTGCTGCTCGCAAAGAAGCTAGAGCTTGATCGATTAATAACCACTCTCCTCTGTTTTCGGAAACAATACCAACATTTGAACCTTGCTTAACGCCTAGTTCAGAAAGGGCAACTGCAAAGGATAATACTTTATCGTAAAATTCCTTATAAGTAACTTTTTCAAAATTTCCATCTGCATCTTTAATATACTGGAGAGGAAAGTTTTGGTATTTAACTGAGTAGTCTTGTAAAATTTGTATAATTGTTTTATTCATGTTTTTACTCTAATACTGAAACAGCATATTAACAAGTTTTATTTTTACAAAAAGACATTTAATACAAAAAAAATCTAATATTAATATAATATTAAAAGTGACAAATTTTATTCAATTATATATAAATTTATCATAATGTTATTTTGTATGCAGATTCTAGATGAAGTGATTAAGGACTCTAAAAGATTAACGTTCTCTTTTTATAAGTATCAGGAGCAGGAGAGGATATTTATAGAAGAAACTGTATCTAAGTACCTAGAAAACCTTGGCCACGGCAATATTACAAATCAGGTCTGTTATTGTATCCACGAACAAGCTAGTAATGCCTGTAAAGCTAATTCTAAAAGAGTACATTTTATAGAAGAAGATCTAGATATAAATAATCCAGAACATTACGAAATTGGCATTAAAAATTTTAAAAATAGTACTATAAGTAAACTTGATCACTATTTTAATATGCGTAAACAAAATAATTTATATATAAAGTTTCAAATAAAAAAAGATACTGAATATCTCTATTTATCAATAGTTAATAATGTGGAACTAAGTAATGAAGAGCAGATAAGGATAAAAAGCAAAATTAGTAAGGCTGCTAAATATAGTACTATAGTAGATGCATTTGATGATCTACATGACCCTACCGAAGGTGCCGGTTTAGGGATTTGTACCATGTTAATTATACTTAAAGAAATTGGGCTAAAAAATAATAGTTTAAATATTTTTAGTAGAGATGGAGAGACCCATTCAACTATGACCATCAAATACTCTTAATTTAAGATTAATTTCTTCCTTTTTCCCAATTCCATGCTATTATACTCGTATATTTAGTTATGGGAGAAGGTTTTGATACGTACTGATAGTAAACATATTACTTATGCTATTGATAATTCAAAAAGATTAACACTTACAATTTATAAATACTTAGCTGAAGAGAGAAAGTATATAGATGAAATTGTATTTTTATTCCTTAAACAGACAAATTTAGAATCCCTATCCCACCAACTTACATACTGCATTCACGAATTAGCTGGTAATGCATGTCGAGCAAATACAAAAAGAAGCTATTTCGAACATAAAAACTTAGATATTCATAATACTGACCATTATACCAAGGGTATGGAATCATTTAGAGAAGAAGCATTTAATAGTATTGATCAGTTCCATGCAACTAAAAAAGAAGATGGACTATATATAAAGTTTCAGATTAAAAAAAATGGTGACTTTATAGATCTGAGTGTACTTAATAATGTGCCTCTAACTTTAGAAGAAGAGAGACGAATACACCAAAAGTTTATTGATATAAAGTCCTATGATAATGTCGCTGAAGCTTTTGCAATATTAGCGGACTCTACAGAAGGTGCTGGTTTAGGTATTGCCATGATGGTTATGATGTTAAAAGATATGGGATTAGACCCAGATACATTAAAAATATTTAGGGCCTCTAATGAGACCCATGCAGAATTAAGATTACCTCTGACCGTACATTCAGCTTAGAAATAATTTAACATATCCTCTATCTTCTTCCCCTGGTTTTAATATCTTTAATCCAGTATCTGGATAATTAAAGGTATCCGATGGAGCAGAAATTGGTTCAATTGCTATTGATTTTCTATCATCTGGTACAAATAACTGTAAATTTGGAAACAGACTACTGCTAAACTCTGCATTAATGTTATCTTTTCCATCCTTTAGTAAAAACTTACCTTTGTCTTTTAAACTTATAGCTATATCTAGTTCACTACTGTTTATATTTTTTCCTTTAGAATAATCTAATTCTGTTCCATCTATTGGATAGTGGTTTCCCTCGTAATATAAATTAGCATCTACATCGAAGTACTCTTTTCCCTCGAATGTTAAATTACTTGTTCCAATGTCTTTTCCAAATGTAAAATATGGATGCCAACCTAAAGCATATGGGGCTTCTTTATCACCACTATTATTTATTAAAAAGTCGATATTTATAGACTCTTCTGTCAGTGTAAATGTTATTGATATAGCAATATCAAATGGGTACCCAGTAAAGTCATTTTTGCTAATTTTAGTCTGTAATTGTAGTATATCTTTAGAGTCTAAACTTTTGTTTTCCACTACATCCATATCCCTATTATATATAAGGCCATGAATACTATCTTTACCGTCACAATTCAGTGGGAATTGGTAGTTTTTATTGTTAAAACTATATGTTCCATTAGGAATCCTATCGTTAAAAGGAAATAGTATTCTTCCTCTAAATAGCTCATTTTTAGTTAGCTCTGTAATAGGATCAGGAAATAAAATATCTCTGTTATTAAGTTTTAACTTATATACTGTTGCACCTAAACTTTTAATAATAGTAATACTATTATTTCCAACTGTTAATGTAATTGCTTCTTGTCCATCTATTAATTCTTTAGTTATCATAGCAATAATAATAGACAGCTATTGACTATAATTCAAGGCTTCTGTATATTACATAACGAAACGACGCAGGGTGGAGCAGTTGGCAGCTCGTTGGGCTCATAACCCAAAGGCCGT
>JAOPTT010000002.1:121967-698444 GCA_051531975.1 Spirochaetaceae bacterium
CAAGTCCTACCCCTGCTATTGTACTTAAGGATTCACATTAGTGGATCCTTTTTTTTGTTATAACTTAGGACTTGAAACGAAATGAACGCTGACCGATCAGGGAAGAATAGTCGACAACAAACTTTTCGATCAGGAAATGTTTGTCGACGACAGTAAATGCAGACGTCTGAAATGAGGAAGCACGATGCTGACGAATGTAAGACAAGTCCTACCCCTGCTATTGTACAAGACAATCTAATTTAGATTGTCTTTTTTTTTGCCCTATTGCTTTTTCATAAGCTTCGCGTTAACCTATAATTAAATGAAGGTTAACAACAAACAGATTATAATTTCTTTATTAAAAGAATCTAACCTACCGATCTCAGGTGAGAATATTAGTAACAAAATTGGAATATCTAGAACTGGTGTTTGGAAAAATATTCAAAAGTTAACTGAAGAAGGATATACAATAACATCATCAACTAAGGGATATCTACTTAAACAAGAGACTGATCTACTGCTTAGTTATGAATTTGATAAAGACAGAGAGTTGTATTTATATAAAGAGAGTACAAGTTCAACTATGGATCTAGCAAAAGAGCTTATAAATAGTGGGAAAGCTGTAGATGGGACTGTTGTTATAGCAGGTGACCAAACTTCTGGAAAAAGTAAAGGTTCTGGGAAATTCGAGAGCCCCCAGGGTGGACTATATTTTACACTGATACTATTTCCTAACTGCCCTATTATGGATGTTAATTTATATCCTATGGCTGCAACTCTTGCTACTAAAGATATTTTATTTACAGAACTTAACTTAAATATCGGTATTGTATGGCCTTTTGAATCTTGGTTAGATGAAGTAAAGGTTTCTGGGGTACTACATAACTATTTAATTGAAAATAACAGAGTGACCTGGGTTAATATTGGAATTGGTATAAATCTCTCTAAAGATATTCCTAGAAGAGAGTTGTTAATTAAAATCAGAGAAAAAATACTGAACTACTTAGATAATAGAGATAAATTATTTGAAACCTATAGCCAAAATCTTAATAAAGAACAAAGTTATAGTTTTAATATAGAAGGAAAAAAGTTTATAGGAAATATTTCAGGGGTCGATCGCCTTGGAACTCTGACTATAGATACAAAAAATGGTAAAGAGTATGCCTATATTGGGAACTCAAACCAGGAGGACTACAGATGAAAACAAAAGATATCGTATTAGTAGCAGCGTCTACTTTCTTAATTATTATTGGGGCATATATTGCTGTACCAATTGGCCCTGTTCCAATAGTTCTTACTAACTTTTTTATTATATTAATAGGTTTGCTATTTGGGTGGAAAAAAGCGTTATTAGCAGTTCTAACATACCTTATTTTAGGTGCTATTGGTCTACCTGTATTTTCTAATGGGAAAGCTGGTATTGCTCATATAATAGGTTTAACTGGTGGTTTTTTAGTAGGGTTTATACCATTAGCATTTTTATCAGGTATAGCTAGCAGTAAAAAGAACATATTTAAAGTACTTCTTGTAGTAGCAGGTTCTATTTTAGTATATCTAATGGGTCTTCCATGGGCTCTCTATGTTTTTAGAGAGAAATGGGATTTAGCAACTGCTTTAAAATATACAACTTACCCGTTTTTGATACCTGACTTAATTAAAATAATTGCAGCACTTCTAATATCAAATCTACTAAAACCAGTATTAAAACCTTTTATTTCTGGTAGAGATGAATAAGATTCTTTTAGAAGTCAAAGGTATAACTAAAAGCTTTGATGAAAAACTATATTTAGATGATATCTCTTTTAGTCTGAATAAGAGGGACTTTCTTGTAATTGCAGGTTGTAATGGTTCTGGAAAGACCCTTTTAATGAAACACTTAAACGGTTTATACCCAATAAAAGAGGGCACTATTTTTTTTAATGGGGTAGACTGTTTCAGATCAGAAAAAATAATGAAAAGACGTATAGGTATAGTATTCCAAAATCCTGATACTCAGATAGTTGGATTAACTGTTTATGATGATGTTAGTTTTGGTCCTAGGAATCTAGGACTATCAAAAGTCGATATAAAAAATTGTGTTACTAAATCATTAAAAAACATGGACATACTTCATTTAAAAGATCGGAATCCCCATACACTTTCTGGTGGTGAAAAAAAAAGACTCAACATAGCTGGGATTTTAGCTATGGAACCAGATGTAATTATATTAGATGAACCATTTATAGGATTAGATTACCCAGGGGTAATTAGTGTTACTAAAAGTTTAATAAAACTAAAAGAGCAGGGACAAACAATTATTTTAATAACCCATGATCTAGAAAAAGTCTTAGCTTATTGCAATAAAATGTTAATTCTCTCCAAGGGAAAAATTACAATGACTGGAACACCAGATGATATTATAAACAGTGTAGATAAATGGGGTATAAGAAGGCCAATACAAAAAAGTGTTAAAGAGATGACATGGCTTCAGTAAATCTATTTATATACCAATTAGGTGACTCAACAATACATAAAATGCATCCAACGTTAAAAATCCTACTAAGTAGTTTATTAACTATACAAATTGTTAAGGCAAATTATTACACCTTGACCTACATTACAATACTAATTTTATTTGGCTTTTATGTGAGCAAGTTGAGTTTTAAATTAATTCTAAAAGATCTACGGTATGTCATTTTTTTATCTATCACTCTTATATTTTTTCAGATTATTTTTTCTGTAGATACTGTATTAGAATCAGTAATTTATAGTTTAACTTATGTTCTTAGAGTGACACTTATGATACTTCTAGGTACCCTATTTACAGGAACAACGCCCCCCCAGGATATTACACCAGCTCTATTTAAAATAATAAAAATTAAAAAAATAGCTGAATACCTATCTTTAACTATTAGGTTAATACCTACTTTTTTGATTAGTTGGAAAGAGATCGAGATGAGTCTGAATTCTAGAGGTCTGTATCTTGTAAAAAATCCATTTAAAATTATGTCTAGAATTTCTATTCCTCTGTTAGTTGAAACTTTTAAAAGAGCAGACATGGTATCCATGGCTATGGAGTCTAGAAGCTATACAGGTTGGTTAGTAAACGATGTGACAACAAAAGAGATAAATATTAAAGCTATTTTATTTGTTACTCTACCTGTATTGATAAAGTTTCTACTACAGATAAAAATGCTTTAACAATTGGATTAGATAACCTTCGTCTTTGAATTAATATTCCAACATTTACAGGTTTCATTCCAGTATCAACCACATCTAAATCCTTTGAAAATAGTGTATGGTCAACTACAACCTTTGGCACAATTCCAACACCAAAACCTAAACGACTCATTGCAATAATACCCTCGTTTCCAGACGCTTCTGAATAGACGTTAGGCCTAACACCTTTATTATTAAACCATTCATCGATTCTTTTTCTAAAAAGGGATTTATCAGGTAAAATCATAGGTGTATCTTTTAAACTAAATTGCATTTTAGTTATATCTATATTTAGTGGAGAATCAACCTTTGGGGATATAAATACCATTGGAGTAGATATTATAGGAAAAAATTGTAAATGAGATGGTATATGATCTGGTTCCGCACTAATAACAATATCAGATGTGCCTTCACCTGCATGGGCAAAAGCATCATTAACTGAACCTGTAATTAAATTAACGTGTACTTCTGGATACTTTTCTCTTAGCTTTTTTAGAATTGGAGGTAGAACTTCATAACATCCTGTAACAGAGGAGTATACTGTAATCTCTCCGCTTACAATCTCTGCTTCACCTTGAAGAGTCTCTTTAAGTAGATTCCACCTGTCAATTACATCCCTTGCATAGTTTCTAAAATGTATTCCAGCATTGGTTAAACTTACGGATCTGTTATCTCTTTCAAATAACTTTTCACCGATCTCATCTTCTAATCTTTGAACAGTTCGACTAAGTGCCGATGGACTAATTGCCATGACCTGGCTGGTTCTAGCGTAATGAAGAGTCTCTGCTAATTTTAGAAAAAGTTTAAGTTCTCTTATATCCATTCCATAAGGATTACATAAAATTAATAAAAATCCAATTCTATTTTCGAAATTTTACTGTTACTATTATAATATGAAGATATTGATAGTAGAAGATGATAAGAAGATTTCGGCTTTTGTAGCTAAGGGATTAAAAGAGTCTGGGTTTACAGTTGATCAGGTATACTCTGGAGAAGAAGGTTTTATTATGCTTAAGAGCAACAGTTACGATGCTGCTATTATGGATATAATGATGCCTGGTGAATTAAATGGTTTACAAGTTATAGAGAAAATGAGAGATAATTCTATAAAAACACCTGTTCTTATTTTAAGTGCTAAAAGAAGTGTGGATGATAGAATTATAGGTTTCCAGAAAGGTGGTGATGACTATATAACAAAACCTTTCTCCTTTGCGGAACTACTTGCTAGATTGCAAGCTTTAATTAGACGTTCAACTATGTCAGATACAAGCACAGAGTTACACTATAAAGATCTATCCTTAAACTTGTTAACTAGAGAAGTAATTAGGGCTGGTGATGTTATAGAGTGCCAACCTAGAGAGTTCTCTTTTTTGGAATATTTTATTAGAAACCAAGGTAATGTCCTATCAAAAACCCTAATTATGGAACACATATGGGAGTATAACTTTGATCCACAAACTAACGTTGTTGATGTTTTAGTATGTAGATTACGGAATAAGATAGATAAGGACTATGATGAAAAACTGATACACACAATTAGAGGTGTTGGATATGTTCTTAAATAAGGTAAACGTTAGGATTGCCCTAACTTTTACTCTATTTTCTACAATGATCTCTGTTATTCTTTTTAGTTCCCTAAGTTTTTTAATAATCGGATTTCTAAGAATTGAAGATTATAAGGCTATGGGCCACCAGCTTCAGATAGTTGAGACATTTTATGAGAAAGGTGGTCGAAACTTAGTTATTTCTCAAATAGTTGATGATATGTTTATTGATGGGAAAAAGTATTTCATACGTATTTTAACTAGTGAAACAATTTTTGATCTTGGGCCTGATAACTGGAAAAAAAACTTTAACTACGATGAATTAGACGATGACCTACTAGGAGAAATATCTACTCTATACTCTGATAACTTTGACTATAATTTAGATGTATTAACTTATATAACTCCTAGTGGTGTGTCATTACAGATAGGTATAAGTGATAAGTATAGATATAATCTTTTAGATGTTTTAAACAAAGTATTTATCATACTTCTGATTCCACTTTTATTGATTAGTCTTATGTTTGGTTTATACTATTCAACTAAAACATTAAAACCCGTTTTAGATCTAACACGAACTATAAAAACAATAATTAAAACTGGTAAAAGAGAGAATAAAACAGCAGTAAGATATGGAAGTTCCGAGCTAAGTGAACTTGTGACTCTATTTAATACTCTTTTAGATAATAATGACAATTTAATAAAGGGAATGAAAGAGACATTAGATAATGTTAGCCACGATTTAAGGACACCACTAACAAGAATTAGAGGTGCTGCTGAGGTTGCTTTAACAAGTTCTAATCCTGATGAATTAAGGGAAGCACATTCAGATAGTATAGAAGAGATAGATTCAATTATAAAAATGTTAAATGCCCTTTTAGATATAACAGCATCTGAAAATGGTGTATTAAACCTTGATAAGCAGGAATTTAATATTAAAGATCTACTTGAGAGTTCTATAGATATGTATAATTTTGTTGCTGAAGATAAAATGATCAAACTTCTATTAAGTTTTAACTTAGATAGTGAAATTATATTTGCAGATGAGATTAAGTTCCGCCAGGTAGTAGCAAATTTATTAGATAATGCTGTTAAATATTCAGATAAGGGTGGAGTAATTGATATAACTATATATCAAGATGAAACAAATATGATTCTAAAAGTTAAAGATTCAGGTATTGGTATATCACAGGATGAGATAGAAAATATTTGGGATAGACTTTTTAGATCTACCCGGAGTAGAAATGAACCGGGATTAGGTTTAGGATTAAGTATGGTAAAAGCAATTATAGTTGCACACAATGGATCTGTTGTTGTAAAGAGTGAATTACATGTCGGATCTACATTTATAGTGTGCATACCCTTACAAATTAGTAATATAAAAGAAATATAACTGCAATACTTCTTTGTTATATTTCTTTTATAGAATATTTAAGGAGAATAGATATGTTAAAAAAAATAATATTAATCTTATTAGCAAGCTTAACAACTTTAAGCTTTGCATCAACTGAGAAGGATAACCCATTTAGAAAGGTTGCTAGGGATGTTAGACCTGTTGTTGTTCAGATTGATACCGTATATAAAACTAAGGTAAAAACAGGTGGTTCCCCATTTGATTTCTTTTTTAAAGGTGAGAAAAATGAGGAACCGGAAAATGAACCAGAATACAGAGAGTATGAATCTAGTGGTTTAGGTTCTGGTATTATTGTTGAAGCTAGAGGTAAAAAAAAGTATGTATTAACAAATCACCATGTTATTAAAGATGCACATGAACTGAATGTACATTTTTCTACTGGAAAAAGTTATGAAGCAACCTTAGTTGGCTCTGACCCAAGAATAGACTTAGCTCTGCTTGTTTTTGAAACAAAGGATATTATTCCTGTTGCAAAACTAGGTAACTCTGATGATATATATATTGGAGATTGGGCCATAGCAATTGGTAGCCCTCTAGGTTATGAATCATCGGTAACTTTAGGAATAATTAGTGCTGTTGGAAGACCTGCAGTAAATGGTGGAATGAAAGCTGATTTTACAGACTATATTCAAACAGATGCTGCTATTAATAAAGGGAATTCCGGTGGAGCTTTAGTAAATATTGATGGAGAGATAATTGGTATAAATACTTGGATAGCTTCCCAAACTGGTGGGAATATCGGTCTTGGTTTCTCAATACCTATAAATAATGCCAAAAGAGTTATAGCTTCTTTAATTGAGAAAGGAACTGTAGATTATGGCTGGTTAGGTGTAAGTATGGGTAATGTTCCCAAAGAGAATCAAAAGGATAAGTCGGCTAAAATAACCGGTTCATTTATTTATAGTTTATATAAAGGTTCTCCTGCTGATAAAGGTGGAATGTTACCTGGAGATATAATTACTAAAGTTAACAGTAAAACTATAGCTACAAGTAGTGATCTTTTAAAAGCAGTTGGAAATTTACCAGCTGGGAAACTTGCAATATTTAAAGTTATTAGGGGGAAAGAGTTATTAACTCTAAGAATATATCCAGAAGTAAGAGATGAAGATAGCCAAAAATCATATCTATGGCCTGGTATAAACATAATTACTCTAACTACTGAAATAATTGATAGTATGAATGAAAGATCTGAAACTAAACTAAAAAAATCAACAGATGGAGTTGTGGTGGTTGCAGTTTCTCCAGACTCTGTTGCTAAACTAACAGGTTTAGTTCCCGGGGATATAATTACACATATAGATAGTCGAAAAGTTGGAAATTTATCTGACTTTTATAAAGCTATTGCTAATACTAAAGAAGAAGTTGTACTAAATGTAATACGAAATGGTAAAAAGATTAAACTAATTTTAATGAACGAATAGATTATATAACTATGCCCTGAATATTAAACTAGGGCATAGTTATTATTAAGTAGTAGTTTAGATCTTTTCAAAAGAGATTTTATCTTTATCATAATTGAATACTGAACCAGTTTTGATATCGTAATACCACCCTAGGATTTCAAGCTCTCTGTTTTTAACTTTTTTTGATATATATGGATATGTTAATAGATGTTTCATCTGCTCTACAATATTTAATTGCTCAGTTAATAGATGTTTTTCATCTTCAGTTTTTGGATTCATTTCTAGAACTCTTTTTTTAATACCATTACCAAGCTCTAACCACTTCTTAATATGAGGTGTTTTAGATATTTCTTCCTCATCTAAATACATAGCATTACATCCACCACAATTTGAATGGCCACAAACAACTATATTTTGTACATGTAAGTTACAAACAGCATACTCGATAGCAGATGTTGTAGCTAAAAATTCGTTTTTAACCTGATAAAAAGGTACCATATTAGCAACATTTCTAACAACAAAGATCTCTCCTGGTTTTGAATTTGTTAATAAACTTGGTACAATTCTTGAATCACAACAGCTAATAAAAAGTGTATGTGGAGTTTGAATCAGACTTAAATCGTTAAATAGATCCTGATACTTTGAGAACTTTTTTTTATTAAACTCTTTAACACCTTCGAATAAATTTTCCATATAATAGAGATTAATAGATTAGTGTATAAATTTCAATGTGCCTATCTCTATTATATGGATGATGTTATAACTTTGGCAGTGGAGGTGTTCCACCTTTTTGAGTACATACAAAACCAGCAACTTTGTTTGCATGTCTGTTTATACTGTCTAGATCGTCACCTTTAATTAACCCAACTGCAACAGCAGCTGTAAATGAATCCCCAGCGCCAACAGTATCAACTATGTTAGTTTTATCTGGAATAACAAAAGAGTCCTCAGATGTTGATCGATACAATCTACTACCGTCACCACCCATTGTTAAGATAATTAAATCTAATGAATACATCTCTTTTAAAGTTTTAAGAGCTTCATCATCGTTCTTTGGCAGACCAAACATCTCCTGTAACAACGGAAATTCTTCATCGTTAAGTTTTAATACAGTTGCATATTTCAGACTATCTGCTATAACTTTTTTAGAGTAATAATCACCTCTAATATTAATATCAAAGATTCTAATACATTCCTTTTGGGTTAGCCCTAAAAACCTGTACATTGACCTTCTAGATATATCAGATCTTTGAAATAGAGAACCAAAACAGACACAAGAACACTCTTTTGCCAATTTTTCAGCTTCTAAAGTAAGTTCCATAAAATCCCAAGCACTATCTTTTGTAAAGTCATAGGTTGCTTTTCCATCAGAATCTAACTCTACCATAACTGTACCAGTTGGCTGATTTACTTCGTTTACAATATATTTAATTTTTTTATCTGCAAAGATCTGTTTCGCTTCTGCTCCACGGGCATCTTTTCCGATTGAACTAACAATAAAAGCTTCTAATCCCAAGGAATTTACATGGTATGCAAAGTTTGTTGGGGCTCCACCTAATATTGCACCATCTGGGAACAGATCCCAGAGAATTTCACCTAATCCTACTATTTTTTCCATAATTTATACTCCTTACTTAAATAGGTGCAATGGCACCTCGGATTATTATGTATTCTCTTTTTTACCTATGTTGATGCTGGGGGGCACTAGGAAAAAAGACATACAAACTTAACCCTGAACTGCGGCCTTGTATAATAATCCCTGGCCAAGGACACTATAAGAACCAGTCAAAAAAGGTATGAATACTGACTGACCTTTTTCTATTTTTATTACTTCTTTTGTCTTTTTATTATTTAAACTGAAGCCACCTTTCAAGCAGAACACTATATGAGGACCATTCATATCTTTAACATTTGATGCTTTATCACTGCCCTCGATATAAGAAAGTTGGAATTCATCTGCAGGAGAATTTATAATTGTTTCATCACCCTTTTGTTCCTCTTTAGCAAGACTAACAGTAGCTGGAATATATTTAAGGATCTTTGTAAGTTCTGGAACATCTATATGCTTTGGAGTTAAACCACCACGAAGGACGTTATCCGAACTTGCCATAATCTCAAGACCAGTCCCTTCTAGATATGCATGCATTTCACCTGCTCCCATAAAAAAGGATTCACCTGGTTGTAGCTTTACAAGTTTTAAAATCAGTGGGAATAGACAACCAATATCTCCAGGAAAATGTTTTGATACTTTAAAAACCCAACGATAAAACTCATCTTCTAACTTCTCCATAATAGGAAGCAGTTCTAATAAAGTCTTTTCGACTACATCTTTCTCTCTGGTTAATAAAAATAGAACTAACTTTTTATATGAATCTTCATCCCCTAGGATTTTTAAGATCTCTTTTACAAAAGCATGATCTTTCAGCTCTGGGATAGAAAAGTTTTTGATAATTTCAGAGGTTTCTCTGAATCCACACATTCCGTAGAAAGGAGTTAATGCACAAATTAGTTCTGGTTTATGATTATCATCCTTATAATTTCGAACAGGAGAACTTAGTGAAATATTTTCACTGTTTTCACGAAGAAATCCCTCTGCTGCTTGTTCTAAGGTTGGATGTACTTGAATTGACAGTGGTTTTCCAGCTGCCAATACCTTAAATAAAAATGGTAGCTTTCCATAGTATTTAGTGCTTATAGTGGAACCTAAAGTTTCCTTTGGATTGTTTGTTATGAAAGAATCTAGAGAAACATTTAAGCCATCAACATTAATAGAAGATGATGCCTTATGATGTGCTCCCATCCAGATCTCTGCTTGTGGTTCTTTTGATCTGTTTTCTGTATCAAAAAGTCTACTAAAGGAATCCTCAGATCCCCAAGCATAGTTCATAATTGTATTATTCATTAAGTAAAAACTTTTCATTCTATTTTATTCCTAATTCAAGTTTATTCAAAAAATAGTTCCCTTATATTATCCTAGGGAACTATTTAAGTATAGTTGTAGTTGCTTCTATATAATTAGTCCCATATTAGCATAATAAATAGCACCAATTGCTTGTGCAAACTGTGCTACAGTAAATTCCTCGTCTTTTGCAAGTTGTTTCATTAATGAAGTAAAAGCGATATCATCATTTGCTACTTCCATCTTCATCTCTGTGGTTCTTGTTTTTGCACCTTCGACCATTAAGTCAAAACAGGATTGTCTTTTAACTAGTCGTCCAAAAAGAGTTCTAGCGGTCGATGTTGGTTGTAAAATACGTTGCATTTCAAACCAAGTTATAGCTAGAAAGATTCCTACCTGTCTGAAGATCTCTTTACATATGTCATCATCTTCTCTTTCTACTAACATCATCATGTGTTCTAAAAAGGCTTTTCTCATATCATTAGGTTTTGTTGGTACAGTTAGGATTTTTTCGCCATTCATTTCCTCTTCTGCAACTAGACCTTTATCAAAAAGTTCTTTATATAAATCTGGTCTGTTTGTTGGAAAATACTTCATACCAAGTCTGAAAACACCACTCTGAGATGTATATCTCTGTAGTGTTCCTGGAAGATTTGTATTAAAATTGTTAATACTTCGAACATCATCTGCAAGGTATTGTTTCTCTTCGAAACTACCAAGGTCTATAATACAGTTATATGCTTCTAGGGGAATAGTAGGTATTTCTCCATTTGCATCTACCCAACCTGTTCCAAGTTCTGTTCCTAAGGAGTGTGCAAATACACCATTTTTAATTGTATCTGCTTGATCAGAGTTTGCAAGTTCTACAGCTGCTGTAAAAGCTGCCATTGGACCATCATTTGTATTTTTAACTACTCCACCAGTTTTACAAAGCTTAAGAAGTCTCTCATCTAGTGCTGTAATTTTAGCAAATTCTTCTTCGTAATCGACTTCAGTATTGCTTCTTATTCCTCTAGTTTTTGTTACTTCTCCACCAACAACCTTGTCTTTTACAACAACATCTGGAAAACAGAGCCCTATTGCATCAATTTCAATTAGACTATCCCCTAGAACCTCTTCAACTTTTGTTGTTACTTCAAGTATAAGTTCATAGGCCGCATCTTTATCCATAGCTTTAATTATAAGATCAGTTAAGGTAGCCTTTATTTCAGGAGTTATGTTCTTAGCTCTGTCAAAAGATACCTTTGCTCTCATAAGTCTAACTACAATGCAAAGAGGATCATTTAGCATGTCAGCTAGAGGGAATTTTTCAGGAAACCAGTCATATTCTTTAAGACAAACCAATTGGCCATCTATAGATAAAGCTGCTTTTATGTCTGTTCCACCAATGTCTAAACCTACAAGAACCTTGTCCTCTATTCCCTGGGCACATTTTTTAAAAACATCTGTATTCCCAGGTTCAAGATTAGTATCTTCTTCTTTTATATTAAACTCTGAAAGGTCTTTTATAATTAACTTAAACTTCATATATTGACCATTTTGAGGTGGAACAACAGCTTTTAGCATTCTATCGATTACGTTTATACTTCGCCCAAAACCCTTTCTATCTTTTAAATCATCACCAATACAAAAAACGACCTTTAATTCAGAGACTAGGCTAACCACCAAGTCCTTAGATTTATCTATATAAAAGGTTAAATCCATACCACCTAAAACTGAAAGGATATTATGAATTTCTGCATGAATATAAGTCTTAATAAAATCGATCTCGACCGTAGTAGAATTACTCAATTCAGGTACTTGTAACCTAAATACTCTATTTGATTCTCCATCTATCATTCTTAAAACACAAACTAAATCATCTTTTTTTGAAAGTTCTGCCCAGTTATTTCTTACATCTGTTATAAAAACATTTTTACCCAATTTAGCATCGTTTAAAAAATCTATTGCCATGTTGTTATCTCCTTGATTGATGAAATAATAATACGCTACAACCAAAGCATAATCTTGTTTTGGTAAATCAATTTATTGTTCTAAAATGATATAAAAGTTAAATCTGATATTGTGCAGTACTATCTTTTACCCTCTAATCCCATTATTATTAAAGCCAATGTTACACCATAATCCATGAATATTTTTGTTCTAAGTTTCATTATCTTAAAACAGCTACACCAGTATCGATAACAGCTGGTCCTGTACTTGCACCATTAAGAGCAGCGTAAGCTTGTGCAACTCCTAAATAACCCATGGTGAATGGGTTTTGTGCCATTGCAGCTTTTAAGCTTCCATCTGCCAATAGACCTTCAATAGTATTTGATTTATCAAAACCAATACCAATTATATCTTTACCAGAAGATTTAATAGCGTTACCAACACCAACAGTTGAACCTTCATTAGTTCCGTATAAACCTACTAAATCATGGTTTCCTGTAATAAAACCAATTGCTGATTCTTGAGAAGCTGCTGCATCTCCATCTTTATACTCAGAAGTTAAGATTACAAAGTTAGTTTCAGCAATATAATCTCTAAAACCATTTTCTCTACTCATAGTTGAGTTTGTTGCAGTATTTACACCGATGATACCTATTTTACCACGAGTAATACCTTTAGCTTTTAATTCATCAACCATAGTCTCTGCAGCTAAGAAACCAGCTTGAGTATTATTAGTTGATAAAGTTGCAATAGGTGTCTCATTTGCTGGAGAATCGACATAAATAATTTTAACACCTTTAGCTTTTGCGTTTTTAACAGCAGATGAAATTGCATTTGGGTCATTTGCTGCTAATAAGATAAGGTCAGCATTATCTGCAACTGCATTATTTACAGCTTCAATTTGCTTTGCGTTATCTTTAACATCTGGTGCATCCCATTTATAGTTAAGACCTAGAGCTTTTGCCATTAATTTTGCTCCGCTATCAACAGCAAGCCAGTGCTGATCCATTTTATCCATAGTAATTAGATATACTGTTTGTACTGGTGCAACTGATGCATCTGATTCCACTGTAGCTTTTGGTGCACAACTTACAACCATCAGTAGTGAAATAAGAGCTAAAACACTCATTAAAATCTTTTTCATCAATATCCTCATTTATTCTTTTAATAAATCTACTTAAAGGTTAGCACTATTTTTTTTTGCCGTCAAAGTCCATTCTTTAGGTAGAGGGGTGTGAAATTTAGGTCATCTGTCAAAAACTATTATTTAAACAATAAATATCTAAACTATCTCTGATTTGATCCAATCTTAACTCTTTATTAAGTTCCATAGTTACAACATATTCCAGTTTTGGTAATAAAGTAATATTATTATCGCTTAAGTTTATACCTAAGTCACCTGTATCTATGACAACATTAAAAGTTGGAAAATCTGTTGTTAGCTTTATTGTTACCTTTTTACCCAAAACTGATATATCTTTCTGTATCTTGGTCGCTTTTAATATACATCGTTTTGTCTCAGTTATTAATTTTGTAGTATTAATGACTCTTTTATCATAAAAAAAAGTTCCATAAAAGAAACCTTCATCTTTTTTATATTTAAAATCGTCTATTAAAATTTCATCTATAATTTGGCTAGATTCTTGTTTTATTTCTGTATTGTACTCTTTAGTCCAAAGTATATCACCTTCGAAACTGATAAACTGTAACTTAGTTTTACCTATTTTATTTTCTAAAGTATCGTTAACACATCCTAAATAAAACTTCCCATCATTTTTAACATAGGAAAATAGATGAATAGGTTCAAAAATTCTTTTAACTTCATAGTGTAGTGGCTTCCATTTACCAGAATACTCAATAGATGACCAGGATGAAACTGACCATAAATCGTTTAACTGCCAATATAAGATTCCCATACAGGTAGGTCGTTGCCCTCTCCAATATTCAATAGCTGTTTTAATTGCCTCACTCTGCTGAACCTGACTTAGGTATAAAAAGTTTTTAAAATCCTTTGGAAATCTATAATACCTAGATATGGTTTCAATTATTAATTGGTTCCCACTAGGGCTTCTCTGATGATGTTCCATAACTGGAGAAGTTACGTTCCACTGATCCTCTGATGCAAAACTTTTCACTTCTGAAAAAGAGGGAAATGATTGATATCCAAACTCTGAGCAAAAACGTGGTATTACGTCATAATATGCATCAAATGATTTTCCTTCATGCCATACACTCCAGTAGTGCATATCTCCTTTACTATCGTCGTGCCAACAGTCAGAATAATCATTTTCTCCAGCACATGGAGAACTTGGCCACCAGGCTCTATCTGGATCTAACTCTTTTATTGTATTACCAATAATACCTTCGTTTAATCTGTCGTAATCTACGATGTACATATCTCTATCTTTTTTTGTCTCTTCAAACCATGTTAATGCACCAACATTTTCATTGTTACCACACCACAGTGCCAGGGATGGATGGTTTTTAAGTCTTTTAACTTGAGCGACCACTTCTAATTTTACATTTTCTAAAAATAGCTTGTCTGCTGGGTATGTTGAGCATGAAAACATCATATCCTGCCAAACTAATAGACCCTTTTCATCACATAGATCGTAAAAGATATCTTTTTCGTATTGTCCACCACCCCAGACCCTTAACATGTTCATATTTGCTTTTATTGAGTCCTCTAATAACCTCTCATATACATCATTAGTCTGTTTTGATGGTAGAGCATCTACTGGTATCCAGTTTGCTCCTTTACAAAAGATATCTACACTGTTAACTCTAAAGATTAAACTTCGTCCTATTTTGTCATCGGCTGATATAACTTCTAACTTTCTAAAGCCAATTTTTTTAGTTAATGTCTCTTCTGGGGTTTTTAAATCAAACTTATATAAAGGTTGATCCCCATAACCATTTGGCCACCATAACTGTATGTTATCTTTGTTAAATGAATAACTTATACTGTTTTCACCGATAACTACATATTCAGAAAATTTTATCTCATTATCCTCTGATACAATTGTAAAGTTCACATTTCTTTTTTCATATGAGTGATAGATGAAATTTGAATTTATCTCTGCATTAAAACCGTTTAACTTATATGTTAGATCCCAATCTTTAACTTTTGAGACTTTAACTAGTTTTATAGAAATTGAGTTATATATTCCAGCAACCATTAAAGCTGGTCCCCAGTCCCAACCGGAGTGACATTGAACTTTACGTGCAAAGTTTCTAGCAGGAGATTGTATTGGGGCCATCATAAAAGGTATTGAATATGGGTGATTTTTTTGCAATTCTAATGAGCAGTTTTCTGCAGATTTAAAATGTACTTTTATTATGTTATTACCACACTTCAAGAAGTCCTTAATATTTTTAGAAAAAGGAACAAACATATTATTGGAACTGCCACATAGGGTATTATTTATATATATATCACAAAATGTATCCAAACTATCTATTTCTAAGGACATTTCAGAGTAGTTCAAATCTTTAACTTCAAACTCCTTGGATAAGTTCCAATCCATACTATTATACTTCTGTATTTCTAGTTCATTTTTTCCATAATAAGGTGCTGGCATTATTTTATTATCTATAAGGCTAGAGAATATATCTCCAGGAATTTCTGTTTTACAAATTGTTCTATTTTCTGAATTAGTTAGTGTCCATAGACCACCTAGGTTTATATTCATATGTAATCCTCCATTATATAAATTAAGCTTATATGATATTTGTAGTTATATCTTATTAAGATTTGCCATTTTATTGTTGAATTTTGACATATCTTTTGGAGAAAAGATAGTTTAACTATTATTTATCAGTAAGTTGTAGGCAAACTCGATTCCTGCCAGTTTTTTTAGCATTATAGAGACCCTTATCTGCTTCAGAAACAAGAATACCACAATCTGGTAATAGGATGACAAACTCCTACAGTAATAATAAAAGCATATTTATTATTTAGCAAATTAAAAGAGTCTTTAATAAACTCATGGAGCTAGGGTTTATTAGTTTTGTAAAAAATATCCAGCAATACTCTGATAACCTATATATCAGTGGAGTGAGTATTACTGGATAAAAACAGTTTAGTTATGAGGGGTAGTAAAATGGCTTTTTGGGGCTACTTTTTAGATGTTCTTTTAAGTTTACCTATAAATGAACTCTCAGCAAACTTAGAAAAGTCTAGCTTACCACTTCTAGCAACCCTATCAATTAGAACAGAGATAATTACAACAATACCAATAACAAGATTTCTAAGTGCTAAAGGAGCACCTGCAAACTGGAGACCATTATTTAAAACACCCCAAATAAATGAACCGATAACAGTACCAAATAGAAGACCTTGACCACCCATTGTACTAACACCACCAATTACAGAAGCGGCAACAGCATTTAACTCGTAAGAAGTTCCTGCATTCATTGTACCCATTCCACTTTGCGCGGTTAAAATAAGTCCAACGATACCAGCTAAAAAAGCACTGAAAATATAAACAGTAGTCTCAGAAGCTACAACATTAACACCGGATAACTTAGCAGCTTCGTAGTTACTACCAATAGCATATGTATATCTACCAGTTTTAGTACTGTTCAAAATAAAGTTAAAAATAATAAATAGAACAACACCAATCCATACAGGATTATATACACCTAAAGTATCTCCATAATAAAAAAACTCTTTAAAAGAATTTGCAGTTATTGGAATACCATCAGTATTCATATTTCCATTTGCTAATTGGGCAATTCCTCTAGCAATAATCATGGTACCTAAAGTTGCAATAAAAGCTGGAAGTTTTGCTTTAGCAACTAATAAACCATTAAATAAACCAACAACACAGCAGATTAACAGAGTTATAATACAAGTTAAAACAGGGTTCATTTTCCCTGCAGTCATAAGTGTTGCACTAATCATACAACTCATACCAGCAACAGAACCAATAGATAGGTCGATGCCCCCAGTAATTAAGACATAAGACTGTCCCATACCAATTATAAGTATTGGAACAACTTGCCGAAATAAGTTTGCACTGTTTTCATTTGAGAAAAATGCTGGATTTATTACTCCAAAAATTATGGACATGATAATTAAGGCTGCGGAAACACTAATAACCTGACCCATACCTCTTATAGATAATATATTCTTTAGTATATTTTTATTTTTACTCATTATTGTCTCCTTACTAATCTTCATATCTTAGTGGCATAGTACATAATTTCATCACTATTAGTTTCACTTGTTATTAAATCCCCTGTTATTTTCCCATGACACATAACTAAAGTTCTATCACTCATTCCAAGGATTTCTGGCATCTCACTAGAAACAAAAAGAACAGCAATACCAGCCTGTTTTAGCTGATTCATAATCTCATAAATACTGACTTTAGCAGCAACATCAATTCCTCTCGTTGGCTCATCGAATATTACAACTCTTGCATTACGAACCATCCATTTACCAACAACCACTTTTTGTTGATTTCCTCCTGAGAGGTTCTGAACTACCTTCTCAATAGAAGGTGTTTTTACCTTTAAGTTATTAACAACCTTTTCTGCTAAAACATTCTCTCTTTTTCTATTTATCACACCAAATCTGTTTGTGACTTTATCAATATTTGCAATACCAATGTTTTCTTTAATTGATAATTTAGTACAAAGACCCTCAAGTTTTCTATCCTCAGGACCTAATACAATACCTCGGGAAATTGCATTATGTGGAGAGTGTATTTTTAATATTTTACCATCTAATATAATCTCTCCAGACTCAATACGTTCAGCACCAAATATAGCACGAACCATTTGTGTTCTACCTGCTCCCATTAGTCCTGAAACACCTAAAATCTCACCTTCATAAAGATCAAAACTAGCATTTTTTACGATTCCAGAGTTTAAGTTTTTAACCTCTAAAATCTTTTTCCCTTTTTTACTACTAACCTTAGGGAACTTATCTTTAATCTCCCTACCAACCATAAATGATATTATTTCGTCGATAGATGTATCTTCATAATTTTTTGTAATAATGTATTTTCCATCTCGGAATATACTAATTCTATCGGTTATATGTTCCAACTCTTCTAATCTGTGTGAAATATATACAATCCCAACACCTTTAGATCTTAAATCTTTAATAATTCTAAATAGATCTTCAATCTCTTTATCTGTTAAAGCACTTGTTGGTTCATCCATAATTAGAACCTTAGCGTTTGTAGATAGTGATTTTGCAATCTCTACCATCTGCTTTTTAGAAATAGGCAGATGACTAATAATAGTTTCTGGAGTTATCTCTACCTTTAAATCATCTAAAATTATCTTAGTTCTTCTATTCATCTCTTTTTTAGATAAGACACCCCATTTAACATCTTCTCGTCCTAAAAAAATATTCTCAGCTACTGTTAAATGTTCACATAGATTTAACTCCTGATGAATAATTGCGATGCCTAAAGCTGCTGCTTTATGTGGGGTTAAATCTCCAACTTCTTTTCCTAAAACCCTGTAGAATCCACCGTCTTTTTTATAAACTCCACTAATAATCTTCATTAGTGTTGATTTTCCTGCACCGTTTTCACCAAGTAAGGCATGGACTTCCCCTTTTCGGAGATCAAAGTTAACCCCATCTAGAGCTTTAACCCCTGGGAAACTTTTACTTACGTTCTCTAACTCTAATAAGTTTTCCTCTACAACCATCATCACCTTTCCTAAGTACTGTTTAATCGTAACATTGCTATTTTCAGCCGTCAAAGGCGGTTATTTAGGTTGATGGGGGTAATCTTTGGATATTTATTGGGATCTTAGTTGTTACTGAAGATAGCTCCCATAAATTTGATGTTAAGATTAGAATTCCAATGCCTTTTTTAATTAATAATTCAATTAGAGATATTGTTAAATTTTCTAAATGTCTATCTACACTAGAAAATGGTTTTATTAAAATAACCAAATCTGGAGAATATAAATGTAGCCTTAAATAAGCTAAAGAGTGTAATTCGTTAGTTGATAAGTCACAAACTTTCTCATCTAATACTCCAGGTGGGAAGTACTTAGAATAACTACTTTTAATGTGTTTTCTATATTTTGTTCTTTGCCAAAAAAAAGGAACTTTATTTGATAGGGAAAACGCTAAATTATCTATTGCTGTAAAATCTGGAAATAGCATTGTTTTGGTTGGATCTTCATCTATAATACCAATATTATTCTTAAATAAAATCCTTGTGGAAATTCTATTACAGATTCGACCTTTAAAAAGTACATTTCCAGTATAAGACCTGCTCTCACCAACTAATATTTTTTTTATTTCCTTGGTAGCAGAACCCTCTAAATCTACTAACCCAAGAACTTCACCTCTGTTTATTGAAAAATTTAGATCTCCTAAGTTTTTATTTGATATCTTATCAAATCTTATAATTTCATTGCCAATATTTTTAGATGATATAATAGGTTTTCTAATATTATTATCTAAATTGAAAAAGGAGTTTATTATAGATTCATCAAAATGCCCATCTCTAAAGGTCCACATATTTCTACCATTTTTAAGAATAATTACTCTGGAACTAAATCTTTTAATAATATAACTAGTAGAGTCTAATATGACAAATGTTAAACCAACAGCTTTAAACATATTTAAATATCTATAAAGTGTATCAATCTCCTCGTGGGATAAAAAACTATATATGTTTTTGAATACAACTGCTGGGATTCTTAATATATAAGCTCTTAGAATCTCTACTAGGACCTTCTCTAGTTGTGTAAGCTCTTTTATATAGGAATTTGATTTAATTTCTATTCCCAGTTTTTTTAACATAATATCTGCTTGAAACTCTAACTTTTTTCTATTTATATAATACTTTCTAAAACCTTTTCTAATTACAAATATATTATCAGCAACTGTAAAATTATCGATCAGCTGACACTTTTTATGTATTACAATTACCTTCTTGCCTATATCTTTATAGGGTTTACCTTTAAACAGAACTCTTCCAGAACTTTGAACATCATTTTTACTTAGAACTTCTATTAGACTATCAATTTCCCTTGAATTATGGGTTAAAACTCCTAAAATCTCACCTTTATATAACTCCATGGAGAACTTTTTTAATCTAATTCTACCACTATAAGAAGCATCTATATGTTCTAAACGAAATAACTCCTCTTTCATAGCGGTAATACAATATCGATTGCTGTACCAACTCCTACAGCACTTCTAATGTTTATTCCATAACCATCCCCAAGTAGAAGTTTAATTCTATTATTTACGTTTTTAATAGCAATCCCACCTTGTTCTTCTTGTTTTTCATCCTCTGTATTCATGTTAATAGAATCTAAGTTTTTTATTAATTTAGCAAGTTTTTCCTCTGGAATTCCAACTCCATTGTCTTCGATTGTTATTAAAAGTAGCTTATCAGTAGTTGAAAATATTATCTTGATTTCACCCTTATCTATCTTCTCTTCTAAACCGTGAATAATTGCATTCTCAAAAAATGGTTGTAAAATTAGTTTAGGGATCATTGTTAAACCAATACTTCTATCACAGCCATCGTACTCTTCTGACATTTTAATCTGATCCCCAAACCTATAATTTTGAATTACCAAATAGTTTTTTAAATTAGCCATCTCCTGATCCAGGGTAACAAGTTTATCTATACGACTAATTGTATACCTAAAATAGACAGCTAAAGATTCAACAATTTTTGCTATATTATTAACACCTATACTTAATGCATCCGATCTAATACCCTCTAATGTATTATATAAAAAATGTGGATTGATCTGATTCTGAAGAGCTAAATATTGGGCATGTTTATTTGAGTTTTTAATAACGTCTTCTGTTCTTAAATTATTGTCAATTTTAGTAAGTAAGTTTTCAATCTCAGGAGAAATAGAGTAACTACTCTTAAAAAACTCACTATTTTCATAACCATATGTATAATTTTTAATTAGCGTTTTAAGTTTATAATAAGGTAATATAATAAATAGTGTTGTTACTATTAAAAACAGTATATTACCTACTAATATTAGAATTTTTAGATCAGAAGAAGTCGTTATTAATATTAGAAGTGTTATAATATTGAATGCAAATATAAGGAAAAAATATAAAAAAACTCTCTGAGCTAAATATTTTCTATGTTTAACCACAAATACCCCCTAGTAATAAATCTTTCTATACTCAATTGGGCTAAGACCAACTATTTTTTTAAACTGTTTTGTAAAGTGTTTAGTATCTTTATATCCAACTTCACTTGCTGTATCAGAGATAAGTCTTTTAGGGTCACCTAATAACTCTTTTGCCTCTTCTATTCTTATCCCAGTTAAATACTCTAAAAAACCAATACCAGTTTCTTTCTTAAAAAGTGAGGAGAAGTAAGTTGGATTCATTTCCACAAATTCACTTACTTCATTTAAGGTTAAGTTCATAAAAAAATTATCGTTAATATATTCCTTAGCCGTGGTTATTGGTTGAGCTTCTCTATTTTCCTTGGTGTCTTTTTGTTCTCTTATCAGAGCACATATCTTGTTTATCAGCAGAGAAAATATAGCAGAAAGAGTACTTTGATTATTTAATACATCTTTAAAATTTGTTAATTCATTTTCTAGTTCTTTAGGGTTTTCTGCTCTTATCTTTAGTATAAAATAGACATCGGCCAATATATCACTGATAACATCAAAAGAGAGCTGACCACTATTATCTGGTGATTCCAATAGATCCATTAAGATACTATCCAATGTTCTTTTTACATTTATTTCATCTAATATCTCTGTATATTTAACTATGTCATTTTTAATAAATGTATAACTTAAGTCTTTAATATTTATATTTTTTTGACTTCTTTTTTTTGTAATTATTTTATCACAACCTACTATAATCCTATCTGCAATAAGTTCTAATACGTCATTTTTTTTAGAAAAGATAAGGTTTATATCATCAAAACAATCCCCCACAGAAATTGTTGTATGTAGGTTTCTAAAAAGGTCTTTTATTGAGTGTAAATCTTCAATAATATCTATTAAAGCTGTATCAATGTAACTACAAGATTTTTCATTAACATTTAACAACATATATAACCCGTTATTATCATTGTAAAGAAAATAATTTAAATCTAAATCATCTAACTTTTTTCTAACTATATTTTCTGTTTTTGTCTGTAACATAATAAATTCATTTCTGTTTAAGGTTGTGGTATTTAAGTCATTTTTTAATAGAATAATTTTAAACAGATCTTTAGATAGATCAACATTATATAAATCTGTTAGATTGGCAATAACAAGAGGTATATCGTTCCTTTGTTCAAAAATATTTTTTAGTAATGTATTTTCTCCATTAAAACTGATTTTTAACTCTCTTTGCATAACTTTATTTAATATGTTACTTAGAGCTTTATTTAATTCATCGGCCTGAACTGGTTTTAGTAGATAATCCTCCACCCCATATTTTATTGCATTATGGGCATATTCAAAACGTTTATATCCGCTAATAATTATAAAATTAAGATCATTGAATATCTCTTTTGCTTTGCAGATAAGTTCAATACCATTAAATCCCGGCATTTTCATATCTAAGATTACAATATCTGGTTTTTGGTTCTTAATTAAGTCCAAAGCGCTTATACCATCGTTGGCTGTACCTACTAATTCTAGGGATAAATTATTCCAATCTATTAGTGACTTTATAAGTTTAACAATCTTCTTCTCATCATCAACAATTATTATTTTAGACCTATTCATATTTAAATAATATACCACACTATATAATATTCTTGTTGTTAAAAGTCTAGTTTTTGTTTTAAAATGATATTATGAGTATAGACAGACTTCCCATAGGGATACATGCAAATATTGAACATGGTATACAAATATTCTTTCATAAGGGTGAAACTATCCTTTTTTCAGCTCATGGACACTTTTTTTATGAAATATTTTACGTAACAGAAGGTAAAGCGACTCATTGGTGTAATAATGCATCTTCATTAATAAAAAAAGGATCTCTAATATTTATTCGCCCAGGTGATATTCATCAGTATATGGATACAAGCCCAAATTTCTCATTTTACAATTTAGTATTTTCAGTGGATACTGCAATAAAACTATTCTCTCTCTACGATAGTGAGTTAATATCAGATAATATAGTAAACTCTCACCTATCCCCGGAAGTGACTTTAAATCCTAAAGAGGCTGATATTTTATCTAGTAAGTTTGATAAAGATATAGAGACTACAGATATTAAAACTAGATCATTTTTTAATGTCGAACTGTTAACTTCTCTACTACCTATGTTTATTACCTCTCATCAGTATAAAAAAGATATACTTCCAAACTGGTTCCAAGAACTTTTAGAGCTTATCGATGTAGATAAAAACTATACAAAAGGACTGACTTATATTTATAGTTTAGCAACAAGAAGTAAAGAGCATGTAAGTAGGAGTTTTAAAAAATATTTTGATACAACACCAACAGATTATATAAACGAAAAAAAGCTAATATACGCATCAA
The DNA here is from genome assembly GCA_051531975.1 of Spirochaetaceae bacterium. GTDB lineage: Bacteria > Spirochaetota > Spirochaetia > DSM-2461 > DSM-2461 > Thiospirochaeta. The sequence goes on from JAOPTT010000002.1 coordinate 145,803, forward strand.
ACTTATTAAGACAGACAAACATTGAAATTATAGATATAGGAGATATGGCTGGGTTTAACTCCCACAGCCATTTCTACCATCTGTTTAAGAAGAAATTCACAAATTCTCCTAAACAGTACAGAATTGAACACTCTGCTATTGTTTAAACTTTTACTTCAGATTCTTCATCTAATTTTTTAACCTGTTTTGATTTTCTATAACCACTTATTATTACAAATACTGCTAATAATAGGAATATAATACTTATTGGTCTTGTTAAAAATGTTGTAAGATCACCATGGGATAACATTAATGCTCTTCGCATATTTTGTTCAGCCATAGGTCCTAAAATTAGGGCTAATAGAATAGGAGATACAGAGAAACCACCATATTCCATAAAGTAAGCAACAATACCAATAACTAATGCTAAACCAACATCAAAAAAGCTAAACCTCATTGCATAAGATCCCATAATACATAGTAAGAAAATAACAGGAGTTAAAATTTTTCTGTTTATATTTATCAGTTTTGCGAATAGTTTAGCTCCGCTTAACCCAACAATCAATAGTGCTAATTGGCAAAGAATCATACCAGCAAAAATAGGATATACAATTTCTAGGTGGTCTCTAAATAGTAATGGTCCAGGCTGAAGACCATGGATAGTTAATGCACCAAGAAGTACTGCAGTTACTGCATCCCCTGGGATACCTAATGTTAACATTGGGATCATAGCTCCGCCTGTTGCACCATTATTAGCGGCTTCTGGAGCAGCGATACCTTCTAATGCACCTTTTCCAAATTTCTCAGGGTGTTTAGATGTTCTTTTAGCTTCTCCATAAGCGATAAATGCTGCAATATCACATCCAAGTCCTGGTACAGAACCTATAAATGTACCTAATGTTCCAGATTTTAACATTGTTGGAAGTAGTTTAACCAGCTCTTTTCCAGTTGGTAATATTCTACCAACATTTGATTTTATATGGGGAATTAACTCCATTTTTTCAATATTTCTGAATACCTGAGCAAATCCAAATAGTCCAATTAGGGCAGGTATAAATGTAATACCACCTAAAAGGTTTTGACTACCAAATGCAAACCTTGGTACTCCTGAAAGTGGGTCAAAACCTATCGTTGTTAATAACAAACCAAACAGAGCAGATATAACACCTTTTAAAATAGATTTACCAGATATAGATACAATCATAGATAAACCAAATATAGCTAATGAAAAGAACTCTGCTGGTCCAAATTTCAGTCCAATTTTTGCAATTTGTGGTGATAAAAACGACATAATTAATGCACCAATTGTTCCACCTACAAAAGATGCGATTGTTGCAATACCAATAGCTTTACCAGCTTCGCCCTTCTGGGATAACGGGTGGCCATCTAACAGAGTTGCAGCTGCAGCAGGAGTTCCTGGAGTTCTAATTAAAATACCAGAGATGGAACCACCATAAATTCCGCCAGAGAATATACCCATAAGCATCAATAACCCTTGAATTGGGTGCATGTTAAATGTAAATGGAATTAAAAGGGCACAACCCATAGTTGCAGTTAAACCTGGTAAAGACCCAACAATTATACCTGCAGTTACACCTATAAGTACAAAAACAAGGCTTAAAGGGTTAGTAAAAATAGTTTGAAACGCGTCTAATAAATATGTAAAACTCACATTCCACCTCCTGAAATCAATCTGAATATTATTCCTTCTGGAAGTGGGATCTTTAAGAAGAAATAAAATATACCATATACAGCTAAGCTAACACTTAGTGTACTAATAATTCTTGTTTTAAGATGTTTATGTCCTATGTATGTCATTAATACATAAAGAAATATAAGTGTTGCAAAAAAGAATCCAATTAATTGCATAACAAATAGATAAACTATGCATATCGCTAATGTAATCGAAGCTCGAATAAAACCTTTTTTATCAATTGTCTCAAGGTCTTTCTGGGAATTACCTTTCACAGCCTGAATAATTAATAATATAGAAGCGGTTAACATTAAAATGCATAGAGCCTGAGGAAAAAAGTTGGGACCATATTGTGATACCCCAGCCCCTTTATACTGACCTGCATATAAAAATACGATGATACTTAATAGAGATAGGCCACTCCCTACTCCAAGATCAATTCGTTTACTGTTCATAAATTCTCCCTGTAAAAAAGAAGTTGCCCTAAATAAGGACAACTTTTTAATTTATTATTTTAATAGACCTACAGAATTTAGTGTTGGTTTTAAAACTGCTTCCATGTTTGATAAGAAAGCTTCAAATCCATCAGCATCTCTATAAACTAGAACTAATCCAACTTCATCACAAAATGTTTTGAACTCAGGATCGTTGAACATTTTTTTGAATCCTTCTTCTAAGAACTTAACTCTTTCAGCTGGAACACCTTTTGGAAGTGCTAAACCTCTCCAGTCAAGAACTGGTGCATCAATTTTGTAACCAGCTTCAGATACTGTTGGAACATTAGGGAATGCTGGGTGTCTTTCAGGTGCATTTACAGCTAAAAGTTTAATTTCACCTGCTTCATATAGTTGTTTCATCTCATCTATACCAGTAGCAGCAACATCTACATGTCCACCTAATAGGGCAGATCTTGTAGGAGCAGCACCGTCAAATGGTACATAGTTAAAATCGATATCGTATAAAGTCCCTAATGCAGCAGCAGATAAATGCCATGCAACACCAGCACCAGTATGTCCAATAGAAACTGAACCAGGATTAGCTTTTGCATATTTAACAACTTCGTCTAATGTATTAAACTCAGAGTTTGCTCCTACACTTAAAGCTGCTGGACTTTGGTTTAATAGTTGTAAAAGTTCAAAATCTCTAAAAGTTAAGTCAGTTAAACCCATTAATTTATATGTACTAAGACCAAAAGTAATCAGACCAGCAGTATAACCATCAGCCCGGGCTGATTTTGTAGCTGCCATTCCAACAACACCCTGACCACCAGTTTTGTTTACAACATTTACATTTACACCAATGTAATCTTTTGCATTTTTAACTAAAGCTCTAGCAATAGTATCAGTACCACCACCAGCAGACCAAGGAACTATAAGTGTTAAATCCTTCTCTGGAAAACTGCTACCACTTTCTTGCTGACCCTCAGCAAAAAGACTACTTACCATAACTAATGTTAATAATAATACGGCAATTTTTTTCATTTTAAATCTCCTCTAAAAATATATAAATCAGGTTTAACTTAGATAAGGTAAACCAGGATTTTCTGTTTTAAATTTCTGATAATAATCTTGTGCAAGTTGCTGAATAGCTATAGCCATCCATCCACATACCAATACGTCGAACCAACCCTCTACACCACTTGCAGCAACAATTACACCTTCGTATTCAAAAGACCCATAAAAAGTTACATCTCCATCTTTTAAGGTTGCTGGAGATATTAGATGTTTATGAACATTGTCCCTACCATCTCTCCATGCTTGTTTTGCTTTTGCTCTTGCAAGAACATCGTATGGGTTTTCCCACGACTCTTTTTGGGTGGTTGAAAACTCTGCAAGTATTGCAGATTCAAAATCTAACTCCCAGGGATGAAACCTTGGATCCATAACAACAATGTGCATGTCTTTTCGTTTTGCGTAGCTATCTTGTAGCTTATGAATTGATGGTAAAATCAACTCATAGGCCTGTTCAGATATTTTTTTAATATCCAATGAGGTCTCCTTATATGTGTATTATTTTATTATTCGACTACCATGTTTAGAAATGTTTTTACATTTTTACTCCCTAGTATTTCTTCCATTTTTTTATAGGTTGGTCCCATCATGACTTTAAATTTCTCGATGTCAGGATAAATAATTTCCATACCTAACTCTTCTAACTGATTTAACAGTTCCGATTCAGCATCCTGAAGAACTTGACGCATATAATTTCCAGCTATTACACTCTCTTCTTTAATTATTGTTTGCTGATTTATTGTTAATCTATCCCATGTTCTTTTACTAATAACATGGACCATAGAGTTATAAGTATGCCCTGTCATAGTCATATACTTTTGAGTTTCATAAATCTTAAATGCATGAATTACAGAAACAGGATTCTCCTGACCATCAACTACTCTCTGTTTTAAAGCCATAGGTAGTTCAGGCCAAGCTATTGTTTGTACTATAGCTCCAAAAGCTTCCATAGAAAGCTGATTAGCTAACTCTGGAGGGGTTCTTATTTTGAGTCCTTTTAAATCGTCTGGAGTATTAATTGGTCTAACATTATTAGTAATATTTCTGAAACCCCACTCCCAGTTTGATAAAAAGACTAAACCTTGAGCTTCAATATCTGGACCGGCCCACTGTATAAAAGGACCATCTAAGGTTCTATATGCCTGCTGATACCCATTAAAAACAAATGGTAACATTACACAACCAAACTTTTTAGAATATTTTGCAAGCTGACCTTGGGAAGGCAGACTCATATCTATTGCACCTAAGATATTTTGCTCTAATACATCTGGAGGAGTTCCTAATTGATTATTTGGATAGATTAGAATTTTAATTTTGCCCTTAGTTCTCTTTTCAACTGCTTCTGCAAACAGTTGACTAGCGACATTACCAGCATGGCCTTCATTTGCAAAGTGACCCATCTTTAAAGTAATTGGTTCTGAATCAAGTATAGCTTCATTATCAGTTTTACTAAAACTCAAACTTAATACTAGAAAAAAACATAAAAGAAAAAGACCTATTTTCATCCAAACTCCTTATACAACTCTATTAGCAATTGGAATGCCAACTTTTAAAACTATGTAAAAAGCTAATAAACCACACTTAAAGTATAAATCATGACTTGATAGTCTGCAAAAATTGCATAGTCTGTTGCAAAAATTTCAATTAATCTGATAGTGAGGTAAATATAAGAGTGCTTATAGCTCCACTATGGGCACTATTCGATAGTTCAATATGGGCACCATGGGCGGTTAATATTTGGTAACAGATAGATAAACCAAGCCCTGTTCCATTGTCTTTAGTAGTAAAATATGGGTCAAAGACCCTATCTATAGAATCTTTTGCAAAACCTGGACCTGTATCAGAAATTGTTAATATTAAGTTCTGGTATTCATCGTTTCTAATAGAGATATTTATAGATCCACCTTTAAGTGTAACATCAACAGAGTTATTTATTATATTAGTTAAAACTTGTTCGATCTTTAATACATCAAAATAAAAGGAATTATACTGTGCATTATTATCAATTATTAAAGATATACCCCTGTCTTCACAAATAAGCATATATTTTTGATATACGTTTTCAATAAGTCTAGACATAGAGTAGTACTCTAAGCTAAGTTCATTTGGTTTTGCAATCTCTAAAACTTCTCGAATAAAAATTTCAGCTTTATTAATCTCTTGGAATATAATATTACTGTTTTTATCAAAGTTATTTTTTGTTATAGTCTGCATAGCAATTTGTATTATATGTAACGGATGCCTAATTTCATGGGCCATTCTTGAAGAGATTCGACCTAAGAAACTAAATCTATCATCTGTTCTAAGTTGAATATTTCTTCTGTTTAACAGATTAAAAGCATTAGCAAGTAGCTGTAGCTCATCCTTTGTTTTTACAGTTATCTCATTTGTAAATTCACCTTGTAACATTCTATTAACCATCTCTGTTAATTCCAATATAGGGTTAGATATTAACTGAGATATTCCAATTGTAATTGCTGCAATTACGATTATTAATAAAATAGTAATGATAATAAAAAATTTCATGGTCATGTTAAGTTGTAAATACAAAGTATCACTTTCGATTTTACCAACAAACTTCCAGTAATTAATAAGTGTAGTAACAAAATAACTATCATTTCCATTTTGAGTATTAAAAGAGTATACCTGATTATATACGTCCTCTTCCGGGGCTCCATTGTAAACAGGATTAGAATGGACTATAACTTTACCACCAATCCCCTCTTTTAATGGCTGGTCAACATCTATAATTCCAATTTCATCAAATAGACCATATGTATTTAATTTTAATAACCTCTCAAACTCAGACAGTGCTATAGATCCACCTAATACCCCAATTACTCCATTCTCATACTCTATAGGTACAGCAAATAAAATTATCTGCTTTGATGAATAACTTTTAAAATCATCTGGGACTAAATATAAAAACAATAGCTCCTTAGAAAAAAGGTTGGCAAACTCAGATTTATTAAAAATAAGCCCTCTATCATTAGCAGTATTCCAATATTCTCCATTCTCTTTTACAAACCAAAGATCCTCAAACTGTGAGGATTGATCATTAACCTTTCTAATTAAGTATTCTTGATAATTATCAGGGTCTGTTAAAAACTCAGATCTAGAGAAGATCAATAACTCTCTTATTTTATCTGAAACCCAATCACCTAGCACTCTAGATGTATTTAACATTTCACTGTTTTTTTTATCGATCACTGATTCTTTATATGAGTTTCTATAAATAAAAAATGCATAAAAAGATATAAAAGAATATACAAGAAGTGTAGGAATTAATATTTGGAAAAAAACACGATTTCTTAAATGCTTCATTTGCCTAACTTATAATAAAGACCTCTAGGTGATATGCCTAAGGTTTCAGATGTTAATGTTTTATTACCATCTAATTTATCTAGTGCCCAATTTATATATGAATCTTCTAACTGTTTAAGAGGAATAAGACCAATATCATCAAATTTCATAGGTAGTGTTTTAAGTGGTCTAAGAAATAGAGAATCATTTTCAAGCTGATTACCAGATTCAACAATAACTCCTCTTTCGAGGCAGTTTTTAAGCTCCCGGATGTTTCCAGGCCAATTATAGGTGACAAGAGACTCTTTTGCTTCATTGGAGAAACCTTTAATATTTCTAGAAAGTTTTGTACATAATTTAGATAGAATCCATTCTGCTAACATAACAATGTCCTCTTTCCTCTCCCTTAATGGTGGAATATCTAGAGGAAAAACACTAATTCTATAATATAAATCTTCCCTAAATAAGTTCTCTCTACACATTAACATTAGATCTTTATTGGTAGCCGCAATAACCCTTACATTTAGTTTTATTTTTTTATTCGAACCAAGCCTTGTAATTTCACCTTCTTGTAAGAACCTTAATAACGAAACCTGAGCTTTAGGAGACATAGCCTCTACTTCATCTAAAAATAGTGTTCCACCATCTGCATACTCAAGTTTTCCCATCTGTTCTTTAGTAGCACCAGTAAATGCACCTTTATCAAAACCAAAAAGTTCACTCTCTAAGAGACTCTCAGGTAAAGCTCCACAATTTATTGGGACAAAGTTCTCTTTGCTTCGAACACTTGTATTATGAATTAACCGAGCCATAACCTCTTTACCTGTACCGGTTTCACCATGAAGTAAAACAGTTGAATCAACTGGCTTTAGTTTTTCCACATTTTTTAATAAACTAATATATTGACTAGAATGACTTTCAAATAAAAATTCCTCATTCTTTTGTAGTTCAGCAGATAAAAACTGATTTTGTGTTGTTAACTTTCCATGTTTAATTGCCTTTTCAATTACAATTAATAACTCTTCTATCTGTATAGGTTTTGTTAAATAGTGAAAAGCTCCTAATTTCAGAGCTTCAACAGCATTTTGTATACTACCAAATGCTGTAACCATAATAAATTGGATATCATGATTAGATTTATTACAAATTTTAAGCAGTTCTAATCCATTTTTATTAGGCATAATAAAATCAGACACAACTACATGATATCTAAAAAAATTAAGTTTTTCCTCTGCTTCTTCGCAGGAATTAGCAATATGAATAGAGTATCCCTTTGTTTCTAGCAAATCTTTTAATAGGGATACTAGAGTTATATCGTCATCTACAATTAAAATTCGAATGGAGGTTTTATTCATACTTAGTTTTAGCTTAGTAAGTATCTGTTGTCAAGAAAATTACAACTTCTCCTAAACAATACAGAATTGAAAACTCGTTATTGATTGATTAATTAATCGATGAGTAAAAAGTTATATTCTCCAGATATAGATATTCCTTTCTAAATAGTGTATTTTTTTTGTAATAAACGTAGAAATTACCACTATATATTCGTCAAAATGAATATATGCTCGTTAATATTACTAAATATAGTTTTTTACCCTAGTCTTATTACAAAAGTAACTATATAATTCCGTAATTTATAAATATATTGAGGTTTTAATGAGAATAAGAAATAAGCTAATAATAACTTTTACACTTGTAAATATTTTTGTATTTACAATGGTTATAACATTAAATATTTATACATCTGGTAAAAAGATGCGACAAAATTTAGATAATCAACTGCAAGGAACAACAAACCTAGTATGTACTTTAATTGAGAGTACAGTTGATAATTTAGCTTACAGTTATTTGGCAGGATCAGGTAAAGCCACATTAAATACTTTAAGATCAGTTTATAATGACTTATCAAAAAAACAGAATCAAGAAACAGATATTAAAAAATCTTTACTCAATGTTATTAAAAAGATAGAAGTTGGCGAAAATGGAATTGCATATATAACAGATCTCCATGGAAATATTATTTACCACCCGAAACAGGATAAAATTGGAACAAAAACAGCACAGAGTCAATGGATTATAAATAATAGAGGTGAACAATTAGCCCTAACAAAATATGACAATAACGGTATAGATAGTATAATGATTAAGGTATTCTTTAATGATTATAACTGGCAAGTTTTAATAACTGCTCCAATGGCAGATTTTACTGGACTTGTTAATATGAAGTTATTAAAAAAGGATATATTAAGTATTAAAATTGGAGAGTCAGGCTACCCTATAATATTAGATACAAATGGAAAAATAATGATTCATCCAACTGCTATAGGTGTAAACATAGACTCTTTAAAAGATGCTGATGGAAATCTTTTTTTAGAAGGTGTTTATAAAAAACAAGAACCGGGATCTGTTAACTATAATTGGGAAGAAAAAAGTGGTGAAATTAGACAAAAATTCGCATACTACTCTAAAATACCACTAACCGGTTGGACCCTATTAACAACAGGTTATTGGGAAGATTTTACTAAAGATACAAAAGCTATACAGTTTAATCTAATTATCTCAGCAATAATTGCCATGATAATAAATACTATTGCAGTTTTAATAATTAGTGGAATTATTACAGGTTCTCTTAATAAATTATCAATAAGTCTAAAAGAGATTTCAGAGGGAGATGGAGACTTAACCCGCCAGGTTAATGTTAATTCCAAAGATGAACTTGGTGCAATAGCCCAGGATTTTAATATATTTATTAAAAAACTTAGAGATATGATGATAAAAATTAAAGCTTCAACTAACGACACCCTTGTTGTAAAAGACGAACTTACAACTGGAACAGCCGAAACTACTGCAGCTTTAACACAAATATCCCAGAACATGACACATATAGATCAAAAGATTTTAGAGTTAAATAACAATATGAACGTTTCTCATCATGAAATTGTTGAAATAACAACAAACATTAACGATTTAGATGGTTATATAGATTCACAAACCGCAATGATTGAGGAATCAACTGCAGCAATTACCCAGATGATCACCTCTATAGATAGTGTATCTCAGATAACTCAAAAAAAGAAAAAATCAGCAGAGAACCTTGTAAAAACAGCAAAAGAAGGTGGTGATATTGTTGATACTACCCATGAATCAGTATTATTAGTAAGCCAAGAACTTGAGAGTATTAACGAAATGGCTACAGTTATATCCGATATAGCATCTAGTACTAATCTATTGGCGATGAATGCTGCAATTGAGGCTGCCCATGCAGGGGATGCAGGAAAAGGATTTGCAGTTGTTGCAGACGAGATTAGAAAATTAGCAGAGTCATCAAGCGAAAGTTCTAATAGGATTCAGGATATCCTTAAAAAGGTAACTATACATATTAACGATTCTGCAGAAAAAAGTAAAAAAGCCAGTACAAGTTTTATGGTTATTGATAATGAAATAAACGGTTTAGTTGAAGCTTTTGACGAAGTTTTTACTAGTACAGACGAGCTTCAGTTAGGTGGATCTGAGATTCTTGCAGCAGTAACCTCTTTACAGGAGTTATCAGGGACAGTACAACATAACTCAATTACTATTACCCAAGCTGTAGAAAAGGTAAGTGTGGTAATGAATACTACAAGAAGTATTACAGAAGAAGTTGTAACAGATATTGGCGAGATAAACAGAGGAACTAAAGATATCTCAAGCTCTATGAACAGTGTTTCCCAAAGTACACAGTTAATTTCAAAAGCTGGTGAATCATTAAATACTAATGTAAATAAGTTTAAAACTTAAAAGCTTCAACCTCTTTACTTAACTGGTTCATGTTATTTAGATTCTCACTGTTTATCTCTTCGATGGTAAACTGGGAATCTTTTATTATTCCTGCCTCTTTATCAAGTGTATTAAACTCTAGGATATTCTTCTCTGCTACACTCTTCATAGGAGCCATCTGATTGTTTATATTTGAAATATGATCTACTACATCATGGGCACTTTCAGACAGGTTAATTGATATATCTCTAAGCCTTGTCATGGAATCTACAATTTCATTTGCCCCAACTTTTAACTCGTCTGAACTATTTACAATCTCATTAAAAGCCTGGATAAAATTATTAACTTCACCTGATATAGTATCGAATCTTTTAGTCATTGTTTTGCTTGATTCCTGAAGTCTGTTTATCTGATCAGATATTGATTCTATTGATGAAGTTATACTATTAGAGTTAGCAGAAGTATTTTCTGCTAGTTTTCGGATCTCATCTGCAACAACAGAGAACCCTTTTCCAGCATCTCCAGCATGGGCAGCCTCAATAGCAGCATTCATTGCTAATAAGTTTGTATTAGATGCAATTTCGTTAATAATTACAGTTAATTCCGAAATACTATCAATACTTCCAGTAATTCCATTTATCTGCTCTGTCATATTTTCCATTTCGGAAATACCTTCATTAGTACTACTTGATAATGTTGCAGAAGCTGCTTTTTTATCATTGGCTATTCTAGCTACATTATCTATAGATGCTGACATCTGCTCTGTGGCTGCCGAAACCTCTGTAACTGAAGATGACTGTTCCACAATTACTTCTTGCTGAGTCTCTATTAACCCATTTATGCTTTCTATAGAAACTGATGTCTCTGTTACTTGGCTTATTAGGTGTTCCATATCATCTTTTATTTCTGCAAGAGAATTAGTCATCTGACCAACATTATGCACAGATTCATCTACACCTTTTTTAGAACTAACAGCTAGGTCGTTACCTTTTAATACAAGACTATTAATTGAATTAAATATATTTTTTATATTAACAACTAACTTATCATTTATCTCTTTTGTTAATAAAGAGACTTCACTTAATATAGAGTCATTTGTTGAGTTAATAGTAAAATCTCCAGTGGCTAGTTGCTCTACATCTTTAACTAATTTATGTATTGGTTTTGATACTATTCTTGATATAAAAAATGATAAAAACAGACCTATAATGGATATAACTAACATGTTTATATAGAAGTTTCTATTAAGTTTAATAAGGGGTTGTAATATTTCATCTTCACTTACAGATACACCAACAACCCATTTTCTACTTTCTAAATAGTTTGATACCGATACATATTTTTCAGATTCACCATCTTCATCTTTAATATAGGAGTGGTGAATTATATCCCAATCTGAATTATCAATTGACATCAATACCATGTTTTTATATATAAATTCATCTTGGCTATTTTTTATATCAAATAACTTATCTCCACCTTCATTACCATCGGAATAGATAATGTCTCCAGTTGTGGAATAGATAAATACATGTCCAGTTTTTCCAATTTTATATTCACCCATTTTTGCATTAATTCCAACAATAAAGTCGATCTCTTTTATACCAACAAAAAATACTCCAATTATGTTTCCATCACTATCTTTAAAGGGTTTATATGCTGTTAAATACCAACCGTTAACAACATAAGCTCTACCAAAAAATGTTTCCCCACTCATTACAGTTTTATATACCGGGGAACTAGTAGGAATATAGGTATCAACAGCTCTGTTACCATCTAGTTTTTGAACATTTGTAGAAATACGTAATAAACCGTCGGGAATGACTTGGAAAAGAGTAGTTGATAAGTTAAAAAGATCTAATATTCCATCGACATCAGGGTAGTAGTGATACTGATTTACTCCATTTAATTCCATAGTAGGAAGCAGTATATTTTTCTTTTTTTTATCAACCTGATTTATTATATCAACATTTAATAGTTGTTCTGAGTTTATATTAATAATTTTATCAGAAAAAAAGATATCAGAAGCAACCTTTACATCTGATGTAACTTTTTTCTGAGCAATATTAAAGGTATTACCAATTAACGATGTTACGAGGTTTAGACTATTTTCTAAGTCCTGATCAACTTTATCAACAAATATTTCCTGCATTGGTCTTAATATAAATGTTGTTACACTTATTATAGGTAAAGCTATTAGAATTATTGAAAAAATGATTATAATTGGACCTATCCCTATTTTTTTGTTTCTCATGATCAATACCTCATTGTCGTAAAATCAATGATAGCATAAAAAAATCGTTACTTCCAACTTCTTTTTATTATAACTTCTGGTAAATTTTCAACATCATCTTCATGTATGCTCAACCTGATACAATCATGATCAAAAGAAGATATATGTATATTAGGAACAGAAACCTCTTTTTTATCAAATAGATGCCCTGTTCTCATAACTATATGAGAAATAAATTCACCATCAGCATCAACTATTAATTCATCAATATGTCCTAACTTCTTACCATTATTATCTTTAACACACATACCCTTTTTAAGTTTAATCTCCCCAATAGGCATATCTTCCTTTCTCATCTCAATAACAGGTTTGCCATCGTGGATAACATAGGGAAACATAGTATAAGAGTGGCTCATAGCTGGATCTACTCCCCAATAAATAAATTCTGAATCGCTACTTGGTACACTAATGAATTCTTGAATAATAAATGGAGGAAATTTATTCAACTGATCTGCTGTTTTTTCAATTGTAATTACATCGTCAGATGTGTAATCAATAATATCTAATGGTATAATAACCTGCAGATTATTGTGTTTATTGTCAATTACAACATGGGTAACACTCTCTTTAATTGGATCAATAAGTAGTTCCTTGATGCTTCCAAACTCTCCATCTTTACAGATAACTTTCGCTTTTAATGGAATCTTCATAACAATCTCCTTAATTATGATCTCATTATAATTATAATACTTATTTAAAGAAAATATCCATTATAAAATGAAAAAAGTCATTCTTAACAAAAGAAGATAAAAATTGACTACTCTGTACAATTCTAGGAAGGGTCCTATAACGATGATAAGTACTATGTTCTTTAAAAAAAAGATCTCTAACAGCATCAATAAATTCGTCGGCTCTATATATTTTGTTTTTATCCATATCTAGGGTTCTAGCTATCTCTTCAAAAAAAGTTATGATAACAACTTCGTAGGATGTATCTAAGCCCAGTTCTAAATATTCGGCTATTTGAGGTAATAGTCTCTCAAACATAAACCTTTTAGGGTTAACTTTTTTATATCCCATAACATGAGCTGCTCGAATTATCTTATCATCAGCCATGTGTAACATTTTTGATATATAAGAGAGATCTTCCGTTAAAGGTTTTATACAAAACTCTTTTCCTATATAACCTCTTAATGTTTTATAAGTATCAAAGTATCCTAAAATTAAGTTTTTTCTAGATCTATCTCTTTTAAAGTCAAGTGTTGATCCTAAATGTTTTGAAGGTTCAATGTATGTAATATTAACATTAGGGTTATTATAAGACCTTGTTATGCCTACACCAAAGGTTCTAATTACAATTAAATTATTAATACCCCTTTCTGGTAACATGTTGAGAGGTAAATTATTTTTAAGCCCGCCATCAATAAATATTCCATCACTATTTTCCTCTCTTTGGAAAAGTGGGAAATTAGCACTAGCCATTAAATATGACAACATTTCACCAACTTGAATCTGATCTTTAAATAGCTCTATAGTTTTAAAAGCTGGAAGTTTAACTGTAACGATTCCCAATTCAACCTTAGATTTCCGAAGTTTTTTTTCATCTAAAATAGTATAAAAAAGTTCTCGCATATTGTTTGTTCCAATACCACGTCCTTTTATAACATCCATAGCAGCAATAGCTGTGGCTTCAATATCATTTAATATACTTTCGTCGATACCATAAACTAGATGATTTGTCGCCTCATACCACATATCGTATGTTTTTTTCCAATCACCCTGGGCTATCAATGCACCATTTACAGCTCCAATAGAGGTACCAGCAATACCATCAAATTTATATCCTAATTCATCTAATGCCTTATACGCACCCAAATGATAGGCTCCCTTAGCACCACCACCTTCTAAAACGAGACCTAACTTATTTTTCATTTAAGACCCTACGACCTCCAGCTATTTTATAATATAGTTTTTTTGGCATAAACCTTATAATATTATAAACTACTCTATTAAAAAATCCAGGAATAATTACAACCCTTCCAAACCCAATGCTTTTATAAGAATATCGAACAACATCTAAAGCAGACATCCACTTCTCTCTTTTTTTTATGCTACGCCCACGATGAAAATCAGTTTTAGTAAAACCTGGGCATAGAGATTGAACAATTATTCCATTTGGTTTTAATATCATAGAGATGGATTCAGAATATGTGGATAAAAAAGATTTAGATGCTGCATAAAAAGGATCTGATAAAGATGGTAAAAATCCAGCTAAAGATGAAACATTGATAATAGTACCTCTACCCTCTTTTTTCATACCAGGAACTATCTGATGAATTAGTCTTGTAGTTCTTTCAACATGAACATCAATCATTTTATAATTGCCTGAATGTGGAGTATCAAAAAAATTAGTATGGTTCGAAAAGCCAACATTATTAACTAGAAAAAGAATTTTATTATTACAAACATTATGAAAAAATGAATCAAAACTAGTAGCATCAGAGAAATCAACAATTATTGCTGTTACTTTTACATTAAACTCTTTTTGTATCTGTTTTGCGTTTTCATTTAATAGCTCACTTCGTCTACCTGTAATAATAAGATCCCAACCATATCCTGCTAAAAGCCTACTATATTCAGCTCCAATTCCACTTGTAGCCCCGGTTATTAATGCTAACCCCATTGTATACTCCCTCTTTTAACTTCTTCTAAAAAACTATTACATTTTGAAAAATGTGCACATCCAAAAAATCCCCGATATGAGGATAAAGGACTTGGGTGTGGTGCTTCTAAAACAAGATGTCTTTTATCTATAACAGATTTCAACTTTCTTGCCCCAGCTCCCCATAACATAAAAACTATGGGATTTGGACTTTCAGAAACCTTTTTTATTGTATTTAAAGTAAACTGCATCCAACCGATATTTTTATGTGAATTAGGTTCACCCTTTCTAACAGTTAATACTCTATTTATTAAAAAAACACCCTGCTCTGCCCAATCTGTTAAATCTCCATGAACTCTATTTATATTAATATCAGTTGCGAGTTCTTTATATATATTCCTCAATGATGGAGGGATTTTATTATCTTTTTTTACAGAAAATGCCAACCCATGAGCTTCTTCTGGGTTGAAATATGGATCTTGTCCAACAATTACGCACTTTATATTATTAAAGGATGTTAGTTCAAATGCCCTAAAGACATCTTCTTTTTTAGGGTATATTGTAAATTCTGACAATTCTTTTTCTAATTTCCTTAATAAAACCCTATAATATCCGGTATTTTTTTCAGTTTCTAAAAACTGTTTCCATTCAATATCCATTTAACCCCTTCTGTTTCTTGACAAGAAGCAACAAGAAAAGTATATTACATAACTGATTATTCATAAATAACTAATAGCTGATATAAATATCAGTAGGGGTGTATAAATGTCAAAAGCTCATAGAGGCGCGGGAATCCGAGATCAAGTAAGAAGTGGTAGATCAAACTGTCCACTTTGTAAAAGAACAGCAATTAAAGCTGTTTATGAAAACGAACTTAACGAGAAAAAAGTTAGTATCTGTAAACAGTGTAACAAAGCTGTTAAGAACGGAAAAATGAAAGAAGCTATTGCAGCTCTTTAATTAAACCAAAAACCCTGTATTTTGCAGGGTTTTTTTGTTTATAACAAACATTTCGGCGAGAAATTGTTTGTCCCACTTTTCGGCGAGAAATTGTTTGTCCCACTTTTCGGCGAGAAATTGTTTGTCCCACTTTTCGGCGAGAAATTGTTTGTCCCACTTTTCCGAAGAAAATGTTTGTCCCACTTTTCGAAAAGAAAATGTTTGTCCCTTTATAAAAAATAGACCATAGGAAAAAATATGAATCAAATACAATTTACATTTATATATATATCACTTTTATCATTAGAGTTTTTAACCCTATATACATTAATAATTTTAAATATAGGTTCCGTTCTAAAAAATAGAGATAAAGTACCAGACCTGTTTAAAGATTTAATAACCCCAGATATGTATGTAAAAAATGTGGCATATACAATTAAAAAAGAACACTTTTCAATTTTGAATATGATTGTTTCCACATTAATAACTCTGATTATTCTATTATCTGGAGTATTAGGCAGTGTTGAACAGTTTTTCATGGGCTTCTTTACAAATAAAACTATACTTGGTCTCTCTTTTATTGCAGGGATATCTGTATTACAGTTTATTATAGATCTTCCATTATCTCTTTACAGTACATTTGTAATAGAAGAAGAATTTGGGTTTAATAAAATGACTCTAAAGTCATATATCACTGATACTTTAAAACAGACAGTTCTTGGAATTATTATAGGTGGTATTTTATTAGCAGCTCTATTTTTCTTTATGGATAAAACCGGAGGAAATTGGTGGTTATGGGCATCAATATTTTTTATATCATTCCAATTAATCTTATTTTTAATCTACCCAAATTTTATTGCTCCTATATTTAATAAGTTCAAACCACTAGAAGATGGAGAATTAAAAGAAGCTCTTGAGACAATGGCCTCTAGTGCAAACTTTGCACTGAATGGAATATTTGTTATGGACGGTTCAAAAAGATCTGGTCACTCTAATGCTTATTTTACTGGGATTGGAAAAAGCAAGCGTATAGTACTTTACGATACACTTGTTGAACAGTTAACAAACAGTGAGTTATGTGGTGTTTTAGCCCACGAGATTGGTCACTGGAAAAAAGGGCATATTAGAAAAAGACTTTTAACAACAATGTTAACTGTACCAGTAGCTTTTTATATTTTATCATTAGCTCTTAATTTTGATCCTCTGTTTTTAATGTTTAATTTAGAAACAGGGACATACCATGGAATGTTAGTTTTAATGTTAATGATTTCAAGCTCTTTTACATTCTTTTTAACACCTATCTCAAGTTATAGATCTAGAAAACATGAATTTGAGGCAGATGATTTTGCTAAAGAGATTACGGGAGAGAGTGATCCTTTAATACAGGCACTGTTAAAACTCTCAAAAGATAATTTAAGTAACTTAACACCAGATAAAATATACTCTAGCTACCATTACTCTCATCCACCAGTGTCAGAGAGAGTTAACAATTTAAATAGTAGTAATAAATAATTATAGTGTTAGGCTTAAAGAGATATAGGATTGTTCAGAACCTGATATCTCTTTAACTTGAGACTCAAATCGAATACCTACCTTAGAACACTCTTCTCCTAAATATGAGAGATAAAACATTCCCATATCAGAACCATCAGCTCCAGCTTTTCTATAAAACTCAGTCAAAGATTGTTTCTTGACCCTAGAAGACATCTGCTTATCTACCTGCTCTTTTAAAAGAGCCACTTCGGTATCTTTATTAAAAACAGCTACTTCAAATTTCCTTCTAGCACTTATTTTTGTCTCTGATATATCGAATTTAAAACTCACTGAAAAATGAAGACCCTTCTCTTGCATCTCTTTTAGAAGACCAATTCGGGCATCTGGATCTTGTAGAATGTCTTTATATTGTAACGTTGGATAAAGCATCTTAGTATACTCTTTAAGGTTTCTATTTTCTGAGCTATTTAATAATTCCATTAACATTAAGGTGATATATTCGGATATTTTAGTTCTGCCCATAAACTCAATAAGAACTCTAGATATATCCATAATTAACAGTTCGTAAGTTGGTGCATCTTTAAATTTAGCTAAAATGAACCATGAAAATGAACGTAATCCTTTTAAATATTCTTGGCAAAGAATTGCTTGACTATCGATCTCTTCTTCTGTTAATGATGAGTTGGAGGTCAAATCTCTTTGAACTTCAAATGTTAAAGTCTCTTTTACAGACCTTACTACTTCTTTGTTTTTTTCTAAGATTTGTCTTAATACTGTTTCATTTATATTGGTTTTTCTATCTAAAATGGTTCCGTGATTATTCCTGTTCCAATTTTTAATCAGATCCGATTCCATAATAATATCAAATACCATTGCATCAAATCTCTGAACTAAAAAACCAAATACATTTCCTTTAGTTAAAGACATCATATCTTTTCTTTTAGAAGTAAATTCTGCTCTAGAAATTTCAATTCTAGAGAGATAACCAATTGAGATCATATTTTTTACTGTATTATCATTATACTGATTAAGAGCAATACCATATTGGGTACTATTATCTGGCATTTTAAACTTATTCATAGGTTTTTTATTTTTTATAAAAAAATCTACACCAGAATCAGTAAATAGTAATTTTAAAGGCAGTTCAATTATTTTAGTTTCCACTTAAATACCACTAATTCTCTACCAATGTTCATAGTTATGAATATCGTCAAAGGATTTCCTCTCTTTTATTTCTTCTGAATGCTCACCTTTATATCCTAATGCAAGTAGGCAATAGACTCTCATGGAGAAAGGGACTGTTAATACCTTTCTTAAAATCTCTTCATCGTAGGTTGTAACGACACATGATCCTAAACCTTCATGTTCTGCTTGCAACATCATAAAAGAAGTTGCAAAGGCTAAGTCTGCAGTATGTGCAAACTGTCCATTAGGCATTTGGTAATTTATATTTGTAGTGCATACAGCTATTACTTTATCGGCAGTTTCCATAACATCTGCACCATAACAAGCTTCTTTTACTATTTTTTTTACTTTTTCTTCAGAGATAGTGATGAATCTCCAGGGTTGTCTATTTTTTGCTGAAGGAGCTAACCTTCCAGCCTCTACTACATTTTCTATAATTGATGTATCAATATTTTTAGCTATAAAATTTCTACACGATACACGATCTTTTATTAAACTAAGAATTTCCATGCCCAAAGTTTACCATAACTATTAAGTTGTTGGAAATGATTTCGGAAAAGTTGCCTATATTTTTAACGATTTTCTACTAACTTTATTGACCTGTCACCATACTTCCCATATGCTCAACTTATGTTACGGAAAATTATTTTCATTTTACTAATTTTATATACAATATTACCAATATTCTCAAATAATAAGATAGTACTATTAACAAGTAACAATGATACATATAATCATATATCAAAACTCTTAAATAACAGTGATAATATAAATCTAACAGAAATCATAATAATAGAAGTAAATGACAACCTAGAAATATCTGATTATTCAGGCTCTAAAGAGTATCTAGAAAAAGAGTTATTAAATTATCCTAGAGCAATAATTTATCTAGAAATAACTGAATCAGATAAAATAAATATTTATGGTTTCACCCCAGGACTTCTGCCTAATATTGAGATAACACAAAATATAATCACCAGTTTCAGGCTGGGAAAAGACGCAGCTAGGTTGTTTCCATTATATGTCACAAGATTGATACAATCCCATGGATTAGTTGATATATTTAATTCCCACGATATACCACTACTTCTGTTAAGTGGAAACATTAGGTTAGAGAGACTTGTAGATACTTTAAAGGTAAACCCCAAAAATATAAAAAATCCTTCTTTATATTATATTTTTTCTATTTTAAATAACACATATTTTATAGATAGTAAGCTTCTATTTATTATAAATATAAGTTTTATAATATTGATAGTTTTATTGATTACTTTTTTTTCAAAAAGATTAAAGTTTCACATAAAATTAAATAGGTATTACATATTAACTATTCCATTAAAAATACTATTTATTTTTATATTCTATTTCATTTCCACACTTGTCATTACTTTTATATCAGGATTAGCTGGGGATGGATTTATTGAAAAGTTTCCAAAAACTATATTTGTAATTAAAAACTTGATTCTATTTTTTATTTATGGGATTTCATTTCAGATAATTAAAGATGAAGGATTCTCAAAATCTCCATATTTCTACTCTTATATAAGCTTTTTTATATCTATATTTATATACTTTATATCTTGCATTATATTTTTACCATTAGGTTTATATCAGATTTGGCCAATAATAATGACAATACTTTTTATACTTTTCAGATCGAATATAATAAAAAGTCTACTTTTATTGATATCCCCATTAATATTAATTTTAATCTTTTCAAAGTTCTTATTACCTGGAAACAGCCAGGCATTACAGCTACTAATAAGCTCTAAATATACGGGAAACATACTATTAACCATAATTATTACGCCATACATATTTTTACAAGATAGTTATTATAGATTCTCCCACAGAAGACATAAATATTTAAGTAATAGTAAAGATATAATCATTAGTTTATTTACACTAACATTTACTATAACAATTACAGCAATTTTATTAGAATTACATTAAATTAAAAAAATATTCTTGACAAATCCAATATAAAAAGTGATAGTTAATCAGACTAAAAACACTACATGTAGTGTGAATGAGAGAAATAAGTATGAAATGTCCTCTATGTGGACTAATTCAGGACAAAGTACTTGAATCAAGACAAAATAGTAGTGGAACCTCTATCAGACGTAGGAGAGAGTGTGCAGCTTGTAGCTACAGATTCACGTCATATGAGAAGATAGAAGAGATACCTTTAATGGTTGTAAAACATGATGGTAGACGTCAGCCTTTCGACATAAAAAAGATAGAAAGAGGACTTTCTAGGGCTGTAGAGAAACGACCAGTACCACAATTAACCATTGAAAAGACACTACATGATATTGAAGACGAATCAGAACTTGGTGGAAAAGCCAGTCACGAGATTTCTTCTGATTTCCTCGGAGATCTGATTCTTCAAAAGTTATCAAGCATTGATAAAGTTGCATATATTAGATTTGCATCTGTATATAGAAAATTTGAAAATGTTGATGAATTTATAGAAGAAATTGAAAAATTATAGAATAAAGTAAAAGGAGAGTTTTTTGGGAAGTATTGATTGGAATGAAATTTTAGGGGACAAAAAATTAACTATACCTAAAACTGGTATAAAAAAAATTATTAGACGTGATGGTACTATTGATACCTATAAACCTGAAAAAATTGCGAATGCCATATCTAAAGCAATTGAAGCTGTACGGGGAGTTAACGACCCAGAATTAGATAAAAGATTAACTACATTAACCGAGGCTAAATTAGAGGAATTTCAACTTACAAGACATCCAAACTCAATACCTGCTATCGAAGAGATTCAAGACCTTGTTGAGACAGCTTTAATTGAAGCTAAAGAGGTAGATATTGCAAAAGCATATATACTTTATAGATCTAGACATGAAGCTATAAGAGATCGAGATAAATTACTTTTAGACATAGATGAAACTATGGACGGTTACCTATCCCAATCAGATTGGAGAGTTAATGAAAATGCCAACGTAAATTTTTCATTAGGTGGCCTAATTTTACATAACTCAGGAACAATAACAGCAAACTACTGGCTAAAAAATATATATACAAAAGATATATCCGAAGCACATAAATCAGGGGCGTTTCATATTCATGATCTTTCCATGTTCTCAGGTTATTGTGCTGGTTGGTCACTAAGACAACTAATAAAAGATGGTCTTGGTGGAGTTTCAGAAAAAATAACTTCTAAACCTGCAACTCATTTATCTACTTTAATGTTTCAAATTGTAAACTTTTTAGGAATCATGCAAAACGAGTGGGCTGGAGCTCAGGCTCTTTCTAGTTTTGATACATTCTTAGCACCATTTGTAAGGGCTGATAAATTATCTTATAAAGAGGTAAAACAGGCAGTACAAAGCTTTATTTTTGGTGTAAATACTCCTTCTAGATGGGGAAGCCAAGCACCATTTACAAATATTACATTAGACTGGGTCTGCCCTAAAGATCAAATTGGAAAACCAGCTGTAGTTGGTGGTAAAGAACAAGACTTTACATACGACGATTGTACTAAAGAGATGGAGATGGTTAACAAAGCATTTCTAGAACTTATGTTACAAGGTGATGCAAACGGTCGTGGTTTTGCATACCCTATTCCAACATATAATATTACCCCTGATTTTGATTGGGATACAGAAAATGCAAAGATACTTTTTGAGATCACTGCAAAGTACGGTACTCCATACTTTCAAAACTTTGTTAACAGCGATCTGAATCCAGAAGATGTAAGATCTATGTGTTGTAGATTACAACTTGATAAACGTGAATTAAGAAAACGTGGTGGTGGACTATTTGGAAGTGATGAATTAACAGGTTCAATTGGAGTTGTAACGATTAATCTGCCTAGAATTGGTTATTTAAGTAATACAAAAGAGGAATTCTACCAAAACTTAGGCCATATGATGGATTTAGCTGCAACTTCTCTGGTTTTAAAACGTAAAGTTGTTAACAAAATGATGGAAAATGGTCTGTTTCCTTATACAAGAAAGTACTTAAAAAACATGAATAATCACTTCTCTACTATTGGTTTAGTTGGTATGAATGAGTGTCTTAGAAACTATAAGTCCCTTGATCTAACATCAAAAGAGGGCCAGGATACTGCCAATGAGATTTTAATTTTCATGAGAGATAGATTAGCAGATTATCAGGAGAAAACTGGAGACCTTTACAACCTTGAAGCGACACCAGCGGAAAGTACAAGTTATAGACTTGCTAAACATGATAAAAAATATTACCCAAATATAATTACTGCTGGAGAAAATGATCCATATTATACAAACTCAACACAACTTCCAGTAGATTTTACAAGAGACATCTTTGAAGCATTAGATCTACAGGATGCACTACAAACAAAATATACAGGTGGTACAGTTTTCCACGGTATGTTAGGAGAGGCTATAAAGGATTGGAAAGCGTGCAGAAAGCTTGTTAAAACGATTTCTGCTAACTACAGGTTACCATTCTTCTCAATTTCGCCGATATTCTCTATATGTAGTGTTCATGGTTACTTAGCGGGAGCACATGATAACTGCCCAAAATGCAAAGATGAGGAAGCAGCAAAAATAAAGAAACAGATTGACGAGCTTAAACAACAAAAAATTACAAATGGAGAGAGTTAAAATGATTCAGACAAAAAGTAAAGTAGACGACAAGATTGAAGCTTTAGAGCAACAATTATTAACAGTGAAAGGTAGAGAAACTGAGAAGTATGCCAGAATAGTTGGCTACTACAGAGCTGTAAAAAATTGGAACAAAGGAAAAGCTGAAGAGTATAAATTTAGAGTAAGCTTTAGTGAAAAATCTTTTGAAAGATCCATAAATGGTTCTGTCGAATCTAAAACTGAAACTCAAAAAACTGAATCTTTTAAAAACATTGCTCAGGCTGTTGGAGAGGTAGATAGCTATATGTTTTTTTATAGAACTACATGCCCTAACTGTCCTCCTGTAAAAGCAGTAATTAAAAACTTAATCTTAGCAGGTGAGAGTATTAATGCTGATAGTGCAAAAGGTTTTACTAAAGCTGCTATACATGAAATCTTTACTGCTCCAACTGTTGTACTTCTAGATAATAATAAAAAAGAGATCACTAGAACTTCTAATGTAACTGATCTTAAAATACTACTAAAAGAACTAAATATTAATTAATGAAGATAAAATTAGGAGGGTTTATTCCAACGACCCTCTTAGACTACCCAGGGGAAATAGCATCTGTTCTATTTCTCCCTGGCTGTAATCTTAAATGCCCATACTGCCACAACCCATCTATAGTTAATCCACTAAATGATACATTAGACAATATTGATATAATTTTAGAAGCGATTGATAAAAGAAAACATCTTATTAGTGGAGTTGTAATATCCGGTGGAGAACCAACCTTATACCAAGATTTAAATGAGTATATTACATACTTTCAGAACCTTGGATTAAAAGTAAAGTTAGATACAAATGGAACAAACCCAGATCTGCTTAAAAAATTAAAACCAAATTATATTGCCATGGATCTTAAAACCAGCTTAGAGAAGTATGTTGCTATCGGATATAAGGGTAGTTCAGAAATAAAAGAGAGTTTAGACTGGATTAAAAATAGTGGTATAGACTATGAAATAAGAACAACTGCAGCACCTATTATTTTTACTAAGGATGACCTAAAACAGATGTTACCACTTTTAAAAGATGTGAAGAATTATTATATTACTAATTTTAGAAATTCTGAGACCTTGGTGCCAGCGTATAATCTTAATACACCATATAGTGATTATGAGTTAGAAGAGTTTGTGAAAATCTGTAAGGATGCAGGAATTAACTGCACCCTTAGATAATTATTTTAATATTTGTAGGATTCGTTCAAGAACTTTTTTTCTATCAAGTGGTTTAACAATATAGTTTTTTGCACCTGCTAAAAGAGACTTTTTAACTAACTCTTCTTTACCTAATGCACTAATCATTATAACCTTTGCTTCTTTATCAAACTCAATAATTTTCTCTAGGGAAGTTACACCATCCATCTTAGGCATAGTAATATCCATAGTTACAAGATCAACGTTGGGATGATGTTGTTTATACATCTCAAGACCTTCAGCACCATCACAAGCTTGAGCTACAACCTCAAAACCCTCGCTGGTTAAAATCTGAGATATCTGCTTACGCACAAACATTGAATCATCTACTACTAGTACTTTATAAGATTGCCCTGTATCACTTAAACCATCAGGGGATTTTGTATTTATAGACGGGAAGTCAGAATTTGTCTTCATCAGTTACTCCATTATTTTATTTATAATATATAGTTAGTTTAAACACCCATGGTACATTTAGCAATAGAAAAAAATTATATTTTCCAATTGAAAAAAACTTTCTACCCTTTGGTAGAATTTCTTTCTACCCTTGGGTAGAAAATCTTTCTACCCTATTGAGGTTTTATTTACTAGGAAGTATCTTTATTTTAATATAAATGAGAGGGGAAAACATGAAAATCCAAATAAAAAAATGGAAAGATATCCCAGAGGTAGATAAAAATAGAATATTTAAGCGTTCTGAGCAAAATATTGAAGATGTTCTACCTATTGTTAAGGATATTATAGCAGATGTAAAAAATAACGGAGACAAAGCGTTATTGCATTATAATGAAAAATTCCATGGTATTCCCTCACATACAAATTATTTAAAAGTATTAAAAATCGAATTTGAAGAAGCAGAAAAGAATTTATCAGAAAAGGTAAAAGAAGCTATTAGATTCTCTATAGATAATATAAAAAAATTCCATGAAGCCCAAAAACCAGAAGCTATGTCAATGATGGAAACAACTCCAGGAGTTTTTGCAGGGGAAAGAGCTACACCAATAGATTCTGTAGGGTTATATGTGCCTGGAGGAAGAGGAACATTTCCATCAATGTTATATATGTTAGCGGTTCCTGCTGTAATAGCTGGTGTAAAAAGAATATGTGTTACGACCCCTCCTAATTCAGAAGGATTTGCAGATAGTGGAGTACTATATGCCTGCTCTTTATGTGGAATAAAAGAAGTATATAAAGTAGGTGGCTCTGAAGCAATTTCAGCTCTAACTTATGGAACAGAAACAATTAAACCTGTGGTTAAAATATCAGGCCCAGGGAGTATGTGGGTAACTGCAGCAAAAAGACTACTATATAGCGTTGTAGATGTAGGTTTACCAGCAGGACCATCAGAATCTGCATTAATAGCAGATGAAACTGCTAACCCATATAATATGGCTTTAGATCTGTTAGTAGAAGCAGAACATGGTTCAGATTCTTCTGCACTTTTATTAACAAACAGTTTAGAAAATGCAATTGAAGCAGCTAAATTCATGGAAGAGATGATAGAAGAACTTCCAGAACCAAGAAAAACATTTGTTACCGATGTTCTAGAAGGTTATGGTGGTGTTATTGTAACTAAGGATATAGACGAAGCGTGTGAGATTTCAAATATGTATGCACCTGAGCATCTTTCATTACACACAGAGGAACCCTGGGATACATTAGGTAAAATTACAAATGCTGGTGAAATTATTTTAGGAGATACTACACCATTTTCTGCTGTAAACTACTCTGTTGGTCCAAATGCTGTAATCCCTACTGGTGGTAAAGCTAAAACATTCTCTGCAGTTGGTGTTAGAGATTTTATAAAATATTCATCGGTTATTTATTCAACTAAAAAGGGTTATGAAACCCTTAAAAAATATGTACCGGTTCTTGCAGAATATGAAGGTTTTACAACTCATGGCAATGCATTTACAAAGCGTTAACCAGGCATTCGAGTGGATGGTCTCTTTTACAAATTTGGAAAAAAAACCAGATCTGAGTAAAAGGGGTTACCGCCTGGATAAAATGGAACATCTGTTAGAACTATTTAATAATCCACAGGACTCTTACAATATTATCCATGTTGCTGGTTCTAAAGGTAAAGGTTCAACTTGTGGCTTTTTAGCATCTATATTAGATAGTGCTGGGTTAAAAACAGGTGTCTACTCATCCCCTCACCTATTGGATTATAGGGAAAGAATAACTAATAACCATAACTTTTTCCCAGAAAACTGCTATATCCAAGTTATAAACTCAATAAAAACCACTGTTGATACCCTAAATGAAGATTCTCTTCCAGGTGGGATGCCAACAACATTTGAACTTATGACACTAGCTGCATTAATTATGTTTAAATCAGAAAAGTGCCAGTGGGTAATTTTAGAAACAGGTATTGGTGGTAGATTAGACTCTACAAACGTAGTGATTCCAAAAGCTTCAGTTATTACTCCTATCGAGTTAGAACATACCGAACTGCTAGGTGATACTATAGAGCTTATAGCTGGGGAAAAAGCTGGGATAATTAAATCAAACAGACCTGTTTTTACATCAAATACAGATTCTAAAGTTCTGGAAGTATTAAAAAAACAAGCACGCTTGTTACATTCAAAATTATATACATGTGATAATTATAGTTACAACATAACTAACAAAGGAACATATCTAGAAACTAATAATATCTCTTATAAATTAGGGTTACAGGGTGCTGTTCAGGCACAAAATGCTCTACTTGCAAAAACTGTAATTGAAACAATACTGCCTAATATAGATAAAATAGATATAGAAAAAGGCCTAAAAAATACAAAATTACCTGGACGTTTTCAAATTAAAGAGCTAGATAATCCAATAATATTAGATGGTGCACATACAGTCAGATCAATAACCGATACTGTAAATACTTTTAATGGACTATATAATCAAGGCACTATAATATTTGGTGTTCTTAAAGGTAAAGATATAATGGAAATTGTAAAAATTATATCAAAAAACTTTAGTAAAATAATAATTTCTACCCCTGGGAACTTTAAAGAATCAGACCTGCATGAAGTAGAGAGTTATTTTAATATACTAAATTGCAAAACTGAACTTATAAAGTCTCCTGAATCAGCTTTAAATAGGGCTAAAGAATATAATAGACCAATTCTTGTAACGGGATCATTCTATATGGCTGGAGAGATAGCAAAACTTATCTAGTTTATGATATTATGAGCTATGAATTATAAATTTCATAAACCAATTACAATACAACTTTATGGATACCTTGCTCTTATTCCTTTTATTTTTGCACTATTTCCAATTTTAGAATCAAAAAATAGAATAGATATAATTTTATATTCCATAGGAATATCTTTTATGCTTATAATATTGGTGTTAAATCACTTATCTCCAATGATTAGAGTTACAAGTGAAAAACTAATACTATATAATACCTTTAGTAATAGACCTATAACACATCTAAGAAAGGATATTACCCAGATAAAAAAGATAAAAAATAGCTTAATTTTACTTACAATTGGAACCAAGAGTATTGAAATACGACTTAGCAGTAAAAAGGCAAACAAACTAATAACAATACTGGAGGAAGCTTGTTAAAAAAAGCAATTTTAATACTTATATTACCACTATATATTTCCTGTAACAAAGGAACCGATCCATTAATTGACTATAATACAAATATTAAAAACATTATTATAAATAGCGAAAAAATAGGCACTACCATCAAGTTAGATATTGCTACAGAAAGTGGGATATTTTTAAGTTACCCAGAACATGTAGTAGAGAGTTATTCATTAATAAAATTTCTTTCATCATTATTAAAAAAATATGGGGACGTTACAGTCTTTTTACCACAATACCCTAAAGGTGTAACTTCGGAATCTTTAATAGACATACTAAGAGTTGAAGCGCCTCTATTAGCGACAAAAGAAATTTTAGAACTTAGCCTTTATTTAGAAAAAGTAGATATTGAATTAACGGGAACATTAAGTAAAACAGATGGAAAAGTTATAATTTTAGCCCCAGAAGAACATTATAATGATCTAAAAAAACAGGTTTTAAACCATTTCCCAGCTAATGATCTTATTTATATGATAATGGTTGGAACGGAAATTACATCGGAAGTTAAACCAATTATAAAATTGCTCCCAGAGGGGAAAAAAATATCTTCAATACCTATAAATGTCACAAAGTTTAGTAGTAAACTTGATGACTTTGATATCTTAGTATTAATGGATGAAACAGATAAATATAATTTAGTTACACCTATAGAACTTTATAACCAGGGGAATTACCACTTAGCCCCGGTCGGTTTTTTAGATAATAACGATTCAATTTTTGAATCTTTAACCATAAAGAAGCTTAATAATGCTTTACCTAAACGAATAAAAAAATATGGAGAGAAGTTATGAAAGAGATACTTTTAAATGATTACAAAAAACCGGATTTTATAATCCCTGAAGTAAACATAAATATAAATATTTTCGAGAAAGAGACAATAGTACAGACAGAGTTAACAATTATTAGACAGTGTGAGGATAAAACAACACCACTAATTTTAAATGGAGAAGATTTAATTTTAAATGCACTTCAGATAGATGGTTCAGATTTTTCAGACTACGACTATAAAGATAATTTATTAACAATTAACGGTGTTCCTGATAGTTTTGTTCTATTTTCAGAAGTTAAGATAGATCCAATCAATAACAAATCTTTAGAAGGATTTTATAAATCTGGAGATATTTTATGTTCACAAAATGAAGCTGAAGGATTTAGACGAATAACATTCTTTTTAGATAGACCTGATGTTATGTCTAAATATCTAGTTACCCTAGAAGCTGATAAAAAACAGTACCCATACCTTTTAAGTAATGGAAACTTAATTAAAAGTATAGATGTTGATAACAATAGACATAGAAATACCTGGCAAGATCCATTTGCAAAACCATGTTACCTTTTTGCTGTTGTTGCAGGAGATTTAGAACTAACAACTGATAGCTTTAAAACACAAAGTGGCCGAACAATAAATCTAGAAATATATACTGACCATGGTAAAGGATCTCAATCCATACACGCTATGGAATCTCTAAAAAAGTCTATGACATGGGACGAAGAAGTATTTGGCTTAGAGTACGATTTAGATATTTATATGATAGTTGCTGTAGACTCTTTTAATGCTGGAGCAATGGAGAATAAAGGTCTGAATATTTTTAATTCAAAATATGTATTAGCTGATCCAAATACTGCTACTGATTCAGACTTTGAAGGGGTTGAAAGTGTTATAGCCCACGAGTATTTTCATAACTGGACAGGAAATAGAGTAACCTGTAGAGATTGGTTTCAATTAACATTAAAAGAGGGTCTAACTGTTTTTAGAGACCATGAATTTTCTTCTGACATGACTAATAGAACTATAAAAAGGATTTCTGATGTTTCAATTCTTAGGAATCATCAGTTCCCAGAGGACAAAGGACCAAACTCTCACCCTATAAAACCAGAATCTTATATCGATATAAATAATTTTTATACAGCAACTGTTTACGAAAAAGGTGCCGAAATAATCAGAATGATCCACACCATTATTGGTAAGGAGAAATTTAGAGATGGAATGGACTTATACTTTAAAAGACATGATGGAGATGCTGTAACTACAGAGGATTTTGTTGCAGCTATGGCTGATGCTTCCGGAATAGATATGACTCAGTTTAAACGTTGGTATAGCCAAGCTGGAACTCCAATAATCGATGTAGAATCATCATATGATAAAGGAGTTTTTACTCTAAAAATAAAACAAACTATTCCTAAGACAACCTATAATGGAAAAAGAGAACCTTTATACATTCCATTTAACATTGGGTTATATACTGCCCAAGGTACAGACCTAACACCAAAAGATCAGAGGACTATTATTTTAACAAAAGAGTCTGAAGTTTTTACTTTTAACACAGGTGAGAAAGTAATACCATCCTTGCTTCAAGGTTATAGTGCCCCTGTTATTGTAAACTACGGGTACACTACAGAAGATCTATTAACCCTTCTAAATTTTGATATAGATAACTTTAATCGTTTTGATGCGTCTAGACGTTTAGCTATGATATCCATAACAAATATATTAGATAATATAAAAAGTGGAAAAGAGAGTGAAATAGACTCTAGAATAATATCTGTCTATAAAACACTTCTAGAGAATAAAGATCTAGAAAAGAGATATCTAGCAACACTGCTATTTATACCAGAAGTTAAAAATATTGCTATGTTAATGCCAGAATATGACTTTGTCTTAGCAAATATAGCCAGAACAAAATATTTAACTCTACTAGCAACAGAACTTAAGGGAAACTTATTTAGAATATTTGAAGATAATATTAGAGATAAATATACATTTAATAAACAAGCTGTTGGAGAGAGAAGTTTAAAAAATAGATCTTTATACATTCTAAGTTATTTACACGATGATATTGCACAGATAGCTTTAAAACACTTTGAAACATCTGATAATATGACAGATTATTTAGCTGCTTACTCAGCACTGCAAATGTGCTCAGACAGTATTAGAGTTAAGGCTAATGAACAATTCTTTTCAAAATGGAAAGACAACTTTTTAGTAATGAATAAATGGTTTAGTGTTCAGGCTTCCAGGGATGATGTAAAAGTATTAGAGGATATTAAAAAGCTTAGTAAACATCCTCTTTTTGATAAAACAAACCCTAATAGTATCAGAAGTATTTATGGAGTATTTTCTAGATCAAATATATCCCAGTTCCATAGAACAGATGGTATAGGATATGAGTTCTTAGCAGATATAATAATAGATGTTGATAGTTTTAACTCCCATATTTCATCAAATATGGCTGGTGCATTTCAGGATTATCAATACATCTCTTTAGAGTTATCAAAACTTATGAAGGTTCAGCTAACTAGAATATTAGAAAAAGATAAAATATCTACAGGTCTTTTTGAAATAGTTTCAAAAACCTTAAAAACAAGGTCATAGATGAAGGTATCAGCAAAAGGTAGATATGCAGTTAGATCTGTAATAAATTTATCAAGATCTACAAATGGACAGAAGTCAGTCCGGGAAGTTGCAAAAGAGGAGGATATCTCCTCTGACTTTCTAGAAAAGATATTCTCAAAACTAAAAAAACACGGAATAATAACCTCTGTCAGAGGAGCCCACGGAGGTTTTTCTCTAAATATTCCAGTTCAGGAGATTACTATTTTAAGTATCTTAGAAGCAATTGGGGAAGAGCTAAGTCCAACACCCTGCTCATCTGATAAATGTGGGAAAGAGTGTGATATTTCTTATTTCTGGGCTATGACAAAAGAGCATATCTCACAATATTTTGAAAGAATTACAATTAGTGATATTATTAACAGAGAGATAAATATTTAACTATACTTCAGAGACTTGACTAATACTTCAGAAGACTCCAAGATAAGATATGTGGATAATTTTTAGTTTAATAGCAACTCTAAGCCAGGTAACCAGAAACCTGTTTTCTAAACAATTAGTTTCCAGCTACCCGGTTATGGTTATAGCTTTGTCCAGATTTATATATGCTCTTCCTGTTGTACTTATTTCATACTTAACCCTGGCAAATATTAAAGGTTCAGTTAATATAGACTCCAGTCTATTTTTTTTATGGGCTTTGCTAATGGGAATATGTCAGATATTAGCAACATATTTTAGAGTCTCTCTATTTAGATATAAAAGTTTTGCAGTAAGTTTAACTATTGTCCAGATAGATACAATAATAGTAGCAATAATTGGTGTCCTTTTTCTTAAGGAGTATCTGAATGTTTATGCATGGATAGGTCTATTAACTGCTACAACTGGTCTGATTTTAGCTTCATTTTCTAAAAATAGAGTAACACTAGAAAATATAAAAAATAGTCTATTTACAAAGTCATCTTTAATAGCTCTTTTAACTGGACTGTTTTTAGCCCTGGCAGGTGTATGTGCAAAACAGACTTTTAGCTATATATCAGGACCTAATAACATTTTAGAATCTCTTTTTTCACTAAGCTTTATCTTAATATCAGAAATATCAGTTCTACTTCCAATATCACTGTATAGAGAAAAATCATCGGTTCTTTTACTTTTTAAAAAGCCAATTAAACCTATGATAATTGGAATATGTTCTGGAATTGGCTCGTTTTGTTGGTTAACAGCCTACTCTTTAACTAATATTGCCTACGTAAGAACCGTTGGGCAGTTAGAGTTTATTATTGCGACACTTATAACTGTATACTACTTTAAAGAGAAGATTTTTAAACTAGAGATAACAGGAATGATCATGGTATCCTTAGGAACATTAATACTTATATTTCTAAAGAATAGTTGACTTCTGTATTAATTAAGAAGTAATTTACGTTCATAAGGAAATATATATGAAAAAAGATAAATTTGAGAAATCAGAAATAAAAGGAATGTTTGAAGGACCACTGCCACCAGTAATTATGAAACTTGCTATACCAATTTTAGCAGGTATGGTATTTCAACTTCTATATACAATTGTAGATACAGCATTTATTAACTTTATAGATTCAAAAAATCCTGCAATATTAGGTGGAACAGGTTATATCTTTCCAATAAGTTTTGTTGCTATGGCTATTGCTAATGGACTATCTGTTGGTATGTCAGCTCTCGTTGCAAAAGGCATTGGTAAAAAAGATAATAACATTATTTATAAAACAGCTGAGTCTGGTCTTTTTCTAGCATTAATTGCTTCAGTATCTATTTATCTGTTTGGGTATATATTTGACGAAGAGATTGTCCATGCTCTAGGGGCAACCGGGGATTATTTCAAATATGGTTTAGAGTACTTTCAGTATATTCTTCCAGTAACAGGGATTATGTTTTTTGGTAGTGTTTTAGGTGGAATCTTACAGGGTGAAGGCCTAATGAAGAAGTTCATGAAATCTATGATTATTGGAACTGTACTAAATATAATATTGGATCCTATATTTATATTTGAATCAATTGATCTAAAACTATTTACAATACCTGGGTTAGGATTGGGCGTTAAAGGTGCTGCTATTGCTACGGTTATTGGGCAAGGATTTGCTCTAATATACACCCTGTCAGTATTTATCAGAAAACAGACCTTAGTTGCTCTTGAATGGAAAATATCCCATATTTCTGCTACTATAATGAAAAGAATAGTTAAAATTGGTTTTCCACAGAGTTTTGGACAGTTAGTAATGTCTGGGGCATTTTTAGTCATGAATAGAATCGCAACATCTATTGATCCTATAATTGTTACATCATCATCTTTGGTTGGTAGAATGGAGCAGTTAGTATATATGCCGATCTTTGCAGTCGCTGCAGCTACTATAACTATCGCAGGTCAAAATGTTGGTAGAAAAAATATGGATAGAGTTGAAAAAACATGGAAAACCAGTATTGTACTAAGTGGAGCCATTGTTCTTTTTACTTCTACACTCTTTTTTATATTTGCGAACAGTATATATGGAGCATTTCAGCAGACAGATATTGTGACAAATTATGCAGTAATGCAGACCAGATATATAATGCCATTTATGTTAATTACATCTGTTGTTATAATTACAAGATCTGTTTATCAGGCTATTGGTTACCCTATACCTGGTTTAGTTATAACTTCACTTAGATTTTTTCTGATTGTTATTCCCGTAATGTATTTTATGGTATATGTATTAGATTTTGGTTTTAAAGGAATGTTATATTCACATATTATATCTATGTGTTCTACAGCAGTCGTTGCGTGGTTCTGGATGAAAAATACAATGAAGAAGTTAAAAGCTGGTACATTAAAAACAGTTTAGTTTTATAGTCCCTATAGACATAGGGACATAAACATAGAGACAGTTATTTTGCTTTAAACAGTGTCCGGGGTTCACTACCATCTATAATATTTTTTAATGGTCTATGTCCACTTCCTACAACTGTATCTATACCTGCATCAACACAAGTAACAGCCGCAGTAACTTTAGAAAACATACCACCTAGACCTAGTGAGTTAGTCTCTGGAGTTGCCATATTTTTGATTTCGTCGGTAATTTCATCAACCTGTTCTATAAATTTTGCATTACCATCTTTTTTAGGGTTACCATCATATAAACCGTCAACATCTGTTAACATTACTAATAGGTCGGCATTCAGTTCTTTTGCAACAAGTGACGCTAAGATATCATTATCAGTAAAAAGTCTCTCGTAATCCAACTCTTCTTTGTTTACGAGGTCATTTTCATTCATAATAGGCAAGATACCACGTTCTAGGTAAGCTTCTACAATGTTTTTAACTGATATCTTCTCTTTGGAAGTAGCAAAATTATGATGAGTTAATAATATCTGAGCAACAAAAACAGACTCATCTCTGAACCAGTTTCTATAAAACTCCATAAGTTTAACCTGTCCTTGCCCAGATAACAGTTGTAACTCTACAGTATCCTTTGGTCGAACTTTAACATTACGAACTTCCATTCCTGCAGCAACAGACCCAGAGGAGACAAGAATAACCTGATGTCCATCTGCTATTAATTCTGAGATCTCTCTGATTTTATCACCTAACCAGTTGTAATTAATGCTACAACCACGGCTTATTAAGGCACTTCCTATTTTTACTACAACTCTCATTATAAATCCTTATGGGTAGTCCATTTATACAGTGTTTCTAGGTTTTGTATCACTTGTATAAACACTGATATGATAAAGAGTAACATCATTTTCACTCAATTTATCATAAGATAGTTATATCATTATTAGAAAAATATTACTATATTTAGCAAGCTGTTAAGTTTTTGGATTTAGTTCATGTTTTTTTGACTCATATTAGTTATAAAATAAAAGGAAGTATCAGATGTAGAGTGATTAACATGTGAAGTCAATATTATGATAAATGGACTTAGTGTATGTTCTCAAATTTGATTACTTCCTTTTCTACAAATTTCGTAGACTATTTTTTTAAACAAATTCTTTCTAATTTACCACTTAATATTACACCGTTGGACTTCTATTCTGGACTCTCCGTTAAACTTTATCTTTATAGGACCCTCTGCACCCTGTATTCTATATTCAATCAATTGGTTATTTTCCCACTCAATATCAACGATTAAATTACCCCTAGCCTTAAGCCCCTTAATACAACCACTACTCCATTCCAAAGGTAATGCCGGTAATAGTTCTATATAATCCATATGACTCTGCATTAGCATCTCAGCAATTCCAGCTGTTGCTCCAAAGTTTCCATCAATCTGAAAAGGAGGATGAGCATCAAACATATTAGGATATATAGACTTTGTTAACATGTCATTCAAATATTTACCAGCTAACGTAGGTTCTTTTAACCTAGCATATAGATTAATAATCCATGCTAGGCTCCAACCAGTATGTCCACCACCATTTAGTAACCTTAGTTCTAGACTTCTCTTTGCAGCAGTAAATAACTCTGGTGTTTCATCATTGATTGCATTCCCTGGATATAAGCCATATAAGTGTGATACATGCCTATGTCCCATTTCAGATTCTTCAAAGTCTAAATACCACTCCTGTAGCTGACCCTTTGCACCTATATTATAGGGATATAACTTAGGTAATCTGGTTGCTAATTGGTTCTCAAATGCCCCTGTTACACCAAGAATTTTAGCCACACTAATACATGTATTAAATACTTCTCTTATAATCGTCATATCCATAGTCGATGCTTTTGCAACAGAACATTCCGCCCCACCCTCCGTTAAGAAGGCATTTTCTGGGGATGTTGAAGGAGATGTCACGTAGTAACCTGACTCATCTTCCTGTAACCAATCGTAGCAGAACTTTGCAGACCCCTTCATCGTTGGGTATACAGATTTTAGGAACTCTATATCCTGTGTAAATAAGTAATGCTCATATAAATGACTTACTAACCATGGACCTGACATCTGCCAGTATGCATATCTAGCCATACCATCTATGACCGTTGATTTTCTCCATAAATCTATATTATGTGATCCTGTCCAACCACCACAACCATATTGCTCTTTGGCTGTTACTGCACCTGTTATAGATAACTCCTTAATCATATTAATTAGTGGCTCATGACACTCGGATAAATTGCAGTTTTCAGCTAACCAATAGTTCATCTGAATATTAATATTAGATGTATAGTTACTACACCAGGAAGGTCTAACTTCATAATTCCATATACCTTGTAGTGTTGCCGACTGACTACCTTTTCTAGATGACGTTATGAGTAGGTATCTACCATAATTAAAGTATAGTGGTATTAGTGATAGATCACTCTTCCCTGCCCTTAAGTTCTCTAACCTAACATCTGTTGGTGAATAACTCTTATCTTCAGTCTCAAGTGTGAATTCTACTTTGTTATATAATTTCTGGTAATCATCTTTGTGGTCATTATATAAGGCATCATAACCTTTTACGATTGCCTTATTTACACGTTCACGAAGCACTGCAACAACTTTATCTATTTCTTCTAATTCTGCACTAAATCCACAGTATGTTGTCTCTGTTGCTGTAACAATCAACACTTTGGTAGCGCCTGTTATTGAAAGTCCACCACCTGTTCTATATGTTGAACCATCAGTAATAACTCTTGTATAAGCTCCGAATTCTAGAGCAACATTCTCATCTTCCAAAGAATAAGCTATAGGTGACTCATTGTAGGTTCTATGAGACGGATCAACTCTCTCTGGTGCCCTACCTGTCATTAAAATTGCTGAATCATTTTTACAAATCGTCTTATGTAATAACTTAGAATCCATACCAAGTTGCATATCGAATTCAGCTTCTGCCTCCATTTTATAGACACCAATCTTATCAGGATTACTGATAAAAGCTCTTCTAGTGTACTTAAAACCATCTATTTTGTATTCTATATAAGTTGTTGCATCAGTTAGATCAAGGCTTCTTTTATAACCTTCCTTCCTAAGGAAACCATCATATCTAAGCTGCATTCTAATATTACCAAGGGGTAAATAACTCTCTGAATATTCACCTTGCATTTCATGCTCTATTAGCTGTTGGGCTCCTAAGTATTCACCTTTATTAATTAACTCTCTAGCTTTTTCTAGATGATTATATGCTACTTTATTTTGATTTTCATTATGATAACCAGACCATAACGTATCATGATTTAATTCTAAAAGTTCATCCCGGATTCTACCATATACCATCATTCCCATATGACCATTCCCTAAAGGTAATGCCTCTTCAAAAAGATCTGCTGATTGCCTGTACCACAATGTATTGTTGTCCATATAATGTATATCTCCAAAATCCGTTAGTTTTTTAAAAGAAAAGCTACCTTTTACAATATAAGGCAGCCTTTCTTTTTAATTAAAAGTTGTATTAACTATTATGTTTTATTGACCTAAGTAAGCGTCAACTTGCATTTGTAATTTAGCAATAAATTCTTCAACACCAGCTGAATCAAGTTTCTTAATAAATTCTTCGTAGTGTTTCTCATAATCATCGTCTGCACCAGAGTTTAATGGTTTTACAAACTCATTAACAACTGCGTCAATTTTAGCTTTATCTGAAGTAAGTTCAGCTAAATCAGGAACAAAACCAAATAATGGAGATTTTGTAGCTTGATTATTCCATTTAGTAAGTCTTGAATCTAAGAATAATTTAGATCTATCAGCACTGTTTCCAACGTTTCCAAGCACCCAGTCAAAAATACTGTAAGCTCCTGGCTTAAGAATTTTTGAAGGAATCTCTGTGTCAGAAGCACCTGGAACAGCTTCCCAGTGCTCACCTTCAATTCCTAGATGAAGAAGGTTGAACATTTCTTTATCAGTATTAATAATCTCAAGAAGCTTGATAGCTCTTTCAGCATTAGGTGTTTTAGCATTGATAAAGTTCATTGTAGCTGTACCTGCAGTATATGGTAGGTATAGCGGTGCTGTACGACCACTTATTACCTCTTGAGTTGAAAATATATTGTTAAGTTCAAGGGTAAAATCATCAGGTGTACCAGTATTAGTAGTCATAATTCCATAAGTATTTAATCGATCATCGTCAATATTAGTTGGTAGTTGAGCTGATAACACATCTAATCGGATGAAATCCCTATTATACATATCTCTCATCCAGTCAATAAAGTCTTTATATTCCTGTGTTTTGAACATATTAACTAACTGAACACTATCATTATTAAACTTATCGATTACAGCAGGACTAACAATTGTCTCGTAGTCTCTTTCCATAATCATATTTTCTGTTACAGTTTTTTCAACCAAAAAGTAAGGATCTATTACTGAATTGATACCTGAATCCATTTCGTTTTTTAATATGTTAGCAAAATATGGTTCCATGCTTTTCATGATATCAATAGTTTTAATGCTTCTATCAAAACCATCTTTTTCTATTTGCTCATAATCAAGTCCATATTTTTCAGCCCAATCTTTTCTAGCAATATATCCATAACCATTCCACAACTGTTGATAATTAGTAAGTCCATACATTTTCCCATCGTATGTACCAGTCTGGAAAACTGTTTCAGGTAATACTTCTTTTAATTTTGGAGCATGGTTATCAATAAGATCATCTAAAGGCATAAACGCACCATTAGCAACTTTCTGAAGATAGTCTCCAGCCCAGCTTGAACACCACATGATATCAAAATCTTCACCTGCAGTTATCATAAGCTCAATTCTGTCAGCATAGTTTCCAAACCCATAAGTTAATATTTTTAACTCAGTATTAGGTAGCTTATCTTGTAACTTTTTGTTAAATTCTTCCAACACCTTATCCATATCTGGTGTTTGGTCTCCAATAACAACCCAAGTAAGTGTTACAACTTCCGCATCTCCAGTAGCTTCCACATTTGATTCAGCTTGGTTCTTTGACCATGCGAGGGAAGAAACTGCCATAATTAACAATACTGCCAAGATTCTTTTTCTTGATTTCATTAAACTCTCCTTAAAATATTTGTTAAAACCCAGTATGTTTTTACATATACTGAGAAATTACTACTTTGTAGATCCTACTGTCATACCCTTTGAAAAGTATTTTTGAAAGAAAGGAAATATAAACATCATTGGCCCAGCTGCAACTACTGCAATAGCCATTCGAACCGTTTCTGAAGGGAACTTAGATATTTGTTCCTGTAAAGCTGCCGGTAGAGATGCAAAATTCGATTTAAGAAAATCCATTTCAAGTAATATTTTTTGTAATAAATATTGCAATGAATACAGATCCTCATTATTTAGAAACATTAAGCTTGGGTAAAAATCATTCCATCGATTTAACAGAGTAAAAACAGCTACTGTCGCTAAAACTGGTGTAGATAAAGGTAGAACGATCTTAAAGAAAATTCGAATTTCTGAAGCACCATCAATTTTGGCTGCATCAAAAAGGGAACTAGGTAAACTCTTAAATGAAGTTAATATAATTATTACAAAGAATGGATCAATAAGTGGTACCATAAAAGAAAAGAAGTGAACCCACATTGTATCACCAAGATGTAAAAACTGTGTAACGAGTATATAAAAAGGAACCAAACTAACTCGGCACATTAAAGGGAATAATACAAAAAATGTAACACCCTTTCTGTACTTAAAATTAGCTCTTGATAGCGGATAAGCTAAAAGCGCCATTAAAAAAGTTCCTATAAATGTACCTCCAAAAGCTGAAATGATATTCACCCCATAAGCATTCAGAATAGTTGCAGGATTGTAAAAAACATTAGCATATGCAGCAAAATCTATAACTTTAGGAAAAAAAGTATACCCATAAGTTCTAATCGTTTCACTGTTTGAAAGTGAAGTAACGATAACATACCATAAAGGTATAATACACAATAATGAATATATAAATAATATAATATATATAACCGGACTAGTGGTCTTTTGGTTTAATTTATTTCTTTTCGATAACATAAGTAATAATTCCTCCTTTAGAATATTGCACTTTCTGGGCTCATTCTTTTAATAATAGAATTGGTGATCAGAACCAGAATCACACCTATAACTGTTTGAAACAGACCGACGGCTGATGACATCCCAATATCTCCTACCTGTACTGTAGCTCTATAAACATATGTATCAATTACATCTGTTGTACGATACAAAAGTCCTGAGTTTCGTGTTACTTGTAAAAATAGCCCTAAATCCTGCCTAATTACCGATGTACCTACAGCTATCAATGACATCGTTGCAATTACCGGAGCTATCGAAGGAATTGAGATATTCCATGCTTGCTGCCATTTATTCGCACCATCTAACTCAGCAGCTTCAAACAATTCACTATTAATTTGCATTAACGCCGAATAATAAACTAATGACATCCATCCTACATTTTTCCAGGCATGAATTAGCGGTATTATTATTGGCCAGGCTGAAGCCTTGGTATACCAATCAAATACATCAAACCCCATACTTTTCTTAAAAGTATTTACTACACCAGATTGGGCATTTAGAAAAATATAAACGATAAAAGCAACCATAATCCATGAAAGAAAGTTTGGTAATATAACAGAGGTTTGTACTATTTTTAGTGCTATCCTATTTGTAAGTTGATACATAAGCAGTGCCACTATCAATGCAAGAACTGTGTTACATATTATGAATACGACTCCATAACCGATACTATTTCTTGTGATTCTCCAAAGATCATTGGAAGTTAAAAGGAATTCAAAATTTTCGAATCCAACCCATTTACTTCCAAATATACCTAAATTGTATTTATAATCTTTGAATGCCAAAACTGAGCCAGCTAATGGTAAATAATTAAATATAAATAGATAGGTTAGAGCAGGTAATGACATAAGGAAAAATACTAAACTGCCTGAAGATGAAAAAGGTTTCCGTCTTATGGACTTTTTAGTAAAAAGAAAACGACCTTTTGTTTTAGGATTTTCTTGATTGTTGCTCATACTTATAGACTCCTGTATTTGTTAAGTTGATATATTTATTATGTAACGGTTTTTTACAGCTGCATACGCCATAATTTTTACCTAAGGACACGAATATTGCCCAGTTTTTATTCTTATTTATATCTATGGTGTTTATTCTGATTTACTGATGTCAATATATGTGACTATTTGATTTAATGAATAATTATTTTGGTGGGATAGAATTTATGAACCCACCTAAGTAATGATTTCGAATTCATCTTCTTAGATATATACTGGGCTGCACAATCATTATTATTACTCAAGTTTTTAGAATGTAAAAAATGATTCATGTCCCTTTTTTAGTTTACAGTATAATGGTACTCCTTAAGTTCCTGTACCACTTCGGGATATTCATTCCAGATATTCTTGGTTTCCCTACTATCATTTTCAATATTATATAGTTGCCCCCTCAGGACCTTCATTATTATTATATCTTGCAGGTTCGCTGAACCCACCAGAACCTAATCCGGCTTTTATTACATCTGGCCACATAGCAAGGCAAGGTTCTTTATGTCCACCCTCATAAATATAACCTTTCTGACCTCTTAAATTACCGATGGCCTTATGTCCATAATCTTTACCATTATAATTTAAAACACGAACACCATTGTCACTTGAAATAATGACAAAAGTATTATCTTTCATACCATTTTCAGCAAGAGAATCCATTATTTCTCCAACCATATAGTCTACTACAAGTACCATATCACCTCTCAGTCCGGCAGTTGATTTACCTTTGAACTGATCGGGAGGAACACATGGTCTATGAGGTGATGTAGGAGTCACATGCATATAAAATGGTGTATCTTTTTCTTGTCCTCTTTCATTTATATATTCAACCGCTTTCTCGGTGAATTTCATATCAACATGTCTATCATCCCAACATTTTGACATCATTCCTTTTCGCTGCTGCGGATATTAGTTTGTTTTTTCTATATCTGGGATTGTTTCAGG
This sequence comes from Spirochaetaceae bacterium, assembly GCA_051531975.1. GTDB lineage: Bacteria > Spirochaetota > Spirochaetia > DSM-2461 > DSM-2461 > Thiospirochaeta. The sequence goes on from JAOPTT010000002.1 coordinate 188,199, forward strand.
TTCATTATTCTTGAGAAAACAATATGGAGGCATATCATGAAAAGTAACCCCTCCTGTGCCATACGGTCCATATTAGGTGTTTTAAACTTTTCAGCGCCATAGCAACTCAAATCACCATAGCCCATATCATCAGCAATGATAGTAATTATATTTTGTCTTTTATTCATATTTATCTCCTTAAAAAATTCCTATTTAGTAGCTTTTATCTTTTCCAACCCTTCGACCGGTTAGTTTATGTAATTATTATGTTCCGGTTTTTTACAGCTGCATACGCCTTTATTTTTACTTAAGGTCACGAATGTTGACCAGTTGTATTATTTCTTAATCTATTGTTTTAATCGTGTTATAAGAATATTAAGATAAGTAACTATTCATATATTATGAACAATTATTCTGAAGGTATGGTAAAGTTATTTATATTTACAGTTAGTTTAGTGGTTGTAGATCAACGGCAAAATGAAGCTAAAACATATGTATATTTATCTTGTAAGGACTAGAAACAACGATAAACCTAACATTACACAGCCAAGTAACACTTTGACTATTGTCATTCTTCGTTTCGTTATGCTTAATAAATTCTGCCATGTCAGCCCAAAAACAGATAGAACAATTATTATTAATAAAGGTAGTACAAATAAGAAGTTATAGAAAAGCAAGTATAAAAATCCCTTGGCTTTAAATCCAACTGTATTTGTCATTAATATAATTGTTGGTAAATAGACCTGTCCAGTACAGACTGCTTCCAACAGAGAAATAAGGAACCCTGTTAATATGGAGCCAAGAACCAAACTACGGCCTTTCAAATTGTACCTTATGATTTTATGCATACTCTTTTTTATTGGAAGTGGTAATTGCACTTTGATCTTTCCAAGTTCGTCTAAGCGATAATAATTGAAAGCGTCAATAAAACATATAACACCTACAATGGCAGAAAATGCTATTGCAAGCCATTTTATTATTTCTGAAATGAGATAATAGTTTTGCAACATTGTAATTCCTTTAAAAGCTCCAAGTCCAAGTAAAAGGTATGTTAAATAAACACTAAAGGAAAAACACAATCCAACAATCATAATTTCTTTTTTAGTCCTTTTTTTTGTCGATAAAAACGAGATTAAAAATATTATTGTCGCTATGGCACATGGATTAATTCCATCTATCAAACCGGCAAGGAAGATTCCCAAAAAAGTAAATGCTTGCAAATCTGCCTTTAGATAAGATTGTGTTTCATTTTCTTCAGTATTTAATACCAGGATTTTCCATTTCTCGTTATCAGCCAAATAAGTTTCAATTATTGCGACCGCATTATCCATAATGTTTCTATATCCCGCAATATATGTATCTGCTACAACAAGAAATTGAGGATAAGACTTATCTAGATTGAATTCCTTTTCATATGCCTCTAGTAATAGATATCCTTCTTTATCTTGTAATTCATGAAAGGATAAATCAATTTGTTTGGGATATCTCATTTTATATACAGAAAGGATCTCATTTTCAATTTTAAGGCACTTACTGCAAGAATCCGATCCGAAAAACTGGATCCTTAGTTTTTCAGTTCTGATTGTTTCAGAATTGAGCATACAAAGGCTACCAATAAAGAGTAATGTAATAATATGCAGTTTTTTTAGTTTGATAATAATCTTATACTCCAATTTCTTTTACCAGGATTAAAACAGTTATCGGTTATGATTGACTTTATTGCTTATTTCCTTGTTTTTTTACCATGGTTATAATAATAATATGCAAAAGGACTGTCTACTTTTGAGACAGCCCAATAATTTTAAACTAGTAAATAGTTATCTGACTATCGGTGTAATAAAACCATACAGTCAGAAACTGTAATAAATAAGGGGATATTAATTCCCGAACACCTGAACTTCCGCTAGGCTTAAAGCAGCGTCACCGTTCTGTATGATTTTCACATAACTACCAATAATGCCCCCGGCATTTACGGTTGTGGATGGATCGGGATATCCTGTCTGATAATTTTCCCAGATTACATCTCCGACTGCATCTAAGACTAGGATAGTATAGTCAGTGAGTCTTGACATATATTTTGTGTCAGTTCTGTTCCAGATAATGATATCACCAATACTATAGTTCTGTTCCAGGTCGACTTGCCACCAGGACCCACTCCCAGTAGCTTCTGTATGGGTTACAGAACCACTGGACCAGAGACCATCAGTGTTTCCATCAACTGCTCTGCTTGCCTCACCTTCATATGCTGTTGTGGATTGTTCCGTAGTTTTGCCATCAGAAATGTTTTCATCTGGTTCTACTGGTGGATCAACATCCAATTCTTCATAGACCTGAACTTCCGCAAGGCTCAAAGGGTTTGCGCTGTTCTGTATGATTTTCACATATCTACCCGTGATACCCCCAGCATTTGCGGTTGTAAATGGATTGGGATATTCGGTCTGATCATCATCCCAGATTGCTGTTTCACTTGAATCTAGGATCTGTATAGTGTAATCACTGAGTCTGGACATATATTGTGTGTCTGTTCTGTTCCAGATAATGATATCACCAATACTATATTCCTCTCCAAGGTCTACCTGCCACCAGGAACCACTCACTGCGTCTGTATGGGTTACAGAACCACTAGCCCAGAGACCATCAGTGTTTCCATCTACTGCTCTGCCTGCTACACCAGAATAAGCTGTTATAGATTGTTCAGCAGTTTTGCCTTCAGCAATGTTACCACCTGGCTCAACTGGTGGAACAATAATAACACCGTCAGTTGTCAGTTTAATTACTGAATCCACCGAGTCCCATGAATCACTGGAATTAAGCGTTATACTTACCTGGCTCGATGTCTGAGAGAAGCTACAAGCGTTGCCTGTACGTAAGTTAACTGCAGAAGTGTATACTCTACCGTCATCTGGAGTATTAATGGTGAGAGTTGTTCCAGAAAGAGATTTTAATACATGAAGATATTCAAAGTCACCATCGGCTGATCGGGTAGCAATACCCCAATCCAAATCGTTAATAGTTGTTCCTTCAGCTGTTGGCCATGAATCACTTGGGACCGTGCTTTTAATAGACTCACCCACTTCATCAATCATGCTTCCTAAACCTGTCATACCGGAGAGTATACCTTCATTCCAGGATACTGTAGTAGTTGGATATGGACCCATGGACCAAGCCACTCCACCACCTTCTTCGTTAACTCCAGCTTGTAGAACTGTGTACTTATACATCATTTCACTTGTATAACGAATAGTTCCTGGTTCAGCAAACCAAGCACTGTCTGAAACAAAAGAAATCGATCTCTCGTATGCAGGCCATGTTTCCTCATTAGCATTATCAATCACATAACCATCTCTTGAGAAAGTAACCGAGGGTACCTTAACCTCAACGGCACCAAAATCTGCGCTTTCGTTAGCGAAAGTATTCGCTATCAATACGGCATCAGGAAGTATTGCTCTAATGGTTTCTCCTATACGAGCCGTATCTGTACAACCATAGGACAAACCCTTATCAAACCAGAATCCTTTAACTTGTGCCTTATAGCGATTTGTCAATTCTGCGATCAGCTCATTAAGAAAGTCGTTGTAGGTTTCTGAGTAGGTGCTTCTATCAATGTAGCCAACTGCGGCTTGTTGTTCAGGAGAAAAGTTATGAGCTTCCGAAGGTTGAATATACCAATATACATCAAGATCTTCAGCTTCACAGGCATCTAATAATTCCTGTAATACATCACGCTGAGAACTATGAGGTTCACCTAACCAATCATCAATGACATCACTTGGGTATAATGGATACTGCCAACAATGCCACGCCGTAAAAATAAGATACTCTGGGCTCATTGCAACGATGTCGTCTACAAATCCTTGCACATCAAAATTATCAGCTACTTCATCTACGGTTTCTGGAATAGATCCATCTGGATATTGAGTAATAGAACATCCGTATTCGTCTGTAGCACTACCACCAAAGCCATAATGTACAAATATTCCATAACCTTTATGACTATATTCCTCAAAAGCACTGGATGTATCAGTCACATTGTAATTAGATGTACTAGACACAGAACGATTCACACCATTATTTGCATCTTCAAGAACTTGTACTGGAGTATCATCTCCTGGCAAGCTACAAGAGATTGTAATCATTGTCATAAGGCATATGAATACAACACCTAGCAATATTCTTCTTTTTTTCTTCACTGTTCGTTTTTTCAACTATATCCTCCGTATTTTAATGATAGGATCTGTAAATTCAGCTTTAATCCTTATCATAAACATAATTAAACATGGTGAAATAATAATTTCTCAACCATGAAATTTAACTAAAAATAATTATTTGACTTACAGGTTTATTAATATCGCTAGTCAGACTTCAATTATTTTTTTCATCTCTCATTAGCATCCACGTTCTTTCCAGCTCCCCAATTCTGATTACTAAATACATGATGCCAATCCATAGTTCTATAGCTATTTGCATCATCCACAAAATAAGAATAATACAACCATACTTTACCCATCCCATAGATATTTATATGGAACTAATTTATAAAGATGTGTTCCAAGGAATATACAGCACTGATGAAAATACAAGCAGTATTCCTGTTAGTAAAATTTTAACTTGTTTATATAATTTAAAATGATAAAAATTTACATCTTTTTAGACTTCTTAGTAGAAAGATATTGACCTTTAGTTGTATAACTTTCTTGGTTGTTGCTCAATTTATTGAAACTGTATTTGTTAGGTTGATATATTTATTATGGACCTGTTTTTTACAGACGTATACGCCATTATTTTTACTTAAGGTCACGAATATTGACAAGCTTTATTATTAATTCAACTTATGCTTAGAATTCTGATATACTTATATCAAAAGATGTGACCACTCATATGTAATGAATAATTATTTATTAGGTGTGATAAATTTATTTACAGTAACAGCGTGTTTTAATGAGTGTAGGTCAATGGAGAGATGAAGCTAACACATTTGTATATTTATCTTTAAATTGACCATAAAATGTTTTATTTTTAAATAAGTTATATATTGTGGATTTGTTTTTAATATCTTGTTTCAATATATCTGTATAATTTATCATCTCTTTATATAGCTTTCAAATTACATCCATACGTCAAAGATTTTAGGATTCAAGATACCTATGATGTCATACTCCAACCTTCATTTATATTGTATGCTTCCAAGTTCATCCATTTGATTTAAAACAACATCTGTCACAATTGCATTTCTTAAGGAATCCTCATAAGTTACTAAAGGTTTTTCTCCCTCTAAAATACAACGTCCTAACTGACTTACTTCCAGCTTATAATTATTCTCGCTGACTACTGAAATAGTTTCACTTTTATCATCTTTAATGATTTCGATTTTAAGTTCACCAGATCCATTAAAATTTAAGTTTCCCTCTATTCTTCCTTTTTTTCCCACCAAAGTATAACCGCTCCAGCTATATGTGTTCATGGCACAATACGAAACTGCTGTAATACCACCTTCGAAAGTCATAAGTATCCAACTGTTTAAATCTACTTCAGTTTCGGAATCAATCTCACCAACTGAATGAATATTCTTAGGTTCAGATCCTACAAGATATCTAATATTACTTATAGCATAGACACCTGCATCAAGGGTTGCTCCACCACCTAAAGCCTTGCGTACCTAATATTTGATCTGTCTTTCAAATTAAATGTAAAATGGGATTCTATAAATTTTAGCTGACCTATTACCCCTTCATCTAACAGGCTCTTAACCTTTATTAACATAGGATTATGCCTAGAAGCAAAGGCCTCCATAAATAACAATCCTTTTTCATCAAATACACTTTTAATTTTTTAACCTCATCTGCTGACATGGCTAACAGCTTCTCACACAGAACATGTTTATTTTTTTTTGCCGCTTTAATTTCCCATTCAATATGTAAGTTGTTTGGTAATGGAATATAAACTGCATTTATATTTGGATCATCTAATAGTTCCTCATAACTCAAATATGTTTTAACTGGTTTGAATTTCTGGTTAAAAGCTTTTAGTTTTTCAATATTCCTACTAGTAAGTCCGTATAAAACTGCATTTTCTGACTCTAGAATACCCGAAATTACACCATAATCAGCTATTCCTGCACAACTAATAACTCCCAGTTTATTTTTTTCCATTTTATATCTCCTTTAATATATAACTCATTTCTAACTTATTAGTTTTAGTATTTTTTTTAATCCCTCGATCGGATTTTTTATAGGGAATATTCAAGGCCTATATATCCTTCATAATTTATCTCATCGAGTTTTTTAAATATTTCTTTATAGTTTATTTCACCCAAATATAGTTCATTACGTCCTGGATTACCTGCTGCATGGATATGCCCAATCAAAGGAATATTTTGGCATATATTATTCAGAATATTACCTTCTGAAACTTGCTGATGGTATATATCAAACAGAACCTTTAAGTAAGGAGAATTTATTTCTTCAATTATTTGAAAAGCATCGTTAGAGCTATAGAGATATTAATCTTTGTGATCCACTAAAACATTTGGGGTTCAATCATCAATATAATACCTGCGTCCTCAAGTAATGGAACACATTTTCTAAGACCTTCGATCATATTGTTTCGCTGTGAAATTCTTGGTGATCCTGTATCATGTCCAACAAGACTTATAAGTTGCTTTACTCCAAACCTCTTTACTACATTAAGGCTGTCAGAAAGTTCACGCAAATAACTCTCATGTTGATCTGAATCAACTAAACTTGTGGATTTCGTACAAAAGGTTGAAATCTTCATATCAAGCTTATCAAGTTGAGCTTCAAGTATATCCAAGTCTTTATCGGACCAATCCCAAAATTCAATAATATCTATGCCACATTGTTTAACTTTTTTCATGCTTTCTGTCATGTCTTGACCACCAAAAATAGCATCCAAACAAACCGAGATGTCCATGTAAACCCCTATACTCTTTAAAGTGTCATTCCACAACTTTCAAGCAACTTAATAGTTGAGGGTAATTCTTTGCCGTTATTCAAATCTAGAAAATATTCTATGGCAACATTATGTTTGTATCCAATATTTTTAAGCATTTTTATACAAGCAGGTATATCCAAAGTACTTTTTTCTAGACCTTCTTGCATATTGTTTAAAGATGCACCTCTAATATGGCTGTGTACAACATACTTCATTACTGACCTTGATTGTTCCAAACTAATGCCCTGCATCTCTAAATGGCTTGGATCAAAAGTTAAACCCACTAAAGGGTACAATTCTCTCAATACGATTTCCACATCTTCAAGCCGTTCTAGTGTTGTCCCTTGATGACATTCTAAAGAAAAGCTAACACCATGCTTAGATGCTATTCTTGCCCATATTGGCAAACGTTTTAATAACAATGCAATATTAGGTTCAACATCACTCTTACTTTGTATTGTCCCTGGACCGATTGTTATATTTCGAACTTTTAATATTGTTGCTAGCTCACAAACCTTCTCAAAGTGATTTGTTATTATCTGAAATTCTTCTTCTGTTTTACAGGTTACTTGATGTATGAATCCACAATTAAACGAATCCACAGTCATCCCACAATTTTGTAAAACTACTAAAATCTCAGTAAAATAATTTATATCCATTAATCTAGAAGGGTATATCCCTTGCCATCCTTCAAGCATGGCCATATCCAGATACCTTGCTCCAAAGTCTGTCATTGTAATAAAATTCTTAGACAAATCAGGATACTTATTTGATTCAAAATTCAATGATTGTATTGAAATATGCATTATTTTCTCCTCGTATTAATAAATTATAGGAATACTCAAATAGATATACTTTAATTATATCTGAAGATTTAATCATTATAATATTGTGCCTATAATAGTAGTTTAAGTTACCATTGATTATAGCCTTATACTTTTCTGATAGATACGACATTATTTTTACTTTAGGGCACAAATATTGACCAGTTTTCTTTATTGTTTTACCTATGGTTTTTATGCTGTTATACTAATTTCAGGATATATATCTATTCATATTTAATGAATAATTATTCTGAAGGCGTGGTAAAGTTATTATGCAATATAAGTTAGTGATAGTGGATGATGAGAAAACTATTAGAGAAGGATTGAAGAATTATGTAGATTGGATATCACTTAATTTTGAAGTTGTAGGTTGCTTCGAAGATGGAAAGGAAGCCATAGATTATATTGATGTCAATGAGGTGAATGTTGTACTTACAGATATTAAGATGATTGAAATCTCAGGGATACAATTAGCAGAATACATTCATAATAAGAAACCCCAAATAAAGGTTGTTCTAATTAGCGGGTTTAAGGAATTTGAGTTTGCTAAACAGGCAATTGCCTTTGATGTAGTCGATTATATTCTTAAACCCATTAGAGTAATTGAGATCACCCGAATTTTTGAAAACATATGTAAAACTCTCACATTAGAAAAACACGATACTGAGCTTAAACTTAAAAAAGATAAACAAATAGATGAGGTTTTAGAACTATTAAAAGAACAATTTTTTAGAGATTTGATTTTGGGAGCACTTATAGACCCAGGTGAAATTGACAAAAAAATTAAACTCCTAGGCTTCGATAATGATGTTAATAGATATGCATTAAGTATTATTGATATAAAACTTGAAAACTACAATGAATATATGCAAACAAAGTGGGAATATGGTAAAGATAGACTAGATAATGCATTACGAAATATATTAGGTGGAGAAACCGAAAGTACCAAGTTTTTTACTCTTGTAACGACTCCAGGCTGTTTCAAAATAATAGCAATAGGAAATAGTAACTCATCAATACAAAGTATGAAAACTTATGTTCATGGTTATGTAAATACACTAAAAGAGAATATAATAAGCGTTTTTGATATGGAGTTGGAAATAGTTGAAATTAAAAGCTATTTAAATATTTTAGAACTCTCAAAAAGTACTGAAACCATAACAATTCCTGATACGGACTCCACAATTGATGATAATGGTATAGAGTTGATACTTAAAAATCCAACGCTTATTGAACAACGTAAAATATTCAAAGTTTCAATATTATCTGGAGATGCATCTTCTGTTTTTAGTCTCTTGAATAATATGGTTGATAAATTAAAACTTTACCCTCCTAGTAGTATCCATAATTTTATAATTAATCTATTTATGGATCTATTTAATAGTTTGAGTACAATTGATATAAGTATTCAAAAAGTACGACAGGAAAAATTTGACTATAGTAAACTAATTAAAACAGAGAATATTGAAGGTATCAAAAAATGGGCAAGAGTAATGTCTGAGATGATAATGGAACAGATATTACCAGATGCAGAAAATTCTAATAAATTGTTTATTAGAAAGGCATTAGAATACATTACAGAAAGATTCGACCAGGACTTGTCCCTAGACGAAGTTGCTTCCCATGTTTATTTGAGTCCTGCATATTTTTGTAGACTATTCAAACAGGAAACAGGAGAGAATTTTATTAATTATATAATTAAGATAAGAATTAAGAATGCTATTAAAATTATGAAAAGTTCAAACCATAAGATTTCGGAAATAGGGATAATGGTAGGCTATAAAAATAGTAAATATTTTTCTAGGGTTTTTAAAAATCATACTGGATATACTCCTAGCCACTACCAGATGAAAATTATAAAAGAGGGTTTAAACTCCGATGAATAAAAATAGAAGAATATGGCAGTTAATTTTAGATTTCAAGTTCCAGAGTATTTATATAAGGAACTTATTAATAATAACTCTTCTTTTTATAATTCCACTTATAATTATAAACATTATCGTATTTGAATATTCCACTAGTTATGTAATGAAAGAAATTAAGACATTTAATACCAACAATGTACTAAGAGTTAGAGACTCTACAGATAACATATTAGTAGAGTCAAACAGAATTGCGGCTATGATCGTAAATATGGATAAAGTTAAATATTTTATCCCAAAATACAATTCAGAAATGGACTTGTATAATTCTGCCAATAGTATCCAGGATGATCTGCTACAATTTATATTGATTGAAGAATATTTACATTCTATATTTATTTTTTCTGAATTAAATGAAAATATTATTTCAAACTCGGATTTTGGTAATATTAAAACCTTTAACGATATGTCGTGGTATGAAAGCTATAATAAGAATAAAAACAATGAAAGCAGGTGGATTATATCTCGGAAATATAAGGATATATACCCTTACCTTATGTCACTTATAAAACCCATAAGTACTACTGAAGGCAGAATTTTAGGTGCAGTTATTATTAATATCAATGCAGAAGTTCTAGGAAATATGTCAGGAGTGATAGACAATAGTTTTTCTGAAAATCTTAGTATCATAGATAATGATGGGTTAGTTTTATACAATAAAAACCTTAATTATATAGAAAGAAATCTAAAGAATTTAGATGAGTTTAGAGGTTTTGATTATTTAGACAAAGAGAACCCCTCAAGCTACACAATTAACGATGAAAAAAAGGTAATAACTGTAGTGGACTCTGATTTTGGTCCGTATAAATACATTTTATCCATACCTTTAAAAAACTTTGATAATGAGTACTCCAAAATGAGAAGGTATTTCATTATATTTGTATTAATAAGTGTTTTATTATCGGCTATTGCAACTTTTATTATATCTATTAGAACATATGAACCATTACGAAATATTTTGTCAATTATAGATGATTCTAAAGGTATACAAATTCTTGCACAAGGAACAGGTGATCAGAAAAGTATTAATGAAACAAAGTATATTATAAACAGTATTTTGAAAACAGAAAAAATGAATCATGAGATGGAAAAGGAACTTTCATACAAATTATCCCTATTAAATAGGGCTCAGACTGTAGCATTACAATACCAGATAAATCCCCATTTTCTTATAAATACACTTGATACAATAAACTGGACCGCTATTGGTCTCACTAATAGTGAAAATAAAGTTTCATCCATGGTTGCATCCCTTGCCGATCTATTTCGTTTGAGTCTAGACGCAAAAGATAATCTAATTTCAATTGAAAATGAGCTTGAATATGTTAAAAAGTACCTCTTTTTACTTGAGATTAGGTATCCGGATAAGTTTAATGTTATCTGGGATATAAAAGATGAAGTATTAACATATAAGATAGTAAAACTGTCTATACAACCATTGGTAGAAAATGCTGTTTACCACGGTATTAAACCCAAAAGGCAAAAAGGTAATTTAACCATCAGATGTTTCTTAGATGGTGACAATATTTGTGTAGAAGTTGAAGATGACGGGGTTGGTTTAAACGAAAGTAAAGTCGATGAAATAAAAAAGTTGTTATCTCAAGATTATACTGTTGAAGTTGAACACATAGGACTATGCAATATAAATCAACGCGTAAAATTGATATTCGGTCAAGAGTTCGGTATTGCTTTAAAAAGTAACCGAAATAAAGGATCAGTTGTTAGTATAACATTTCCAGCTATCAACAAAGTGTAATTACAGAACAATTTACCTCAAGATTATAAGGTTGAATTATTCTGCAATCAAGAAAATATAAAAACCATATGACTCTATCTTAAAAAATCATAGCTCTTTTTCTTTAAACTAAAGATTCGTATCTATATCCTTATGGGTAAATGTCTTTTTACCAGTAGCATAATCAGCGGCGATATCACCATTTCCTACAAGTTTATATTTATAGATTGTTAAACCTTCTAGACCTACTGGACCTCTGGAGTGGATCTTATTTGTTGAGATACCAACTTCTGCACCAAAACCGTATTTGTTTCCATCTGCAAAGCGTGTAGAAGCATTTAAAAATACTGAAGCTGAATCTACATTCATTAAAAACTTATCCCAGTTACTACTGTTATTTGTAATAATACAGTCTGTATGACCACTACCATGCAAATTGATAAAATCTATAGCGTTATCTAAACCGTCTACTATTTTAATAGAGAGAATTAGTTCGTTATATTCTGTATCCCAATCCTGGTCTGTGGCTTTTTTTATATCAATTATTTTTGAAGTTTGGGCACAACCTCGAAGTTCTACATCGTTATCTTCAAGTAGTTCCTTAATTTTAGGAAGAAACTCTGCTGCAATGGAACTATCAACTAAAAGTGTTTCTATTGCATTACAAACTGCAGGATATTGGCACTTAGAGTCTAAAGTTACTTTTAATCCTGTATCTATATCAGCATCTTTGTCCATATATAGATGACATATACCATCTGCATGACCCATTACAGGTATTTTTGTATTATCTTTAATAAACTGAACTAGAGAGTTTGATCCCCTTGGTATCATTAAATCAATATATTTATCAAGACTTAAAATCTCTTTGATATCTTCTCTAGATTCTGCAAATTCTAAACTTGAAGCTAAAAGTTCTGAGACCGTTTCTACTGCCTCTTTAATAAGAGAAAATAGAGCTTTATTAGTATTTATAGCCTCTTTTCCACCCTTTAAAATACCTGCATTTCCAGATTTAATAAAAAGAGAAGATATCTGAACTAAAGCGTCTGGTCTAGACTCAAATATTACTCCAATAACACCAATTGGTACTGAGAACCTAGTAAGAATAAGTCCTTTATCTAACTCTCTTTCTAGCTGAACAGAGCATAAAGGATCGTTAAGTTCTCTAACACTTTTTATTCCAGCTACAATGGATTTAACCTTATCCTCTGTTAATATTAGTCTTTTATATAAAGCGTTATTTAGTCCATCTGCTACATCAAGATCTTTTTTATTCTCTGTTAATATAAAGTCTATATTTTTTAGCAGAGAGTCCTCTATGGATTTCAAAGCACTATTTCTTATTGAAACATCCACCGATGACAATTTACTACTTATTGTTTTTAATCTTTTTACCTTATCTATCATTTTTGACCTAACTCGATACTTCTTTTAACTGTAGCATCCACAGTATTATCTATTATAGAACCTATTTCAGAGGATTCTAGTACACCTCTACCTGCAATAGTTGTTCCCCCAGGAGAACTTACCATAGTAATTAAGTCTTCTATTACCATGTCCTTCTCGATTAATAATTGAGCTGTACCTAAAAAAGTATTTAAAGTGAGACTTTTTGCAACATCTTCATCTAAACCTTGTTTAATACCTGCTTTAATAAACTGATCCATAATTCTAGCTACAAATGCAGGACCTGAACCACTAATACCTGTAACAGCATCCATATGTTTCTCTTCAACTTCTAATGCTATACCAGAATAAGATAAAAACTCTAATACTTCAGCCTTCTGGTTAACGTTCATAGACCCAGAAAAAGAGACTCCAGCAGCCATTTTACCCACTAAAGATGGAGTATTAGGCATAACTCGGGCAATTCCTGGATTAGGTAGCTCTTTAGTTAGATATTTAAGAGTAACACCTGCAGCAATTGAGATTATTATTTTGCTAAAATCTCTGATTTCTGGCAGAATTTTTTCAATTATTTGTGGTTTTACAGCTAATACTATAATATCAGAATCCATAGTTAACTCTTTTATAGAGTTATAACATTTTGTCGAACTAAAAGATTTTGTAAATAGATCTAAGCGATCTTTATTAATGTCATATATTCCTATTGGAATATTAGGATTCTGGTTGAATAGTGCTCCTGCCATTGCATAAGCCATATTTCCAGCTCCAATAAAGCTAATAGTCTTCATAATCTCTCCAATTTTTTACTCATATATATAATGACTTATATTATTTTTTCTTTCAATATAAAAATCTTCCACAATTTATCAAAATATCGACTCTACTATTTGATCTTTTATTAATTTTAAGTCATATTGTTCACTAAGGTGAATTAATGGAATTTAAAAATAGAAAAGAAACTAGATTTATTGCTAACTTCGATGGGTTTTATAGATTAGAAAACACATATGAGTGGCTTGAATGTTATATATATGATATTAGTGAATCAGGGACTTTATTAAAAATAAAACAACCACTTTTTAAAGATGACAGAGTTGAAATATGTCTTAATACAGATGATACAGATGACATTATTACAGGTACTGTTGTAAATACAAAAGGTCAGATTGTAGGTATAGAACTTACAACAAAAAATGCTTCAGATATTATAAAGAGCTCAATTGATAGAGCTTTTGCAGGTGCTAGAAGTGCAAAAAAAAAGAGTGGCTTCTAGCCACTCTTCTATTCTAATTATATAATTTATTTATCATTCTTATCAGATTTCTCATTCTTTTTAGTTGGATCTTTTAATTTAAGTTTTAATTCAACTTCATTTACAAATGGGTTCTCTTTTTTATGTTCTGCTTTTACAGTTGGTGGTTTATTCTTTTTAGCATCAATCATAGCCTGATTACGTTCTAAGATATCATCGTTTCGTTTTTTTCCTGTAATCTCAGCTCTCTCAGACGGTTTCATGTCTAAGCCTTCTCTTTCTAAGAAAGTTACGGCTCCAAGTTCATCGTCTTTTACTAGTTTCATAAAATCGACACTTGTAAGAACTTCGTCGTGCATTAATCTCTCAGTTATAGATTCAAGAAGAACTAGATGACTTTTAAGAACATTCTGAACATGTTGGTAACGCTCTGCTAATATTCTAGATATCTCGTCATCTATATATTGCTGAGTAGTTTCAGAGTACTCTTTAGTACTTCCACCACCTTGTAAATATGAGTTCTGTTGTACACTTAAAGCAACATTTTTAAACTTATCGCTCATTCCATATACAGTAATCATATTTTTAACTATCTTTGTTGCTCTTTCAATATCGTTAGAAGCACCTGTGGATAATTTGTTATATACTAATATTTCTGCTGCTCTACCACCTAAAAGAACATCAACCTCACCAATTAACTCCTCTTCGGTCATTAAATATCTGTCCTCAGTAGGTGTTTGCATAGTATAACCTAATGCACCAAAGCCTCTTGGTACTATAGATATTTTTTGTACTGGGTTCTGGTCAGGAGTAAATGCAGCAACTAATGCGTGTCCTACTTCGTGATATGCAACAATCTCTCTCTCTCTTGGATTGATTAGTCTATTTTTCTTCTCTAATCCAGCAACAGATTTTTCAATTGCTTCTGTAAAATCACACTGAAGAACAGTTTTTCTTCCAGCTCTAACAGCTAATAGTGCTGCCTCATTCACAATATTTGCTAAATCTGCCCCAACAAAACCAGGTGTTGCTTTAGCTACATCTTTTAATGAAAGAATAGCATCTAACTTTACACCCTTTGAATGGATTCTTAATATTTCTTCACGACCTAATAGGTCTGGTTTATCAACTAATACTTGTCTATCAAAACGACCTGGTCTTAAAAGTGCTTGGTCTAATATTTCAGGTCTATTTGTAGCTGCTAATAAGATTACACCTGTTTGAGTATCAAAACCATCCATCTCAACTAATAACTGGTTAAGTGTCTGCTCTCTCTCGTCATTAGTTGACATAGCTGCAGCTCTACTTTTACCAATAGCATCTAACTCATCTATGAATATGATCGACGGTGCTTTCTCTCTAGCCTGTTTAAATAGGTCTCTAACTCTAGCAGCTCCAACACCTACAAACATCTCTACAAAATCAGCTCCACTTAGTCTAAAAAACGTAACACCAGCTTCACCTGCAACAGCTTTTGCCATTAAAGTTTTACCAGTTCCTGGAGGTCCAACTAGTAGAACACCTTTTGGTATTTTACCACCAATCTCAGTATATTTTTTTGAGTTCTTAAGGAAGTCTACAACCTCTTCTAACTCATATTTAGCTTCTTCACACCCAGCAACATCGTTAAATACAACTCCAGTATCGGTATCAAATAAAATTTTAGATTTATTTTGACCAAAGTTCATAACATTTGAACCACCCATGCCACCAATCTTTTTAAACATAAATCGCCAAATTAAAAACATTAATCCTAATGGAATAACCCATTGTAATATCATGCCAATTAACGGATTTGAATCGTCCGGAATAACTTCGTATTGTACTTGTGAATCTTCTAATAAGGTTGTAAAACCTGGATCTGTTAATCTAGGTAGAGGAACAGATCTAAATGATGGGCTACCAGTTAAACCAGTTTCCTTTGGATTACTAGTATAACCCTCATAAACTCCATCAACTAATTTAACATATCTAATTTGTCCACTTGATACCATGCTTTTAAAATCACTAAGTGGTATTGAATTATTTGAAATATTAGAGAAGTAAGAATTTATTGCAAAAATAGCGATAACTACTCCTATCAGGTAGATTATTGGGAACTTTCCATTACCACCTTTTAGTTTTTTTAATATTTCGTCAAATTTATCATCATTTTCGTTATCATTATTATTTTTATCGGCACCTGCCACAATTAACTCCTTAAGCTGTATAAACAATTTATGTATAAAAAAACAAAAAGTAAAGGAAATACCTATTTATTTAATCCCATATTGGAGAAATTAATAAATTCCTCCCCATTTAATGGTTTGCTATAATAGTACCCTTGTATAAGTGGACACCCTAGATCTTTAACAAAATCTTTCTGATCTAATGTCTCCACACCTTCTGCAATTACTTTTAATTTCAAATACTTAGCCAAATTAATAATAGTTTTAACTATTGCAACATCACCTGGTTCAGCAAGGATATTATCTATAAATGATTTATCAATTTTTAATTTATCTATTGGAAATTTCTTCAAATAACTAAGAGATGAAAAACCAGTTCCAAAATCGTCTATTGCTAGTTTAAAACCCATATCTTTTAGACTAAACATAGTTTTTATTGCTAAATCTATATCGTCTACAAATGCACTCTCTGTTATCTCAAGTTCAATTTTAGATGTATCTACTTTGTCGTAAAAAATATTTTTGATTAAAGGAATTAGTTTTTTGTCGTTAAACTGGACCCCAGAAATGTTAATTGCCATGGACATATCTTTAATACTATTTTCTTCCCAATGAACAAACTGATTACATGTATTCCTAAGAACCCACTCTCCTATTGGAATTATAAGCCCTTTTTTCTCTGCTATAGGTATAAATTTAGCTGGAGAGACAAAACCTCTCTCACTGTTATTCCATCGAATTAGAGCTTCTGCCCCAACAGTTTTCTGAGTATTACTATCAACCTGTGGTTGGTAAACCATTGATAATTCATTTCTCTCAATTGATTTTCTAAGATCACCTAAAAGTTGGAATTGCTCTAATACCGATTCATTCATTTTAGGTTCATAAAAACTAAAGGTATTAAATTCCTCTTTTCTTGAATTAGTCATTGCTGAATCTGCATTTTTAATTAGTTCCTCAGGTTCTAATCCATCGGTTATATATAAGGATATTCCAAGGTTTACAGACAAAAAGAATTCGTGGCCTTCAACAGTAAATGGTTCATAAAATGCATCAATTATTTCAAAGGCTCGATCTTTAATATCTTCTATCTCATTATAGTGTTGGTAGATAACAAACCTATCGGAGCCAAAACTAAAGATATTATCAGTTAATATTGTATCTTTTATTCGATTAGCTATATCTTTTAGAACCTTATCACCCTGGGTATGACCAAAGGTTTCAGGAATAAGTGAAAAGTTATTAACATCCAGGAGAATAACAGCAACATGCCTTCTTTTTTCTTCTAAAAACTCCTCTAACTTCTTCTCTCCAAAAAATCTGTTAGCAATATTTGTACTCTGATCTATTTTCTCTAAATATTGTAGTTCTTGCATAGCTTTAAGCTTAGAAGTAACATCTGTAATAATACATAGATACTTTGTTTTATTGTGTTCTTGAAAACTTATAATCTTCTGCTTCATTACAAAAAGAGATTCATCTTTTTTATTAGAATCCCAAGTTTCGTCTTCCCAATAGCCTTTAGATTCAACCTGCTCCCATAACCTTTCATAAAAGCCAGGGTCGTGCCAACCACCATGTACAGATGTTGGTATTGTATCTAAAACACTATTTTCTGTTAAACCTGAGATCTCCAAAAATCGATTATTAAAATAGGATATACGTCTATCGGCATTAAGTACAAAGACTCCTTCAGATGTTGAGTTTAAATAAAGTGTTATTAGTTTTTTGTCTACTTTAGTAAACTTCACTTATCCTCTTCTTTTGGTTCCTTTTCAGCTACGATAACAGTTTCAACCTCTTCTTTAGGTTCCTTTTCAACTACAGTAACAGTATCACCATCTATTTTTAAAGGTTTAGCATTACGACATTTAGGATATCCGCTGCAAGCTAAAAATGGACCACGCCTACTATTTTTAACCACCATATCCGAGCCACACTTCTCGCATATTTCACCTTCTAATTCAGGTAGAATAACTGGCTTACCCTCTTTATCTATAGCTATTGTATTTTTACAATCAGGGTACCCGGAACATGCTAAAAATGGACCCATTCGTCCAACTTTAACTTCCATTTTTTTACCACATTTGTTACAGTCCATCTCTATTTTAGGAAGTTCTAAAATATTTCCATCGTTATCTAAAGATACAGAACCTTTACAGTCTGGATACTGACTACAAGCTAAGAATTTTTTACCATAACGTGTAGTTTTTAACAGTAGCTGACTGCTACAGATTGGGCATTTTTCATCTTTGTATCGCTCAGACTCTTCGTCATCCACGCCTTCACCAGGCATTGGAATCAGTCCCTTACATTCAGGATAATCCGAACAACCTAAAAATGCACCATTTTTTGAATACTTCATTACTAAATCTTTTCCACACTTAGGACATTTTTCCTCTCCTAAGTACGGTCGACCTTTTAATGGTTCTGCATGTTCTGTTGCAGAATCTACTGCTTCTATAAATGGTATATAAAATTCATCAATTAGTTTTACCCAGTTTTTATTACCTTGCTCTACTTCATCAAGGTCTGATTCCATCTCTGCAGTAAACTTTAATTCCATTATATTTTTAAAGTTATCTTGTAACATATCATTAACTGCAATACCAAGTTCTGTTGCATGAAAGGCCTTCTTTTCTAACCTTACATAACCACGTTCTTTAATAGTTTTTACAATTGGTGCATATGTAGATGGTCTACCAATACCCTCTTTTTCTAGGGCTCTAACCAGACTTGCTTCGTTAAATCTAGCAGGAGGTTTAGTAAAATGTTGGGTCTCTTCTAACTTTTTAAGGTCTACAGAGTCCCCTTCTGTTACACTTGGTAGAGGCTGATATTTATCTTCGTCTTTTTTGCTATCTTTTAGTAGAACTGTAAAACCATCAAATAAGGTAACTCGACCTTTAGCTTCAAAAATACCATCAGCTGCAACTATTGTTATTGTTGTTATATTATAAAGCGCCGGATTCATCTGAGATGCTACAAATCTATCCCATATAAGTTTATATAATTTATACTCTTCTGGTTTAACAAATGGTTTTATCTTCTCTGGTGTATTATAAACCGATGTTGGTCTAATAGCCTCATGGGCATCTTGAGCATTCTTTTTAGTACTATAAGTATTTTCTTTTGTCGGTAGATATTTTTTAGAGTATGTCTTTTCAATAAACTCTCTAACTTCTGCTATACCTTCTGGATCAATTCTTGTAGAGTCGGTTCTCATATAAGTAATTAAACCTGTATGTACACCATCTTCAATCTCGGTACCTTCGTAAAGTTTTTGTGCAACTTGCATTGTTCTACTAGTTCCAAAACCTAAATTAGTACTTGCTGCTTGTTGTAAAGTAGATGTAATAAATGGAGCTCCAGCTTTACCTTTACTCTCTTTACTTACTACTTTTTCAACTGAATATGAGCTATCCCGCAGAGTCCCAGCAATTTTTTTAACACTATCTTCTGTTCCAGCAACTTTGCTTCCAAGGGCAAATTTTGCACCTTTCCATTTTACAAGATCTGCCTGAAAGTCTATATCTTTATTTAATGATGCAGATATTTTCCAGAATTCCTCTGGATTAAATGCTTCGATTTCACGTTCTCGGATTACTACCATTTTAACTGCAACAGACTGAACACGACCAGCACTTAAGTTTTTAGCAATTTTAGCCCATAAAAATGGAGATAGATTAAAACCTACCAACCTGTCTAATATTCTTCGACCTTGTTGTGCATTAACCCTATCCATATCTATTTTTGTAGGATTTGATACCGCATCTAATACAGCTTTTTTTGTAACGGCAGAGTATGTAACTCTATTTGCTTCTTCATCTTTAAGACCTAAAGCTTCTTTTAAATGCCAGGCGATAGCTTCCCCTTCTCTATCGGGGTCGGGAGCTAAATATACAACATCAGCTTTTTTTGCTGCTTCTTTTAACTCTTTAACAGTTTTTTCTTTACCTTTAATAATAGTGTAATCAGGAGCGTAGTCATTATCTACATCGATACCAAAATTTTTTCCACGACCTTTTTTTAGGTCTCTAATATGTCCTACAGATGCTTTTACAGTAAAATCTTTACCTAAAAACTTCTTTATAGTTTTTGCTTTTGCAGGGCTCTCCACAATTAGTAGTTTTTTCTGTTTTGGTGCCACAAAACTCTCCTTTTTTTACGGATCACACTTATAAAAAATCAATGGATTCCATTTAGGGTATATGAATTAATAATAAACCATAGCGTTTACGTCAAGAAAAATATATAATATTTTTATGAAAAAAACGACTATTGAGCTAAAACTTCCAGTTAATTACACAAAACACGATCTTCTTATGTTATTAAAGAAGAAAGGGCATAAGGATATTAAGAATCTAGAAATTATTAGAAAAAGTCTAGATGCTAGGAAGAGAAATAACATTGTTTGGAACCTAAAAGTAGAAATAAACGGTATAGATATCAGTTTTACAAGGCGTTCAGAGTTAGCTTTGGATCTTCAACACTCAGATAGAGAGACACATGTAGTCATTGTTGGATCAGGTCCTGGTGGGATTTTTTCCGGGCTAGTATTATTAAGAGCGGGCTTTAAAGTAACCTTATTAGAAAAAGGGTCTAAAGTTGAAGATAGGAACATCCAGATTGATGAACTTATAACAAATGGTATATTTAATGAGAACTCAAACTTCGCATTTGGTGAAGGTGGAGCTGGGACTTACTCAGATGGGAAACTAACTTCTAGAAATAAACATATATCTAAAGAGAAAGATTTTATATTATCAACCTTTATTAATAATGGTGCACCGGAAGAGATATACTCCATGGTTCACCCCCATGTTGGTAGCGATAACCTTAAAATAGTAGCAAAAAATATAAGAGGTGAATTTTTAGACCTAGGAGGAGAGATCTTCTTTGATACTGAGTTTATCACTTTTAATAGTTCTTTAGGTAAGATAAAGAGTGTAGAGACATCAAATGGTGTTATTGATTGTAACTATCTTTTATTAGCAACAGGACACTCTTCTATACCTACTTACAGAGAGTTAATAAAAAAAGGTGTTATTTTTAATTCCAAAAACTTTGCAATTGGTTTTAGAGCAGAACATCCACAAACTCTTATAAACAATTCCCAATGGGGCCAAGAAAAAATAAAAGGTTTAAAAGCTGCTGAGTACCGTTTAACAGCAAAAACTGATTCAGCAACAGTATTTTCATTTTGCATGTGCCCTGGAGGAACAATAGTTCCATCTGCTGCAATGCCTTTAACATCTGTTGTTAACGGTATGAGTAATTATAACAGAGATAGTGAATTTGCTAATGCAGCCGTTGTAGCTGGTTTTAACTTCCAAACAGAACACAACAGAGAAGTACCACCATTAGAGGCTTTAGATATGCTTACAGAGCTTGAACAGCGTTATTTTAATGCAACAAAGGGTTATGTAATACCTTCTATGAAGATATCTGACTTTTTAAGTGGTAATTTAACTGGTAGTGTAGATAAAACATCATATCCCTTAGGTGTAACAGATTATGATTTAAAAGAACTTCTACCTAAGAGTATTATAGAGCCACTTAAACAGGGCTTAACTGAGTTTTCTAAAAAACTTAGAGGTTACGAAACTGGAAATATAATGGGTCTTGAGAGTAAAACATCCTCTCCAATTCAGGTATTAAGAGAGAAATCAGGTTTATGTCATAACTTTGATAATCTATATTTTGTAGGTGAAGGTTCAGGTTGGGCTGGTGGAATAATATCCAGTGCTGCAGATGGTATAAAAGGTGCCCTGGATATTATTAAAAGAGAGTCTTAATTAGGTTCCACAATAAGTTTTATATAAAGTATCCACTTTAATCGGTGGGTCTTTATAATAATCAGGGGCATCATTTCCATATGGATTATCCAAATATTCAAGAAAGTTTTTAAAAGGTTCAAAATTCAAATTATCACTAGCTTCTAATAATACTGCTTCAACAATGTGATTCCTTGGTAAAACAGTTGGGTTATTTTTTAACATTAAACTTTTATTAATATCTAATTTATTCCAATTTCCAAACCAATCTTCTAATTCTTTATCACTATGTGCTATTAGTTCTAGGAAGTTATCTGATTCTAAAGCCTTAAATGTCTTTGTAAAATCGGCACTATTATTCTCCATCCAATTTAATAGAGTTAATGTTATATCTTTATTAACTGTTTCAAGCCCAAGCTTTGAAGCCATCATTTCATGCCACTTTTTTGCAAATATAGGCTGATAACTAGTTATAATCTCATTAACTATTTCTAGAGCGACTTCAGAATCAGTATTAATTAGAGGTAATAGACACTCTGCAAACCGTGCTATATTCCACTGCCCAATATTTTTCTGATTCTCGTAGGAGTACCTACCGCCACTATCTATAGAGCTAAAAACTGTTTTAGGATCATAGGTATCCATAAATGCACATGGTCCATAATCTATGGTCTCTCCGCAAATTGAGACATTGTCTGTGTTCATAACCCCATGTATAAATCCAACTCTTAACCAATTAACAATAAGATCTATTTGTCTATCCATAACAACTTCTAAAAGTGAAAGATAGGGATTCTTTTTGTCTATTAGTGGGTAATGCCTCTCTATTACATAATCTGTAAAAGTTTTTAGTAGGGATAAATCCCCTTTTGAGGCTACATATTGAAATGTTCCAACTCTAATGTGACTAGATGCTACCCTTGTTAAGATTCCACCTTTTTCAATTTTTTCTCTATATACATCTTCACCTGTTCCAACCACAGCTAAACTAAGTGTCGTTGGGATACCAAGGTTAAACATAGATGTGCTAATTAAATACTCTCTTAACATTGAATATAGAGTTGCTCTACCATCACCATTTCTTGAATATGGTGTACGTCCGGAACCTTTTAATTGAATATCGAACCGCTGGCCAGAAGGTGTTATATGCTCCCCTAACATTACAGCTCTACCATCACCTAATATGTTAAAGTGACCAAACTGATGCCCTCCATACCCCTGGGCAAATGGTATTGATCCCTCTTGGGTTTTATTACCTGATAGGTATAAAGTAGGGTCTTTATCTTTTAAACCTAACTCTTTAGCAAGTTTTGTATTATATATATGTAGTTCTGGTAATTTTACTGGGATAGGAAGTAGTGTTGTATATAGTGAATCTGATAAGTTTGTATAACTGTTTTTAAAATTAAAAATATTCATAATAAGCTCCTAGATAACTATACATTGTTTTAACTTAGATGGATAGTTATCAGGAATGATTATTATTATGATTAGTTAAAATTATACTCTGTTACTATAGGTTCACGGCCTAAATTAACATCAGTAAAATATTCATATAAACTTATACCTAAAAATCCACCAGCAACATTGTAAACATCTTTAAAACCAAGGTTTTTAAGTGCTAAGGTTGCATTGTAACTTCTTTGACCACTTCTACAGTGAATATATAGAGGTTTGTCTTTTGGTATTTCATCTAATCTATCTCTAAGCTGACTTAAAGGGATATTTATTGCTGTTTTAAGGTGAGATCTATCAAATTCAGGAACTTCCCTAACATCTATTATTGTTGCATCAGATTCTGAAAGTTCTCTTACCTGATCTACATGAACCTGCTTATAATCACCTTTTAGTAGGTTTGTTGCTACATAACCTGCAAAGTTTACAATATCTTTACCTGTACCAAATGGAGGTGCGTAACACAGTTCTAGGTCTTTTAAATCGTAGATTGTTCCACTAAACTTAATTGCTGTTGCAATAACATCAATTCTCTTGTCGACATTTCCTTTACCAATTGCCTGCGCACCTAATATTTTACCTGTAGGAACTTCGTAAATTAGTTTAAAGTGCATAACTTTACTAGATGGCATAAGTCCAACTTTATCGCTAGGGATAACCCTAACTGTGTCGTATTTAATGTTCATTTTAGTAAACTCTATAAAGCTCTCTGTTAAACCAGTAGATGCAGCATTATAATCAAAAACCTTTAAAATTGATGAACCGATGTAACCTCTATTATCAACAATCATTCCGTTAATATGGTCTGCAACACTTCTAGCTTGCTTTAGGGCTGGCCCTGCTAAAGGAAGCTTAAAAACGTCGTTAATTAGTGGATTGTAAACTTCTATTACATCCCCAACTGCATAAATATCTTCATCGTTTGTTTTAAAGTTCTGATCGACTTTCATAGCTCCAGTTTTACCTAGTTCTAAACCAGCACCTTTAGCTAAACCAGTTTCTGGTAGTACACCAATTGCTAATACAATTACTTCGCTATCTACGACCTTACCAGATTCTAATAAGATATTACTCTCTTTAAATGATGTAACTTTATCGTTAACAATTAAATTGACACCCTGATCCATCATCTCTTTATGTAAGATTTGAACCATGTCTTCATCAAAAATTCTTAAAATCTGAGGCATCGCTTCAATTAAAGTAACATCGTGTCCAGCTTCTTTTAAGTTCTCTGCAGTTTCTACACCGATAAATCCACCACCAATTACGGAAACCTTTTTATTAGAACCCTCTAAAGCCTTACTTAATTTAACAATATCTACAACATTTCTTATGGTATATGTATTTGCCTCTTTTATCCCTGGAATTGGAGGAACTATTGGTGAGCCTCCAGGGGATAAAATTAGTTTATCAAAACTTTCTGTGTACTCTGTATTAGTTTTTAGATCTTTTATAGTTACTGATTTGTTTTCTCTATTTATAGAAAGTACTTCGTTTTCTGTTCTAACCTCAATATTATACTGAGACTTGAACTTCTCTGGGTACATCATTACTAATTTATCTGCGTTTGGAACCACACCACTTAAGTGATAAGGTAAACTACAGTTAGAAAATGAAACGTGGGGACCCTTTTCAAATACAATAATTTGATCCTCTTCACTATGTCGTCTAAGCCTTGCTGCAGCAGATGCTCCACCTGCAACTCCACCTACTATTAATATTTTTCTTGACATAAAATCTCCTTGGATGCATAGCCGAGCAGTATTCGTAGAATACGACCAGGCTTGATTGCATAGCCGAGCAGTATTCGTAGAATACGACCAGGCTTGATTGCATAGCCGAGCAGTATTCGTAGAATACGACTAGGCTTAGTTTCTAAGCTTGGTAGTATATAAATAATACGACCAAGCTTGTTATTTCTATAATATAATAAAGATTTTCAAATATATCAAGTTTTCATATATAGTTTTTTGACAATATAGATTAAATTTCTTCTGCTAGCCTCTTTCCTTCTTCAGTATCTACTTTTCTTAGGAAGATAAAACCTAATACAAACAGGATAACAATAGAGGCCATTCCAATTCGAACTTCTCCGGTTAGTTTAGTAACTATGGCAACTAAAAATGGTCCTACAACAGCTGCAAATTTACCTAACATATTATAGAAACCAAAAAACTCACCAGCTTTTTCTGCTGGGATTAGTCTAGTAAAATAACTTCTACTAGCAGCTTGGATACCACCCTGGAAACAACCTATTGCTATAGCTAAAATGTAAAAATGTATTTCCTTTTGCATAAAAACACCAGCAATTGTAATAACTCCATATCCAAAAATTGCTCCATATAGAGCTTTTTTAATACCAACCTTTCTACCAACCTTATTAAAAATTAGTACTGCTGGGAAAGCTATAAACTGGGTAATAAGTAGAGCAACAATTAGAGATTCAGATTTAAAACCTAAACTAGCACCAAAGTTAACTGCCATTTTTATTATTGTATCTACTCCATCGATATATAACCAATATGCAACTAAAAATGTTGAAACAACTTTTAGTTTTTTAATTTCAGAGAATGTATCTTTTAATTGACCTACACCAGCTTTTATTGCCTCTATTATTGACATTTTATCGCTTACAGTTGGCTCTTTTACAAATATAAATAGTGGTATTGAAAAAACAGCCCACCAGATTCCAACAGAAATAAAGGACGCTTTAATAGCCTGAACACCATCTACAAAACCAAATGCACTAGGAAAAGAGAACATTAAAACATTAACTAAAAAGAGTAATCCTCCACCTATGTAACCAAGACCAAAACCAAAAGCTGAGATGTCGTCACATTTTTTCTCATCACCATCAGCAACTCCAATTATTAGAGAGTCGTAAAACAAGTTACCCCCTGCAAAACCGATAGAAGCAATAACAAAAAACAGAAGTGCAAACTGCCACATTCCTTGTCCAACTAAGGCTAAACAACCTGTCATTATTATTCCTAAAAATGCAAAAAATATTAGAAACTTCTTTTTAGTGGAAGTTTTATCAGCTATAGCACCTAAAAAAGGAGATAAAACAGCAACGATTAATGACGCTGCAGAACTTGCGAGTCCTAGATAAAATGTAGAATCAACAGCATCACCTGTAGACCAGTAGGATTTAAAAAATGTAGGAAAGAATCCTGCCATTACAGTAGTTGCGAATGCACTGTTTGCCCAATCATATAAACTCCAGCTCAGTACTTTTTTATCAATTTTCATTTATGCTCCTTTTAAAACTATCAATATATTATCATAAACATCGGAATTTTATACAACTAAATTGTTTATTCTTGATTAAATCATCTATTAACCGTATAGTTTAACCATATGGTTAACATAAAAAATAAAATATTAGATGCAGCCTTGAAAGAGTTTTTATCCCAGGGTAAGTCTGGAGCTAAAACTAAAGCAATAGCTGATAGTGCTGGTGTGAACAAAGCGATGATTCACTATTACTTCTCAAGTAAGGAGCTTCTTTTCCTAGAATGTGTAAAATATATTCTAGTACAAGTTGAAGGTACATTTCACACAACAGAGGTTCGTTCTATAACAGATTATAAAAGTTATATTACTGCACTAATAGAATCTTATTCCTCTTTTATACAGAATCACGATAAACAGATAACATTTTTATTATGGGAATACTTAAATGATAAAGAGTTATTAACTCAGATTAAAAATATAATTGGCTCAGCCCACTTAATCGATTTTATTCAAAAAACAAAAAGGGCTACTAAAAACGGTATTATTAGAGATCTAGATCCATTAGATCTATACCTTAATTTAGTAAGTTTAATACTCTCAACATATATGATTCTTCCAATAACTTTATCGTTTTTGGGAGAAGATTCAGAAGATAAAAAAGTAGAAATTATGACAAAAAGAAAAGCAGAAATAGCACGATTGTTATGGAATGACATAAAAGGAGAATAAGTGGAAAGTTACAAATTAGGAATCGATATTGGTTCAACAACAGCAAAAGTTATAATATTAGATACAGATAATAAAATAGTCTTCTCTAAATATGAACGACATAATACTGAAGTTGTAGAGACAATTTTATTACTATTAAATCAGGCTAAAGATCAACTTGGAGAACAAAAACTAACAGTTACTATTACGGGTACTGCAGGTATGGGTATTTCTGAGAAGACTGGTATCCACTTTGTTCAAGAAGTATTAGCATCTGCAGAAGTTGTTAAGCAGCTTCACCCAGAAGTAAGAACACTTATTGATTTAGGTGGAGAGGATGCTAAAATAATCTTTTTTAACGAAGATGGTAAACCAGATATTAGAATGAATGGTAACTGTGCAGGTGGTACAGGAGCATTTATTGACCAGATGGCATCTTTACTTAATGTAAATGTTACTGAGTTAAACGGTATGGCTGAAAAATATGAAGAGACCTATCCTGTAGCTTCCAGATGTGGAGTTTTTGCTAAAACTGACATACAAAACCTAATAAGTCGGGATATTAAACCTGCAGATATTGTTGCTTCAATATATAAAGCTGTAGCTTTTCAATCTATAAACTCTTTAGCTAGAGGTTGTGACATAATTCCTAAAATTATGTTTACAGGTGGACCTTTAACTTTCCAACCAGAGCTTAGAAAACAGTTTTTAAATATTTTAGACATAGATGAGAAAGAGATTGTAACTGTTGATTATGGAGAACTATTTCCAGCTGTTGGAGCTGCACTTCATAACGAAGATGTACAAATATCATCAATAGAAAACACAATTAATTTAATTGAAAATAACAGAGATGCAAGAGTTGATCTTGGGTCTAGACTACCTACTCTTTTTGATAACAAAGAACAGTTTGACGAGTGGTTAGAAAAAAAGAACAAACATAAAGTAGAATATACCACTTTAAAAGATATGCATCAAAAGGATGTGTTTTTAGGAATTGATTCAGGTTCTACAACTACAAAAGTTGTTTTAATTGACGAAGAAGGTCGAATTGGAGCACAACATTATAGTAATAATAATGGTAACCCAATAAAAGCCGTATCTGATGGTCTTAAAAAAGTATTTGATGAAATTCAGAAAGCTGGTGTTAACATTAATATAAAAAGATCTGCTGTAACAGGTTATGGAGAGGATCTTATCCACTTTGCTTTTAGATTAGATGATGGTTTAGTTGAAACTATTGCTCACTATAGTGCGGCAGCATTTTTTGACCCTGAAGTTACATTTATTATGGATATTGGTGGTCAGGATATGAAGGCTATCTACTGTAAAGGTGGAATAATAAATAACTTAGAGTTAAACGAAGCTTGTTCCTCTGGTTGTGGGTCGTTTATTGAAACTTTTGCTAAAAACTTAAATGAAAATGTAGCAGACTTTGCAGAATCAGCTTGCCATAGTAAAGCACCATGTGACTTAGGTACTAGATGTACTGTTTTTATGAACTCTAAGGTTAAGCAATCTTTACGAGAGGGAGCAACAAAAGGTGATATTAGTGCAGGTTTAGCAATTTCTGTTGTTAAAAACTGTTTTAATAAAGTACTTAAGATGACTGATTATTCAGTTTTAGGTGACCATATAGTTGTACAGGGTGGTACTTTTAAAAACCCTGCTGTATTAAGAGCCCTAGAACTTCACCTAGATAGAGAGGTTGTAAGACCAGACATATCTGAACTTATGGGAGCATATGGTTCAGCATTAGTTGCTAAGAAAAAATATTACGAAGAGAAATCAGAATCAACTTTTATCGGATTTGAGAACTTAGAGAGAGCTTCTGAATATACTAGAAAAGCATCTATTTGTAAGGGTTGTGAAAATGTATGTACAGTAACAACCTTAAAATATGAAGGTAGTAAACCATTTTTTACTGGTAATAAGTGTGAAATGGTATTTTCTAACCGATTAAAAGGTACTCATAAAGGTGAAAGTCTTCATGAAATTAAAAAACAACTACTGTTTGATAGAAAATTAGAACCAGAGGGAACTCCACTACTTAATATTGGTATTCCTCGAGTTTTAAATATGTGGGAGGATTTTCCATTCTGGGCAACACTATTTGTTGAATCTGGAATTAAAGTAACTCTATCTCCTCCATCTACTATGCCAATAGCTGAAAAAGGTTATGGTACAGTAATGTCTGAGAACATCTGTTTCCCTGCAAAAATAGCTAATGGGCATGTTATGGATTTAATTGAGAAGAAGGTTGATAGAATATTCTACCCAATGGTTAGATATAATAGAACTGAGAACGATACGGCAATAAATGACTATAACTGTCCTGTTGTTACAGGTTATCCTGAAGTTATTCAGTCATCTATTAAACCAGAAGAGAAATATGGAATACCATTTGATAACATGCCATTCTCTTTTAATTCACCTGATGTAATTGAAAATACAACATGGAATTATTTAAGCCAATTTGGTGTAAAAAAAGATGTCTTTGATAAAGCATTAAGAAAAGCGGAAGCTGCCCATTATGTATATAAGCAGAGAGTTGTAGAAGAAGGTCAACGAATTGTTGATGCTGCTCAGAAAGACAACCGACTTGTAATAATGTTATTAGGTAGACCATACCATGTAGATTCACTTGTGAACCACAAAGCACCTGAGATGATTTCAGCAATTGGTGTAGATGTAATAACAGAGGATTGTATTCCAGTAGATGATAGAACGGATATGAATAAAAGTGTTCATGTTTTATCCCAGTGGACACTTCCAAATAGACTCTACGATTCAGCAATTTGGGCTGGAGAGAGAGATAACGTAGAAGTTGTTCAGTTAAACTCCTTTGGTTGTGGACCTGATGCAATTGTTGTAGACGAAGTTAAGCCAATTTTAAATGTATTTGGTAAAAACCCTACAGTATTAAGAATTGATGAGATAAGTTCCCCTGGTTCTGTAAAACTTAGAATTAGATCTTTAATAGAATCTATGAAAATGCGTGGTGAGAACTATATTAAAGAACTAAAACCTAGAGTAGTTTTACCAACTTTTGAAAATGAAGATATTAAGGGTCGAACTATTTTAGCACCTCTATTTTCAAACTTTTATACTAGATATTTAACTGCAGCATTTGAATTAGATGGATTTAAATTTGAAGTTCTACCTGAACCAGATAGAGAGAGCATCGAAACTGGATTAAAGTATACAAATAACGATATTTGTTATCCTGCAACAATTGTTATAGGGGACTTAATTAAAGCATTACAATCTGGTAAATATAAAAGCAGTGAAGTTGCTGTTGGTCTATCAACAACTGGTGGACAGTGTAGAGCATCTAGTTATGCATCACTATTAAAAAGAGGTTTAGTTAATGCCGGTTACGACGATGTTCCAGTAGTTGCTGTTTCAACATCTAATAGTAAGCCACTTAATATTCAACCTGGTTTTCAAGTAAGTCCTGTTAAGTTCCAATATAGTGCATTTTTTGGTTCACTATTTGGAGACTGTCTTGCAAAACTATATTATAGAACTGCAGTAAGAGAGAAAAACAAAGGTGAAGCGCAAAAGCTTGTAAATAAATATATTGACTTATCATTCCCATTAGTAAAAATTGGTAGACATGGTAAATTATTTAAACTACTAGAAGAGTGTGTTCATGAGTTTAACCAGATAGAAGTTGATCCAACAGAACTACCTAAAGTTGGTATTGTTGGTGAAATCTACGTTAAGTTTAACGACTTTTCTAATGGTTATATAAATAACTGGTTAATGAGTAAAGGAATAGAAGTAGAGGTTACTCCACTTATTACTTTCTTCTTAAAATCTTTTGTGGCAAAACCATTTAACAGTGAATATAATATTTTACCTAAGAGTAAGTTATACTTAAAAGCTTTAAAGGCTGCTGAAAACATATGTTACGGCTTCATTAATAGAGCAAATAATATAATATCAAATTATCACCTAGGTATGGGTCCAATACACAATGTTCAAGATGTTGGAGCTACAGCAGAAAAAGTATTAAGTATTAACCATCAGTATGGTGAGGCTTGGTTAGTTGCTGGAGAGATTGGTACATATGTTCAGGATGGTATTAATGATGTTGTTTGTCTTCAACCATTTGGTTGTATTGCAAACCATATTGTAGCTAAAGGTGTTGAGAAAAAACTTAAAGAAGTTCACCCTCACCTTAACTTACTTTTCTTAGATATGGATGCTGGTACTTCGGAAGTAAATACTGCTAATAGATTGGAGTTCCTTATTAAGGGTGCTAAAGAATCTATGGCTGCTAAACAAGTATAGAGTATATAAATTACTTACAAACCCCCACGAAAGTGTGGGTTTTTTTATCTACTAAAAAAAAGCCACAGGGTTAATTCCTGTGGCTTTAAGAGTTCTAGAGAGTTATACTCCCCTTTTTCTAGTATTTGACAACTGTACCACTAATCTTAACTATTGAAGGTGCATAAATTCCACCTGTAAGACTATTAAGGAACATGTTGACAAGGTTTGCACCATATTCAATTTCAATATTAACTGCTGCATCCCCTCCATACTTTCCTATCTCTCTTTGAATGGCATCATAAACTGGATCAATAGAGTTATTTCTTCCCATATTAAATAATGTAACTCCTCCAGCAGCACCCAAAAACTTAGTAATAGTAACTCTTGTTTTAAATTCACCTATTACTTCGAATGTAGGCATCTCATCAGTCATTTGTAATCCACCAAACTTTGCTGTAGTACAACCTGTAAATAGTAATAAACCAACTATTATCAATAATAACTTTTTCATCATGGCTCCTTTTTATATATACTTAATTATAATTGTTTTATAAGTGATTTACAAAGAATAAATAAAATAAATTAAGGTTTTATTAATATAGCCCCTCTATTTTATATTTCATGAATACTTATTAACAAATCAGATAATATATACCAATAAATAATTACTTTTAACATCAATATTGCTTATACTATATATATGGATAGATTATTAAAACTCTTAGGCTATACAAATGATATAGAAGTAAATACTAAATTTGCTTATATAATTAACAGTGTCAGTATTGGAATGGTTACTCTGTTTTTTGTATTCTATATTATGTTTGCCAATTCTATAATATTAAATATTGCTACAACAGTATGTTTAATGATCTTTATATATGTCTATGTTTTATTAAAAAAGAAACGTTTATTAACTGCAAAACTGCTATTAATGATTGGGTTTTTCTTTCAGGAGTTTTCTATTGTCTTTTTATGGTTCCCAAATGAAACAAATTTCAATTATTTCTTCTTTATAATTGCTCCTATAACATTTTTTATTTATAACATAGATATTAAAATCGAAAAGATATTTCTTTTTACATTTAATATATTAGCAATAGTTTTACTTTTTCTAAGTGAACTTGTGGTAAATGTTAATCCTCTTATAATAATTGATGAAAGTATAATTACTCTTTTTAGTAGCATGTCAGTTTTATCCACAATTTCATCTATTACTATCGTTTATTTCTTTTATGGACGTACTCTTACAACAATACATAAAGAGTTAAAATTATTAGCAAATACAGATGCTCTTACAAGTATCTTAAATAGAAGAGCACTGTTTAGAGCAGGTGAAGAACTTTTTGAAGCTTGTAAAAAAAGGGATCTACAATTTACTCTAATATTAATAGATATAGATTTTTTTAAGGATGTAAATGATTCATATGGTCACCCTGTTGGTGATGAGATACTAGTACAATTAACAGAACTAATAACCACACATATAAGACGTAATGATATTTTTTCCAGGTATGGAGGAGAAGAGTTTGCAATAATTCTAAAAAATACAGAAGAATCAGATAATGAGAAAACAGCAACTATGTTAGGGGAATTTGTTAGAGATCATGATTTTATCGTATCGGATGGAACAGTTATTAAATTAACTATAAGCCTTGGTGTTGTCACCTCTTCTTCTAAATATTCAGATTTTTCTAGTCTTGTAAAACTAGCTGATAAAGCTCTATACGAAGCTAAAGAGCGTGGACGAAACAGAGCAATAAAATACAGTGACGAATTGTTAGAAAACTGCTAAATAATATAGGTGATATAGAACAAGTCACAGAGTAATACCCTGTGACTTAGTAATTAATTTTATTTAACCTTTAAAGTTGTACCCCAAAGACCTGCTAATATAATAACTTGTAAAGATAAATCTCTTAGCCAAGGTAATAGATCTGGTTCTAAAAAGTTATTCATGAAATAGTTCATAACTATATAAACAATCCATAAAATAAAAATTACTAAAAATACAACTGGTTTTTTAAAGGAAAGTAAAACACCAGCTAATAAAGCTAAACCTGAAACTAAGAAACAAATAGATATAATTAGTGGTAGATAATTATTACTTCTTCCAAGGAAGTTATTAACGTCCTTAATTAATTGGTTTGTTCCTGAGTTATACCCCATAAGACCTAATAGACCACTTAGTGTGAAATATAATCCTATTGCAATTTGAATTAAGAAAGAACTTGATAGATTTTTTTTCATTTATAATCTCCTATACTTAATCATACATATAAAACGAATTAAATGAAAATAAAAAAGATAAAGATTAAATAAATTATCTTTAGTTTGCTTCTACAGTACTTATAACTAAATATTTGTAAATTTTGTAAATATTATACAAGACCAAATTAAGACCTTATAACCCAGTAGGGTTATATACAAGAACTTAATACACCCAAATTATATGTGTATACAGAGCGTAGGGGTTTTAATGAATTTAAATGAATGTTTAAAAAAGTATTTAGATAAAAAAAGTAGTATTAAATGTTTTAAAGAAGAGATTTTAAATTATGTGTATAAACAAGTTAGTAAAGATAAATACATAGAAGCTGGCGACTTTATTTTAGAGTTCATGCCAAAATTAGACTCCATTATAGACAGTTATAATAATACATTATCTGGCTTTAATCACTTTATAAATAAGCATATAAAGTGGTTAATGTATAGTTTTAGTAAAGAGTATGTAACCAAGAAAGAGAAATACGATGCTTACCAGTCCCACTATCTTGCAGAGTGTAAGAGTACTTATTGTTTAGATACACATATTAACACCTGTAGTATTACTGATAAAGCACTAAAAGTATTAGGTATAAAAGATGGTCTAATAGTGAAAGCTTCTTCTAAAAAACGTCTAGAAATATTCACATTAAAAAACTCTAGAAGTTTAACTTCAGACCAAATAAATATTCTAGCTCCACTTTTTGACAAGACACCTGAGTGGTTATATAAAACAAAAGAGTTATTAGACGATCTTTGTCAATCTAGAATTGAGAACAGGGAGTACCAAACTCTACGATACAATAGACTTTTTATAGAGATAACAAGAGCACAAAAAAAGCTAACAATTATGGATGATGGCATTGAAAAGGATATCCTGTTTGCCAAGATGTTAGAAAAACAAGAGATTAAAAAAAGATTATACGAAAACATGTCAAAAAGGAACTGTGGTCCAAAAAACGAAGAGATAGCCAAAATCCTAGGTATCCCCAAAGGAACAGTAGACTCCTCCCTATTCTACATGAAAAAGGCTTTAAGTGAGTTACTTGATGATTGAAAATAAAGGTAAAATAAATAATGATGATGAAGATTAGAATCCACAGGAGTTTTAATAATGCATATACCAATAATAACAAAAGTAATTCCAAAAAAGAATCTAATTTTAACAGTTGAGTTCTCTAATGGAATAACAAAAGAATATGACTGCAACAATATCATTATTAGAAATGAAAGCCATAACAGATTACGGGATCAAAATTACTTTAAAACTGTTAAAATAGACAAAGGTGGTCATGGATTGAGTTGGGATGATAATATTGATTTAAGTGAATACGAAATTCTTAATAACTCTATAAATTAACGATAAATACTTAGACGAACCAACCCTTCGTGTAAGTAACATAGAATCTCCTTAACAGTATATTTAGGAGATTTAAATTGAAGGACCACAAAGATTATCCACGACTTAGATACATGGGTAGTAAATATATATTATTAGACTGGATTAAAGAAGAATTAAGCAATATACCCTTTGATACAGTATTAGATGGCTTCTCAGGCTCTGGAGCAGTTTCGTACATGTTTAAAACACTAAACAAACAGGTATATTCAAATGACTTCTTAAACCTGTCTTATACGATAGCTAAGGCTACAATTGAAAACTCAAATAAAAAGATAACAAAGAACGATTTAAAAATACTTCTAGAAGAGAACACACCCTACCCTCAATTCATAGAAGAAACTTTTAAAGATATTTTTTACACAGTTGAAGAATTAAAGTTTTTAGATCAGATATCATTTAATATGACAAAACTAAAAGGACAACATAAACAAGCTTTAGCAATGTCTGCCCTACTTAGATCATGTAGTAAAAAACAACCAAGGGGAGTATTTACAATTTCTGGGAACCTAGACCATTACAACGATGGTCGTAGAGATTTAAGACTTACTATAAAAGAGCACTTTTTAGAGCAAATAGAAATATATAACACAACAGTTTTTGACAATGGTAAAAAAACAAATCATTTAATGGAGATATTTATAGCTTCGATGAAAAGCAATATAAACCAGATCTAGTATATCTTGATCCACCCTACGTACCAAAGTCAGACGATAACTGTTATGTAAAAAGATATCACTTCCTAGAAGGTCTATCTAAATACTGGAAGGATGAAGAGATCAACTACAAAACAAAGACAAATAAAATCAACAAGAAATCCACACCTTTCTCATACAGAAAAACAGCCATAGTAGCTTTCGACAACATGTTCAAAAAGTTCCAAGAGAGTAAAATAGTTCTATCCTACTCCTCAAATGGATACCCTGATCTAGGAACATTAACAGGACTACTTAAAAAGTATAAACAAGAGGTAGTAGTAAAAAAGAAAGAACATACTTATCACTTTGGAAACCATAAAACAGCAACACGATCGAAGGTTGATGAGTATTTGATTATAGGGTTATAAAATTTCAACATCAAATATAAGAGAATATAACTATATTGAATGAACTTGATTCAAAAACTCTACAATTGATAATCCAATTTCTTTAGCAAAATTAACAGGAACAGCATTACCAATTTGTTTGTATTGCTGTGAAGCTGAACCTTCAAATATCCAGTTATCTGGAAATGTTTGAATCCTAGCATATTCTTTTACTTGAAAAGGTCTTGTAATATCTGGATGGCACCTTTCTGTTTGTTTCTGAGCTGGAGCACAAGTTAGAGTTAAACATGGTTCATCCCAGCTAATTCTTCTAGCCATACCTGTCTTACCACCGCCTAAATAATAACTTTTAAGCATATATTCTTTTTGTATAGATTCTGGTAAATCTCTCCAGTAACCTCCAGGTGGAACCATATCTATAATCTCTTTCTTCCTTGGTGGATATGTCTGTCCAGGAGATTCTTCAACATCTGTGTCAAAAAGATCTCCCTTTTTAAGGGCATCTTTTAAATTATAGATTTTACTATATGGCTTTGGATAATTAAAATCTACTTTTATATCTTTTCGAATTGCTACTAATATTAATCTTTCTCTTTTTTGTGGAACTCTATAATGGATAGCTTTTAAAACTCTAGGTTCTAAAACTCTATAACCAAGCTCCTCTAAAACGTCGATCATACCTTGAAGTGTTTTTCCACCTTCATGGTTTAAAAGACCTCTTACGTTTTCTCCAATACATATTTTAGGTTGGATTTCTTTTACAGCTCTTGCAAATTCAAAAAAAAGAGTTCCTCTAGCATCTTTGAATCCAAGTTTTTTGCCTGCAAAACTAAAAGCCTGACAAGGAAAACCACCTGTAACAATATCAGCTTTGCCTTTATAATCTGAAAAATCAACTTTTCTAACATCACCTTCTATAACATTCCAATCTGGTCTGTTTTTTCTAAGAGTCTGACATGCCCACTTATCGACTTCATTAAGAACTGAGTGATGTATTCCAGCTTTTTCTAAACCTAAGGCTAACCCACCACCTCCAGCAAATAATTCCACCGATTTATAAGTTGATAAAGGTTTTATAGAGCGTTCTACTTTCTCTTCTGGATAATAAAGATTTAAAGTTTCGCAAAGTTCTAGATGTTCTTCGGTATAGTATCTATAATCACTAATAGCATGTCTGTTAGCCTTAAGTTTTCCACTATTATCCCAGCGTCTTAAAGTCTCTTTTGATACATCTAGAAATTTTGAAAACTCATCTAAACTATATTTCCGACTCTCAACTGACATTAAATAACCACCTTACACAACCTTATATATGGTTACTTTAATACATGTAAATTCTATTGTCAATCAATATTAATACTAAACGTACGTGTAGCATAATATTTTTTAATGTACAGCCTATCTTATGTATGATAAAAATACATATGAGCTACTTACCATATATAACTGATGACAGATTACTAGAACTAGTAAAAGAAGTATTAAATGTTGGAATTGCTAAAAAAGAAACAGCATTAAAAGAGTTTAATAAAAATGTTATTGATCCCTTTGGTGCCTATTTTGAAGCTGGTGCCTTCAATATTGATTATATAACTTGGGTAGAATCAGAAACAATTAGACAGTGTCAAAAAACTCTACAAAATCATATAGGAGATTTCCATCAAAAAATACTTGGATCAGTTGAAGGATTTGATGATTTAGGAGTAGGTGCAAATTCCGGTGTCGACTTGGAATGCAAATCTAAAATGATAGTTGCTGAGATTAAAAATAAACATAATACAGTAACTGGCGGTAAGTTAGCGGATCAATATTATTCATTAGAGCGTCAAGTTATGCCTAAAAGTAGTACATATAAAGGTTATACTGCATACTTCGTTAATATAATCCCTAAAAAACCTGAACGGTTTAATATTCCATTCACTCCATCGGATAAAGATAAAGGTTCACAATGCCCAGCAAATGAATTAATTAGAAGAATTGATGGCGCAAGTTTTTACACATTAGTAACTGGATATGAAAACGCATTAGAACAACTACATAATATTCTACCAACAGTAATTGAAAAAGTGTTATCTGAAAATTTTAATTTAAGATCAGATCTAACAAATTCTGATGAATTTTCAAAATATTTTAATTTAGCATACAAAAAACAAGAGTAATATAACATTATTTCCCGAAACAACCTTGTAAGACAGGCTGACACTATACTTATAGATACCTACTGAAATGTTGGAGCATATCTATCAGGTAAAGTTAAAAGTTCTGAATGGGGTAAAGGTGTTGTAAAAGAACTAGTTTTATATATTAAAGAAAAAGATCCTGAAATTAAAGGTTTTAATGCTTCTAATATGTGGCGTATGAAACAGTTTTATGAAGTTTATAGTAGAAATGAAAAACTTGCCCCACTAGGGTGAGTTTTAAGCTGGACACATCATAGAAATCTTATATCTAAATGTAAAAACGTTGATTAACATATCTTCGATGCAATATCTGCATCCAAATTTAACTGGTCAAAAAGAGAACTAATACGTCAGATAAATAGTGGTTCATTTGAAAGAACTATATTAGCTGACTTTTTCGTGGGAGATTTCATTATTCAATCAATCAAATGTAAAAAAATAGAGGACCACCGTTAAACTTAGGAGGTGATGATCCTCTAATATTGCTATTGTATTGTAAGTTTGTTAAATCCAGTTCTCAGAGTTGATCTTACCATCTCTTGCTACTGTTACTACCTTTAAAGGTATCTTTCTTGCTGCTCTTTGTGTTGCTAGTTGTGCTGTTTTTAATAACCCGGAACAACAAGGAACTTCCATTATCATAACTGTTAAAGTATTTGTTTCAGCTGTATCAATAATATCAACAAGCTTAGTTACATACTCTTCCTGGCTGTTATCTAATTTAGGACAAGCTATTGCTAAACCTTTATCTTTTAAATATTCCTTATGAAAGTTACCAACTGCAAAAGCTACACAGTCAGCTGCTAAAAGTAAGTCCTTCTTTTTAAAGAAAGGTGCTGATGG
The DNA here is from genome assembly GCA_051531975.1 of Spirochaetaceae bacterium. Lineage (GTDB taxonomy): Bacteria > Spirochaetota > Spirochaetia > DSM-2461 > DSM-2461 > Thiospirochaeta. Next base: position 227,630 of record JAOPTT010000002.1, read on the forward strand.
TTTTACTAAGTGTAATTGTACTGGCCATTGTGTTAATTCGCTATTCATCTCTATATCTCCTGTTTGTTTGTTATCTGTATCTGGTCTATTTATTTCCATCTGTTTACTACCTGGGCAACCAACATGTTCTTTTGGTTCATCTTTTATTGATTCAGGTGTATTTAAACCAAACTTTAATGGGTTATCTGCACCCATCTCCTGTAAGTAGTCTAAGGCCTGGTTAAAGAACTCCATCTCGTTATGATCTTTTAAATGTCTTAAGTGAGCTAAAATTGTTTTTTCACCTTTAGTTACAATATTTGCCATTACAACTCTCTCGTCGTATGGAGGAACATCTCTTTTTTCTATAACTAGGGCACCTGTTGGACAGTCACCGATACAAGCTCCTAAACCGTCACATGATAGGTCACTAACTAGTCGTGCTTTACCATCTATTATTTGTAGTGCGCCTTCTGGACAGCCAGGTATACATAATGCACAACCATCACATTTATCTTCATCTATAGAAATTATATCTCTTAACATCGGTTTAGCTCCTTGGTAATAATCTACAGTACTTGGTAGGATAATGCTGTAACAGATGTTACGTAATTGTTATAAAAGTGAAACTTGATCAAGAGTATATTTAGAGAGTACACTTTAGACATGAAAATATTATTAGCAAGTGGGAACGCCCACAAAAAAGAAGAATTAAATAAGATATTATCTGGACATACATTAATATTACCTAAAGATTTAGGAATTAAAATGGATGTTGATGAGACAGGAAATACATACTTAGATAACGCACTATTAAAAGCTGAAGCACTATATGAACTATCTGGTGGAATGCCAGTATTATCAGATGATTCCGGAATATCTGTAGAATTTTTAGATGGTAAGCCAGGAATACATTCGGCTAGATACGGAACAGATGAACTTGGTAGAGAGTTAACTGATGAAGAGAAATATATCTATCTTCTTAAAAATATGGAGAAAGCAACCAACAGAAAAGCTGCTTTTATCTGCTGTATGGTTCTAATATTAGATAAAAACCGTATCTTTTCTGTGCAAGAATCATTTGAAGGTGAAGTTACATTAGAAGCATATGGTAAAGGTGGCTTTGGTTACGATCCTGTATTTTATGTACCAGAGTTTAAAAAGACAGCTGCAGAATTAACAGATGAAGAGAAAAACAAAGTATCCCACCGAGGAAAAGCTGGGGCAACACTAAATAAGCTTTTAGAAATGTATGATTAATACATTAGCTGTACTATTTATACCAATTTTACTTGGATATTTTTTAGTTAAAATAAAGTACTTAAAAGCTGACATTAGTCTGAGTATAAAACAGTTTGTAATTAGAGTTGCAGTACCATGTAGAATATTTATCTCCATGACAGAATTAAAGTTAGAGACTATTAAACAGATATTCCCTTTAACCCTATCCTTTATACTGCTAACTATATCTTTAATATTTATTAGTTTTTTAGTATTACGAATTAAAGATAAAAAGATGAAAGCTGCTTACATTATAGCTATAGCTTTTGGTAATTATGGATATATGGGTTGGGCAGTATTAGATGGAGCTATGGGTCCAGAAGGACTATCTAGAGGAATGTTTTTTACAACTCTTTGGTGGCCAGTTATATATATTGGTACATTTCTAATTGGTAAATTATTAAAAGTAGAAAGCAAACTAGATGTTAAAAACTTTAGACTAAACATGATAATACCATCTGCAACACTATTAATTGGTATACTGTTTAACTATTTAAGTATACCAATCTACGAACCTTTAAGACATACAATTACTAGTTTAGGGGATATGACAGTTACATTAATACTATTTAGTGTTGGTTTAACAATATCATTTGGTGATAGTTTTAAATATCTAAAGAGATCGATTGTACCAGTATTATTACGGCCAATATTAGGATTAATCACTGCTTCTATAATAATTAATATTATAGGATTAACTGATCCGCTATCTAGGAATACAGTACTTATTGAATCAACTATGCCAGCTGCTGTTATGACTGTGGTTTTAGGTGATATGTTGGGTTTAGATGAAAAGCTTACATCAGCTATTCTTATTTTATCTACCCTACTCTCTTTAATAACAATCCCATTAACACTTTTGTTTGTAGGCTTATAAATAAAAAAACCAACAGAATTAATCTGTTGGTTCTATTGGTTATCTAACTAAATAATTAGCCTCGATCTCGGTTTCCACCACCACTTCGATTTCTATCTCCGCCTTGGTAACCACCGCCACCACCACTTCGATTTCTATCTCCACCTTGGTAACCACCGCCGCTTCGATTTCCACCTTGGTAACCGCCACCGCCGCTTCGATTTCTATCTCCGCCTCGGTAACCACCTCCGTCGCCGCCGCCACGATTTCTATCGCCGCCGCCTTCGCCTCGGTTTCTATCTCCACCACTTCGATTTCGATCACCACCACGGTAACCACCGCCGCCGCTTCTGTTTCTATCTCCGCCTCGGTAACCACCGCCACCGCCGCCTCGATTTCCACCACGACCACCGCCGCCGCCACCTTTAGAATCTTTAGCTTGTTCAACTAAAGGTCTATTGTCTCGACCTGAACTCTTAAATGCTAAGATAATCTCTTCAGCATCTTCGAATGGTACAGTAACAAATGAGAACTGATCAAAAATTTGAACAGAGTCTAATCTCTTACCTGGAACATTTGTTTCAGAAGTAATTAAATCAACTAATGATTTTGCTGTTATATTGTCCTGACGACCTTTAGCAACAAATAGTCTAGTTGTTCCACTTCTTTTCATGTTAATTTTTCTGATTTCGTTATAGTTACTTTCATCTAAATCTTCAGCATAAGCCTGACTTAATACAGAAGCTATTACCTCAACTGGGTTTTCGCTCTCTTGTAAAAGTGTTAATGCCATTTCGTTAAATGTATTTCCAACTTTATCATGGTTTTCTAAAGACTTTAAAATCTCTTTCATGATTCGATCTTTTTTAGTAGAGATAATTTTATCTACACCTGGAATCTCATCTTTTTTGATATTTTTACCAGAAACTCTTTGTATATATAAAAGTTTTCTGTATTCGTCTTTAGTTACAAATGTTATTGCAGTACCTGTGTTTCCAGCTCGTCCTGTTCTACCAACTCTGTGTACATAGGATTCAGCATCCTGTGGTAAAGAGTAGTTAATAACGTGGGATAAGTGATTTACATCGATACCCCTTGCAGCAACGTCAGTAGCTACAAGTATATTTATCTGTTTTGATTTAAGTTGTGCTAAGATTCTCTCTCTCATTGCCTGGGAGATGTCTCCATGAAGTGCTCCAGAAGAGTACCCTCTCTCAGTCAGCTTTCGAGAAACCTCGTCTACATCAACTTTGGTTCTACAGAATACGATACCAAAGAATTCTTCTTCGATATCTACAATTCTACATAAAGCTTCAAATTTATCGCCTCGTGTTACCTCAAAGTATATCTGCTCAGTTAAGTCTGATGTCAGATCTCTGTTTTTAACCTTAAAAAGTTCATAGTCGCCCATGTATTTTTTTGCTATATGTTGAATCTTAGATGGCATTGTTGCAGAGAACAGTAACATTTTTTTATCTTCGTTTACTGTCTCAAGGATTTTTTCGATATCATCTACAAAACCCATGTTAAGCATTTCATCTGCTTCATCTAATATTAAGTAACTAAGTTGTGAAAGATCTAAACTACCACGATTGATATGATCTTGAATTCGTCCCGGAGTACCTACGACAATGTCTACTCCACGTCTTAAACGTCTCAGTTGTTCGCCCATGGCTTGTCCACCATAGATTGCTGCAACACTCAAACGTTTTTCACCTTTTAGTGAGTTTATCTCATCACTTACCTGAACTGCCAGTTCCCTGGTTGGTGTTAAAATTAACGCTTGAACATTCTTATCTTTACTACTTGTAAGAGTATCTAGGATCGGCAGACCAAAAGCAGCTGTTTTACCAGTACCTGTCTGTGCTTGTCCTATAATATTCTTATCTCCCTTTAAGAGGATAGGTATTGTTAACGCCTGTATCGGTGACGGTTCTTCAAATCCTTTCTTCTCAATCGCTTGTAAAATCTCTTCTGAAAGACCTAGGTCTCTAAAAGTTTTTTTCTCTTCCACTATACATCCTTAGAGTAATATGAGCCTAGTATATGCTTTTTTACACTTTTATTACTATAGTCAGGAGGATGTAATCTACATGTTTTCGATTTTGTAAAGTAAATTAAGTTCTGAATCTGATAAAAATGCATTATACATCTTTATATTATCAATTTTACCAACGATGTTATATGTAGTAAAGTCTAATCCAAACTTATAGGTTAAGAAGTATAGAGGCCAACTTCCTTTTAATAGAGTTGTTAAAGGTATTACATTTTTTCCAACAGTTTCTCCATTAACATATAAAGACATTTCACCACTATTAAACCTCATAGCTATACTATTCCACTGTTTTAAATTAAGAACATCGTTAACAGCTAAAGCTTGGTGATATCCAGAACTATCTACAACATTATAAACAAGATTTTTCCCTTTAACTGCTAATGTGAAACGTCCATTTGCTTTTCCACCCTTTAATGTATTTTCCCAGTTAGAGATTAGATATCTATACTTTGTTGTATCAACAGGGTAAAAATTAAGTGCAATAGTAAAATTATCAACTTCGCTTATAGAACTGCTATCCTCGATATAAAAGTATTGCCCATCTCCACTAGATTCTAATGCTGCTTTTTCATCATTTAATACACCTTCGGTATATGGGATGCTTTTAGTTACTATAGGATATCCACTGCCAGAAGTATCTTTAATTTTTCCATCTAATAGAAATTCAAAGACCAATTCTCCACTTAATTCAGAACCTTCACCAAAAAACTCCCCTCGAACTATCCGGGTTTTTTCAACTTCTAGGACTCCATTGGAGGTTTCAATCTTTACAACAGTGTCAGAAAGTTCAATAATTTTACCTTTTACAACATTATTATTGGAAAGATATAGGGTATCGGCGCTCAAAAGGCCACCTACTAAAAATAAAATTAAAATAGATAGAGTTTTCATATTTCCAATAATAACATAATTATTGTAATATAATCAGCATGTTAGATTTGAAATTTATTAGAGACAATGTTGAAGCTATAAAAGCCAACGTAAAAAACAGATTCATGAATGCAGATGTAGACCTTGTAGTAGAACTTTATAATAACTACAGCGAGAGTCTTTCTAAACTTGAAGATTTAAGAAGACAATCAAATGAGAATGCTTCCAACATGAAAGGGAAATTGACCCCAGACGAGCGAGCAGTTTTTATTTCAAATGGGAAACAATTAAAATCCCTAATAGCTTCTAGTGAATCAGAAACATCGGAATTAAAATCGAAACTCTCTACTGAAGCCTCGAAAATACCTAACATGGCACATCCAGATGCTCCTATAGGTAAAGAAGACAAAGAGAACTTTCAGATTAAAGTTTGTGGAACTGTACCTACTTTTGATTTTAAACCACTTGATCATGTAAAACTTGGAGAGCAACTTGATCTAATAGAGTTTGAAAGAGCAACAAAGGTATCTGGACCAAAATTTTATTACCTTAAAAACGAAGCCGCTATTTTAGAAATGGCGTTAACACGATATGCAGTTGATATTTTAATGAAGAAGGGTTTTAGTATTTCTATTACTCCGGACATTGCTAAAGTTGAGATTTTAGAAGGAATTGGTTTTAACCCAAGAGGTGCAGAGTCAAATATCTATTCTATTGAGGGTACAGATATGTGTCTTGTTGGTACTGCAGAGATTACTTTAGGTGGTTACCACGCTGGAGAAATTATAGACCTTTCTAAAGGGCCAATTTTAATGGCAGGTATTTCACACTGTTTCAGACGAGAAGCTGGAGCTGCAGGGCAGTACTCTAAGGGTATTTATCGAGTTCATCAATTTACTAAAATTGAGATGTTCATCTACTGTAAACCAGAAGAGTCAGATGCCCTACATGAAACTCTCCGGGAAATTGAAGAGGAGATCTTTAACGGTTTAGAGGTTCCTTTTAGAGTTGTAGATACATGTACTGGGGATTTAGGTTCACCTGCTTATAGAAAGTATGACTTAGAAGCATGGATGCCTGGTCGTGGTGAGACTGGAGATTGGGGAGAGATAACATCTACTTCAAACTGTACAGACTACCAAGCTAGACGTTTAGGTGTACGATATAAAAATGATGATGGAAAAACTACAATTTGTCATACTTTAAATGGTACAGCAATTGCAATTTCAAGAGCGTTAATATCTATTATTGAAAATAACCAACAAGCTGATGGATCTGTTACAATTCCTAAAGCACTGGTTCCTTATACAGGATTCGATATTATTAAAGCTAAGTAGTTCTTTGTAATATTTAAATAAAGCCGACTCTTTTGGGTCGGCTTTTTACATATCAGGGTTTATGTGCCAATGCAACCAGGGAGTTTTATGAGTTATTCAAAATTAGGTCGAACATTTATTATAGCAGAAATAGGTACTAGCCATGGTGGTGATCTAAACAAAGCCATAGAACTAATTCGAGTTGTCAAAGAATCAGGTGCTGATTGTGCAAAGTTTCAGGTAGTTTATGCCGACGAAATTATCCATAAAAATACTGGATTAGTTAAATTACCCGGTGGAGATACTCCTTTATACGATGTTTTTAAAAGTCTTGAGCTTGGTATAGAGTTTTACCAAAAACTTAAAGATGAAACAGAAAAAGTTGGCTTAATATTTATGGCATCTCCTTTTGGGGAAAAAAGTGCCAAGCTATTAGAGGATATAAAATCAGACCTATTTAAAGTTGCAAGCCCGGAACTTAACCACTTTCCATTAATTAAACAGTTATTATCCTATAAGAAACCAATAATACTATCATCTGGAGTTTCTAAATTTGAGGACATTGATAGAGTTATTAGATTAACAGGGGAAAAAGATATAACCCTACTACACTGTATTACAAGTTACCCTGCACCAGTAGAGGACTATAACTTAAAAGTTATACCATATCTAAAAGAGACATTTAATATAGAGACAGGGGTTTCAGACCACTCCTTAGACCCAATATTAGTACCAAGTTTAACAGTATTATTAGGTGGATCAGTAGTTGAGAAACATATTACCCTATCTAACGACACAGATGGTTTAGATGACCCTGTGGCACTTAATCCAGCTAACTTTAAAATTATGTGTGTCTCTATTAGAAAATACGAAAAATTAAGTTACGAGACTGGTATCAAAGAGTTAGAAGCTATTTATGGGAAAGATAAAATAGAGACAATTTTAGGTACAGGTATTAAAAAACTAGCAGAATCTGAAATAGCTAACTACGGCAAAACAAATAGATCTCTCCACACTGTTTTGGAATTAAAACCTGGAACTATTATAACTAAAAACAACTCAGCTCTGCTAAGAACCGAGAAAGTTTTAAGGGTTGGTATAGCTCCCCACCTTGTAGATAACTTTTATGGTAAAAAACTTACGAAGTTAGTACCAGATGGAGAAGGTATACGATTAGAAGATTTTCTGTAATTCTTCATTATCTGCTAATATTTTAAAAGCAGCACACTCTTCCTCTTCTATTCCAAAGAAACTATTATCAGATAGTTTACCAATTACAGCCTCTTTCTCTTTTGGGTTATCAAATGTAATACTTCTAAAGCTACATGTGTAATCCTTCTCCCTAGAAGTAAAAACCCGATCTTTAATCTCTAATCTTGTTTCTACAGCCTCAGAAATAGATCTTAACCACATATCATTATCAATTACTGTTACACCGTTTAAGGTTTTAAGGCTATCTAGTGCGTTTTGGGCTCTATCCTCTTTATATAACATAGAACAAACTCTGTAGTTATCGTGTACATCATCCCAACTAGAGATTCCACCATTTACAACCTGGGATGTAATAAAATCAACACGTTCTTTTGGTATAAATTGACCACCACAATTAACCCACAGGGCTGGTGTTAATAGGCCGTTACCTTTAAGTATAGACTTTGAACCACCATCGTTTATATATTCTAATATAGCAGAAACAGAGTAATAATTAATCATCTTTTTATACTCATTGTAAGCCTCTGCTGGTTTATGAATTAATACTTCATGGTTTTTATTCTCTATAGATGTACTGTATACTGAAAAGTTACCAAAATCATCGTAGTTTGTTAATAACTCCTCTCCAGTTATATCCTCTTTTGATATTTTTCTGTGGGAGTACTCTGCACATTTCTCCAAGAACGTAAGTGCATTTATCATCTCTGCTACTGTATCTGGAGCAAGAAAATTAAAATCAAAGTTAGGGAAGTTTTCAGTCCTACCATCTCTGGCTCCATACTTCCAACTATTTCTTTTTAATGCAAACATATTATGTTTAAACCAATACCCAGGATATACTTCTAGTTTCCCCCCTGTATTTAGAGAGAGTAGTGAAAATGGTAATGGATTATTAATCTCGTGGGAATAACTTCCTTTCACAATAATATTAAATGATGAAAACTTAGAATCATGTTTTAAACTACAGTTTAAACCTGGCCAAAATCCACGGCCTGCAACTATCTCACCATCGTTTTTTCTTGAGTTATGATTACTACCAACAGTTGCACCAGAAGCTATATTTGTCTGCCCTTGAAGTACTGACGCAATTAAAAATGAACTATTATGATGCTGTTCATGGCCTGGGAAGATAAAAGAGTTTAGAACCTCACAACAACTGATTGTTGAGTTCTCTCCTAATATAGAGTTAATTAACCTGGCACCATACTTTAACGATGAGTGATCCATTAACTGAAACCGTACAGCCATTGCACCATAAAATATTTTACAGCCTTGGCCAATAATTCCATTTACAAGAGTACAGCCCTCACCTATTTGAGTTCTATGCCCTCTATTACTTTTAATAGTTAGGTTTTTAAGTTTATTACAACCTTTAATATAAGCATCTTCTCCAATAACAACATCTTTTATAATTCTGGAGTTTTTAATTACAGTTCTGTCCCCTATAATTCCGTAATAACCCCTTTCTGAGGAGTATTCGTTTTCTACAAACTCTTTAAACTTTGCCATTAATTCAGAGTTATCCCTGTATTTATACCAGAGGTACGCATCTGGTGTTAACATTTTTGCAAATGGTAAAACTTCTCTACCCCCGGCTTCGTTGGCAATTTCAAGTTCAATTCGGCCTTTAGGATCGTCACCCTCTTTTACAATTCCGTTACCAAACTTAGCATGATCCGATGTAACTAGCTCGTTAATATCTTTTAATATTACCTGCTCACCTAATATAAAGTGAGACATAAATGATACATTGTTTACTGAACAGTTTTTACCAATATCACATGAACCAATTTGTGAATCGTATAAACCTACAGGTACAACTAAATCGTGGAACTCTAATGATATCTGCTCCATATCTGAGATACGAACTGTTCCTGTAAAGTAACAGTGTTTTACCTGTAAAGGCTCAAACATATCTGTTACTAATATTTTAGACCAGTCGTGACACCTGTTCTTTTGCATTTCTAATAACTCTATCTCGTTTCTTGTAAGTGCCCTATATTGGCTATTTTCTCTGCCTGATTGATCTATTCTTAACTGATTATATTCTTCTGTTGACCCATCTAGTGGTAGTATATTGATTTTATTCATAACATATTATACAAACATTATTTATTTTTTGCACTTAAAATTGTAAAATAATGTACTATCTACTTAACATAAGTAGAGACAATTAGTATCATACACCAAACAAACTAATTAAAGGGAGAATATAATGTCCATTATAGTTGATAAAATGACAGGTTTTAATTTGGGAAATCCAGAGTTAAAACCATTTAATAGTTTAGATATAACTTTACAAGAGGTTCAGGAATCTCTTAAACCAATGATTCTATCAGCATCTGGATGGAGAAAGGTTTTTGCAAATGGTGGGGACGAAGAGTCAACAACTCCTGAAATCTCTAATACTGATAAAGTATTAGCATCAGCAATGGCTTTAGTATTCTCTAATTTTGTAAAAGAAAAAACTGGTATAAGTAACCCAGAGATTGTATTAGCTCAGGATAGTAGACATACCGGGACAGCAATTGCAGACTGTATGATTAGACTGTTTATAGCTGAAGGTTTAACTATTCAATATCTGTTTATATCAGCGGCTCCAGAGGCTTTCTGTTATACAAAAATGGATAAAAAAGCTGACGGTTTTGCATATATCTCCGCAAGTCATAACCCTATTGGACATAACGGTGTTAAGTTTGGTCTTAATACAGGTGGTGTTATAGACGGAACAATGGCTAAACCTCTGATTGAGAAATATAAGGAAGCTTTATCAAACCAGGAAAATATAGATAGTCTAATGGCAAAAGCTAATAGTGCAAATTCTGACAAGATAACTGAAGTTTATAATTCATCATCACAATACAGAGTTGCTGCTAAAAAAGCTTATACAGAATTTACTAACTTAGTAATTTCAGGTTCTACTGATACCCAGGTACAAAAGACATTTTTAAGTGACTTAAAGTCTAAAATAGAAAAAAATGGATTTGGTATTGTTGCCGAGTTTAATGGTAGTGCTAGAACAGAGACAATAGATAGTGATTATCTGAATTCTATTGGTGTTAAAGTTAAAAGAGTTAACGATAAACCAAGACAGATTACCCATAGAATAGTACCAGAAGGTCGAAGTTTAAACCTTTGTAAAGAGGTATTAGAAGCTGAGTATAAAAATGACAGTACTTTTGCTCTAGGTTATGTTCCAGATAACGATGGAGACCGGGGAAATGTTGTTTTTTACAATACTAAAAAAGGTGAAGCTGAAATCATAGAAGCACAGACTGTTTTTGCAATCTCTGTATTAGCTGAACTTTCATCTCTTTATTACAACGGTGGCCAGCCAGGTAAAGTAGCTGTTTGTGTTAACGGCCCTACTTCCATGAGAATAGATGCCATGACAAAATGTTTTGGTGCAGAGACTTTTAGAGCAGAGGTTGGGGAAGCAAATGTTGTTAACCTGGCAGTTGCAAAAAGAGAGGAAGGTTATACTGTTCGAATCTTAGGTGAAGGATCAAATGGTGGTAACATCACTTTCCCTGCTGCAGTAAGGGATCCTTTAAATACAATTTCTGCAATAATGAAGCTCTTAATGTTAACCTCGGAAGCTGATAACAAAGGTCTATTTGAAATTTGGTGTCAAAAAAGTAACCAGATGGATAAATACAAAATTGACTTCACTCTCTCCGACGTTATAGATTCTATTCCAGCTTTTATTACTACTAGTGCTTATGAAGATAGAGCTATGTTAAAAATTAAGAGTGAATCCCATGCTGTTTTAAAAAAGAACTACGAAGAACTATTTTTACAGGAGTGGGAACTTAAAAAAGTCATTCTTAAAGAGAAATACAACATAACTAGTTACCAAGAGATAAACAGTGAAGGTCTAAATGAAGTTATCGGAATGGGTCCACATACTAGATCTGGTGCGGAATCTGGTGGTTTAAAGATTTTATTAAAAGATAACAATAACCAAAACTCTGCATATCTATGGATGAGGGGTTCTGGAACAGAGCCTGTATTTAGAGTTTTAGTTGATTCAAAATCAGATAACTTAGAAAAAGAGGCTTTCCTATTAGATTGGCATACAAATATGATTAAAATTGCAGATACTAAATAGTAAGAAATAAGCAATCTAGATCTTATAATTATCTAGGTTGCTTAATAAAGTAGTCCTAACCTCTAAACCTAAATAGGAACTTTAATAGCCTTCTATTTCTACTGTTAAACAGTTTAGATGAATAATAGTTACCTGCAACCTCTCTATGTATCTCGCCAAGTGTTGGATATGGATATATTGGAGACAAAAATGTTGACAGTTTTTTACCAATTGTCATTATAGATGGAAGAATCAATTCACCTGCACTATAAGAAACAATCTGTGTACCAATAACTCTATCTTTTTTATCAATTAATACCTTAATTTTACCTTCTGTTTTTCCCTCGGCATGGGCACGGTCTATATCATCAACTTCCGCTTCTACTACTTTATAAAATATCCCAGCTTCTTTAGCTCTGACTTCGTTATACCCAATAGAGGAAATCTCTGGTTTTGTATAAGTACACCAAGGAACAACCTGATAGTTCATTTTACTTTTTATACCAAATATATTTTTCTTTATTGCATTGGAAGCTTCAGCTCCCGCAACATGGGTAAAGAGGAACTTTCCGTTACAGTCTCCTATTGCCATAATGTGTTTTTGTGATGTTCTAAGGTATTTATCAACTTTAATAAAACTATTTTTTAGATCTATACCAATATCCTCTAACCCTAAACCAGATGTATTTCCTTCTCTACCTACAGATAATAAAATAGTATCGGCTTCGACACATAAATTTTTAGCATGACCGGTATAAAGAACTCTTTTAGTATGATGAAACTCAGTTACACTATTTATTTTTGCATTAAATATAAGTTCAACACCTGAATTTAGTAGATCGTCCTGTACTATTTTTGACATATCAGAATCTTCTTTAGGCAAAATTGTAGCTGAATCTGTTATAATTGTTACCTTTGTTCCCAATTTAGATAAAGCCTGACTTAGCTCTATACCTATAGGTCCCGCACCTATTGTAACCAGTGTTTTAGGTAATTTTTTAAGTGAAAAAATATCTCTATTAGTTATATACCCAGTATCTTTTAAACCTGGGATATTAATAAACCTTGGAGATGAACCAGTTGCTATAATTATTTTTTTTGAAGATAATTCATCACCGTTTTTAAGTTGAAGAGTATATTTATCTTTGAACTTTACTGTTGTTAAATAGACGTCACAACCTAAATCCCTAAACCGCTGTGGGGAGTCGTGGTATTCTAGATCCTTAATTATATTTTGTACCCTATCGTTTATTAGTTGCATATCAACTTCAGGTTTTTTTATTTTAGGTAGGCCTAACTTTTCAGTATGGGACATACTCTCATAAAAATCCGCAGATTTAATTAAACTTTTACTTGGAACACAACCAAAATGCAGACAGGCTCCACCTAACTGCCCTTTATCTATTAATGCGGTTTTAAGTCCTAATTGTGCTGCACCGGAAGCAACAGACAGTCCCGCGGCTCCACCACCAATAATAATAATATCATGGCTAAACATCTTTTTTACCTTTTATTTTTTTGACAATAACTGGAACTAGGGATAACAACCCTAATAGAACAAAAGCTATAATAACCTCTTTTGACAGTAGTGGACCTTCAACGACCGTAGTTGTTCCTGCATATCCTAAATAGGCATAAATAATTGAACCTGGTATAATTCCCACCGAAGTAGTCCATATAAACTTTTTAGCAGAAACATTTGTTAAACCTGCTAATATGTTAATTAAGAAAAATGGAAATAGTGGTATAAACCTAAGTGTTAATAGGTAGTTAGAACCATTTTTGTCAAGCTCATTATTAAACTTTTTTAGCTGAGGTTCATACTTTTGTTGAACACTATTCCCTAGTAGGTATCTTGTTATTAAAAAGATTATTAACGCACCAATTGTTGCACCAACATTTATGTAAATAGGGGCAAAAACAGGACCAAATAAAAAACCTCCGGTAATAGTTAATAAAGTAGCTCCCGGAACTGATAAGGCTACTGTTAATATATAAACTAGTATAAAAATAACCGTAGTAGGAATATAGTATTGTTCAACTTGATTTAATAAAAGATCCCTACTTTCTGTTATTCTAGATAGATCTATAAGCTGACCTACATTTGTAAATTTTATTATAATAAATAGGGCTATTATACTAACTAATAATACTGTTTTTTTAATATTTTTCTTCATGCAGTAATCTCCTATGTAAAACCTCTATAAGTGTAAATAGAACAATTGGAATCAGTAAAAATATTATTGATAAAACTGATGATATATTTAAATCTTCAGACCTTAAAAATGGAACAAGATAACCAGTAAATGAATTTACCCTTCCCCCTCCAATTAAAAAGACTAAAAAGTAAGATGAAAAAGATGATAAAAACACAACTGTCCCCCCTGATATGACAGAGGGTAATAGTAGTGGCAGATGAACTTTAACTATTCTAGTAAATAAGTTTGCACCAAGATTTTTTGCGCTTACATCTAAGTTGTGAGAGTATAGAGAAAAACCAGCAATTAGGGATCTTAATAGGTATGGATAAGAAAACATTGTTAAAACTATTGTTACTCCTATAAAACTGTCAGATAGTCCTAATTTAATAAATATCCAGTGAATTCCCATAGAATAGGTTATAGATGGTATTAAAACTGGAGATAGTAGTAGAGCCTCTAATATACTCTTTCCAACAAACTCATTCCTTGCTAAATAGGATGCTGGTAATATTGTAATAAGCAGAGAAAAAACAACTGATAACAGTGAAAAACCCAAGGATGTAAATATCGATAAGGTTATAGGGTTTATATTTTTAACTAAAAACTTTATCCCTCTTAAATTATAGCTTCTAGGTAGTAGATCAGGGTATTTCCAGATCCCTACAAATATATAAAATACTAAAAATAGTGGAGGTATTAAAAAGAATAAAACAAAGATCTTTTTCATAATTTCCTCCCTACAATTGATATTTTCCTAACAAAAAATGTATATAAAACAACAAATAGAGAAGAAAATATAAACAGAATAATTAAAGATGCCATAGCAACAGGTCTTAAATCTAATCCCATTTCAAAATAAAGTTTGTATATATAAATAGGGATCATCTCAGGTCTACTAGCACCTAATAAAAATGGTATTTCAAATGAACCTAAACTAAATAAAAATAGAATAATAAATGTACTGTTAATTACAGGTTTTAAAATTGGAATAAGTATCTTTGAAAAAATATCAAACTTGTTTCCTCCAAGATTTTTAGCTGCTATAATTAGATTATTATCGATTTTAGAGTATATAGCTAATTGTAAAAGTATAACAAATGGAACTTCTTTATATATATAAGCAAATATAATACCTAAACCATGTTCCCCACTTATAATATTGGGGAACTCTGCTGAACTAGTAATAATGTTTAACTTAAACAATAGGGTTGATATCAATCCACTATTTGAAAAAAATATTTGAACAAAAAAAGCTGCTATTATATGAGGTAAAATTAGTGGAATTTTATATAAGATAACCCACTTCTTATTTATCGAGGCCGTATCCCATAAATTATATGCAATAGATGAACCAATTGATATTGATAAAAAAGCGGATAAAAAAGCTATTTTAATTGAGTATAAAAATGATGAAATAAACCACCGATCTTGAAACAACTGTCTATAAGAATCAAAACCAGTGTATATAGTTTTTGTCGGTGTTAAATAACCAACAGATTGTAAAAAAGCAAAAACAACTGCAAATAGGAAAAAGAGAATAAATGGAATTAGTATAGGCAGTAGTTTAAGTTTTTCACTTTTTAAGAACATATTTATCCCAGCCTTTCTCCAAAGCTTCAAGATATTCTGATGGGATCTCTGGAACTGCATATTTATCTAGTGTATCAATACCTACTGTAGCTTTCCCTAGATCTAAAGAGAGGAACTTATCTGTATAGTTTGAACTTAGTTTATCCATTGATAAAACAGTAAAATCTCCCCAATTGTCTGGACTGTTTTTAGATAACTGAACCCCTGGAGATATCAATAGATTAGACAGTAGTAGTGCTCCAGCTCTATTAGGAGAGTTAAATGGAATTGCTGTATAATGCATATTGGATAAAGAGCCATCAGTAAAAATAAAACTTCTAACACTTTCTGGGTAAAGACCTTCATTTATCTTATTCTGAGCAGCAGTTTGGGTAAATGACATTGTAAATCCAACTTCTCCTCTACTAAACAGTTTATCTAAAGCGGAGAGTTCTTTAGGATAATTTTTTCCTTTACTCCATAAATATGGTTCAAGTTCATTTAGATAATCCCATAATACCTGGGATTTTTTTGTAAATAGTTCTAAATCAAACTTACCTTGGTACTGTTCATGCCCTCCAGTTAAAGAATAGAAGGCATGCTTAATAAATGCTGAGCCAGTAAAGTCTGGTGGCTGGGGATATGTAAATAACCCAGGATTACTTTTTGCCCAGCTAAGAAGTTCTTTAAAATTATTAGGATGATCTTTTATTTGTGCGCTATCATAAATATAGTTAAACTGGGCTTTCCCATATGGTAGTTCATAACCGTCTATTGGAAATCCACTATCAGATTCACTACTTTTTGGATCTATATACATTTGAAAGTTTGGTAATTTATTAAGATAGGGACCATATAAAACCTCTGCTTGTTTAGCATTTTTAAAGTTTTCTCCATTAATCCAAACTAAATCGATATCTCCAATTAGCTTTTTAGCAGATTTTTCTACAATTAACTTATTAACAAAAACTGAAGCATCCATAGGAACTCGAACCAGCTTCATATCGTATTTTATTTTTAGCTCTTTTGCGACATAATCATCTATCCAGCTGTTTATCTGTTCTGAACCACCCCACATGTAAAACCTAACTTCTGAACCTATTGCTATTTTTTCTATTTCATTAAAATCTAGTGATTCAACTGAAACAACATTTTCTTTTTTACATGATAAAACTAATATTAAAATGGCTATTGTAACTATTTTTTTTAACATTTTATTCCTCCATTAAATAATTATTAATATTTATAGAGACTCTATCTCTAACTTTTAAACTACTATTCATACTACAACTTATATAATTTAAACCATTACAAATAACGATATATCGAATAGTTTCTCCGTTATATATAATGTTTTGAATCTGGGCGATGCTACTATCATCTTTTATAATTTCTATATCGTTTGCCCGTACACAAATATTACTCTTTGGTTGTATACCTTTAATATTTAGATGTCTAAATTCATTAATAGGGATTCGATTAACAGGTCCTATAAACTCAGCAGCCTTAACATTATGAGGAGAATTAAATAGATCTTTTGTAGTTCTAAGTTCTAATAATTCACCATCTAATAACACACCAATTTTATCGCTCATTGCAAATGCTTCCCTCTGATCATGTGTAACACATATTGTTGTTACATTAAAATCTTTTTGGGTTTTACGTATAAACTGAGCAGTATCTGACTTAAGGTTATAATCTAAATTTGCAAATGGTTCATCTAACAATAAAAGTGATGGCTCTACAACCATTGCCCTTGCTATTGCAACTCTCTGCTTCTCTCCTGCTGACAGTTCATCAGGGAATTTTTCTGTTTTATTTGATAAACCAAAATAGTCCAAATATTCTAATACTTTTGTTTTTATATACTCTTTTCCTAACTTTCTAGCTTTAAGCCCAAATGCAACATTATTATAAACATCCATATGTGGAAATAGTTGATAATCTTGAAACACTATGATTCTAGGCCTGTCTTTTGATGGTTCTGGAATAAAAGACATGTTACCTGAACTTGGTTTTAATAGACCTGTAATTATTTTTAATAAAGTCGTTTTCCCTGCGCCTGAAGGTCCAATAATGGAGATAATATCACCATGACTAATTTCCATGCTAACATCTTTTAATACAGTGTTTTCACCATATTTATAATAAATATTATTTAATTTGCACTGCATAATTTGATTATCGTCTATAATTAAATTATGAACAATATAAGAATAATTACTTTTATCAGTATAACAATTTTAATAGCAATACTAGAATTTGTTATACCCCAAAAGAAGAGGAATCACTCCAGGTGGTTTAGATGGTCAAATAACATATTAATAGTACTTTTAAATAGATTGATAACACCACTTTTTTTATTAATTCCTATATTTATAATTGATCCACCTATAAATGGATTATTAGATCTGTTGAACTTTGGATTTTATTTTAACTTCATTATTGGGTTTATACTTTTAGATATAATAATTTACTTCCAACATAGGATTTTCCATGTTGTACCAATTTTTTGGGCATTACATAAAATGCACCACACAGATAGGGACTTAGACTTTACAAGTGCCCTAAGATTCCACCCTTTAGAGATATTACTATCAATGTTAATTAAACTACTTTTTGTATGGGTAATAGGAATAGATTTGACTACTTTAATTATATTTGAAATATCTATTAATACATTCGCTATTTTTAACCATGGGAATTTTAGAATTAATAATAAGTTAAATGATTTTATTCAAAAAATTATTATTACTCCTAACATACATCGAATCCACCACTCAACAAAATTAAAAGAGTGTAACAGTAATTATGGAACAATTTTTATATTTTGGGACAAATTATTTAGATCCATAGTTTTAGAACCTCAGTTAGGTCATTTAAAAATGAACTTAGGGGTTCCTGGGTATAAAGATAAAAAATACCAAAAAATACACTGGCTAATTATTACACCATTTACAAATAAGGAGCCCAAAATTGTTTGATACAGCTTTAAGGCCTATAAAAGAGAGAATATTATTACCATTTGCTAAATTTTTAGCTAAATATATATCCCCTAATAAAATGACAATGATATCTCTAGTTTTGGGTATATTAGCTTTTTTTACAGTTTTGTTAGGTCTATATAAGATTGCTTTAATATGTTGGGTACTAAATAGAATTACAGATGGTTTAGATGGAACTATTGCTAGGATCTCTGAAACACAGAGTGATTATGGTGGATATATTGATATAATGAGCGATTTTCTAATATATGCAATAATTCCAATAGCATTTGTAATGAATAGAGGTTTTATTAAATTAGAGACAATATTATTAGTATTTATGTTAGCAGCTTTTTATATAAACTCAGCTTCATGGATGTATCTATCAGCCATCTTAGAAAAAAGAAATTATTTGTCACAGAAAAGTTTAACATCTGTAAATATGCCCAAGGGGTTAGCAGAGGGTTTTGAAACAATAATAATTTATACACTTTTTTTTATTTTACCAGATCAAATTGTTATACTATTTATTGTTATAAGTGTTTTAGCTTTAATTGGTTCGATTCAGAGAATTATATGGGCGAAAAAGGAAATCAAATGAACTACTATAATTAGAATAGATACAGCTATTAGAGCTATTTAAATATAACTCTATTTTTCCCTGTCTCTTTGCCATCATATAGACCTATATCGCACCTTTTTATGGCGGCTTCTAATTTGTCTTTTTCGGTTAATATTGATATACCAAATGTCATAGTAACTTTATGTTTGTGATTATTAAATTCAAATATATAATTTTCAATTGTATGGCGAATTTTCTCTCCAACATCTAGTGCACCCTCTTTTTTTATTTGTGGAAAATATAAAAGGAACTCCTCTCCTCCCCAACGGCCAAATAGATCTTCAGATCTTATATTTTCCCTTATAATTGCGGCTATACTCTGTAATACATAATCACCATAATCATGGCCATATGTATCGTTTATAACTTTAAAATCATCTATGTCACCTAACATAAGATAGCCCTCTGTTCCACCTCTAGATAACCTATGGTATTCAACCTCTAATTTATCTACAATTCCACGTCTATTATCTATCCTAGTTAGAGGATCAGTTATAGAACATCTAAGCAGATCTTTTTTTAGTTTATGAAGTTCAAGGTGAGTCTTAATTCGGATTTTAAGTTCAGCTTGATGAAATGGTTTTTTAATATAATCTATTCCACCAACTTCAAACCCCTTAACAACATTTTCAACATCACTGAATGCAGTCAAGAAAATTACAGGTATATTTTTTAATCTCTGATCTCTTTTTATATACTCACAAACTTCATATCCATTCATATCTGGCATTGAGATATCTAATAATACCAGATCAGGAATACTATCTTCCATTGCTGCAATAGCCGATTTACCACTGGTAGCCATAATTAGTTCATAGGGTTCATTCACTAAATGACTAGCGATCACTTGTAAATTTTTGGGGATATCATCTACGATAAGAATTTCTTGATCAGACACTGTTTATAGCCTCCACGAAGTGGTACTTTGTTAATAATTCCTGCATTGTTTCTATATCATAACTCTCTATGGAAAGATCAAATTTACTAGAAAAATTATGACATTCTGGAATATCCTTTAATATTTTTGCTAACTTTTTCATCTCTTTTACTTTAATTATTGTTCCTGACTTGTTTGTAACTGGAAGTAGCTTTTTTACCTTTATATAATCATCTTTATTAAGTTGTAGGATGTAACTATCTGCATTTATATTTGTATTATCAGCTATATTATATGGAATAAAATATCCAATTTTCTTTAAAAGATTCGAAATCTTTGTTGGTTTAAATATTACATCATTAAATCCACAGTCTTTCATAACATCTATATTTCCTAGGTTTAATGATGCTGTAAAAGCTATTACTGGAGTGAACTTCAAAGTATTACACTCTCTAATCAATTTTATAGTCTTCCAACCATCTGAATTTGGCATTCTTATATCTAATAATATTAGATCAGGTTTAATTTCCATCGCGAAATTAAAACCATCTATTCCACCTTTAGATTCTAAGACATTCAGTCCAACAATTGTTAATGCCTCTTTTACTATTGTTCTATTAAATTCTTCATCGTCTATAATCAGAACTGTGGAAGAATTAAAATGGTAATTTATAAAACCAATTTTCTCTTTATCTGGCTTCGTTAGTCTATTTTTTATTGATATTTTTTTTAATTTTACTATAAAAGAGCTACCTACACCAATATCACTTATTACTTCAATTTCCCCACCTAGAAGTTCTGTTAGACGTTTACATATAGGAAGCCCTAAACCTGAACCTGTTATTCCACTTTGGTCACCTTCCTGATGAAACTCATTAAAAATATGCGAAATAGATCTATCTGATATACCTCGACCACTATCTTTAACTTCTATAATTAGATCTGCACCATTAAAGTGGGTTTTTATCTTAATAAGACCTTCATCTGTGAATTTAATAGCGTTCCCAATTATGTTAATTAAAATTTGTCTTAACTTAGTCTCATCACTTTCTATAAAGGTTGGGGTATTTTCATCTATATCAACAATAATCTCTACTGATTTGTTTTGAGTAGCAAATAAAAATAGATGTGTTACTTCGTTTATTAAAGTTTCAAGATCAATAACTGTTAGTGTTATTTTCATTTTACCTGATTCAATTTTAGACAGATCTAAAATATTATTTATTAGATGAAGTAGACTTTTACTGGATGTTTGTATCGCCTGAACGTAAGACTTATCTTTTTGGTCTGTTATAGTTGAAGATAACAGTTCAGAGAAACCTACAACAGCATTAAGAGGTGTCCTTAATTCGTGACTTATATTTGCAAAAAAGTCACTTTTTGCTTTTGTCATAACTTCTACTCGATCTCTCTCTATTCTAATACGAGTAGATTCATTTTCAATTAATTTCTGTTTTTGAGTCGTAATATCAATTCTATTTAATAACTCAATTACTCTATCTATAAGTAATCGATATATTTTTTTTGTTTCAATATTCTCCTGAAATATTAAGTCCTTTGATTCTATTCTTTTTTTGAGTTTTATTAGAATCTCTCTATAGGAATCAAAAGGATCTAATGATTCTGGTAACTGCTCATCATTTATTATAGAGAGATCGGTAACTATAGAATTTATCTCTTCTGATTCTTCTTGCAATTTTTTTAGACCATTTTTTATATTTTTTATATAAATGTTAAAAAGAAAAATAGATAGAGTAAAAACTAAACCAATTATAATAAGTATATAAAAATGGGTACTAATGTCCCGCAGCATAAAAATGGACTGGATATCACTATGATCAACTAAAATCCTACTACTTAAAAATACTTTCCCATTCTTAAATATTACAACCCTCGGCTTCATTTGAGATCCAATATAATCATTATGTGTACTATAAAGAACCTTCCCATATTTATCATAAAAGAGGACAATTGTATTAGAAAGAGTTGGTGGTATGAACTCTTCAGGGGGATAATTTATTATTGCATATCCACCTATATCCTTTCGAATAAAATAGGCTTTCAACCTGTTTTCTAATAAACCAGAATCTAATAATATATACTCTTCACCCTCTTTTAATTCTGATATTTTTTTAAAAAGTGAACTATTTTGTAAACTAAAACCTTTTAATATTGCTGAATTTGATTCAATAATTACACCATTTATATCTAAATAGAAATAGTTTGACGATTGTCTTTTATTATCTGCTAAACCAATCTTAGCACTAACTGAGAGGAGATTTAGTTTGTCTTTTAGTAAATGAGACCAAGATTCTGTATCACTTTGGTGAGAGAGTTTAATTTCTCCAATCATAAATATTACACCCACTAAATACATTAAGACTATAAAGATCCATATTCGACCTAAAAGTCGAATAATATTTTTTAGTAGCCCATGAACACTCATCATATTAATTATCCTCAAATGTAGGAATTATAAACTTCTCTTTTAGATTTAATTCATTGTTCATGATTTCATATAAATAATAATATTGGTTATGGGCGTCTCCAAAAGAGTCAATTCTGACCTTCCCAAAAGACCAATCGATTACTCTATTTTCACTTAGATATTTTAGTAAGTTATCTCTATTATCTCCTACCTGTTCTATAACATTATATATATATTCCATTGAGGACAGTGTTAGAGTTGATACAAAAGAAGATTTAATTCTATAGTTTTCTTCAAACTCTATTGTTAGTTTTTCAAAATAATCCTCTTGTTTATCCCCGGAAGGCGTGATCACAATCAGGTTATTAAGAATATCTCCAGAAAAAACAGATTCTAATTGTTGATGTCCCCAAGTTGATGTCATTCTTACAATATCTGGTAAATCATCGTATATAGGTTGCAAGTATTGCATCATTTCACAAGTTGATAATATAAAAAAGATGCCGTCTGGTCTTAGATTAATAATTTTTTGTGGATCTGGATGATCTACATCATTAAAAACTTTTATTCCTTCTCCATTAAAGTTTTTTATAAAGGCATCGGCTAGAGGTTCACTATAGGCCCTATTTTGCTCAGATAACAGCATCACTATACGTTTTAAATTGGTAGTATTAAGATACTCTGCAGGGTATTGTCCTTGAATATAATTAGAAGCAATTAGTCTATAAAAGTTGTCTTTTTTATTAGATAGTTGGACTGATGATGTCGATGGGCTAAAAAATGGAACATCTCTAATTGAATCATCATTAGCAATAACAACACCTGTTGCACTTATTGCAGCTCCTATAATTATAGAGACTCCCTCTTCATATAATTTGTGATAAGCTTCTTTTATAGATGTCTCTTCTAGTGTTGGATTTTCTATAATAAGCTTAACTGGCCTTAAACCTATTTTAGGGTACTTATGATTATAAAATTGAACAGCAAGGTTCTCTTCATTTCCAGTTGAAGTTTCTAATGAGAATAGAACACCTATTTTAATAGGTCGTCTTAACCATAAAATACCTGAAAGCACTACGATAAGAATTAAACTTATTACGATTATTAACTTTTTAGACACTTTTAGCCTCTATATATAAAGCTAAATTAAAGTGATATAAAATGCAAATTTAACAAATATAAACCCTATAAACTTGAATAGTTATCATCTATCCGTATTTATTACGACTAAAAACAGTAATAACATGGGTAATTTTAGTATTAAGTTATTATATCATTGAGAATATCCTCTAAACTATGGCTATCTAATATTTCAATTTTACCTGCTACTTTTTTAATTATACCTTCCTGGGTCATTGCAGATAATGTCCTTGAGACAGCTTCTCTTGAGCTCCCTATTTTATTTGCAAGAGAAGAAATTGTTGGGGATTCAATTAATTTATTACTATTATAAAGTAGTAGATATGAGATCTTCTGCTTAACAGTTTTAAGGCTTAAAATCTCAATAGTATTTGTTAAGCCAGAGACCTTATTAGAAACACATTTTAAAAATGAAAGTGTTTCTCCTTCCTGTTTTAGGTTTTTTAGTAATGATTCTAAACCAACCTCAACTACAATGGATTCTTCATTGGCAATTATCCAACCTGGATAGTTATCTCCTGAAAAAACAAGTAGATCAGCAAATAGATCTCCAGCTATAAACTCTTTTAATACGATCTCTTTACCAGATTTTAACATACGGACTATTCGAATTGAACCTTTTTCAACTCTACCAATATATTTACATTTTTCATCCGATGTATAAAGAACATCCCCTGGTTCAAGTTTTGAAAATTTACCATTATTAAATAGAGAATCCATTATAGAATTTTTACAACCATTACCCTTAAGACCTTATCTTTATTATAGTTTTCAATTCCATGGGGAATATTTTTTGGACTTTCCACTACAGAATCTTTATCTGCTCTCTCACGCTCATCCCCAATCTCTATCCATGCCTCTCCTTCTAAAATATAAAAGAATACATCCACAGGTGTAGAGTGTGTTTCAAGTTTCGCTCCAGGATTCAGTGTTAAATGCATAACTTTTAACCTTGGGTCATCGAATATTTTTTGCGCTTTAACTCCATTTATAGTTTTCATAACTTCTCCATCAAATGCTTTACTTACTTTCATAATCATTCTCCTCATTTTTTTTTAGTATAATACAATCCATTATATTTTTATCATTAGCCTCAACTGCTAATGCAAAATCAATACAACTTAAATAACCACAAGCTCCACAATTTAAATTAGGTAAAGATGAAACTATATCCTGATTATTCTCTTCAGTTATCTCATCTCTTTTAATTAGTTTCTCTACTAAAAGGCTCATAATATATATTGCAGGAACTGTTAAAACAAAACGTATCGCTGTAAATTTTATTCCAAGAAAACTTGTTTCCACAAAAAGCATAGGTATTTTAATAACAGCCCAAGAACTTAAAATGATAACCATATTAGAAATACTTGCACCTTTTTTAAATAGAACTAAAACTGCAGGGAAAGCTGCATATATAGGTCCAGCGGAAATAGCACCAATAAAAAATGATAATAACCTACCCTTAATACCTGACTGTTCTCCTAATCCTTTACGTATTACACTAGAGGGAACCCAGACTGTAATTAATGCTGTAATAACAAGAACAGGTGGTAAAACCTGGATCATCTCTAATAAAAACCCTTTGGTTATGTTTATGGCATTAAAAAAAAGATCACTTCTAAAAATTAACAGACCTATATATAAAATTATAGCTATTATTATTAATTTAAACTTCTTTATATGTTTCATAATAATAGCCCCATTCCAAATGCAATGATTAAAGCCATAGCAAAACTAATAACATTCCTAATAAGTGTAAACTTAATACCAAAATGCTTGATTTCAATTGGAAACGTTGCTACTCCTACCATGGTTAATGTTGTTAAAAAAGAGGCTATAGCTACTAAATGAGCTCCACTTATATAAAGTGATTTTGAGAGAGGGAAAGCAATAAAGGCAGGCATTATTGTTATTGTCCCAATAATTGCTCCATATATAGAACTGAGTAATTTACTACTGCTACCTAGTAGATTTTTTATTAAATCCGGTGGTAATAGTGCTAAAATAAAACCAACTATTGCCATTACACCTAAAATTTCAACAAAAGTATTGATAAACATTCCTTTTGCAAATTTAACTGCTTGCCTTGTTTTAGATCTACTTTTTGTAATAGAAAACAAAAGAAAAGACAAAGCTATTATTATCATTATTACCGTCGTCATATATACCCTCTATTTAATAATAGATTAAGTTATACTAACAGTCTGTGATAATTATCACATTTTTTAATTTTATTATATCTTAGGTAGGTAACTAAAACTAGAAAACTCCGCCCATTTCTTTTGTCTATCAAAATCGTGGGCTGTCATACCAACAAATGTTCCATCAAAAGCACCTGGCCCACTATTTGTAAATTCATCTGATAAAACTGTACTATCCATATCAAATCCTACTCTTTTAAAATCAATAGCATTATTAGAGAAATAGAAACTAATTGTAGATCCTGATAATGATATTTTTAAAGTTATCTCTCCAGAATATGGCAAAACTGTTCGTGCCTCTTCATGTTTTTCCCCATTTAAACTAACCATAAGACCTAATGCTGGGGATTTTAAAGTTTCGCTATAATAATAACGTAGATAGTAGAATGTCATACTTCCTGTTTGTATAACTAGACCTGCCATTTGTCTGCAGTTTTCTGGTTCAAAATCCATTGTTGTCAAAATATCACAGTGTAAATGTTGGACCCTTCTAGAAACTAAAGATAGATCATGGGCTGAATATGGAGAGTTTCGTCCCCTTAGGCTTAATACTCCAACTTTATTACTTAAACTACACCAACTTTCATCTAATATATTTTTTAAGGAATAGAAGTTTTCTGGTAGTTTTTTCATGTTAAAATTTACAGTACCTGGTTCTGTTACATCAATATATTCACCTTCAGAATGATTAAAAGATACATGCTTTTTAGGCTTAGAATCTCCAGAAATAAGAATAGGCCAATCATTAACCCATTCAATTTTTTGGATACTAGTTTCCCTATTTAATACACATCTCATCTGGGGCATTATAGGTTGGGCTGAGAGATGAAATAAGACACCTTCACCATCAACTGTATCTATAATTGAACCATGTCCAGATTTTTGTAATTCCGCACCAGGATTATAAAATTGAGGTTTTAAAAAATCTGAATCTGGTTTTGGTTTATCTGGATCAACATTAAGTCTAGAAGTTATTAATGGACCATTGGTGGACTCAACATATGGACCTAAAACAGATCTTGATCTAGCTATTTTTACTGCATGCCCATATCCTGTTCCCCCCTCTGCAGTCAACAAAAAGTACCAGTCATTTCTTTTGTAGAGATGTGGTCCTTCAGTACAACCAAACTTAACATTACCTGTGTATATTATTTTGGATTCAGATTTTAAACTTAAGGTTTTAATATCAAGTTCTTGAATAATAATTGGCCCTGGATGTGGATAGTTATCTCTAAACTCCCAAGCTAAGTTTAATAACCAACTTTTACCATCATCATCATGGAAAATAGACGGATCAAAACCACTGGAGTTAAGATATGTAGGTTCTGACCATGGACCTTCTATATTATCAGCATAGACAACATAATTATTTAGATCAAAAAAAGAACTACTCAAACTTTTAACATCAGTATAAGTTAAATAGAACTTTTTTTCCTCGGAATTATAACTTATTTGTGGGGCCCATACACCAGTGGAATCTTGGTTCCCCCGTAGGTCTAGTTGGGAAAGTCTATCTAAAATATTTCTAACCAACCTCCAGTTTTTTAAGTCTGTAGAATGATAGAGACTTACACCGTTACACCAGTTAAATGTACTAGTAACAACGTAATAATCTGAACCTACTCTTAAAGCAGAAGGGTCAGCATTAAATCCTGGTAAAATTGGGTTTATAATATTTATCATATTTATCCTTTAACTGCACCTGCAGTAACTCCAGCAATAATTTGTTTAGAAAATATAATATAAATTGTGATAGGAATAATGGCAATTATCATCATACATGCAAACTGTACTGCGTAATCAGCACCATATTCACCCTCAAATTTTATTATTGAAAAAGGCAGTGTTCTTTTGACTTCGGAAGTTAAAAATGTATTGGCCATAATAAACTCATTCCAACAATTTAAAAATGCCATAATACCAACGGTTACAAATCCAGCTTTTGACATTGGTGCTACAATTTTAATTAAGATTGTAGGTAGACCTGCACCTTCTAAATAAGCAGATTCTTCCATGGCAAATGGTATTGATTGTATAAATCCAGAGAACATCAATACACTAAATGCTAAAAAGAAAGCTGTATACGGAATAATTAATGCAAAATGGCTATTTATCAAACCAAATTCTTTAAACCACATAAAGTTAGGTAGCAGTGTTGTATGAATTGGAATAACCATACCTAATAAAACAAAACTATATACTAAATTACTTAATTTCCACTTCATTCTTTTGCAAGCATATGAGATCGTAAATGAAATTATGATAATTAGAACTATTGATACTGAACAGACAAAAATACTGTTAAAAAGGTATTTTAATATGTTTCCATCAACCCAGGCTCTCTGATAGTTAATCCATTGTGGTATTTCTGGAATATCAAATAATTTTTTACCAAATAAATTACTACTTTTTTGTAAAGAGTAGTTAAAAAGCCAAATTAATGGAAATAGTTGTAGTAGTGCAATTATAGTTAAGACACTATGTAATATTATAGATTTAAACTTTTTCATTACTCTACCTCCCCTGCTAAATATTTGTTTGCTAACATAGTTAGTGTTAAAGCAATTATTACAAATACAATTGATATTGCATTTCCATAACCATATCTAGAGTACCTAAAAGCTTGTTCATATAAATGAAATGCAACAAACTGTGTTTGATTTCCAGGACCTCCACCAGTTGCTAACATTGGAATCTCCATCTGTTTTAGACAAGCAGTAATATCTATAATAATAACAGATGCAATAACTGGTAACATATGTGGGATAATTACGGACTTATACTTCTGAAAAGTATTTGCACCATCAACAGTGGCAGCCTCGTGTAACTCCTTTGGAACCGTGGTTAAACCTGAATAATAAAAAAGTAGAGCCCATCCAAATCCGTGCCAAACAGTGATAAAAAGAACTGCTCCAAGTGCTGTTTTAGGATCACTTAGCCAGCTAAATTGTAATGATTCTAAACCTATAGCCCCTAATAGTTTATTTATTAAACCATAGTTTGGGTTCATTAAACTTACCCAAAGTTTTGTTATAACAACAACTGTTAATATTGCAGGTATAAAATATATTGTCCTTAGAAACAGGGATTTTTTCTCGTTTAGTTTGTTTAAAGTAGCTGCAAGTATAAAAGCAAGTACGTTTTGTATAAAAATAGTAACTAATAAAAGAACTAGTGCATTTAATAATGATCTCCAGAATACTGGGTCTGCTGTTAATACCTCTTTATAGTTTTCAAAACCAATAAATGTTTTTGCTCCAAAACCTGACCAATCTGTAAAACTATAAAATATACTTAAAATAATTGGTGCTACTATGGCAAACATCATAATCAAGATCCCAGGACCTACTAGAAAAAGGATTGTTCGCTTATTTGTAAATAAATTCGTCATATAAAATCCTTAAAAAGCCCCCTCGGACGAGGGGACTATATCTATTATTTAATTGCTTTTTGTAAAGCTGCATCCATTGCGGCACAGAACTCTTCTGGAGTAATGATTCCAATAGCTAAGTCTTTACACAGTTTCTGATTAGTCTCTTTAAATGCTGGTGTTAACATATCTAAAGCAGCAGCACCACTTGTAGCTTTTGCATCAGCAGCTATACCTAATAGGTCTTTTGCTACAGCTGTATCTTTAGCTGTTGGAGTTACAGCTTGTGCTGGGAAACCAGCCTGTAATTCCCATACAATATCTGCATGGATTTTTGCATATAGTTCTAAATACTCTAATGCTAAATCTTTATGTTCACTATCAGCTTTAACTATATAGTTACCACCATACCATGCAAATAGATCGTTTATACCACTCTCTTTACCCTTGGCAGTTGGGAATTTTGCAGCTCGAACATTTGCTCTGAAGTCTTCAGAGAAGTTTTCGTCGTTAGCCATACCCATTTCCCAAGCACCCATAATATACATAGCGGCTTGTTCCTGACCAAATAGGTTTCTAGCAGCTCCATAATCAGTTGTTGTTAAATCGTTTTGGAAGATACCATCGTTTAAAAAGAAATCTTGATAAGCTGTAGCAGCATCTACAAAAACTTTATCTGTAAAACTACCTTTACCTTTTAGAACATCAGCCATAATTGAATAATCACCAGAAACTCTCCAGAAAATATTGTCAAAGGAGATACTTAAAGGCCAACCGTCTTTACCATCGGTTACTGCAGGAATAAATCCAGCTTCAGATAATTGACCAGAGACCTCTTTCATACCTTCTAACGTTGTAGGCATTTCTAGACCTAACTTGTCAAAAATTCCTTTATTGTAAAATACAACCCAAAGGTCTGCAGACATTGGGATACCATATAATTCACCATCGTAAATATTACCGTCTAATGCTCCTGGGATCCAAGGATATTTTTCAAAGGATGCTTTATCTAAAGGCTCAACAATTTTACTATCAACTAGTGGTTTTAATAGAGTTGAAAAACTCCAATACTTCATTACATCTGGTAATTGGTCAGCAGTTGCATAGATCTTTATCTTTTCCTGATAAACCTGATCCTGGTAACTTTCAACTTCGAATGTAACTTCTGGGTGCAACTTCATAAACTCTTTGTTTACGGCTTCAGCTACTGCGCCCATACCTACGTTTCGATCAGGTAAATTATCACCCATTCTGATTACAACAGATTCATCTTTAACTTCGTTTTGTCCACTTGCAAAAAGAGATCCAGTTGTTACTAAAAGAATTAATAAAATTGAAAAAACATTGTGCCTACGTCTCATGGCATCCTCCTAAATTTTTGTTAACTACAATAATGCTAACACTGGAATTTCCATAACACCATGAACCTAAATACTATTTCTTGATCATTATTATGATTATAAAGCTCTATTCTTAGAATATTTGTTAGGAGTGGTATTAGTTACTTTTTTAAAAATCCTAGAAAAGTGCTCAACATTAGGATACCCAACAGCCTCACTTATTTCATAAACTTTTAGGTTTGTATCAGTTAATAATTTCTTAGCTTCGTTTACTCGAACTTTCATTACATAATCCCTAAATGTTATACCAGCCTCTTTCTTAAATTGAGCGCTTAAATGATTTTTTGAGATCTCTACATAGGTACTTACTTCTTCTAGAGATAGTTGGCTATTGTTATAATGCTCCCTTATATATTTTTTAGATCTTCTGACCATTCTACTTTCGCTTCGTTCCATTGATTTAATATATTTATACAATTCTGGTAATGTTTTAATATCTTCAGCTTCATAACTTACAAAATAATCTAAATTTATTCCTAGACCATCGTATATTATACTTAAAAAATCCTTACAAAATGACTTACAATAACTTTCTGGAGTCTTATTATCATTAACTTCTAATATACAAACCCACTCTTTTTTATTTATTGGAGTAAAATAACCTTTCCCTCGTTTTTTTAAAAACTGTTTACCTTGAATTGTTATTAAGTCGG
Source organism: Spirochaetaceae bacterium (assembly GCA_051531975.1). GTDB lineage: Bacteria > Spirochaetota > Spirochaetia > DSM-2461 > DSM-2461 > Thiospirochaeta. The sequence continues at coordinate 258,735 of JAOPTT010000002.1, forward strand.
GAATACTCTGTTCCTCTTTTCTAATTTCGCTATAAGGATCTGTTATTGAGCATAATATGAGAGGTGGTTCAATTTTAATATTAATATCATCTAACAAGGTTAGTGTATTATAAAAGTTCTTGTTTTCAAGTAGATCTATTATTAATTTATGACCCATATAATCTAAGTCCTTTTTTTTAACAACCGATGATTTATCCACCCTAGAAGAGACCTCTGTACTACTCTTTTTTAATATAGATAACAGACTTTCTTCATCTATATCCATCTTTAAGATATAATCTATTGCACCTAACTGAAATGATTTTCTAACATAGTCATACTGATCATTAGCACTTAATACAATAACTCCACCCTTAAAGTCTGTTTGTGGTAACTGCTCTAAAAAACCTATTCCATTAAGTTTTGGCATGTGCATATCTAAGAGAATAATATCTATTTCTGTTCCATTATTTATTATTTCAAGTGCTTCTAAACCATTAGAAGCTTCTGCAACAAAGGAAAAATTGTGCTCCTCCCAGTTGGAGAAAGATAAAATAGATGCTCGAACTAATGGTTCATCGTCTATTATCATTACGTTAATCAATAGTTTCTCCCTTGTACGGTAATAAAACACTTACTTTGGTATAACAATTAGTTTTACTAGATGTTCTGATTCCAAATTCGTCTCCGTAGTTGAGCTTTATTCTTCTATCTACATTTTTTAAGCCAATATGGGTAAAAGAACCTCTGTTTTGCTGATGCTGATTATTAGAAATACCTACACCGTTATCAATAATATCTATTAATATATTTTCATTATGTTTTTTAACCCTAATTAATATAATATCTCTAACCTTGGAATCGACAAAACCATGAACAATAGAGTTTTCAACAATTGGTTGTAATAACATTTTTAAAATAGTTAAAGATTCTAAATCAATATCTATGTTTGTCTTTAAATCTATAGGAGTACTAAACCGTACTTTCATAATATGAATATAACTTTTTAATAACTTTATCTCATCTTTTATTGTAGTTTTATTACCGTCGTTCCTAAAACTATCGTTTACTAACTTCATTAAAGATGCTGTCATATTTTTAATATTATCGTTTTTATTAACAACAGCCATTAACCTAATAGAGTTTAGAGTATTTCCTATGAAGTGTGGATTTATCTGATACTGTAGAGCTTGTAATTCTAAACGACTTTTTTCTTTTTCATTTTTCTCTTTTCCCTTTGTTAATAGATGTATTTTTTTTACCATACTATTAAAACTATGAATTAACCTTCGCATTTCAAACTCTTTTGGTTCAGGTGCTTGAGTAGTATAATCCCCGGATTCAACTAACTTCATTTTCTCTATTAAACCATTTAAGGGGTTAATTAAACTATTAAAAAACAGTAATGAATAAAGTAAAAAAAGTAGAATCAATCCACTTATAATTATTATAAATATTCTCTGTATAGCAAAAAGTGATTTTGTATGTTTATCTAGATTTAATGACTGAGTTAAGGTCCAAGTAGTAGATAAAATTGCAGAATCTAATAATATCCAATTCTTTTTATCAATAACACTGTTTTTTCTCTTATTATTTAAATCATTAGATAAATTGTGGCCATTAGGATCTAAAATTACATCTCCCAAATTACTAGTAATATATAAAAACTGGTCTAAAGATGAGTTTTTTGTTATATCCATTAATAAGTTAATAGGGTATGAAAATACTATTTTATCAATAAACTCATAATGTGTAGTTCCTTTTAAGTCTAATGCAAAAGATAAATGTGGTGTTTTATCTATAATAGTAAATAAATTATCAAATAGTTTTAATCTTCGTGGAGTCTCTTCAAGGTTATCTAAAAATACTTGATCGATTATTGGTGGTTTACCTACATTGGTAAACAGAGGACTATTTTTATACATAAAAGGTGGTTTCCCATTTATATAAACAGTAATAAAACCAACTTTATTTGTATATAAAAACAGTCTACTTAATTCTAAGTCTATAAGATTATACAGGTCATATAATTTCTCTTTATCCTTTTCCTTACTATATTCGACACAATGTTTAAGAAACTCCTTGTTATGGCTTAAAGCACTACTTAATATACTTAGAGAAATTACTTCGTTACTAATATTTTGTGACATCTGGTTAACCGTTTCCTGCATCTGTACGTGATACAAATTCTGCTGGGACCTAATATATACAAGATTAATACCTACTACAGTCAATGTAACAGGTATCATTATACAGAGAGAAAAGGTAATTAGGTATTTAAACGATAACTTATGAATTTTAAATTTCATTTGGTAATGTTATTATTAAATCCTTTAATTAGCAAACAATATTATTCCTTATTAAAAAGTGTATTAAACAATATTATTTCCCCAATCCCTTTTTTAAAAAGTGTAAAAATTGATCAATGTCGTTAAAATCTGTAAAGATATCGTGGTATAAATTAAAAAGAGAAGAGATAAGTTTTAATATAAAATCATCCGTATATTCTTTAGAAAATTCCTGGTTTTTAATTGCTCTGAAAATCATATTTTCTAAGGTTTTTGTACTATCTCCACCTAAATCTACTAGAACCTGTTTATATATAGGTTTATCTTTTTCTTTAATTAACTTCTGGGATAAAGCTTCATATTTAGGATATTTATTACCAAAGCTAAGACCTAACTTCATTTGATAACTTAGCGTTTCAAAAATATCTAAATTGTCAGATTTTAAACTTTGTTCACTGTTAATAAACTGCCATTTTTTATCAAAAGAATCTTTAAGTAAATATATATAAATGTCATATTTATTTTTAAAATGATGATAAAAGGCACCTTTACTCATCCCAGATTTTTTAATAATTGTATTAAGTGAGGATTCATCATAACTTTTAGATGAAAACTCACTTAGAGCAGATTCAAGTAGTTCATGTTCATATTTAAAACTCATTTAAGTTCATCTATATAAGATAGTGACAAATTCATAACCTTATCTATGTTTTCTAAATTATGGGTATACTTATTTGAATCAACAACGTTGTTTTTCTCATTGAAATATTTACCTGAGATGTTATTAACTTCATCTGAAATCGACAGATATGTATATGTTTTAGCCATTTGAGCCGTTGTTAAAGATTTTTTAGCTTTTTGTTTATAAACCCACTTCATAAATGATGATAACTCTGGATGCCTAGATATATCAATTTGTACTGCAGTTACTCTTATTGAATTCACGGTTATATTACTATCTTCTAGTTTTTTTGCTAACCAATATGTATACATAACCTGAGCTCTTTTAGACTGATAATATGCATTAACTATACTGAATTTCCTGTTTTTAAACTCAGGATCAACTAAGTCTACTTTTAACATAGGTTTTGCTAATAATCCCTGGGACGATATTGTAATAATCCTGCCCTGTTTACTCTTCTTTAATAGATCCATTAAAAGATGTGTTAATAAAATTGGACCGATATGATTTATTGCCCATATATTTTCAATGCCTTCCTTTGTCAAAATAGGTTCTTTTTGAGTTATATTAAATACTGCCGCATTATGAATTAAAACATCAACTTTATCATATTTTTCATTTATAGATTTAGCAAACGCCCTAACAGAATTTAATTCCCCCATATCAACAATTTTTAGCTCAAGTGAAAAATCGGCATTTAGTTTCATAATGTCTTTATATGTCTCTTCACCTCTGGTGATATTTCTACAAGCCATAATTACATGGCAATTATTTTCTAATAATTGGATTACAGATTCTCGTCCAATACCTGCATTTGATCCTGTTACTATACAAATCTTTTTGTCCATACACACTCCTAGACCACATGGTCTAATCAAAGATTACAGCCACATGTCTATAATGTCAAGTCACCGATATACAAGAAACTATTATTTTATAGAGTTTCTTTATTTGTAGTAATATCTTGTTTACCAAAGCTATACCAATCGATTTTTCTTGTTACAACCATAATTCCTCCAACAATAGTAAATAGACCAAGACTTCCCATTAAAAGGGCATAATCTTCAGAGTTGATCATGAAAAACATAAAGACATATGTAACTAACATTATTGGAAATAGTAGCAGACCTTGTTTAATACTTTTTAAAAAATAGCAGGCATAATATGTAATTAGGGCACTGACCATTGTCACTCCAACAATATATGACCAATAAAAACTAAAATGTTCCCCAAATGATAACAGTAGTAAAAAAAACAGAATTGAAGTTATACCAACAAATAGATAGTGGAAGACATGAACTCTTTTTTTACTAAATATCTCCATCAAAAAGAATGTAATAAAAGGTATAATTAAAAACAGACCACCATATTTAACACACCTTTCTGCCATTAAATATAGATCCACAGGGAATAATAATTTAAGCCCAAAAGATGAGGATTTAAAGTTACTACTTTTCATATCTGCTTCATTCATCTCTTTAGAAAAATCTCTAGAGAATGAATTTACATACCAGTTTGCATTAAAACCTTGGTTTTCTACGATATTATGCTCTGTAGGTAAGTTAGAACCGTAAAAAGAAGGTGAATCCCACTTTGATTTGATATTTACATTAGTTTCAGATCCTAAGGGTATAAACCCTAAACTCTTGCCACCTTGAATAGAAGTTAATAATCTAAAAGATAAACTTTCTGTTCTTTGACCTATTTTAATTGGAGTTGATAGACCTCCAGAATATACAATATTACTGTACGATCCTTTTTCCAAATTATACTCCATATTATCAATATAAAGTTTAGGTCTACTTGTATAACCTTTTATATTTGAAACCTCATAAACAACAAATGCTTTATCCCAGAATATTGAATCGATAGTATCTGAAATGTTAGTAAAATCTGGTTTTGAAAAAGTTCCAGCCATCTCTATATTTGAGTTATAAACAAGAAATTCATAAATACCTCTCTTTTTGATAACAGGGTTGATATCACCAGTAATATTAAGTTCATTAGGTAAAAAATATGCATTTCTCTGCAAATATCGTACCTTCTTATCAACATCTACAATCTTTACATTATACGGAATTATCAATACTGGGCTTGATAAAACCATCCCGCCACCATAACTTTGTATTAGTTCATTTTCTGCAACTTTCCTTGTACTGTTTCTCTGCTTAATAACAGATTCAATCATTCCCAATGGAATTAATAATAACGATGTTATTAAAATCATTGTTAAACCCTTTAATACAATTGGGTCTTTTACTAATCCTTTTTTTTCTTTAATCATTTTATCTCTCCTAATATTTTATATTTGTATTGTAGGTATCAAAAAAGATTAAAAGATGTTCAAAATGTGGCAAAACTGTGTCATATTATTTATATGGAATTGCATAAACTAAATATTGTCATTGTTGAAGATGAAGAAAACCTACGTCACAGTCTTGAATATACCTTTAATAAAGAGGGGTATAATGTCGCAGTATTTCCTAACGGAAAAGTTGCATTAGAAAATATAAAGGAAAAAATCCCGGATCTAATTATTTCAGATATAATGATGCCCTTACTTGATGGTTTAGAGCTGTGTAAAGAGGTTAGAAAGTTCAATCAGCAAATTCCTTTTATTTTTTTAACATCTAGAGATGATGAATTTGATCGTATTTTAGGTCTTGAAATTGGTGCAGATGATTATCTATGTAAACCCTTCTCTTTAAGGGAACTAACAACAAGGGTCAAAGTTCTTTTTAGAAGAGTTAATAGAAATAAAGTAGATGATTCTAAAAATATTAAATCAGGAAATTTGTCCCTAAACCCTAATTCATATACCGGGGATTTAGATGGTAAAAATATAACATTAACAGTTTCTGAATTTCGTCTATTAGAGTCTTTAATGGAAACCCCTGGTAATGTAAAAACCAGAGAGCAATTGATTAAAGCAGCCTACCCCCACGATAGTTATATCTCAGATAGAAATATCGATTGTCATATAAAAAGAGTAAGAAAGAAGATTACATTATTAGACCCAGAGTTTAATAGAATTAAAACAGTTTATGGATTAGGATATAAGTTAGAACTATGATATTAAAAAAAGTTATTAAACTATTATCAAAAATCACTGTTAGGTTACTACTTTTTAATATACTACTTATCTTTATTCCAATTGCTTTTTTCTTCTACTTAGATATTTACGAAAACAAACTTTTAACTGCCCAAGAAAACTCAATGGTTATGCAGGGAAGAATAATATCCAGTTCTTTAGAAAATAGAGAAAACTTACAATTAGAATCTAAAAACTTAATAGATAATTTAAATAAAAATGTTACTTCAAGAATAAGAATAATATCAAAAGATGGAGTCTTATTAGCAGATTCTAGTAAACAAGATTTTATATTAGAACCAATTGCAGATAGAGAATATAAAATCGAGGAACTATCTGTAGATGAGAATATACTTTATAAGTTAGTTCGTTTCCCTCTAGATTTTGTTAGATATGTATTAAGAGGCCCAAAAGAGGGTACGAGTTCAACAGAGTATTATTCAGATAATAGTTACTTAGATGGTTATGAAGTTAAACAATCTTTATTGGGAAAGTACGGTGCAAATACTAGAATATCATCAGGAGGGGAGAGGTCTGTTACACTTTATATATCCCTACCTATCTATAATAACAGCGATATTGTTAGTGTTGTACTATTATCAAAATCTACATATGGCATTCTACAGGACTTGTATCAGATCCGTTTAGAAATATTAAAAATATTTTTAGTATCATTCTTTTTAGCAATATTAATAAGCCTAATTTTATCTAAAACTATTGCAGGACCAATTAAAAACTTACGAAACCAAGCTAAGGAGATTGTAGATAAGAGAGGAAGATTAATAACTCACTTTAAAAAAAGTAGACGATTAGATGAAATTGGAGATCTAAATATATCTCTGCAAGAGTTAACATATAAACTTCAAAATTATACAGAAAAAACAGAGTCTTTTGCTTCTGACTTATCCCATGAGTTTAAAAATCCACTTTCTTCAATAAAAACTGCAACAGAGATTATTAAAAACAACTCAGGGAGTTCAGAAAACAGTAAATTCCTAGATATAATTGAGAGTGAAATTTCCAGGTTAAATAGATTAATAACAGATGTTAGGGAGATATCTATAATTGATAGCCAAATAGATCCTTCCGATGGAGTAATTATACATCCAATAACAGTTATTAAATCTATTGTTGCAAATTTTGAGTTAAAAACAAAAAACCGAGGTCTGATTTTTGATATTATTAACAACACAGATAAAGCTATATTAGTATCACCAATTAGGTTCTCTAGGGTAATTGAAAATATAGTATCTAATGCTATTAGTTTTTCTCCAGATAATTCCACTATAACTGTAGAAATAACAGCTAATAAAAAATATATAAATATTGTTATAAAAGACCAAGGACCAGGTATTCCTACAGAAAATATAAACAAAATATTTAATAGGTTTTTTACTTACAGAGAGAGTAATAAAAATCGAAACTCAGGGTTGGGACTATCTATAAGTCTGGCCATAATTAAGGTTTATGGTGGGAATATCAAGGCTTTTAATAATATAGATATTGGTGCCAATTTTCAGATTGAACTTCCACAATTTAAGCCTTAATTAAGATTTACGATTTAACAGATTGCTTATAGCCTTCTGTTAGAGTAATATCCACCTATGAAGAAAACCTTTATAATGGCACACCCTAAAAAAGCTAAGGATAGACTGTTTGAGCAAGTTAACTAAAATATTAAGACCATCATACATTAAAGGTTTTAAATGCATAGGTGGTACCTGTGAAGATAGTTGCTGTATTGGTTGGAATATAGATATTGATAAACTAACTTTTCGTAAATACTTTCGAACAGATAATGTCTTAATGAAACAAAAATTTAAAAAACATGTATATAAAAATGAAGAATGTGATTTTGAAGAGATAGACTATGGTCGAATGAAAATCCCAGATAGTAAGTGGTGTCCATTTTTAGATGAAGATAAGTTATGTGAGATTTATTCTAATCTGGGAGAAGATCATTTATCAAATGTTTGCCACAGTTATCCAAGGATTTACAATGTTCTAGATGGAGTTTATGAGATATCTCTTTATATGTCATGCCCAGAAGCTGTGAGAATGTTACTTCAAAATAAAAATCCAATGAAATTTATAGAAGAAGAGATAAAATTAGATAAACATATAGTCCACAGTTATGTTAATACCTTGGACAAACAGTGGAAAGGAACACCTATTAAAGAACTTAAAAAATTACGTTCTATGTCAATAAAGATGATACAAAATAGGAGTTTACCCTTAGATGAGAGGTTATCTAAACTTGGTAAAAAATTAAAAAGTAAAAATATAACCGAACCTCTAAAAGTAGAAAACAGTTTCACATTCCAACTTAGCTTTTTTAAAGAAGCCATGAATACCCTAAATGTATTTACAGAAATAGATAGCCCTGTTTTTAAAGTGTATACTAACAATATTATAAAGGGATTCAATATTAATAGTTCACAAGGTTGGGAATCAACATCAACTTACCAAGATGTTATGAACAGAGTTGTAAAACCATTTATATTAAAAAATGAATACATGTTTGAACACTATTTAGTAAATTCAATATTCCAAGGAAATTTCCCATTTAATATAAACCAAGATCAGTTTGATGGATACCTAATGTTAGTTGTTCGTTATACATTTATCAGGTTTTATCTAGCAGGAATAGCTATAATAAATGGCGAAATAACAAAAGAAGATGTTGTTTCCATGATTCAAGTTCACACTAAAACAATTAATCACCACGAGACCTTCATATCCCAGACATTAGACAATATAAAAGAGAGAGAGTTTGATAATATAGATTTTACAGAAATAATATTAAGGGTATAAGTTTTTATATAGATCTAAATATTCTTTAAACAGAGGATTTGTAGAACTTTTTTTAGTATAATGTTTAATTGATTTATCTATATACTCTAAATGTTTATTGTCATTTTTATTAAACATTGTTTTACCTATAAGATCGATTTCATCTCCCCTATCAAGTGATATCCTCATTATTTCATGTGCCCATTTTCCCTCAAAACACAAAAGCTCTTTTTGTATTTTAAATCCGGCTAATTTTAAAAAACTACGTAGCTCCGGTGTTCTGTTTTGTACAGATAAAATAATATCATGGCCTAATAAATTGTTATTTTTTAATAGACCAGTAATTATATCTTTAGCAGTTTCACTACCTACTCCACAGATACAGACAAGAGCTCTATTTCCTGTCAATTTTATTTCTTCTGCATTTAATAATTGTACAGTAAATCTAGAGGAATCGATGGAATTTATCTTATCGAGCTTAGTTTTTAGATTAGACATAATACTTGGGATACAATCCACAAAATGAACTATTTTTACTCTACTATTTTGTAATAGATATATTCCTAACTTACCATGATCGCAACATGTATCCCATATTTCATCATATTCTGTCTCTATGAATCCTGTAATATATTTTAATCGTGTTTTCATTTTATTAACTTTTAACCCTACCCATAATAATAGTTCTTCCAGCAGAAAATTTTATCTCTTTAGTAACGATAATACTGTCTGGTAATTTTTTTAATATCTGATCAGGGAATATTACACAGAAACTTTTAATATATGGTATCCAAGCTTCAAACAGTCTTAATGAGAGGTCTACAACTGTTGTATCCCATGATCTATCAGCTGGGAAATCGCTAACTAAACAACAATCCTTTATCCATGGATCAAAAGCATCTTTTTTCTGTATTTTAATATCTAAATTAAGGTTATCCCTATTTATTCGAGCTTTTCTTAACATGTTATAGTTATTATCTGCCATGTATGTTTTTTTATTTCTTAACATTGCTGCCAAAGGAATTAGTCCAGTACCACAACATGGATCAACAATTGTCTGATCACCAACAATATTAACCATTGCTAATGCCGCCTGGGAAGTAAGAGATACTGAAGTACGTTGGGTAATCAAACTCATCTGATCTAAGATACTATTCTTCTTTTCTGTAAGGAACCCTGCAATCCATACTTTTTCATCTGGAGTGAATACTAAAATAATAGAAGCTGGATTTGAAGCTCGAACTACTCCACCATGGATCTCTTCTGCAAGGGCAGCATATGTTAAAGAGCCCCGGCGTCTTTTTCTTGAAACCTTTTCCATCCTGTAAGGAGATGGTATATCCTGGTCGAAGTTTTTTATAGCGTCCTCTGCACTTTCACCTCTAGAGACCTCTTTTACACTAAAAGAAGCGTATGCACTCCCAGATAGATCAAAAGTATCTCCAGAAAAATACCTATTAGAGTTTTGTTTTAAACCTGCTGATAACATCTCTGCTAATGATAATTCTTCAAATCCATGTGGTGCAGTTCTATATACCCAGATCATTTATATGGTACTCCTCTAGTGTTTTATTAGGTGTTAAAAAATTATGTTATTTTACATACAATTTAATATTAATGATATGTTTCAATATTTAATAATTTTAGTCATATATCACTATTTATTGCGAATCCCATAAACATGACTTAAGTTTAATATATAGTTTTAAAAAAATCGAATTAGAGGTTATAATGAAAAAGATACTTTTTATTATCTGTGAAGTAGTATTTCTGTCTATTTTTATATTTCCAGATGAGATTCCTCCAATAATTATTGGTACGGATCCATTCCCTCCATATTCAATACAAAATAACTCAGAAGAATATACCGGCTTAGCTACTGACATTATTAAAGAAATTTTAAATGAGATGGAAACACCTTATAAAATAGAAGTATATCCATGGGCAAAATCACTAATAATGTTAAAAACAGGAAAGATCCAAGCTCTATATACAATTGGAAAAACAGAAGAGCGGGAAAAAGACTTTTACTTCCCAGATGAACCACTTTGCTTTTCTAGGTGGGTATTTTTTATACGGAAAGAAGATAAAGGTATTTTAAAATACAATTCATTAGATGATTTAAAAGGTAAACAAATAGGTCTAATAAGAGACTATAAATATACTCCAGAACTTTGGGAGTTTGTAAATAAACATAAAAACTTTTATATACTACCAGATGAAAAAACAAGCTTTAAACTATTAGCCTCAAAAAGAGTTGATTATATTATAAACGACTATATCACTGGAACAATTTTATCCAAGGAACTTGGTCTCTCAGAATCTATAACGGCTCTTAACGAAGTTCCTTTGGAAATAACACCTCTTTATATTGCTTTTAGTAAAAGTGAATACAGTGAAAAAGTTGTAAAAGAGTTTTCTACCAGGCTTAAAATATTTAAGAATAGCAGTAGATATTCAACTTTATCTAACTCTTATTTAGATCAATAATATTGTATTAAAACATTAATTCATGGGTGAGAGGGGATTTATAATTAGGTATATGTTCTATTTTTAAACCATCTGTTTGTAGAGCATTTTCAACTATTTTTTTAACAAAGATATGGGTATTTGCATCAGATAATAGTTCATCTACTGGCATCCAGATAGCTTTAGATATTTCTGATGGATCAATAATTATTTCAGAACTCAGAGGTTTTAACATACAAGTAAAATATATGTCAGATTTTCCATACCTATAACCATGCCAATGTCTAAAACTATTAACAGAGATAAACTCAGTTGTTATGCCAGTCTCCTCAAAAACTTCTCTAACAACAGCATCGGAAATATGTTCCCCAGGATCTAAAGCACCTCCTGGAAGTTTATATGTTTTTATCTTATGAAACCTTTCGTGGATAACAAGGATTCTATTTTGATCATCAATTACTACACCACCGGCACCAATATAATGTGTAGCATAACCAGGAACAAAAGCATCTTTTACTAATTTAAGGGTTAGAAGTAGTCCATTTTCATCGGCGTGGTGAAACAAAAAACCTGAATCAACAGCAGCTGAAATTAAATTAGCTTTAGATGTTGGAAGAAATAACCATATTAGTCTTGCAGTATCATTACTTAATTCTTGTATTGTTTCTTCTAAATTTAGTTTAAATGTTTTAGCATCAGTTTCTAATATCTCTGAGTCTATAACAGCCCCACCAAACTCATTTATTTCATATTTTAATATCATACATATAATTTATACGTTTTTACTAATGTTATCAAATGATAAAATACCTTATTGCATTAGCTGGACATTCTATTATAAATTTCTTCCATCTGTTTGTGTAGCTTTAAAAAAGCTTTAAAAACAACCGGTCCAAAAATATCTTCACCAGATCTACCAGTTCTATCATCGGTGGTTAAGATATTAAGAGTCTTTTCATGACTAAACCCATCTTTATATTGCCTTGGACTTCTAAGGGCATCATACCTATCAGCTAAAGATACAATTAAACACTCTATTGGTATTTCATCTGCCTTTAAAGGCCTACATTTGGAATAAAAGCCTGGTTCAGTAGAGAGTTCCTCCACCATATTTCCATTAGTATTTATTAAAGCTGGATATCCAGAACCTGACCACTCTTGATGATGTAATAAAGAGATTTTTTTTGCCAATTCTAATCTAGGATCATCTTCGACACCTCTACTTATCATTTTCTCGATTATCTGTGCACCATAAATTGGATGCATCTGCATTAATTCTCTCTCGGCTGGAGTATATATTCTATCAATTTTAATTATGTCTGGTATGGCAACCTTCCCGATATCGTGAATTGCAGCAACTTGTCCTATCCAAACAGATGTCTTTTCATCTAGATTTAACTCTCTAGCAATTAATTCCGAATAATAATTAACTCTATAAATATGTTGCCCTGTTATTTCATCACTAAATTCTGCTGCTGCACAGAGCCCATCAATTGCTTCTAAGAACCTTAAGTCATTCTTCTTTGCCATATCGATTAAAGTACTTATAATCCTGGTATTATCTAATAAAGCTTCCATTGCTTTTAAATCATAGCTGGTTATTTCAGATTTTTTATTAAAAGTGATAATTGAAATATTTTCTTTATGATAATTTATAAAGTTAGTAATATCGAAACCCATAAATTCCTTAATTTTATTATCAAAAGGATAAATTGATTCAAACTCTGTTTGGTTGTTATAATTTGATTTAGAATCCGTTACAATTTTATTTTTTTGTCTAGATATATTAATCGGTGCTGAACTATCAGAACTTATAGCTATAGATTCTGACTTCACTAAAACACCATTATCAATACGATATGCATGGCCGTTTAATGAACCACTATAATTTAACTGAGTAATAAACAGTCCTGAGTAATCTTTTTTTAATACAAGAGCCGATAGTCTATCATATACATCATTAGTATATATAAGATCATCTAATGAGTTTAAAATATCATTACTGAAATGTTTTTGTACTTCTAGTTTAAGATCAAGGTTACGACTCAGGGTAATATCATGCAACCACACAAGTGAATTATTATTTACAACTTTAATACTTGCGCTATACCATTTTTTTAATTTAATTGAGAAAACTTGGTCTTCATTTTTAAGTTTTTTATCTCTTAAAGTTATTAGATCAGATAGTTTTTTTATTCCATGCTCTTTGAAAAGATGTTCCGTTTTTCCTGCAGCTGCAACAATATTCCCATTTTCATCCATTACAAAAGCTGGATCATTATTCTCTTGAGGAAGAAGTAATAAAATATCTTTTTTTCTATTTTTAAACATAACTGCTGCTTTAGAAAATGATTGAACAAAGATAGGAACTAAAAACGGTGTTAAATTAGAAAAGATATATCCTGTTGTAATCAGATTTATAATTAACCCAACAATAAATGAAATTAGATAATTTAAAGGTTTAATCAATTCTAAAAAGATAAGTTTTGCCATAATAATAATTTTTTTCATATAAATAATATTATGTCGACTCTGTATATTATGCAACATTATTGAACTTTTTGTATTGTTAATTTCAGTATTTCAATTAAAACTGATATTTTATTTGATCTTACTCTCTTTTTTTGTGTTTTGGGAAGAAATGACTAATTCTGTTGTTTATAAGATTATACAATTATGATTATTATTATCATTTACAAGCAGTAAAACCTTTGTTATAGTTAAATTATTAAGAAAGGATGACCGATGAAAATTACCGTATTAAATGCAAAGAAATTTGAAAGAGACATTTAGTAGGTAATTATAATCTTATATATAAACCCGAGGCTAATGTCTCGGGTTTTTTATTTATAACTAATTTTTACAAAAAAACAGGAGAGAGAACATGAAAATTAAGCAGATGGAAAACAAAACAAAGAGAACTAAAACAGAAGGAAGTCAATTTTGCTTATACAGGGACAAAAAATATCATATAGATATAAAACAAACAGTGAATATACATTAGAAGATATCTCATTTAGATTAGACAACAAAAGTAAAGTTGGACTAATTGGAGATAATGGAACAGGAAAATCAACACTACTTAAAATATTAATTGGTCAATTAAAACCAGAGGGTTTATTAACCAATAGTATGGAGATAGCATATCTATCCCAGGAAGTAGAAACAGAATCAAATAAAGTAATAGACCTACTCTATTTAAAGAAGGAAAAGTTATTAAATCTACGGATTGCAATCGAAGCGTTCCAAGATGATGACTGCACTATATTTTCTGATTATCAGGAAGCAGGTGGTTGGGATTACGAAGTCCAGATTGATAAATGGTTAACTAGATTTAACTTTACAAAAAAAGACCTATACAGAGATTTAATAGAGTTAAGTGGTGGTGAGAAAACAAAGATTAATCTAATTTCCCTACTCTTACAAGATCCTGATATTCTACTGCTAGATGAACCAACAAATCACCTCGATTTAGAATCAACTCTATGGTTAGAATCATTTCTTAAAAGTCATAAAACCCCTTACATTATTATTAGTCACGATAGAGAGTTTTTAGATAATATAACGACTACAACGTGGGAAATAGAAGATAACAGGCTAGAAGAGTATTCAGGAAACTACAGCTTTTATAAAAAGATGAAGGAAGAAAAATACAATCTAGAGATGCATCTCTACCAAGAGCAATGTAAAAAGGTTAACAAGCTAAAAAAGTCTTTAAAAGATAGGAAGGACTGGGGCTTAAGTCACCAAGCCCAGACAGGGCCTAATGGTTATGCACCAATTTACGAAGAGTTAAAAAACAAAGCCAAAAATACAATGAGAAATGCAATGGTTCTAGAAAATAGGATTCACCTACTAATTGAAAAAGAGGAGAAGAAGAAACCAACTATAAAAGAGAGTGCAAGAATTGTATTTGAACAGAACCTTGGAAAAGCAGGTAAAAATTGCATAACCATGGAAAATCTAGGTAAATCATTTACTAAAAACCTCTTTAGTGACCTTAATTTAGTAGTTAAACATGGGGAAAGAGTTGCTGTTACTGGATTAAATGGTTCAGGAAAAACTACCCTACTTAAAATGATTATGGGTTTGGATATAAATTATTCTGGACGGATATTTATTCCAAAAAATGTTTTAATATCATACTTTAGCCAAGAGTACGAAGATTTAAACCATAAAAATTCTATTTTAGATGAAATAACAGATGGCGAACTTTCAAACCAAGGGAATGTAAGACGCTCTTTAGCATCTATAGGATTTAAAGCTGATGATGTATTTAGAATTATAGAAGAGTTAAGTCCAGGGGAGAAAAGTAAGGTAGCACTAGTTAAGGCAATGTTATCTAATACGAACCTCTTAATTCTAGACGAACCTACAAATCATTTAGAAATTAGAACACGGGAAGTTGTAGAAGAAGCTCTATTAAACTATAAAGGAACCATAATTTTTGTATCCCATGACAGAAGGTTTACAAAAAAAGTAGCAACTTCAACTTTTAATTTATAGTAAGGAAAAATTAGGACTACCATAAGGTAGTCCTTTAATAACTATTTTTTTAATATTTTAATCCCATAGGGTTTAATTTCCCACTTTAAACCTCTGTTAAAATCTATTAAACACTCATATTCTGATGCTGTTTTAAACTCTTCACTGTTGGAGCTGAAGTTCATAACAAATAGATATTCATTATTGATATCAGTCCTTTTTTGAAAGTTTAATAAACCTGTAAAACTGTCTATCTGCTCCAAATTAGAGCTTAAATCACAACTAGTAATTAATTTATTATAGAACTTACCTAAATCCTCTACATCCATTCTACCAGCGATATGCATAGCCTCCCCCTTACCATAATGATTAATAGTTACAGATGCTTTGCCGTCTGCAATTCCTCCACTAAACGTTGATAAAGTTTTAGCCGTTTTTAGATTAACGATCTCGTAGTAGTCCTTAATAGTGGCACTCTTTTTTGTATTACAATCGATACTTTTTATACTTTCAAACTGATGAAGAACATCGATCTGTTCAATATTTATTCCTAAAATTTCTGTTAATGGCCCAGGAGCTCCACCCTCAAAACATAGATCTGTTTCATTTACATAACCAGTCTGGTAAGTGGTTATAAGAGTTCCACCATTTTTAACAAATTTTTCTATAGTTTTAACCATCTGTTTATTAACCATATGTAACATTGGAGCTACTAAAACTTTATAACCTTTTAGGGAATCCTCACCAGAAACGATATCCATCTGAATACCTTTGTCCCATAGCGCATAATAATGCTTTTTTATAGTTTCAAGGTATGCTTTTTGTCGGGTATTTATTGGACCTTGGCTATTTTCAAATGCCCATCTATTTTCCCAATTAAACAAAAGAGCAACTTCAGATTTATACTCTGATTTTGATAATGGTTTTATATCTTTAAGTATCTGGCCTAATTTTTTTGACTCTTTAAATGTCCTTGTTTCATTTGATCCACTATGATCAACAACTGTACCGTGGAATTTCTCTGAACTACCTTTACTACTTCTCCACTGAAAATATTGTACAGAGTTAGAACCGTGGGCTATGGCTTGTAGACTTGTTAATATATTCATACCTGGCTTTTTAAGTTTGCTTATTTTTTGCCAGTTAACATTTGTAGGAGTACTCTCCATAAGTAAAAAGTGCCCATTACCAATTGATCTAAAAAGGTCATGGTTAAATGCAACTTCAGAAGCTCTTCTATAATCATCTACAGGTATATCTTCTATAGAATCAGGTATGAATTGAAAACCAGGTAGATGCCAGGCTGGGTAAGAGTCCCAAGATGAGACATCTATTTCATCCCTAAACTTCCAATAATCAAGAAGAAAGTCGGTGTTTGGATCATCGGCAACTTGCATCATATTTGTAGTGGTTGGAATATCTGTACTAACTTCTCTTAATGTTTTTATCTCGGACTTCATAAAATCTATGGTTTTAAATGTTATAAACCGTTTCCAGTCTAAGTTTTTAGCATGTAGAGTAGAATCACCATGGGGAACAGGAGAGTGAATAAAATTCCAATCAGTTATTTTATGAGACCAAAAAATTGACCACCAGGCCCGGTTTAAATTATCTAAAGTTTTATATCTATCTTTTAACCAATCTCTAAAACCTTCTTGGCAAAGTTCACAGTGACAATCTCCACCATACTCATTGGAGAGATGCCATAATATTACAGCTGGATGTTTTGCATATCTAGCTGCTAATTTACTATTTATTAAATGTAGTTTTTCTCTATATATAGGAGAACTATAACAGTGATTATGTCTTTCTCCATAAATATTTCTTTGTCCATTTTCAGATGTTCTTAATACCTCAGGATATTTATGTGCTAACCAGCTAGGTCTTGCCCCAGATGGAGTTGATAAAAAAACCTTAATACCAGCGGAATGCAGATTATCTAAAATATCATCTAACCATTCAAATGTAAAAACACCTTCTGTAGCTTCTATTGTACTCCAAGAGAACATTCCTAGGGCTACAACTGTTATATTAGCTTGCTTCATTAGTTCTATATCAGACTTTAATATATCAGGCCTATCTAACCACTGGTCAGGATTATAGTCTGCTCCATATAACATATCGTCGGTTATTTTCCATTTCATTTTATACCACCTAAATTTCGTTTATATAATATTACATGGTGTTTCCCAAATTGACTTCTATCAATTTAATAGAGGACTAACAATTACCAAGATAATGTGGAAACACCTATTGTATTGGGAATGCCTATTGATTTGTTAGTATATGCATAACTCTTTTAGACCTACCATAAAAAACATAGATAAGGATGGTTTAAATGATTAATTATATAATTAATACAAATGCAAAAAAATCTAAGATCAATAAAAATATTTATGGGCATTTTTCTGAACATCTAGGTAGATGTATATATGAAGGTCTATTTGTAGGTCCTGAATCAGAAATTGAAAATGTAGATGGTATTAGGACAGATGTTGTAAATGCACTAAAAAATATGAAAATACCAGTCTTAAGGTGGCCTGGAGGTTGCTTTGCAGATGAATATCACTGGAAAGATGGTATTGGACCAAAAGAGAATCGTAAAAAAATGATAAATACCAACTGGGGTGGACTAGTTGAAGATAATAGTTTTGGAACCCATGAGTTTATGAAACTTTGTGAACTACTAGATTGTGAACCGTATATAAATGGAAATGTTGGTAGTGGAACAGTTCAGGAGATGTCAGAATGGGTTGAATATTTAACCTTTAATGGAACCTCTCCAATGGCTAAGCTCAGGGAAGAAAATGGTAATAAAAATCCATGGGATGTGAAGTATTTTGGAGTTGGTAACGAAAGCTGGGGTTGTGGTGGAAATATGCGCCCTGAATATTACGCAGACTTATATAGGCAGTTCCAGACATATGTAAGAGATTATAGTAATAATAAAATATTTAAAATTGCTTGTGGTCCAAACGAAGATAACTATGAGTGGACCGATGTTTTAATGTCTAGAGCTGGTGAATTTATGAATGGGCTAACACTACACTACTATACAATACCATTTGAATGGGAAAATAAAGGTTCTTCTACAATAATGAGTGATTCAGACTTTTATGTAACCATTAAAAAGACACTATTTATGGAAGAACTACTAGTTAAACACAGTAGAATTATGGATAAACACGATCCTGAAAAAAAGGTAGATCTAATTGTTGACGAATGGGGAAGTTGGTACGATGTAGAACCTGGAACAAACCCTGGGTTTTTATACCAACAAAATACAATGAGAGATGCATTAATAGCAGGAATAAATCTTAATATCTTTAATAAACACTCAGATAGGGTTCGTATGGCAAATATTGCCCAGGTTGTTAATGTTCTTCAGGCTGTTATATTAACAGATGGTAAAAAAATGATATTAACCCCAACATATCATGTTTTTGAAATGTTTAAAGATCACCAGGACAATATACTTCTAGAAAGTTCTATAGATTCTGATTTGGTAGGAACTAAGGGTAGTGAAGTAACAGAGTTAATAGAGTCGGCATCAGTAAATGAAAATGGGGACATAATTATAACAATATGTAACCTTGATATCTATAAAGAGAAACAGATAAATACCCTTTTAGTTGGTTTTAATTGTAAATCTTTAACAGGTGAAATTATATCTGGAAAGATGGACGACCATAATACTTTTGAAGTCCCTGAATCTGTAATCAAAAACAATTTTGATAACTTTACAATAACAGATAATGGTTTTGAAGCTGTTATCCCACCTTGCTCTATAGTTAAGATAGTTGCAAAAAACTCGTGATTTATTGTAGAAAATGTAATGAGTTTTCTGATGATTCTATGGAACTTAAAAGTAAAATTGAGACCTATATTTCAGATATAAAACAAGAGAACAGAACAACTGAAGAAGTTTACAACAATCGTTTAATGGTTTGTGAAACATGTGACAAATTAATAAATGGAGTTTGCGGAGTTTGTGGCTGCTTTGTACTTGTTAGAGCAGCAATGTTAAATCAGAGCTGTTCCAATCCTAAAAAAGATTTGTGGAACAGTTAATAAATAAGAATTAAAAGAAATAAGAGTTTATAATGATAGAAGAATCAATAGAGTTTAAAAACAGACTAATAAAAATAGCAATACCAATTATGTTAAGTAAATTTTTATCATCATCTATATCTTTAGTTGATAATATTATGATCGGAAGCCTTGGGGAGATTCCTATTGCCGGAGTCTCTCTAGCTAACGAGTTTACCTTTATATTCATGATTTTAGTAAGCAGTACCAGTTCTGGGGCATCTATATTTATTGCCCAGTACTGGGGTAAAAAAGATCTAAAAAGTATTCATAGTTTTATGGGGATATGTTACCGGATATCCTTAACTATTTCTCTTATATTTTTTATAGGTTCAAGCTTCTTCCCCATGGAACTACTCTCTTTTTACTCCAAGGATATAGATGTACTAAATACAGGTGCTAATTATCTGAAAATAATATCTTTAACATTCCCACTTAGTGCAATCTCTATAACAATATCTAGTACCCTCCGGAGTACAGAAAGGGTAAAAACCCCTTTAATAGTTTCTACTGGGGCAATAATTTTAAACTCCATACTTAACCTACTTCTAATTCATGGTATAGGTATCTTCCCAGAACTTGGTGTAACTGGTGCAGCTATTGCGACACTGATTTCTAAAGCTCTGGAAACCTTAACAATAGTAATTATAGCTTATTATAAGAAAACCCAGGCTGCTACTCCTTTAAAGGACCTATTACATATACCAAAAACATTCTGGAATAAATATTTAAAAACCTCATTCCCTGTAATTATAAATAATTTTGGTTGGGCTGCAGGTATGACAATCTGTATATCTGTTTATAGCAGAATGGGAATAGAGAGCATTACATCTTATAAAATATCAGCAGTTATTATGGATCTGTTTTTTGTCATCATCACCGCCTCGGCAAATGCATCTGCAATAGTATTAGGAAATATTATAGGGACTGGTGATTTTCAAAAAGCGCAACGTTATGGAAAAAGGTTTCTAAAGTTATCTATAATCATGGCTATAATTCTTGGAATAATAGTTGCCAGCCTATCTTCTACAATTCCAAACATGTTTAACGTTAGCCAATCAATAAAAGATAATAGTAGGATTATTTTATTAATTTTTTCAGTCTTTCTAATTTTTAAAGGCATCAATAATCACCTCATTACAGGCTTTTTTAGTTCTGGTGGAGATACATTTGTATCAATGTTATTAAACACCCTTGGTATTTGGTTCTGGGCAGTACCAATTAGTATCTTTTCTGGATTGTATTTATCACTACCAATCTACTATGTATTTGCCTTAGTTTGCCTAGAAGAGATAATAAAAGCCTTATTTGCAGTTCCACGTTTTAGATCAGGTAAGTGGATAAAAGAAATAATTTCAAACTAGCAGTCTGTCGGACTTGATGCTTACAAGGATATTTGCAGAGATTTTTGTTCTATTTGAGGCGTGAATGAGGAGAATATTTCCAATATTTGACAATTGAACAACGAAAAATAGGGCAAAAAGATCAAAAATAGACTGTAATTGATTAAGTCCGACAGGCTGCTAGAACTATCAAATACATATGACACCTATCAAAACTATAGATAAAGTGCCCATTTCTATTAAATTGATAATTCACTTTTATATTGTTAGTTGCTGGAATCTGGATTGGGGATGAATATGAAACATCGATTATTACTTAAGGAGAACAGACTATATGAATAAAAAGTACGGTACGTTATTACTAATGGCAATCCCGGGAGTACTATATTTTATTATCTTTCATTACATACCTATGACAGGTATAGTTTTGGCATTTAAAAACTTTCATGCAGCTAAAGGGATCTTCGGCTCTCCATGGGTTGGCTTTGACAATTTCAAGTTCCTTGTTATATCAGGAACCCTAGGAAGAGTTACTCTGAATACAATAGGTTACAACATAGTTTTTTATCTAACTAATGATGTATTAGCAGTAATTATAGCTATCTTTATTTCTGAAATGACTAAAAGATCACACCAGAAGTTTTTTCAATCCCTATTGTTCCTTCCATACTTTATGTCCTATGTAATTATGGGGGTTATAGCGTATAACTTAATGAATTATGAGTATGGTGTTTTAAATAATATCATTACTTCTCTGGGGTTTGCACCGGTGGACTTCTATAATAAACCCGGATTCTGGCCATATATAATTCCACTTTTTAATATCTGGAAGTGGGTTGGTTATACATCCATTATCTATATGGCTGCAATAGTTGGTATAGATCAGTCCCAGTTTGAAGCTGCCAAAATAGATGGTGCCAATATATGGGATATTATCAGACACATTATTCTTCCCGAGCTTATTCCTACTTTTGTAATTCTATTCCTTTTTAGAGTTGGACAGATGATGCGTGGACAGTTCGATCTTTTTTACAACCTTGTAGGTAATAACAGTCCAATATACGAATCAACTGATGTTATTGATACTTTTGTATTCCGTGCTCTTGTTAATAATTTTGATATTGGTATAGGTTCAGCAACCGGTGTCTATCAATCTGTTTTTGGTTTGATTCTTATACTTTCAATTAACGCTTTTGTTAAACGTATCAATGCTGATAACGCACTGTTTTAGGAGATTAAAATGATTAATACAATTAGTAAAAAAGATCCACAGGAAATTGCATTTAAAGTTATAAGTTATTCAGTTGTAACTATCCTTGCTCTGTTTTGTGTTATTCCGATAGTTTTGATTGTTTCTGCATCTTTTTCATCAGAAGAATCAATATTCAAATATGGGTATTCTCTATTTCCTAAAGAGTTCTCCCTGGAAGCATATAAGTTAATATTTAAAGCCCCTGAAGGTTTGATAAGTGCTTATGTCGTTACCATTTTTATTACAACAGTTGGTACCTTACTTGGACTTATTGTTACAAGTATGACAGCGTATGTAATCTGGAGAAAGGATTTTAAATTCAGAGCCCAGTTAGCATTTTTTATCTACTTTACAAGTATTTTCTCTGGTGGTTTAGTTCCAGGTTATATATGGATAGTTAAATACCTAGAATTAAAAAACACTTTATGGGTTTTAATGTTACCAAACTTAACAAATGCCTGGAATATTATGATATTCAGATCTTACCTGAATAATACTCCAAACTCCCTAATTGAAGCGGCTAAAATTGATGGTGCTGGGGATTTTAGAGTCTATCTGCAAATTGTAATGCCGATAGCAGTACCTGGTTTAGCAGTAGTTGGAATGTTTCAGGCACTGTACTACTGGAATGACTGGTCTCTGGCAAAACTATACATAGATGAAGCCGGTAAATTTCCACTTCAATTTTTCCTATACCAACTTTTAAACAACCTTCAAGCAATGCAAAAGTCAATTTCAGGTGCTGGTATTCCAATTCCGGATCTACCATCCCAAACACTTAAAATGGCTATGACGCTGCTTGTTGCAACACCAGTATTTTTTGTTTTCCCTTTTGTTCAGAAATTTTTAGTAAAAGGGATTTCAGTAGGTTCAGTTAAAGGCTGATTAGTTTAATCAGTTTATATATAATAAATAAGGAGATTTTTTTATGAAAAAAACACTACTACTATTAATTTTTTCATTAACAACAATTTTTGTCTTTGCAGGTAACAATGCAGAAAAAGAGGCAATTGAAAAGACAACAGAGTTAAGCATGTATCTTTTAGGTGATACAGTTGCTGACTATCCAATGATGTTAGAAGAGTTAAATGTTTTAATGGAAAACGATATTAACGCAACGTTAGATGTTAAGTTTACCACATGGGTAGATTGGCAGACAAAACTTAGACTAATTTTAGCTTCAGGGGAAAAAGTTGACCTTATGCATATGGCTCCATGGGGTATCTATTCTGAGCAGGCTCAGTCAGGAAACCTATTGGACTTAAGTGAACTTGGTCCTATACATGCTCCGGAAACATGGGCAAGTTATTCTGAAGAAGTTTTAAAACAGGCTGAAGTAAATGGCGGAATTTATATGATGCCTTTCAACTATGTTGAACCTACAGGACAAGGAATAGTTTATAGAAAAGATCTTGCAAAAAAATATGGAATGGACGAAATTAATTCTGCAGATTCTTTATATAACTTTTTAAAGTCTGTAAAAGAGAACGAAGATATGATTCCGTATAACGCAGGTGAATTTGACTTAGCGATATGGAGTACTTTCACAGCTATGTTTCCTACAGATACACCTTACGCATCTAAGGGGATTCTATATGAATCTGATGGTGGTGTAGGTGCTTATATCGATTATGGCAACCCAGAAGAAATTTTATATGATTTTGAGGAAAAGCCTTTTAGATCCACTATGGAATTCTTTAATAAACTGTATACTGAGGAGCTTATAACTAGAAATGTTCTTTCAAATACTGTTGGTTCAAGAGATGCTTTTATAGCAGGTAAAAGTGCAATAACTTGTCTAAATCCTCTTAATGCAAATGAGCAATACCAAAAATTAAGTGAGTCACATCCTGATTGGGAATTAGGATTATGGATGCCTCAAACTTTGATGAATGCTCTTGAAAAACCACCAGCAATTAACAATGGTTTATCAATTCCTGTGTCATCTGAAAATCCTATTAAAGCTCTTAAGTTAATTGAGAAGCTTCACCAGGACCAGAAATACCACGATTTAACAACTTATGGAATTAGAGGTGTACATTGGGACTTAGATGAAAATGATCAGCTTGTTATGCCAGAAGGTTTAAGCCTTGACGATTCAGGATTTCCATGGGATCAACCGTGTCCATGGGGTTGGAGAGAAGCTAAGTTTTATAGATTAAATCCTCTTACATCTGCAGCAATGTGGGATGAAGTTAGAGATACGCAAACTGATTTACAAAAAAAATTAGTTGATGCCAAGTGGACTACATTCATATTTGATAGATCCAGCGTAAGTACAGAAATTTCTGCACTTAATACGGTTAGATCAGGAACATTTAGAGGTCTTGCCTGGGGAATATTAGATACTGAAGATGAGTATGCCGAATTAGTTCAGGATTATAAAGATGCCGGAATTGATACAGTAAAAGCAGAACTTCAAAAACAGTGGTCAGCATACCTTAAAGAGAATAAATAATAGAAATAAAGGGTCGGTGGTTTATCGACCCTTTTTATGTTAAGTATTAATTCAGTGGTTTAATAAAGTATGGTATGTTAAAATTGTATCTATTAAATTGGAGGTTTTAGTGTTAAAAAAAATACCAATGCTTACTAGAATATTTATTCTAATAACATTGATTCTATCTATAACTACTATATTTAATACTGGAATTGTTCTCTACTTCGTCGAGAAAAACATTGTTAATAAAGTTATAGAATCAGAAAAACAAAATTTAAAAAGATCCGCCTACTCTGTAGAACTACTGATGAAAGAAGCAAATAATCTAGCACGGCATATAAATACAAACTTAAATATAAGAAAGATTTTATATAATACAACAATTCACCCTTTAGACATATCTTACGGAGTAAATGCACTTAGAAATTTCCAAGACCTTACAGGAAAAATTCACTCTATATATATTTTTAACAGTAAAACAGATCAGATCTATTACACAGGGGACAACCTAAAAATCAAGTCTAGTTTTAACAAAGAAAAATTTTTTGATACCTTATATATGTTAGAGTCAATTAATGGTGGTAAAGTTAATAATCTATATCCACACAGGCGTATTTTAATGGAGTATAACTACATATCAGATAGACTGGAACCAACAGATGTATATACTTTTTTATATAGTTATAGCCATCACAATAACTATGAAGATTCAAGTTTAATTGTTATCAACATATCCCTAAAGTGGTTAAAAGATTCAATCTTATTTCTAGACCAATCCCCACAACACAAACTTGAAGTTTTAGATATGGATAAAAATCCAATATTAGATGAATTTAAAAATAGAGAAAAATATGCAGAACTATATAATAACTTACCACAGGAAGAAGAATTTATTCTCAAAGATATTTCAGTAGAAAATGGATCAAAAAATTATGTTATTGGATTAGAATCTCCTTTTCTAAAAAAGTGGTATTTCCTTAAATTTATTGACATAAAATCAGTCTTAAACGAAACCGATATAATAAGAAAAACAGTTTTAATTATAGCCTTAAGTGTTCTACTTACAATGGTAATATTTACATGGTTTTCTATCAAAACAATAAAAAGGCCAATTGATGATATTATACATAGATCAGAGCTGATGGTTTTAAACGAAGAAGTAGATGTACAAACTATTCAACAAGCAAAACTAAAAACACTTATTGATTTTTACCAAGACTTTCCTAAACAAGAAGTTGATAGAATACTATTTAGATGTAATGAAAAATTTATGTCTAACCAAGACTTTTTTCTCCTATTTTTACACTCTAAAGAGATAGAAAACAAAATAACATTACAGGCAGCAGAGAATTTCTTTAAAGCAGAGTTTCATGCTGTTAGTTTTTTAAGAACAAAGCCAGGTTGCTTAACAATTATTATCCAAGATTCCAAATTACATAGCGGAAGTTTATTAACTAACATAAAGGACAATTACCAATTTGCTGGTGATATTTTCTTAGAAAAGGGAAACATCATATATTATCCCAATCGGCATTCCCTAAAAGACCTCGGAGAGTCTATCCAAGTAGCCATGGATTTAATGCCCTATGTAAAATGTTTTGACTATAAGGGATCAGTAGATATAAATACTTTAATTGATCAAAACAATAACCATGGGATATACCCTTTAGAAACAGAAAAAAAAATATTAAAGGCCTTGATTGGGAACAAAACTTCAGAGATGTTAGTATCTTCAAATAATTTTTTAGATTCTATAAAGGATTGTAATATCAGGTTTTATTATAGATCTATGAATAGAATAATAAGATCAATATACGAACAGTTAAGAAATATAAATCCACTTATTACAAGACACATGAATCTGCCTAACCTAGATACTCTTCTGAATTCATTAAACAGTTATAGTAGTTTTAATGAACAAAAAGAGTTCATAACAGCATTTATAGAGAAAGCATTAATCGTTAAATCTGATATAACTGACATTAAGGATGATACCCAGATTAACAAAATTATATCTTATATCATCAATAATTATGATAATAGTGGTCTAGGTAGCCAAATGATTGCGGACTATATAAAGCTAAATCCAACATACCTACAGAGTCTATTTAAAAAAGAGACAAAAGTATCTCTACACGAATATATTAATAACTACCGTCTTAAAAAATCTGTCCAGTTATTAGAATCAACATCTCTGCCTATAAAAGATATTTTACACCAGATCGGTTATACCAATGAGCAGAGCTTTTTTAGACTATTTAAAAAAGAATACAATACGACTCCTACCCAATTTCGAAATAGATTAAAATAACTCTGTTGTTCCTTGACTTTAACCTAAGGTCAAGGACTAAACTATAATTAACCCCGGGGAAAAGGAGTACCAATGTATTCAATTGGTGAGTTTTCGAAGATTAACAGAATTACAACAAAAACCTTACGACATTACGACAAAATTGGACTGTTAAAACCTAACAGAACCGATGACTGGACTGGATATAGATATTATAGCCCAGATCAGTTAGTGGTTATTAGAAAGATATTAATGCTAAAGGATTTAGGTTTCTCTCTATTAGAAATAGAGGAACTGATAAGTGGTACAAAGCCATTTAAACAGAGTCTAGAGCAAAAAATATTAAAGTTAGAAGAACAAGTAATCCAGAGTCAAAGTAGGTTAAGTAGTGCTGTTAATTATCTTAAAAGTCTGAATAAGGGAGAAGTTATGGACAGAGAAGTAGTTATTAAAAGTTTACCAGAAGTAATAGTAGCCTCAATGAGAACTGTGGTACCAAATTACGCCAGTTATTTTGATATAGTCCCAAAGATGGGAGAGTATATGACCAGTGTTGGAGCAGTTTGTTCAGAACCAGCATACTGTTTCACAATCTACCACGATGGAGAGTATAAAGAGGCAGATATCGATGTTGAAGTTTGTGAAGCTGTAACAAAACATTGTAAAGAGTCAGATAAAGTTAAGTTTAAACAG
This sequence comes from Spirochaetaceae bacterium, assembly GCA_051531975.1. Classification (GTDB taxonomy): domain Bacteria; phylum Spirochaetota; class Spirochaetia; order DSM-2461; family DSM-2461; genus Thiospirochaeta. Next base: position 286,629 of record JAOPTT010000002.1, read on the forward strand.
ATAGATTCAGTTAAAAAAGCTGCATGTTTAGGCCATAAAGGTCCATATAAAACAATAGAACAGAGTTATAGCCAGGTATTTGAATGGATAAATGCAAATGGCTATAAAGTTGCTGATAATCCTAGAGAATCTTATATCGATGGAATCTGGAACAAAGAGAACCCAGAGGATTGGTTAACAGAAATCCAAATACCTCTAGTATAAAACATAAAACCGTCTACTGATAATTTAACTTTTAAACTTACCAGTAGATTTCCTTGACACAATACGATCATAAATGAATAATAAAACCATATATGACCGTCAAGGAGTTTTTGATATGAAAAATAAGAATGTACTATTCATCACTAGTGACCAACAACACTGGTATACTTTAGGGTATTTAAATAAAGAGGTAAAAACTCCAAACCTTGATAGATTAGCAAAAATGGGTACATCATTTCACAGAGCATATACTCCAAATCCAACCTGCACACCAACAAGAGCAAGTTGGATTACCGGACTTTACCCTAGCCAACACGGTTCATATAGTTTAGGAACTAAATTAATGGAAGACGTTAAAACAGTTGGGGATGATTTTATAGAAAATGGTTATGCCACTGGACTTGTTGGTAAAGCACACTTTCAACCTTTATTACAAACCGACGAATTCTCATCCTTAGAGTGTTACCCTCTTTTACACGACCTAAACTATTGGAAGAAATTTAATGATAAGTTTTATGGTTTTCAAGATGTTGAATTAGCAAGAAACCATACAGACGAATCCCATGCCGGTCAACACTACGCCTTATGGATGATAGAGAAAGGGTATACAAACTGGAGAGATTATTTTTTACCAAATCAGCCAGGACAGACAATAGAAGGTGATCCATTAACAGAATCTCCTCATACAGCTAGAAAACCAGGACAATCCTGGGATATACCAGAAGAGATTCATTACAATACCTGGATTGCTGAAAGAACAAATTCACTTATGGAAAAATATAAAAAGCAGGATAAAAACTTCTTTTTATGGGCTAGTTTTTTTGACCCACATCCACAATATATGGTTCCAGAACCATACGCATCAATGTACGATCCTAAAGAAGTTACAGTTCCACAAATGACACCAGGTGAATTTGATGATAAACCTCCTTATTTTAAATATTCACAACAAGAAAATGTCGATTGGTCAGAGTTCCAAGAAGAAGGTGGAAATGGGATTCACGGTTCAGGATGTCATCTAAAATCCGAGGATGATAAAGCAAAAAATATTGCTATGATGTATGGTATGATGACGATGTTAGATAAATACATTGGTAAAATTTTAGATAAGTTAGATGATTTAGGATTAACAGAAAATACATTAGTATGTTTTACTACGGATCATGGAGATTTCTGGGGGCAACATGGGCTAACTGAAAAAGCTATACACCACTACGAGGACCTTCTTAAAGTTCCAATGATAGTTAGCCAACCCGGAACTGTTCCTCAGGATAAAATATCAGGGTCTCTTCAATCAACCGTCGATGTAGCACCAAGTTTTTTAAGTGCTGCAGGGTTAGAAGTACCTAAAAGAATGAGTGGAATAGACCAAACACCTGTATGGTTTGGGGAAAAAGATACTATTAGAGATCATGTAATAGTAGAAAACCAACACCAACCAACTAAAATGAACCTAAGAACATATATAAACGAACAGTATAAGATTACAATTCATTATGGACAGGAATATGGGGAAATATACGATCTTAAAAATGATTCAGGAGAACTCACAAACCTTTGGGATATTCCAGGATGTCAAAAGTTAAAACAGGAACTGCTGCTAAAGTTTATGTATGCAGAAATGGCTAAAGATCCACTACAAATGCCAAGAATATCAGGAGCTTAAAATGGGAATACCAGCGTTAGACAGAGGGCTAGATATTATAGATAGCCTATTAATAAACAGTACACCACTAAAATATTCTGATATAAAAAAGAGATTAGCAGATGTTTCTGATTCAAGTTTAAATAGACTCTTAGCCTCATTAACTGAAAAAAGGTATATTCAGAAGAACTCTAAAAACCTATATATATTAGGCCCTGAGTTAAGTCGATGGAGTTCTATCTTATCTGGGAAACAGACTATGTTACAAAAACTAGAAACTGCTATTGATAATATTGTATCAACCACCAATGAGTCAGCAGCTGTAGCTTGTTATAATGGAGAAAAGATCACTATTTTACTGTGTAAAAATGCACATAACTCAATCTCTATTATCCCAAAAGGGGAAACTCTATTTTATGAAGCTGACCACGCAGGTTCTCTAGCAATAATTGATAATATGGAACCAGCTTTAAAAAGTAAGATAGTCTCAGAAAACTCCGAACTCTTAAATGGTATCGATAAGTATAAAATAAAAGCAGATATACCCTATTATTTTGATGAGTCAGTAAATAGAGTTGGCATAAGCAGGTTAGCATTTCCTATAAATATAGAGGGGCAGCCAGGGGCAATTTTTATTTGTGCACCTACTGTCCGACTAAAGAAAGATTTAGATAAAATGGTTCAGGAGTTACAAAAACAGATAGTTTTATTATAGTTATTTTAGTTTTCTAAAAGCCCCTGGGCTAACTCCAACTATTTTTTTGAATCTACTGCAAAAATAGGTTTCGTCACAGTAACCTAAATTCTCCGCTACCTGGTAATTTCTATTCCCCTGTTTAATCATAGAACATGCAGCCTCCATTTTAAGTTTCTCAAAATATACTAAAGGTGGGAGGTTTGTACTTTTTTTAAATAACCTGCAAAAATAATGCTTCTCTAAATGCACATGATCTGCAATTTGGGTAAGAGATAACTTTTTAGTAATATTCTCCATTAAATAGTTCTGGGCATTTATTATTGGCTCTTGGTTGTAACTAGTAGGAACTTTAGAACTGGATAATAATGTATATATAAAGTATAAAAACAGATGCTCTGCTGCGTGTATGGATTCATCATCAGTGGATAATAGTGTTCTTAACTTTGATAATAAAACTCTGCTATCACTTGTTAAATTATAACACATATTTAACTTATTTAGAGTTACCTCAGAATCCTTGTCAGGATAATATCTTATGTAAAAAAAAGATAACTGCTTCTCTACTTCTAAACAATGTAAAACCCCAGGAGTTGATACTAAAAACTGATCTTTTACAAAGCTAGTACTCTTCCCATTCTGTACAAATGACCCTTCACCTTTCAAAATGTAATGAAACTCGTAACAATCGTGGCTATGATTATTGTAATAACCATTCAAAAAACCAAAGTTAAACTCTAACAACCCCATAAAAAACCTACCAAAAGTCAATATCACTAAAGATTAACATAATATTTATAGTGTAAAAATACCCAGTTATGAATTACATTATTTTTATAGGTCTATAGGAGAACATTCATGGAACAAAAATGGTTTAATTCAAAACTACCAATTAATGAACGAGTAGATAGCTTAGTTAAAGAGATGACAATTGAAGAGAAGGCTTCCCAGCTTTTATATACAAGTAAAGAGATCCCTAGATTAAACATACCAGAATATAACTGGTGGAACGAATGTTTACACGGAATAGCTCGGGCAGGAAGAGCAACGATATATCCACAAGCTATGGGTATGGCTTCCGCTTTTGATAGAGATATTATGGAAAGAATTGCTACAACAATTTCCGATGAAGGTAGAGCAAAATATTACAAGGCTATATCAAATGGAAATAGAGGCCAGTATATGGGTTTAACTTACTGGACTCCCAATATTAATATATTTAGAGATCCAAGATGGGGTCGTGGTCAAGAAACTTATGGAGAAGACCCATATTTAACAGGAGAACTAGGAATGTCTTTTGTTAAAGGACTTCAAGGTGAACACCCTACCCTTCTAAAGTCTGCAGCATGTGCAAAACATTATGCTGTTCATTCTGGTCCAGAATCAGAGAGACATACATTTGATGCAATAGTAACAGAAAAGGATTTAAGAGAGACATATCTTCCAGCTTTTAAGAAACTAGTAAAAGAAGCTAAAGTTGAAGCTGTTATGGGAGCGTACAATAGAACTAATGGTGAACCTTGTTGTGGAAGTAAAACACTACTAGAGGACATACTTAGAACTGAGTGGGGATTTGATGGCCACGTTGTTTCAGATTGTTGGGCAATAAGGGATTTCCACGAACACCATAAAGTAACAAATAGTCCAGAAGAGTCAGTTGCATTAGCACTTAAAACTGGTTGTGATGTAAACTGTGGTTGTACTTATGACTTTATATTAAGTGCACACAAAAATGGACTAATTACAGAAGATGACATAGATAAATGTCTAAAAAGAGCTGTAAGAGCACGGATTAGACTTGGAATGTTTGATCCAGTGGAAGAAGACCCATGGAAAGATATAAAAGAAGATGTTATAGATTGTCAAAAACATAGGGACTTAGCTAGAGAATCAGCTGCTAAATCTATTGTATTACTTAAGAATACACAAAATATATTACCTCTAGATAAAAATATAAATAACCTACTTTTAGTTGGCCCAAATGCTGCAAACATAGAAGCTATGATCGGGAACTATTATGGTAGTAACCCTAGAATCATTACACCTTTAGAGGGTATTGCAGCAGCAGTCTCATCTGGGACTACAGTAGAATATCGACCAGGAGTTATGATCGATCACCCTAATAAAAACCCAATACAATGGGCAGTTTTTGAAGCAGATAATTACGATTATACTGTTGCCGTCGTCGGTTTAGACCAGAGATTAGAAGGTGAAGAAGGTGATTCTATAGCATCAGATATGTTAGGAGATAGATATGATCTTAAACTACCAGAACAACAGCTAGGATTTCTTAAGGAATTAAGTAAAAGAAAAGCTAAACTTATAGTTGTTGTAATATCAGGTAGCCCACTACTTTTAGATGAAGTTCAAGAGTTTGCAGATGTTGTAGTTTGGACATGTTACCCAGGGGAAGAAGGTGGAAATGCTATAGCCGATGTTCTTTTTGGAGATGTTAACCCATCTGGAAGACTACCTATAACCTTCCCTAAAAGCCTAGAACAACTACCAGCATTTACAGACTACTCTATGATTGGTAGAACATACAGATATATGGAAAAGACACCACTTTATCCGTTTGGATTTGGACTCTCTTTTACAAAATATAGCTATTCAAATATTAGATTAGAAAAAGATTCATTTAGTAAAGATGAAAAAATTAAAGTCACATGTAATCTGGAAAATATAGGTGAAAACGATGGAAGTGAAATAATTCAGCTATATCTAAAAGCAATTGGTATGCCTTTTACTACCCCTTTATTAACACTAAAAGATTTCAAACGAGTAGATTTAAATGCTGGAGAATCAAAAAGCATAGAATTCACTTTAAAACCAGAAGATCTACTACTTTTTAATGATGAAGGAAAAGAGATTTATCAACCTGGAAAGTACCAGGTTATAGTTTCTGGTTCAGCCCCAATAGAACAATCGGTAGTTCTTGGTGCAGCAAAACCTGTTAAAGCAACTTTTACATTAATATAAACATATAAAGCTAGAGTTATATAAATGCCAACTCTAGCTTTTTTTTAACTATTTAAGATTACAACCTACACTCTGTATAAATCTATCAAAAGCTTCAATTCCCACTGGGGTCATCTTAAAAACACCAGCACAATCAAGTACTTCTTTAAAACGTCTACCAACAGCTTCTTTAAGAACTTTATCAGCTTCATCTTTAGAAAGGTGTGTACCATTCTCTATGACAATTCCCTCAAACCATTCATAATGATTATCCATATTCTCTTCTACATAAGATAGAGCTTTATCACCTTGTAATACTGTCGAGAGTTCCTGGATATCTGTATTGATTCTAGCAGGTAATATTGCAAGACCCATAACTTCAATAAGTCCAATGTTCTCCTTCTTAATATGATGCAGATGTTTATGAGGATGATAAATACCATCTGGATGATCTTTATCTGTTCTGTTATTTCTTAATACTAAATCAATTTCAAATAGACCCTTATCATTTACCCTAGCTATAGGTGTAATTGTATTATGTGGAGTTGATATTGAACCATCTAGAGTTTCAGAGAATATCCCAATACTCTTGTCAGAATAAATTCTCCAAGCAGTTAATAGTTCAGTTGCAAGTTCAACTAAAGGTCCCTTGTTTTCTGAAGTTAATCTAATAACTGACATAGGCCACTCTACCATAGAGATAATAACATCTTTATATTTACTATTTTGGTAAGTCTTTAATGTTTTAACATCTACCATAGGGAATTTATGATTCCCACCCTGGAAGTGATCGTGGCTTAATATGGAACCACCAACAATAGGCAGATCAGCATTAGAACCTATAAAATAATGGGGCATAGCTTCTACAAAATCAGTTAACCTAATAAAAGACTCTTTAGTAATTTTCATTGGTTCATGGGCAGCTTTAAATATTATAGCGTGCTCATTGTAATAAACATATGGAGAGTACTGAAAACACCACTCTTCTTTGTTTAATGTTAAAGGTAAAACTCTATGACTAGTTCTAGCGGGGTGGTTAATATTCCCAACATATCCAACATTTTCTAGACATAAAAGACATTTTGGATATTTTGATTGTGGCATTTTTGCAGCTTTAGCAATCTCTTTTGGGTCCTTCTCTGGTTTAGATAAGTTTATAGTAATCTCTAAATCTCCATAATCAGTCCCAGTAGTCCAATACTTATTATGTGCAATTCTATCGGTTCTAATATAATTAGAAAGTTGACTTAATTTATAATAATAGTCTGTGGCAGCTGTAGGCCCATCACTTTTTTTAATACCTTCGTATATGTTATTAAGTTCAGACTGTCTAGGCATAAAAGTTGCCATAATCTGAGCATCTAATATATCCTTTTCAGCAAGTGTATCCTCTATAAGACCTCTTTCTAGGGCCTCTAAAATTATCAGATTTAATAATCTAACAGGAGTTTCATCTGTAATATCATCTACAACTTCAGCAAAAGGTTCAGAAACCTTCAAAAGGTACATTAACTGGTTCCGAACTAAAGGAATATCCAATCTTTCAATCATTTTATGCTTTAGGCCAAACTGTATCAGCTCTTCTATTAACTTAGCTATTTTATCCATTATATCCTCTATAACCTTCCAGCACCCTGGCCAACACCAGCAACATAAAACTCAGGATCTAATCCAGTACGTTTTTTATAGTTCTCACCAACATTTTTAATAAACTCATCAACATATGACTCTTCAACTAAACTTACAGTACAACCACCAAATCCAGCTCCAGTCATTCTAGCACCTAAAGTTCCCTCAATTTTTCTAGCCTCTTCAACCATTATATCTAACTGCTCACCTGTTACTTCGTATAGGTCTCTTAAAGAGTCGTGGGATGCGTTCATTAGTTCACCAAATGTATTTAAATCTCCAGCTTCTAAAGACTCTTTAGCCTTAATAGTTCTTATGTTTTCATATACAGCGTGCTGGGCTCTATTAACACAGATAGGGTTCTTTATTAAATGTTTCTTAGCTTCAAAAGTTTTGGCATCAATCTCACATAAATATTTATAATCTAACTCAACATTTAGATCAGCCAACGCTTGGTCACACTCAGATCTTCTCTCGTTATATTTAGAATCAGCTAATCCTCTTCTCATTTTAGTATTACCAATAACTATTTTTACTCCGTTTAATACTAGGGGAACGTAGTTATATTCTAAAGTATTGCAATCAAGCATTATAGCGTGGTCTTTTTTTCCCATACCAACAGCAAACTGATCCATAACACCACAGTTAACACCTACAAAATTATTTTCTGCACTTTGACTCATTAAAACAATTTCTACCATAGTTTTTTTACAATTAAACAGGTCATTTACAATAACTCCTGTTAAAACTTCTAAAGATGCAGAAGAAGATAACCCAGAACCGTTAGGAATATTCCCATAATACAAAATATCAAAACCTTTTAATTCAAAGCCAAGTTTTTGAAACTCTTTTATTACACCTTTTGGGTAGTTTGTCCAATCATCTTCCTCTTTATACTCAACACTACCCAGATCCAAACATACTTTTTTATCAAAGTTTAAAGTTGCAAAATTAACCTTATTATCATCTCGTAATCTAACTGCTGCATATGTTCCAAAATCAAGTGCACATGGAAATACAAAACCACCGTTATAATCTATATGTTCACCAATTAAATTAACTCTACCAGGTGAGAAAAACTCTATGATATCTCCTCCCTCTGCATAATACTCTTTAAACGACTTAGTCATGTCTACTGTTTTCATCTGTTAAATCTCCTACTCTATGAGTCTCTAATTATTAGTTTTGTCTCTAAATATATCTTCTGATTTTCATCATCTTCCGATGTCATCATTGTATAAATTCTTTTTGCTGCTAGTTCCCCTAGCTTTGCCATTTGCTGATCAACTGTGGATAGTTTTGGTTCTGTTATTTGGGAAATAATTGTATTATCAAAACCTATTATTCTTAATTCTTTAGGGACCGAAACACCAACATACTTTGCAGCATTTAAAGCGCCAACTGCCATCCAGTCATTACAACATAAAATACCATCAGGTGAATTATTAGAATTAAGACTATCAATAACCCCTTTTTTTGCTAACTCTACAGTACTTAAATCATTTCCTTCATTTATTCTAATTACATTTGATTTTAAATTATATATTTTTGTAAAATCTAAATATACTTCCTCTTTAATGTCATAAGAGAAACTATTTCCACCTCTTAGTAGAGCAATATTCTTACAACCGGACTGTCTTAAATTATTTAAAGCTTCATTAACCCCGGATTCAGCATCATTTAATATATAGTTACATTTAACACCACTTGAATAACCGTTTATTAGGATTAAGGAAATTGTTAAACTCAACTCTTCTAATAGACCTGATTTTATATTATCCCGTCTTGGGTCAATCATTATTATTCCATCAACTCGTCTGTCTACTAAACTATTAATCATGTCAACTTCCTGTTTGACATCCCCTTCTGTATGGCATAAAAAAGTTGTATAACCTAGAGACTTAATTACTCCATCAATTCCCTTTATAACTTCAGAAAAGAAAAGGTTTTCTATAGAAGGTGTTAAAATACCGATTGTCTTAGTAAAATTCTGTATTAAACTTTTAGCCAAAAGATTAGGTTTAAATTTAAGCCTTTGTATAACTTCTTCAACTTTGAGTCTTGTAGACTCCTTTACAGGGTAGTTTTTGTTAATTACTCTAGAAACTGTAGTAATTGATACTCCAGACTCTTTTGCAACATCTTGTATTGTTATTTTTTTCATATAACTCCCTAGGATAGAAAAGGTTTTCTATAGATAAATAATATCATAAACTGTTTTACTGTCAAGTTGATTTAAGGTATATTTGTAATTAAGAGGAATTATGACATTAAAAAATTATAAAATTGGACTTTGTATCATTTATTGTTTATTTAATATATTTAATTTAAATGCAGAGAAAGTAACAAATCATGGCCTTGTTTTAAGTATGTATAACGAACCACTACTTAAGCCAGGGGTAACAATAGGATTCGATCATGAGATAGAACTAACTAAAAACCATAGGTTTGGTATAGTTCTTCCTGAATTTACATATTTTTATTTTGAGAATAACTATCAAGCATTCTATTTATACCCTGAAATATCATATCGATATATATCAAATAAAGGTTTTTATACTGGTATATCCTTTGGTAGTGGATGGTCTATTTCTCAAAAAATAGTACCTGTATATAATCTAGAAGGTGAAGAAATAGATGCAGAATGGAACAATCAACTTTTTATGACCTCTGCATTATCATTTGGATGGGATTTTGAGGAATCCAATAATAATCCAATAAGAGTTTATTTCAACATCGGTTGGAAAGGTATATACCCAGATAACCTTGGAGTATTAAATCAACCTATGATGCAATTAGGTATAAAATATACATTTTTTGAAAAGGAGTGGAAATGAAAAAGCTTTTAGTCCTTTTATTAATACTATTTTTATATAATTGTTCTAATATAGAAGAGGGAGAAGAAGTTCTCTATCTTGAAACTCCAACTTCTACACTGCCTATCTATGTTAGAGGAAACGCAGATGCAGATACATATATTATCTGGACCCATGGAGGACCAGGCTCATCAGGTCTTTATTATGGTGATATCCCTGAAATTGAACAACTACATACAAACTACAGAGTTGTTTATTGGGATCAGTTAGGTTCAGGGGGATCAACAGGTGACCCAAGTGAATCTGATTATACAGTGGAGAATTTCAGTACTCATCAAGAAGGAATTGTAAATATAATAAAAAATAGATATAACCCTAAAAACCTATATATTTTAGGTCACTCCTGGGGTGGTTTTTTAGTATCCTATTACCTTATAGCAAATGGCGATGCAACTTTACAAAATAAAAGGCAGTCTGAGATAACTGGAACAATCCTATTAAATCCTATATTAGATATTAAAGAATCTATCGAAGAGAGTATATCATATGTAATAAGTTATGCTGAACAAAAGATTATTGATAATGATGATAAAGACAAATGGGAAGAAGCCCTAGTGTGGTACGAAGATAATGTTGTAGATGGAATTATAGTTGGTCAAAATATAGCAATACATTATGGCTATATAGAGGACACAGGTGGTATGCTTGTGGAATTAGATAGAAACGATGAATTAACAGCTGAACTTGGGCCATTAATTATATTCATGTCACCTTTCACATTTTATGACTATTACAATAACCAAAGTACTATAAGAACTTATTTAGATATTGCTGATAAATCTTTATATTATAATGATAATGATTTAAGTAATATAACCACACCTATTCTGTTTATTGCAGGTGAAAGTGATAAAATTGCCAATATTGATCAGAGCACCAAGTGGTCTGCCCAGATTGGTACACCGGTCGCGTATAAAACATTTAATGTATATCCAGACTGTGCCCACGCTGCATTTTTAGATAAACCTGACGACTTTTATAACGATGTAGTACAGTTTATAAGCGAGAATGATAGCCCATGAAATATGCCGATACAGAAGTTGATCTAATAGATTCAGAACTAATCCGAAAGAAATTTGCTGGAACATACCTTGTTAAAGGTGGAAATAGTTTTGCCTTAATAGAAGTTAGTACTTCCCATGCAATACCTCTAATCCTAGAACGACTTAAAAAGCTAAAAATAGACATAGAACAGATTAAATATATCTTTATCACTCATATTCATCTAGACCATGCTAGTGGTGCAGGAGGTCTATTAAGAGAGCTTCCTAATGCAGAACTAGTGGTGCATCCCGCTGGGGCAAAACATATGGCAGATCCATCAAAGTTAATAGCTGGGGCAGAGGCTGTATATGGAAAGGATGTGGTAGAAAAAGATTATGGTCAGATATTACCCATACCAACAGATAGAATTATAGAGTGTTCAGATATGCAGGAGTTCCAATTAGGAGATAGGGTTTTGACTACACTATTTACCCCAGGCCATGCGAGGCATCATATTTCAATATTTGATAACAAATATTCAGGGATGTTTACAGGTGATAGTTTTGGACTGTCTTACCCTGAAATGGATGTAGATAACAGGCGTTTTTATCAACCAACTACTACACCAACAGCATTTGAATTTGACAAAATGCTCAATTCTTTAAAAAAAATGATAGACTTAAACCCAAATAGAGTTTATTTTACCCACTATGGTATTTCAAATAAACCAAAAGAGATGGAGGAACAGATAACAAAACGATTATATGATTACAAATCTATGGTAGAAGACTTAGATCCATTAAGTAAAAATAGAATATACGATATGGAACAAAAACTTGGAGAATACTATTTACAAGAAGCTAAGGAACATGGATCAGTTTTAGATAAAAATAAAATTCTAAAACTTTTTGAAATTGATATTAAATTAAATGCGATGGGACTAATAATTTGGCATGATAGAATGTAAGTTCTACTCAATACAACCATTGACTATGTTAAAATTTCGCACTAAAATATAGTATAATTTATCAATTATAATAATCATTAAAAAATCGTAAATAACTGTTAATTGGAATATATGTCTTGGGTTCTATGGGCTTAATTATAGAGCATCAACATTATAACATGGAGGAAGTTTATGGAAAATTTGGACAAAATCAACAGAGAAATACTTAACATTTTACAAGATGATTGTTCTATTACGAACAATGAATTAGCTAAAAGAGTTGGCCTTGCACCAGCAACAACATTAGAAAGAGTTAGAAAATTAGAAAACAGAGGTATTCTGAACAGCTATGTAGCCCAGATAAACCCTAAATCTGTAGACAAAGACACTTTAGCCTTTGTAGAGCTTTCTCTAACACAACATACCACTGAGCAAGTAGAGGCTTTTAATAAAGCAATTGTAGAATTAGAAGAAGTTGAAGATTGTTATAGAATCTCTGGAGATAGAGACTACTTATTAAAGGTTAGAGTTAAAGATATTAAAGACTTTGATAGATTTAGCTTCGAAGAACTATCTAAGATTCCTGGAATAGAAAGATGTTCTACTAAGTTTGTTTTAAAACCTATTGTTAATAAAACAAAAATAACTCTACCACCACCAGCAGAAAAATAATCAATATTATTTATCAGACACTGAGATTACCCCTTGAATTAGAGGGGTTTGATCATATATACACTTATCTAATTGATCATCAAAATAGATGGTTTCACAAAATGGACAATAATAATATTCACCTTCATGGTTAAACTCTATAGATTCGATTAGATTATAATGCATATAAAATGTTACTGGAGAGCCAAAAACTTCGTCCCAACCTTCCATATGTCCTGTGGTTTTTAAATATACGACCTGGGAGACCCCAGTAACAAGATCTAGTGTACATCTAGTAAAACCTTCATACCTATTGTCAGCAAAGTCTTCAGAATCAAAAGTTATTCGTTTTATATTTTTAAAACTCAGAGCGTATAAACCAGAATTTCTTCTAACCCAGAAAAAGAATTTTTTCTCGTTATATTCATCGAAGAATGCAAATCTTGAAACTGAAAACTGTTCCCCTTCGTTATCTTTAACTAAAACACTAAAAAAAGGATCGTAGATAGTATCACTAAATACTATTTTTCGATCCTCTTCCTGGCTATATAGAGTTGATAATATTGATAATAAAAATATAACTAAAAACTTCCGCATAAAATACTATAGCACACTCTAGTGTTAAGTAAAAAGTTCCTTTTTAATAACTTCAATATTTACACTTAACTGGTCAGCTTCTGGGTGTTCAAAATAGTCTTTTAACATTATTTTGGTTTTATCTGCCATAGAGTTCCAAATATGAATTCTTTCAGCTTTATTCATGTTAATTAATGTTGCAGTTAATACCCGAAGCAGACTATTTACAAAACCTGCCGTTTTCATAGAGAGTTTGTTTTCACGACTGAAATTAAAGTCCTCGTTAATTTCAGAAAAAATAATATCTCTAAGTAGTAGATTCCACTCTCTTGTTGTCCACTCACCTTCTTCTTCTAATAAGATCCTTTTAATTCTAGGTTCGAACTCTGGCATTATATATTTATTTAGTATATCTAAATCAAAGTCCTCTTTTCTTATTACTTCTGCTTCGTATAAAAATCTTTCATATAAGTTTCTTAACCACTCAAAGTATGATGCAGTAACACCAGCTCCATTTGCTAAGAAGTCATATATTACTACTTTCTGATCATCACTTAAAATCTGCTCAGCCTTTGATGTACAAGGACCATTTGATCCACATGCAACAACTTTAGCTTTTATATCTTTTGCATTTTTTTGTGTTATAGCATTTTCTAAAGCTGCAGGAATTAAAATATCACAGTCAGCTTCTAACATCATAGAACCTTCTCTTGCACCCTTAACCTGTTTTTCAACACCATTTTTACACTCAATAATAGTTTTAGTAGGTCCATTAACAGCTGCTAACATCTCATTTAAATCTAGATTATCACCTAATATAGCACCACCAGCATCTGCAACAGCAACAATGTTTACACCGTATTTACTTAACTCACTCATGATAGAACTTCCAACTTTACCAGAACCTTGAACAGCAACTCTTTTACCACCAAAAAGTTTTGGGTAGATTACAGTTTCTAAAGTTTTCCACTCCGGATTATCAATAATAGGAGAAGCTCCAGAATTAATCAGAGTACTCTCTTTAATACTGCTAACTGTTTTTAGTAAAGCATCTTCATCATCTGTTAATGGTGTAGCAACATCCCACTCCCCTAAAAGATATAGGTTTGTAACTGTTTGTAAAATACTATAACAAAGACCTCGACCTGTAGCTCCTGTTCTCGCATTTATACCCATTTTAGGTTTACCAGTAATTTGGGCTGCTGTAACTAAATTAAGGTATTCCTCTTTTGTAGATAACTCTTTTAAAATTTCTTTATCTAGGTAATCAATATCAAAGTTTTCATACAAAATACGTCTAGCTTCGTCTACTGAAATTATTTTATTTCCAATTAAAGCAACACCTTTTTTGATACCATATGCTAATAAGGCTAAGTCTCTTAAAGCAGACTTAAAACCTTCAAATAAGTGTCCAATCTCTACAGCTCCACAACCAACATCTCCAGCAGGAACATCTTTAGCTGGCCCTGTAACACAAAAAATAGACCGCCCAAAGTTAGACAAAGTATCAAAGAAATCGATTTTATTATCTGAGAATTCTCTTGGATTAATTTTTAATCCACCCTTACCACCACCAAATAGGATTTTAGATCTGGCACACTTCCATGTCATCATAAAACTAAGTGCTGCAACTTCATCGTATCTAACAATAGAGTCAATTCTAAGACCACCTTTACTTGGACCCCTAGCAGTATTATGTTTAGCTCTAAAACCTGGTTTATTACTTACTCTGTTCTCTTCTCTACATGATACAAAAAACTCATCTAATGCCTCATAACCTAACAGATGGGAAAGAACTTCTAAATTATCTGCTAAGCCAGCAAACTCTGCCCCTTTAAAAAAGTCTGAAACAGAATTTAGGTAGAAGTTATTATATTCTCCTTCCACATTAAGGTCGCTATTCTCTTTACATAAAGCAATTAAATTTTCTACAGCATCCTTAAAACCTTGTTCTTTAAAATCTAGTGTAGTTAATGAACGTATAATGCTATCAACTCTCTCTTTAAAGTCCCCAGCAGATTTATCCTTTTTTTCACTTTCAATACTAGTAGAAGAAATTGCAGAAACTACAGAATCAAGGTCCATATTAGAGTCGACATAGATAGAAACTATTCCTACCGGAGTATCTCCTTCTATTAGTTCGTAATAAACTCTATTTGAACTAATCTCATATTTCTCTAATACTTTTAAAATATCAGTCACCCAATATTTAGTTGGATTTTTATACGAGATTGCTAACCTTTTTTCATCAGCATCAACTTTTGTATCACCAATTTTTTTTGCTGCAAAATCCACAGAAACATACATTTTATCAGCAATCATAGCTTCTTCATAATATGCCATGTGTCTGAACAATCTTACAGATGGAGAGTGGGCCGTCACCTCTTCGCTTAAGTAATCTAGTTGGATATTATTAAGAAATTCTCTTCCATATTTATATCCTTTCTCATTAGAGTGTTTTTCACTAGTTTTAAGCATAGATTTAATATGTTTCCAAAGGTTCTCTGGAACTTTAAAATCACTTCGCCCTCTTTTAGTAATAGATACAATTGAAACACCACTTTGAGTATATTCAGAATCAAAAGAACCTATATCCATATCAAGATTCTCTTCTATTAATCTTTCTAAACGACCAGGAGTATTTCGTCCTACATTTAAAAAATATGTTATAGTTTTACCATCATCATCAACATCTTCTAAATATCTACTATTTGCATTTAGAAGTTGTGTATATAAAAATATGTGCCTTGCAATTGTCTGGGAAGTATTACTATAAAAATACCACCTAGGCATATAACCTTCTTTAAAAAATATATCTAAAACCTTTTCCGAGGTACTAATATCCATTTTATAGTTATTTTCAATAAGTAAACCAACTGTAGCTCGTAACTCTCTTAAAATCATGTACATCTCCTTATTATTGGTTAAAGTGTAATCCTAAAAGTCACTAACGTAAAATCAATTTGCTTTTTTTTTACGATAAATGTAATATTAGCCATGGAAACAGCTTTTTTATTACTTTCAGGCCTATTATTACTAAGCCATTCAATTTATTTTTTAAGACCTTATATTTTAAGAAAAAAAGGTTTCAGGCCTCAGAAAGTTGATCATGTTGTCAGAAAATCAGCTACAGTTCTTCTACTTCCAACAGTTATATTTGGTACAATAGTCCTGAGTTCAATCATTTCAACTTTATTCATCTGGTTACCAATAATCTTAATTGTATTCTCTCAATTTAAAAGATCGTGGTTCAAAAAAAATCCATATGTTTTACCAATTACCAACTTCGGACTTATATTTTTAATAACACTGCTAGCTATCAAAGAGTTATTATGGCTCTAAATTATATTGAAATTGATAAAGTTATAGATGAATTATCATTAGAGGGTAGTGAGTTACAAAATGTAAAAGCCGCCAGTTATGAATCTTTTACATTCTTTTTCTACAAACCTAATCATCCTATAAATGTATTAATATCCCTAGATAAATATTGTAGAATTCATAGACAAACATTAAAAACTAATTATCTAGGAAAAACACATAACCTTGTGGAATATTTAAAAGCCTATGTCACAGGTGGAAAGGTAATAAAATGTACCCAATTAAACAACAATAGATTAATACAGTTACAAATAGAAAAGCCAGATGAACACTATTACATTTTTATTAGATTATGGGGAGGATTTTCAAATATAATTATTACTGATCCAAACTATAAAATACTTCACCTACATAAAAAAAGCTCTAAAAAAGCTGAACTACCCGGGGAGATATTCAAAATACCTCCACCTAAAAAAAATGAAACAAAAGAGTACAAATTAAAAGAATATTCAGGCACAGATTATAATTTATTTATTGAGAAAAGCTATATAAAAGAGATATCAGAGACCAATGAATCCAAAAAACAAGAACAAACTGAAACATATAAAGTTAAACGTTTAAAAGAGATAAACAAGCAGCTAAAAAGTTTAGAAAAAAGATACAAGTCTTATAAAAAATCTAATATCTATAAACTTTATGGAGATCTAATTCTTAGCAATATACATCTTATAAAAAAAGGTTCTACTATATTACAAACAGAGGATTATAGCGGTCATCCACTGGAAATAACTCTAGACCCAGAGATAAGTCCAGCTAAAAATAGCCAAAGCTATTACAAAAAACATCAAAAAGCAGAGTCAGGCTTAGAAATAACTGAAGAAATGATTAAGAAACTGCAAATAGAAAAAGAAAATATAGATGACAATGTTAATATATTAGAACAACCAATAGTTAAGCAAAAACCAAAAAGCCAGATAGGATTAAATTACACAATAAAAGAATGGGATTTTCTAGTTGGTAGAAATGCTAAAGAAAACGACAAGCTTTTAAGAAACAGTGTCAAAGGTAATGATATGTGGTTTCATGTTCGAGACTATCCTGGAGGTTATGTTTTTATAAAGAACCAAAAAGGTAAAACTATTCCACTAGAGATAATAGAAGAAGCAGGAAAACTAGCTCTATTTTATAGTAAAGGGAAAAGTAATGGAAAAGCTGATATTACCTATACTCAAGTAAAACATCTACGCCGGGTAAAAAAAGGAAAACTGGGTCAAGTAATAGTAACTATGGATAAAAATATCTATGTAACACTTAATAAAAATATATTATACTAATTTTCATGAAAGAGATGATTAAGGTTAGACAACCTATTGTAGAAGGACTTTTCTATCCATCAGACCCAAAACAACTTACTGATAAAATAAACTTATTATTAGAATCTAATAAAACAGAACAGCAAAATGGATCAACAATAATAATTCCCCACGGTGGCTGGGACTATACTGGAGACTATATAGCCACAGGGTTAAATAGTATAACTCAAAAACAGTATAAGAAGGTTATTATAATATCAAATGTTCACAGAGAATTATCAAATACAATTACCCTCCCTGAGGCTGAATATTTCTTAATTGCTGGTAAAAAAATAAAAGTTGATCTGAATGATATTAAAAAGATAAAAAAAATAGGTAAGAAGGTAAATATCTCGAATATACAACATATGGAAGAGCATGGGATTGAGACAATATTACCATTTATAAATCATCTATATCCAGAAGCAAAAATTGTACCTATTCTTTTAGGAAAAACAATAGTATCTTTAGTTCGTAATCTTTCAAATATAATAACTGAAATAAAAGACCGGGATACATTATTAATTATATCATCTAATTTTAGTGGCTATGAAAAAGAGCAAGTATCCCTGGATATTGGTAAACTAGGAATAGAACTAACAACAAATGGTAAAATGGCTGACTTAGTTGAATTAACTAGGACAAATAAACTAAAAACTTGTGGAGCTGGGGCAATTTCTTCCGCTTTATTATTGGCTGATTACAAAAATATTGAAGTATTAAAAGAAGGGTTAACCGAGCAGTCATCTCTATCAGGTGGTAAAGCTACATATTATGGAACCCTTATTTTTAGATAACAAGGAGCAATAATGACTATAAAAAAAGAGCTAGGAAGCTGTGTGATTCTAAATATAGAAAACAATGAGACACTAGGTTTAAATACAGGATTAACAGATAAAAGTACAAATGGAACGAACTTTTCAGATATTAGAAGAGATTTTGGTTATATCCTAAATGGAACCAAGTTAGAAAAGTTTAATCTGCCTGAAATAACTGAAATTGACGGAAAACTTGTTATCTTCTCAAAAACTTTAAACTGTGGTATCGAACCTTTTTTTACAAAAAACAACTCTATTTCTGAGATAAAAGAGTTAGTGAACTTTATTGAAATCCTTGAAGAAAACAGTATTAATTTAAAGAACTTTGCTAGAAACCTATTTTACAAAACTTCAGATGGTCATATTTTAATGATGCCCCTAACAGTTATCGAGTTTTTAAATGATCGGAAATCTCTTAATAAAAAAGAGTCTGAAGTTTCAAAATATCTACACCCAAGTCTATCTGGAGAACAATCAATCTTATACTCAATAGGTATACTTTTATTTGAACAATTAACAGGAATTTATCCAATCGAATACAACAGTGTAGAAGATTTAAGAGATAAGATGCGTAGAAAAATTCTACTTAAGCCACGTTGGGAGAATATAAAATTATCGGATAAAACTTGTGAACTAATAGAGAATCTATTAAATCCACCAGAAGAAGATAGTATAACAATAAAACAGTGTAGTCTTGAATTAGCAGAAATAAAAACAGAAGGTTTTGTTAGGGAGCAGAACGATACCACAGAAGAAGAAACTGTAAACCTAAAAAACAGAACATGGTTCCTAAAAAAAGAGAGTTTTAGAGCCTGGATAATTAAACATCGAGGTAGAATTATAATCTTAGGATCAATAATTGGAATTTTAGGTTCTTTTTTTGGGACTATTATTTATGGTGCATTACAACCTCCTCAGACTTCGGGTTTCACTCCAGAACAAGTTGTTGAATCATATTTTACTAGTTTCCAAAACTTAGATACAGAACTGTTATCAGATACAAAAAAAGATAATGTGCGTAAAAGTGACGACAACGAATTATCAACTCTATATGTTACAACTAAAATGAGAACCTCCCAGGGTGGAGCATCTCCAAATTCTCCTGACCTTGGAATGTATACCCCTACAGAGTGGTTAGAGTTTTCTGATGAAAAAAAGAGTGATGTTGATGTATATGGAATCTACAATCTTAAAATTACAACAATAAATAGTTTAGAATTTAATGTTACATACGAGAAGTGGTTTTCACAAGCTGACAACCAGGATTTAGAGCATGTAGTAATGTCTAAATATAAATTAGTTAGGGAAGAGATTTTCATATTAGAAGAGACAAAATACTCTTACCAAATAAATGAAATAAAAATCATATCTGAAACCGAAGAAAAAGTATGGTAGAAACATTTAAAGATAAAAAAATAACTATTATGGGTCTTGGTCTTCACGGTGGAGGTTTAGCATCAGCCCTATTTTTTTTAAATGAAGGCGCTAAATTAACTATAACAGATTTAAGATCAGAAGAGATATTAAAACCTACTATAAAGCAATTAGAGAAATACAATATTAAATATACTTTGGGATGTCATTTGGACCAGGATTTTACAGATGCTGACATTGTTATCAAAAACCCAGGAGTACCGTCATCATCTAAATATTTAAAACTAGCAAAAAGAATTGAAACAGACATTAGTATTTTTCTTAATATGACCAATGCTCCAATTATTGCAGTTACAGGTAGTAAAGGAAAATCCAGTACAGTTTCAGCTATAGATTTTGTGCTTAAAAAGTTTAACCCAAAAACTAAACTTGGTGGAAATATTACTGTATCTCCCCTTACTTTTGTACAAGATGTAGATTCAGAGACTCCAGTAATATTAGAACTCTCCTCTTGGCAATTAGCTGATATTCAGGGAAAAGGTTGTCTAAAAGCTGAAATAGCAACAGTAACAAATATAATGAACGATCATCAAAATGCCTATGACTGCCTAGATGATTATGCTGCTGATAAGGCTGTAATTTTTCAAAACTTAGATGGCATTGCTATTTTAAACTATGATGATAGTTACTCAAAGTTTTTTAGATCAAAACTAATACAAGAACCACTATATATCGCTAACTGTTTAAAACCAAAAACTTTTAATGGTGCATTTTTAGATGACCAAAAACAAGGTTGGGTCCAGATAGAGGGAAAACAAGAGTTAATACTTAAGAGAGAGTTATCACTTAAAGGTGATCACCAAAGAACAAACCTACTATTAGCAGGACTTATACTCTATAAGTTTGGCGTACCTACTGCTTTAATAAAAGATGAACTTGCGAAATTCAGAGGAATAGCCCACCGTATGGAACTCTTTCACCAAAAAGATGGTGTTAAATATTACAACGATTCGGCTGCAACTATACCTGAGGCAGTAGTAGCTGCAGTTAAAAGTTTTACAGATCCAGTAAGATTAATTTCTGGGGGAACAGATAAAGAGCTTGAATTTAGTTCTATAAAAGAAGTTTTTAAAAGACCAGAGACAATTCACCTATTAAAGGGAACTGGAACAGATAAAATGATAAAGGTACTTAAAGAGCAGGGTATAAATTATTTTGGTCCCTACTCATCTCTAAAAGAGTTAATATTAGACCTGATTCCAACGCTAAAAATTGGGGACAATGTACTGTTTTCCCCAGGTGCTACATCATTTGGAATGTTTAATAATGAATTTGATAGAGGGAATCAGTTTAAAGATATTATTTCTAATATTTGATCTAAAGATTTAGCCCGTTTAACTGCTGTTATATTCTCTATAGAGTCATCATAGAATGCTGCAATGTAAATTAGTGTAGCTTTGACTCTATTTGAAGCTATCCCCTGTTTTACATAACTATCTTTTAATTTCATATCAAAATACTTAATAAATTCCACAACTTTCTTTTTTCTTTGTTCAGCCGTTGGAATTATGCCTGTTTTTATTATAGAAGGTAAAAATGGGTCCCTTAAGACACCTCTTCCTAACATCCACGAGCTGACGTTTTCATACTTATCTTTTAAGCGGTTAAAACCGTCTACAGTATATATATCTCCATTATAACTAACAGGATTAGATGAGTTATTATAGATATAATCAAATGCATCCATATCTGGGATACCATTGTACAGTTGTCTTGCAAACCTAGGGTGTACAATAACTTCTTTTAATGGGTAATTATTTAATATATCTAGAAGTGGGTGTACTAAAGAACTATCAGTAATTCCAGTTCTTATTTTAACTGTAAAATCCCCTCTAATTTTACCAGCAACCGAGTCTAAAATTTTTTTTACATTATCAAGATTATTTAAAAGACCTGATCCTCTCCCTTTTTTATATATTGCTGGTGCTGGGCAACCCATATTTAGATTAAATTCAGTGATACCTAAGTCAGCCATTAATTCAGATGCATATATTATTGTCTCTGGATCTTTTGCTAAAAACTGAGGTACAACCTGGATATTAGAACCTATTTCTGGTAAAAATTTTGGGAAGTAGCTCTTTTTAGCTCTATTATGCTCAGATAGCAGTAAAAACGGGGTAACAACCTTATCGATACCAGAGAAGTACTCAAAATAACAACTCCTCCATAAAGGGTCGGTATATCCCTTTATTGGAGCTAAAACTAAATTATCCATTAAACCTCAAAATCTACAACAGTACTACCGGTCACTGCAGCAACTATTATTGCTTTTAGCTCTAAATGTATAGGATTAATCTGGTAAGCTTCTAATGCAGCTTTATCTGAATGTGTCGATATTAAAACTAAATCACTAGCGGCTGGAGAAGTATTAATATTTACTCCTGCTTCTATAGAAAGAAGTCCAGGTATTTTACCAGCTATTGCTTCAATTTCACCTTTTAATCTTGGAGCATCATCCAACTCTTTTAACTTCCACATTACAACATGTTTTATCATTATATCTCTCCTATATTGTTATTATTTCAAATGGTGTATGTAGTTTTTTAAATCCACAATTTTTTATCATTATTAAAGCTTCATCAAAATAGCACTCTATATTATTTGATGCATGAACATCACTATTAAGACATATCTTAATATCTCTTTTAAAGCACTCCTCTAAAATCCATTTAGATGGATATGGAGTATCCTGAACTCCTCGGGAAATAGCACCTGTATTTACTTCAACTATAATATCCCTATTTTCAAGTAGATCTAGAGTTTCATAAACCTGTTTTTTATACCATGACTCTTCTTCTGTGAAATATCTAAAATCTTTATTGAACTTTTTAATAAGATCAAAATGACCTAATATATTAAATCCACCCTGTTTTATTAAAGCCCGAACCTGAGAATAGTACTCTATAGTAAAATCCTCAATAGACCCAAAAATAGTATTTGTTACATAGTCAAAAACCTCAGGATTTTCATCTACACTATAATACACTTCTGAGTTTTTAAATTTAACCTGATGCACAGAACCTATAGAATACTCTAAACCAAGGTTTTTAAAATATTCAAACCGGTTTTCATCAGGATAATAATCAATTTCTAATCCCAAATGAATATCTATTTCATCTCTAAACTCCTCTTTAAGAGCCCTTATATTTTCTATGTACTTATTAACGTTATTTTCTTTTAGAGTCCAATCATTGTCCTCTTTTAGTGGTGCATGGGAGGAAAACCCTAAACTAGAGAATCCTCTTTTAATAGCTTCCTCAACATAACCTCTAGGGTCACCTTTTCCATCGCAATAAAAGCAATGTGTATGATAGTTTGTCTTCATAAACTAAATCTACTAACCTTTACTACTTAAGGTCAATATGAATATTTTAATGTTTAGCTTTAAAAACAAGCAAATATAGAATAAAATATAGTTAATGATAGAAAATCAAGAAATGTGGTTCAGAGGATTATTACATACATCAACAGATGCAATAATTGCTATAGATAAATCCACCAATATCTACTTCATGAATATTGTAGCCCAAAAACTATTAGGTACCGAAGAATCTGAGGCAAAAGGTAAACCCTTGCAACGAATTCTAAAAATAAAAACATTTGATAATTCTGAGATACCTTTACTTCAAGATAATAACTACATAGAGTTAAATAAATTTGAAGCCGAAGTTTATAATAGAATAAATAAACTTTACGTACAGGTTTCATGTAGTATGACTTCAGTTAGAGATTCAGATGGGAATTATAGTGGTAAAATACTCATTATAAAAGACATTGGGGAGATTAAATCACTATTCTCAAAAATAGATTATCAAACATCTCATGACTCACTTACAGGTCTTTTTAATAGAAAAAGATTAATTGAATACAGTGAAAAATTGATAAATTTATCTAAGACGAACAGTAGTACCCATGGTTTATTAAGTATAAGTTTAGATAAATTTAAAATAATTAACGACACTTGTGGCCACACTGCAGGAGATGAGCTATTAAGAAAAATAACTAAGTTAATTAATGAAACAATAAGTAAAAACAAATATAAAATAGGTCGGATTGGTGCTGATGAATTTGGAGTATTATTTAAAAATACAAATATTACTGAAGTTACTCAATTTACAAAAACTATAAAAAGAAAAATATCAAAACAAGATTTTATATGGGGCAAAAAAGAACATGCTATAACTTGTAGTTATGGAATAGTTATTATTGATAAAAACAGTAGAGATCACTATGAAATTTTTGCAGCCGTAGATGATGCGTGTGCTATTTCCAAAGAAAATGGTGGTGGGAAAATTGAAATTTATGATAATGTCCATCTGAAATATAACAAACGTAGAGATGAAATGTTGTGGATTCATAAACTTAAAGAAGCAATAAAAAACCAGCAATTCAAATTATATTATCAGGAAATTGAATCTGTACAAAAAACCAATATAAAAAAGCTAGAAATATTAGTTAGATTAAAGGATAGTGACGGCAATATTGTATCCCCTATAAATTTCATTCCCCCAGCCGAATTATATGGAATAATGCCAGAGATTGATAAAATTATAATTGAACAATCTATAGCCTCTTGCAAAAAAATTATTGACAATAAAGAGATAAAAAGTAAATATATTTTTAGTGTTAATATCTCAGGGACATCTTTATTAGATAAAAGTCTACCTGGTTTTATATTAACAATTTTTCAGAAATATAAGGTCCCTCCAAATCTATTTTGTTTTGAAATTACAGAGACAGCAACAATAAAAAATATGGATATTGCAAGATCGTTTATAAATAACCTGAAACGAATAGGTTGTACTTTTAGTTTGGATGATTTTGGTAGTGGATTTTCAAACTTTACATATTTAAGAACAATGGATGTAGATTATTTGAAAATAGACGGTTCATTTATTAAAGATATGTTAGACGAACCAATAAATAAAGCTATGGTAGAATCAATAAATAATATTGGGCATATAATGAAAATGAAAACTGTTGCCGAATATGTGGAGTCTGAAGAATTAAAAGCAGCTCTTATAGAGATTGGAGTAGATTATTTACAAGGTTATGCTATCTGTAAACCTACTCCAATAGAAGAACTGCTTAAATAAAACTACGCGGTTTGAACTTCAGTGAGATAGTTAGTTCTTAGGCAAGACTCAAAAAGTGTCTTACTCATAATTTCCTCTCTACTCTCTATGCCAAAACCATTATTTTTTTCTAATAGTACTTTTAATTTATCCTCAGCCTCATTGATAATTGTTAAAATCTCAGGATAATTTTCTGATCCTTTTACTCTAAATGTTCTCATAGACACCTCTTTTCTAGTTTATGTATAACCTTTTATCGGTCTTTTTTATTTAGCACTTTATTGAAAGTTACTTTTCTATGGGGTAACATACCACCATGAATAATTGTTTTTATATAATTGGAGTAAAACACTGTGGAAAAAGTAGTGTAGGAAAGGACCTAGCACATAGTCTTAATCTACCCTTCTACGATTTAGATGAAATAATAGAAAAATCAGTTAATATGAGTGTAAGAGATTTTTACAAAAAAGAAGGTAAAGATAGTTTCCAAAAACAAGAGACAAATGCTATCCTGTTTTTGCAAAAACAGTTAACTGGCTACATATGTGCAACTGGTGGTGGAATCTGTGATAACGGGGATGCTTACAAAATATTAGAACAAACAGACAATATATATTTAAATACATCATTCGAAACTGTATATGATCGTATTATTAAAAATGGCATACCAGCTTTTCTTAAATCTGATGATCCTAAAGCAGAATTTAATAGACTGTTTTTAACTAGAACAAAACTTTATAAAAATCTAAGTACAATAGAAATTAATGGAAATAATAAGACACAACACCAAATTAGTTTAGAACTAATAACAAAAGTAAGGGAGCTATAAATGCCAGGAAGTAACTACGGAACTATATTCAAAATAACAACATTTGGGGAGTCACACGGAGAGGCTTTAGGTGTAGTAATCGATGGTGTACCAGCTGGATTTGAACTCTCATTAGATTTAATTCAAGAGGATATGGATCGAAGACGGCCTGGACAATCCGATGTTACAACTCCCAGAAAAGAAGCAGATAAAATAAAATGCTTATCAGGTTTTTTTCAAGGAAAGACAACAGGAACTCCCCTTACCCTTATACTGTTTAATGAGAATACTAAAAGTAAAGATTATGGTGATATAGTAGAGAAGTTTAGACCTGGTCATGGTGATTGGACCTACTTTTCAAAATATAATGGACATAGAGACTGGAGAGGTGGTGGAAGATCATCAGGTAGAGAAACTTCTACTAGGGTTGCTGCAGGTTCTGTTGCTAAACAGTTATTAAAAACTCTGGATGTTGATATTCATGCATATACAAAAGCTGCCGGTGGAATAAAATGTCAAACATATAATAGAGAAGAGATTGAAAAAAATTCAATGAGAGCTTGTGATCCTATTGCAGCAGAAAAAATGGTCGCTAAGGTAAAAACTCTAATGAAAGAACACGATAGTATGGGTGGAATTGTAGAGTGTAAAATTACTAATATCCCTCCTGGTATTGGGGAACCAGTTTTTAATAAACTTGATGCAGAACTTGCCAAAGTGATTATGTCTATAGGTACAGTAAAAGGTTTTGAAATTGGTTCGGGATTTGCATGTGCAGAAATGACTGGGAAACAACAAAATGATGAACGAAACAAAGATGGGTTCTTATCTAATAATGCAGGTGGTATTATTGCAGGAATATCAACTGGGCAAGACATAGTTTTTAGGGCTGCAATAAAACCAACACCCTCAATAAGTCAAAAACAACAAACAGTAGATAAAAATAACAATGATACAGAGATTGTAACAATAGGAAGACACGATCCGTGTATATGCCCAAGGGTTGTTCCAGTAATAGAAGCTATGGCAGCAATTGCTATCTTGGATCTTCTATTAGTACAAAAAAGAAATGAATTTATAAAATAATTATCTAGCCCAACCACTCGTAGATGAGTTTTGGGCTTCGGGTTTAATATCTTCTTCTGGTGTAATTAATGGAGAGGTATAGATTATTTCAGTTGGTTTTACTCTAACAATCCCACCTATAGGAACTTCTGCTAATAATATTTTATCTTCAAGACCTAAGAACTCTACTCTTTTTAACAATGCAAATAATTTTTTTCCATACGCAGGATCAGTAGCCCACCTTCCAGCTAAATCATGAACACTAATAGCAATCCCACGTTTTACTAAATTAAATCTAGGATCAATAAGTGCACCATTTAAAGAATCCGTTGTTGAATACGCTTTTAAATGCTGAATATGTGCTCGAACACCTTCTGGTATAGTTGAAAAGCTAGCCCCCTGTTTTCCATCAAATGAACCTAATCCACAAAAATTGTTTTGTGTATTTACAACTAATCCACCATAAGATAAAAAACCTGTTTCAAGGCACATCTGGACAAATGCGACATCCCAGTTAATACCCTCTTTTTTTGCTTCCTCTATATAAACGGTTGCAAATTCAATTGTTAACTCATCACCAAGTTCTTCATTACCGCTAGATAAAAAAAGAGCAAGAGTCTCTGGGGAGCTACTACCTATAGAGTATATTTTATCATTAATTCCAAACAAACTATTAGCAAATAGTAATAATAGATTAATTATTAGCAATCTTTTCATACTTTTTTATTTTAATCTAATATTAGTAAATAAAACAAGTTAAAAAAGCTGATGGTTATTAATTTATATGATATGAATCTGATTTTATCATTATTGTTTCTATTTTTAATTTAAATAAAGAGTTGAAGATAAATGCATATCTCTTTATCTATATTGTTTAATAATTTAATATAGTTATATGAGTAATGAATTAGAGTTAGTTGATAACAACGAAATAATATCAGAAAAGTGTGAAGCTGCATTTTTAGTTGGTATTAGAGAACAGGGCGAAAAAGATGCTGATGCACAAGAGCACTTAGAAGAATTAGTATCATTAGTCGACACTATGGGGATACCAGTTGTAGCTACTGCACAAGCAATTATACGAACACCAAATCCTAAACTTTTTATCGGGTCCGGTAAATTAGATGAAATTATTGAAAAAGCCAAAGAAGTCGAGTCTGACTTAATAATATTTGATGCCGAACTTTCTCCAAGACAACAAAGAAATATCGAAGAACTTTCTGGTATGA
Organism: Spirochaetaceae bacterium; assembly: GCA_051531975.1. Lineage (GTDB taxonomy): Bacteria > Spirochaetota > Spirochaetia > DSM-2461 > DSM-2461 > Thiospirochaeta. Next base: position 314,894 of record JAOPTT010000002.1, read on the forward strand.
CTATAATTGATCGACAAGAAGTTATTTTAGATATTTTTGCAGATCGGGCTAGTACAAAAGAAGCCACACTGCAGGTTCAATTAGCCAGATTAGAATATTCACTTCCGAGATTAACCAGAGCATGGACTCACTTATCAAGACAGCGTGGTGGGGCAAAAGGAAACAGAGGGAAAGGTGAAACACAATTAGAAAGTGACCGAAGAATGGTTATGAAATATATTGGAACACTAAAAAAAGAGATAAAAGAAGTTCAAAAGAGTAGAAATCTAATGAGAAAAAAACGAGCAGCGAGACCTGTTCCTTCCGCTGCTATTGTAGGTTATACAAATGCTGGTAAGTCTTCCTTATTAAATTTCTTAACAGGCAGTGACGTATTAACAGAAGACAAATTATTTGCAACTTTAGATCCAACTTCTAGAAAGATTTCACTACCTGGTGGTCGAGAATTTATATTAACTGACACAGTAGGTTTTATTAGGAAACTACCCCACGACTTAGTTGATGCATTTAAATCTACATTAGAAGAGGCAGCTTTCGCAGACTTTATAATTCATGTATTAGATATAACAAACCCTAATGTAATGCACCATCATAATGTGACATTAGAAGTTTTAGAAGATCTAGGAATCAAAGATAAAAAAATAATCACTGTATTAAATAAAATGGATATACTAGAAGAAGATACACCAGAAGTTTTAAATATTAGAGAATTTCCAGATGCTGTTCAAATCTCAACTTATACAGGGCAAGGAGTAGATGAGTTAACTGAGAAAGTACATAGTATATTAAAAGAGATTAATATCGAAATAAAATTACTTATACCTTTAGACCGGTGGGATATAATTGCACTACTTAAAAGAGAAGGTCATATTATGTCTGAAGAGTACCTAGATAATGGTATTGAAGTACACGTATCTGTATCTGATAAAATAAGAAATCAATTAAAAGAGTATTCTATAGATTAAAAGACAACGTAAAGGGTTACTCCTTTACTTGTCCTTTATAGAGTGTTGTATTAGCTGAACCATATAAAATAGTTTTTTATAAGTCTTAAGCATATCAGCTTCTAAGGGTACTTCCTGGGTAGCTTGTAGATCTTTCCAGTTAATTATTAGTTCAACCTTTCCAGCTTTAAACTCTTCTAAGATAGCTTTTATAATATTCCCTAAGGTTATTAAGTTCTTAACTGAAGTGCTAACAATCTCTTTAGCTTGGGCATTTACGTTTTTAATCTCACTATCTAGAGCGTTTTTAGCAATCATATCTTTACCAGCTTTTCTTAACATGGCCTTAATTCTACTACCAGTATTTTCGTCATCACTAAGAGATTGATCAAGCTCAAGACTCTGTGGTAATACTTCTTGAATTTGATGAAATGCCTCAGAAAATTCCTGACTTGTAACATGGGTAGACCACTGGCCTTTAATTAATAATGTCTCAATAACTGTTTTTGTTTCAGTTTTAAAATAATCAAGATAATAAGCCCGCAAATAGTTTATAGAATCAACATAAGTATATCCTTGCAATTCCTTTTTTTCATATGTTATATTGGCATGTTTAGTATAATACTTACTACGTTCTACAGTAGTTACATCACCAAATATCATTTCGATATACTTAGTAATTGCCTGCTCTTTCTTCTGCTTCATGACACCTTTTAGCGCATTCTCTGCATCTTCTCTGATAGCTTTTATATAGTCTTCAACTATAGAGATCTCTTCTAAGGAAAAAATAACTTCATAATATGGGTCTTCATCAACTATTTTAACAAGATTTAGTAAAATATCTGAACTTTTAACATCCTGAATAGATCTAATAACCTTTGACCAGTTTTTCATATCCATCGTCATATTATCTCTATATTTGGCAAATATTGCAAAAATATCTTTCCAATTAGTATTATTATCAACAATAGCTAAAACTTCTAAAAAGTCTTTTAAGTCCTCACCAATATATGTGGCATTAATATCTGAGAAATTTGGTTTATATAAAAAGTCGTAATTAGGTAATCTTGAATCAAACTTTTTTAATAAGAAGTAGTAGTTGTAACATGACAACTCTTTAAATATTAACATTAAAGTAAATGTATTATTTATCTGATTAGTAAGATCACTTGAAAAGCTAGATACTAAGGAAATGATCTCTTTTTGAATTCCACTTGCGCTAAGTTTTACATTTTTACTTGTCTTTAAACGCTTATTTATCGCTTCAATAGATAATCGGTCTACGGCTTCTAATTGCTTTTCAGACATAAAATTTTCAACGATCATTCGCTTAAATTCTTTAGAGCTTTCAATATTTCCTAAGATATCAGAATAAGGAGCCACAGCTTTATATATATTATAAAAAAATTGAGCAATGTTAATTGTAACTTCATCTTTTTTTACATTATAAAACTTACTATTTTTTTTGAGACCTTTTTTAATTTCTTTAATAATTTTTTTATTTTTGGCGTTAGGATCTTCTTTCCCACCAAATATTGTCATTATTTTTTCTATTATATCAGCAAACATCCTTATAATTTATGCTATAAACAGCCCAATGTCAACGACAATATATACTACAAAATACTCTATTTGAAACTCTTGTATCTATGAACTATACTATGATTATGAATAGTATAGCTTTAAAATTAAATCAGGATTTACATGGAACTCAGGCAAGTTTTTTACTTTCAGATATGGGTAATAGACTTTTTTTTCCAAAAGGAATCGTTGCTCAAGCAGCCGAGGCTTCAGCAAAAGCAAAAAAGTATAACGCTACAGCAGGTATGGCAATCAAGAATGGGAAACCTTTAATACTTTCCAGTATTGAAAACTGTATCGATGGAATTGAGGCCAAAGATTTTATTACTTATGCACCAACACCTGGAATTAAAGAACTCAGAGAATTATGGTTAAAAGGCATCAGAAAGAAGAACCCTAGCATTAAAAACGTTAATACATCATTACCAATTGTTGTCCCAGGTTTAACTAGTGGTATAAGCTTAACAGCGGATCTATTTTTAAACCCAGGAGATAATATAGTAATACCAGATCTGCACTGGGGAAATTACAACCTTATATTTCAAGCAAGAAAAGAGGTTAACATTAAAGAGTTTTCATTTTTTAATTCTGGGAACAGAGTAAATACTGAAGGTCTTAAAAATGCTTTAATTAAATCAGCAATAAATAACAAAGTATCACTACTATTAAACTTCCCAAATAATCCAACAGGATATAGTCCAACTATAGATGAGGCAAAAACTATTGCTGAAACCTTAAAAGAAGTAGCAGATACCGGAATAAAAATATTAGTAATTACAGACGATGCATATTTTGGACTTTTTTATGAAGAGAATATCTATAAAGAATCTATTTTCTCTTTAGTTGCGGACCTTCATGACAATATTCTTGCAGTTAAAATAGATGGCGCAACAAAAGAAGACTATGCATGGGGTTTAAGGGTTGGATTTATCACTTTTGCAGGTAGAGGTTTAACTGAGGTTCATACTAGTGCTTTAGAACAAAAACTTATGGGAGCAGTTAGATCCTCTTTTTCAAGTTCTCCAAAACTAAGTCAAAGTCTTGTGATTAAAGCTTTAAAGTCAGAAAGTTATAATAAAGACAAAAGGGACTTTGAAGATCTAATGAAAAAAAGATATATAAAAGTAAATCAGATCCTTAAAAATAGAACTACTGGATTAAAATTAAAAGAGTATCCTTTTAACTCAGGATATTTCATGAATTTTAAAACTGAAAAGGGATATAACGAAAGATTAAGACAAGAGTTATTAAAACTTGGTATTGGTTCAATTGCTCTAGGAGATACAAGTTTTAGAATTGCATACTCAAGTGTTGATATTGATCAACTAGAAGATCTTTACAATATTATTTTTGATTGTTCTGATAATCTTCAATAAATTTCAAATCCTCTTCTATGTTTTTTATCTCTTTGAGACCTAAACATAGAGGGGTTTTATTTTTATTCTCTTTTAAATCCTCAATAACAGCTAATTCATATAGTTCCAAAAGTATTTTACCAAATGAGTAAATATTATATTCATAGTTATCAACTAATATATTTCGTACAGATTTCTCTTGTGGACTTAAATTTAATTCGAGAGAAGTTATATTAGTAATAGAAGAAAATTTTGGTAAAACATCAGTATTCACACTTTTTAAAAATTCAACAAAAGGAATAATTACATCGTAAATTTCCTCTATTTTAAAATTTTTTCTACCATACAAAAGACTTTTTTGACCTTCTAAACGAATAATAGTATCCCAATATTTTTCTTTCATCTTAGCATGTAAAGATATATTTCGAACTGTTTTTGTAAATAGATAGTTATAAAAATGTTGCTGTAATGCATCGATCTTATCTAGCATTTCTTTGTTTTCTGAAATCACAACTTCTCCTGTTTAAAATAGTACCCCTGATTGGTTCCTCTAGTATATAGTATATCTCTTACCTTATTATATACAATTGATTTATCTAAAAAATATCCAGGGACTAAGTGCCTACTGCCAGGAGTATCTGTATTAACTCTCATTACAACAGTTTTTGGCGATAGTTGTTCTATCGCATCAGCTACATATTCAGAATGTCTACTACTAGATGGGAATGACAGTTCTCCTCTTAGATATTCATCATACATTTTAGTTCCGGTTGGGATATGTAAATTATGAAATTTAATCCCATCGGGCTCTAGTTTAGCAACTTTTATTACACTATCTAATATTTCAGAATAGTCCTCTTCAGGCAGTCCAAAAATCAGATGTACAGCAATTTTTATATTAAATTTCTTTAACATGTTATATGATTCTAAAAAATCAGAATATGTATGACCTCTATTTATACGTTCTAAAGTATTGTCATTGCATGTTTGAATCCCAAGCTCAATCCACACATCAAAACCATCGTTTACATAACTTTGTAATAGTTCACAAATCTCAAGGGTTATACAATCAGGTCTTGTTGATATAACAAGCTCTTTAAAGTTCCCTAAGGATAGACCATAGTCATAAATACTTTTCAATTTAGATACATCCAAATATGTATTTGAATAAGCTTGGAAATAGAGTATAAAATCTTCTGCATCATACCGTTTTTTTAAAAAAGAGATACTTTTATTTACTTGATCTTTAATTAAAGTTTCACTATCCCCAAGGTAAGCACTTCGTGCCCCAAAACTTCCACAGAATGTACAACCATGATCATTACGCCCCTGGACTCTATTAGGACATGAAAAACCACCATCAACACCAACACGATAGACAACTTTGTTATATCTGTTTTTTAAATAATCGCTATAAGTTAAGAACAGTGCTTTTTCCATGTTTTATTATTTCATATCTAAGATATAAAGAACAACCCAATTGACATCTAACAGAGTGTTATCTAATATAATTTCATGAAACAACTTTTTACACTCACTCTGTTATTATTATTACTATCATGTAATAAAGAAAAATTGACAATATTAACCCTAAATACAAATCTCCCTGAGGTTGTACCATTTATCGAAGAGTTCAATAGACAAAATAGAAATATAAAGATTTTATTAGAGTCTACTCTAGATAGTGAAAAACAAGGTGATCTTGTTATATTTAAAGGAGATAAAAGTGGTAGTCCATATAAAACCTTAAATATTCAACACATGTTAAATAAGCAGATAAATTCTAATCTATTTTATGTAGATCTATTGGAATCTACAATGAACTCAGATGGTAGTATTGACCTACTTCCTCTTACTTTTGACGTTTCAGGTCTAATTTATAATAAAATAAATTTCCAACATGAAAGGTCCATAAAAGTAGAAAACTTTATTGATGATCATAATTTAAAATTTTCACCTTACTGGGATACAAGATTTATAATTTGGTATTATTTAGCGAACTTACCAAACTTTGATTCCCAAAACAGTTATTTTGATAATCAAATATTCAAAAATACAATTCTGAAAACAAATAATTTTTTGAGCGAAAGAACAGATGACTGGAATGAAGACATATTTAACAATAAATATCTCCACTTATCTCCAGAACTGCTGCTTAATACTTCAAAAATTGATTATTACTACCTCACCTTTTGTGAATATATAAAATTAAATACAACTGAATCAAATATAATGTTTTCATTTCTAAGCACTAACGATTTAATTCTTACGAATGACTTTTTGACATATATTGGTATAACAAAGCAGAGCAAAAACAAAAAGAAAGCTGAGGATGTATTAACTTGGATGTTTAATGAAAAAAACCAAGAAAATTTTATTAAAGCAAATTCAAATAGATCAGCTACAACGAATCTTTTAAATGGAGAACTTTCCACTCTTAAAAATATAACTATAAACATACTACCCAAATACTACCCGGGATTAAAAAAACTAATTCCACAAATTGATATTTTTACCGTTCCTAAAAATTTACCACCACTATGGAATAGCTTAAAAGATGAAGTATTTATCCCTTTATTAAAAGAAAGTAAATCTAAACTAAACATGAATTGGCAAAAGAAATATGATGATTTGTATGAAGAATGGTCAAAAAAGCATAATAAGTAACATTTTTATTTGACAAGTCATGATAGTCATAATATATTAACTTCATAAAATAAAATAATCCTGAAGGGGTGGTCGAATGGCTGAAGTAAAATTAAAAGACATCGTTAAAGTATATGACGGTGGAGTAAAGGCAGTTGATAACGTAAATATCGACATAAAAGATGAAGAGTTTGTAGTATTAGTTGGACCTTCTGGTTGTGGTAAATCTACTACACTAAGAATGGTTGCTGGTTTAGAGGACATTACTGACGGTGAGTTAACAATCGATGGTAAAAGAATGAACGAGGAAGCACCTAAAGATAGAGATATCGCAATGGTTTTCCAAAACTACGCATTATACCCACATATGAGTGTTAGAGATAACATGGCATTTGGTTTAAAAATCAGAAAGTATGCTAAAGAAGAGATTGAATCTCGTGTTTCTGAAGCAGCTGGAATACTTGAAATTGAAGAGCTATTAGAAAGAAAGCCAAAAGCTTTATCTGGTGGACAGAGACAAAGAGTTGCAGTAGGTAGAGCAATTGTAAGAAAACCTAAAGTATTCTTATTCGATGAGCCTTTATCAAACTTAGATGCTAAATTAAGAGTTCAGATGAGAACTGAGATTTCAGCACTTCATACAAGATTACAAGCTACAATGATCTATGTAACACATGACCAGGTAGAAGCTATGACAATGGGTGATAAAATTGTTGTAATGAAAGGTGGAGTTATCCAGCAAATTGGTAATCCATTATCATTATATAATGAGCCAATAAACCAATTTGTTGCTTCATTTATCGGTTCTCCAGCAATGAATACTGTTTCTGCTAAAGTAAGAGAAGAAAATGGTAAAATAATTGTTGATGAGGGTGGATTTGTTATTACAGTTCCTGCTGATAAAGAAGAAGTTATGAAAACATATGTTGGTAAAGATATTCTTATGGGAATTAGACCAGAAGATGTTGAAGTTAACGAAAAAGCTACTTCTGATGCATACATTAAAGGTACAATTGAAGTTGTTGAACCATTAGGTGATGAGACAATTTTATATATCAGTACTGCTGATCACCAAATTGTTTGTAAAGTTGAGCCAACAGCTATTTGTAAAGTTGGAGACGAGTTAACATTAACTCCAAACGTTGATAAGATTAAGTTCTTCGATGTTGAAACTGAAAAATCAATATTCTATAAAGGTTAATCAGCACAATTATATTAAATCCAAGCCGACTTTTTTAAGTCGGCTTTTTTTTAGTCGATTGATTTCGCAACAGAATCGTGATATTATATATCATCAATTAATGGAGCAATTATGACTAAAATAAAATGGCTATTTACAATTTTAATAATATTTATAGTATCATGTGCATCTACACCTGATGAAACAGTCGAAGAACCTACAACAGATCAAGTAGATCAGACTGTAGTGGAACCAACAGAAGTGGTTACTGAAAGTACAGAAACTATTGAAGTTGAACCAGAACCTATTGTAATTGAAGAAGAACCAATTATTATAGAAGAACCGATCGTAATAGAACCTGTAATAGAAGATATTCCAGAACCATTAGATGAAACTCTTTTAAAAGATGCTAAAAAAGATATTTTTAAAGCACAAGAAGCTAAGGCTCAAACCTATTTTCCATCAAGATTGAATGATTTAAAAAATAAATTAGCTGAAGCAAATGCTTTAAAAGATAGCGACCCTGATAAAGCTAGGTTATTATTAGCTGAAATATCAGTAGAAGCAAAAAAGTTAACACAAGACTCATTAGATGCTTTAAAACATGCATGTATTGAAGTAATAGATTATAAAACAACTAGTTTATTAAAACTTAAAGCCGATAAATATACACCAGAAGAATTTATGTTAACACAAGAACAAGCAAAACAAGCAAAAGATGCTTTTGATGCTAACCTCTTTACTGAATCTTTAGCACTTTATAGAATTTCATATACATCTTTAACAAATCTTTATAACTCATTATCAAAGAATCTAGGGTATTTAGAAAATTTATTGAGACTAATAAATAACTACAAAACTGAAGGCGAAGCAATTAGTGCAGAAATGTGGGCTCCAAACGAGTACAAACTAGCAGTAGAAAGTTATAAAAAATCCTCTAAGTTATTTTATCAAGATTATGATGCAATCGCTGGTGAAGCATCATTAAGAGAGACACACTTTTTAGCTAGAAAAGCTGTAGAACAGGCTAAAATAAATATTGAAGTTGCTAAAACAGACCAGGAGATATTAGAATTAATGGCCGAGCTAGAATCAGCATCATCACTAACGATTTTAGACGCGGATGATAATATTATCTCTCCAGAGGAATGGGAAGGAACTGCTGATTTTATTGAGTCACCAATTGAAGCGGAAGTTGAAAAAGATGAAGAGTCTGGTTTAGAACCTGTTGATTTAGATAAAGATGTGAAAGTAGAATATCCAGAAATATCACAAGCAATAATAAAAATCATACCAAATACTACAAAAGTTCTTGGTGTATTTGATGCAAGAAAATCTATGTTAGCTGAAGCCAAAGAGTTTTGGGCATTAGGAATTGAGGCTAGAAACAACGGAGATTTAATTGCAGCGAAACAGTATCTTGCTAAGTCTAAAGTTTACTTAGAAGAGTACAAATCCATGGCAGTAGATTACATATATACCGTAATACTGAATCCAGAATTAAGAGATTGTTTATGGAGAATCTCTGAAAAAGATGACTTTTACGGAGATCCATTTTTATGGCAAAATATATGGGAAAGGAATAAAAAACTAATACAAGATCCAGACTTAATATACCCTGGCTGGAAACTTATAATTCCCCCATTAGATTAAAATAAACTTAATAGAACAAACGGAGATAAAATATGATCGCATTAGTTGGCTGTGGAACAGTAGGTGGTGGTACAGCACTTTTACTTACAAGAGACTTTGATTTTTTAAAAAATAAAACAGGATTAAACCTAGGATTAAAGTATGTTGTTGATATAAATTTTGAACATGCAAAATCTATTGGAATACCTCCTGAGCTTTATGAGACAAACTACCAGAAGGTCTTAGATGATCCTGAAGTAACTATAGTTATAGAACTTGTTGGTGGCTTAACATTTGCAAAAGATGTTGTAACTAAAGCCTTAGGAGCTGGTAAGAATGTTGTCACTGCAAATAAAGCACTTTTGGCTACATTTGGTGAAGAGTTATTTGCATTAGCTAGAAAAAATGATGTATGTATAGGTTTTGAAGCCAGTTGTGCAGGTGGAATTCCAATAGTTAAATCAATAACAGAAGGCATGGCTGTAAATAAAGTTGATGCTATTTATGGTATTGTTAATGGAACATGTAACTATATTTTAACTCAGATGATGGATAAAGATAAAAGTTATAAATCAGCACTTAAGGGAGCACAAGCTGCCGGTTTAGCAGAAGCTGATCCAACATTAGATGTTAATGGTATGGATTCTGCGCATAAAATATCAATAATGGCTTCTTTAGCATTTGGATATAACTGTAAGTTAGAAAATGTTTCAGCTACTGGAATAGAAGATATAGATATTTACGATGTAAAACTAGGAAATGACATGGGTTACACCATAAAATTACTTGCTATTGGAGAAACTTCTGGCGATAAAGTTAGCCTTAGGGTTCAACCAGCATTTATTAGTAATGAACATCCTTTAGCACGAATATCTGGTCCATTTAATGGTGTTAGTTTATATGGTCACGCAGTTGGACATACAATGTATTATGGTCGTGGTGCAGGTGATCTTCCTACAGCTAGTGCTATTGGTGCAGATATAATTGGTGTAGCGCAAGGAACACAAAAAATAACTTTTGATAACTATAAATTTTGGCCAGATATAACAGAAGAACCTAGTTATTTAGACCCTTCAGAAGTTGAATCTGAATTTTATCTTAGATTAAATGTTGCCGATCATATTGGTGTGACTGCAATTGTTACTACAATACTTGCAAAGAATTCTATTAGTATTTCTGCTATTTCTCAGAAAGCTCCAAAAGATGATGAAACACACCAGAGTATACCACTTGTAATTCTTTTACACACAACTAAAAAAGGTCAACTAGATAATGCTATTAAAGAACTTAGAAAAGAAACTGAAATATCTAAAAATATTGTCGCTATTCCTGTAATAGCAGAAAAGAAAGAAACTATCAAATAATATAAATGTCCGGAACCCGTTTTCGGACATTTAACTCTATTTTTTAAACCAAAAAATATAAAAACTTGACATTAATCTCCCTCTAATTACAATTGTAGTAATGGAAAAGGAGTGAAAACGATGAAATTTAACAAAGATGAATTTAAATTAAATGTAATTAATCGTCTAGATAACGATTATGGTCGTACTATTAAAACTGCTACAAACGAAGAAATATATTACTCAGTATCAAGGGCTGCACTAAGTTCAATTTGGAAACAATGGTCTGATAGAAATAGAGATGTATACAATAAGGATACGAAACAAGCTTACTACTTTTCGGCTGAATTTTTAATGGGTCGAGCTATGAGTAACAATCTTGTAAATTTAGAAATGCTCGATGGTGTAAAAGAGGTTTTAAAAGATTTAGATGTTAACTTTAATATAATTGAAGAGACAGAATCAGATGCTGGATTAGGGAATGGTGGTCTTGGTAGACTCGCTGCATGCTTTTTAGACTCATTAGCAACACTTGGCCTACACGGTCATGGGTACGGTATTAGATATAAATATGGGATGTTTAAACAACATATAGAAAACGGTTATCAGATGGAATATCCAGATAACTGGCTACATTATCAGGATCCTTGGTCTGTAAAAAGAGAAGCAGATGCTGTTGAAGTTAACTTTTATGGAAATGTTGAAACAGTAACAGATGATGATGGAAGAGTTCATTTTAAAACCATGAATACTGAGAGAGTAACAGCGATCCCTTATGATATGCCTATTATTGGATATGGAAACGGTGTTGTTAATACGTTAAGACTTTGGGAAGCTCATAGTCCTGATGGGTTTGATTTACAATTTTTTAATAAAGAGATGTACACAGAATCTGTTGAGAAAAAAAATAGAGCTGAGGATATATCTAGAGTTTTATATCCAAGTGACTTAGGTCACAGCGGTAAAACATTGAGACTAAGACAACAGTATTTTTTCTCATCTGCATCGTTAAAAGATATAATTAGAAAATACAAAGTTACATATGGTACCGATTTTTCACATTTTAATGAAAAGAATGCTATACAGTTAAATGATACTCATCCTGTAGTTGCAATACCTGAATTGATGCGAATATTAATTGATGAAGAAGGATTAACCTGGGATACAGCTTGGCAGATATGTTGCAAAACATTTGCCTATACAAACCATACAATTTTAGCTGAAGCACTAGAAAAATGGCCTATTGAAATTATGAGTCATTTACTACCTAGGATCTACCAGATTATTGAAGAGATAAATAGACGATTTATAACTTATGTTAATACTGCATACCCAGGTGATTGGGATAGAGCTCAAAGAATGTCTATAATATCTCACGGAGTTGTTAAAATGGCATGGTTAGCAATTGCAGGTGCTTTCTCTGTTAATGGTGTTGCCGCTCTTCATACAGAAATCCTTAAAAATCATGAGTTAAAAGATTGGTATGAACTATTTCCTGATAAATTTAATAACAAAACTAATGGTATCACACAAAGAAGGTGGTTATTAAAATCTAACCCAGAGCTTTCCGCATTTATTACTAAACATATTGGTAAGGGGTGGATAACAGAATTTGCACAAATGCAGAAGTTAGTACCACTAAAAGATGATAAAAGTGCACTAGATGAGCTTATGGCAATTAAAAAGATTAAAAAAGTTGAGCTAGCAAAATATATAAAAGAACACAATGATATTGATGTAGATCCAACATCTATTTATGATATCCAGATTAAACGTCTTCATGAATACAAAAGACAACTTCTAAACATATTTCATGTTATGTATTTATATAACAAAATTAAAGCAGACCCAAGTTTTGACTTATACCCAAGAACTTTTATTTTTGGAGCGAAAGCCGCCTCTGGTTATACAAGAGCTAAACAAATAATTAAATTAATTACCAAAATGGGAGATATAATTAATAATGATACTTCCATCAATAACAAAATTAAAGTTGTCTTCATTGAAAACTACAATGTTTCTGTAGCTGAAAAGTTATTCCCTGCAGCGGATGTTTCAGAGCAAATATCTACAGCTGGAAAAGAGGCATCTGGTACTGGTAATATGAAATTTATGGTTAATGGAGCTATTACAATTGGAACTTTAGACGGCGCTAATGTTGAAATTGTAGAAGAAGCTGGAGAAGATAATGCATTTATTTTTGGGTTAAAAGCCGATCAAGTACAAGAACTAAATATGTCCCATAGTTACAACCCAATTGCAGAATTAAACTATAATAAAGATTTAAAACTTATCTTAGATCAGTTAACAAATGGATTTTTAGGACATGAGTGTCATAATGATTTTAAACCAATTGCAGATTCGTTACTTTATGGTGTAGATGGTGATAGACCAGACCCATACTATGTAATCAAAGATTTTTCTGAGTACTGCGTAGCTCAAGATAGAGTTTCTAGAGCATTTGTAGATACCCAAGAATGGGCAAAAATGTCATTAATGAACATTGCAAAATCAGGTAAATTTTCTTCGGATAGAACAGTTGCACAATATGCCGAAGAAATTTGGAAGATATCATAGATTATACAAATTAAAGTCAAAACCACCGTTAATGTTTATGCAACATAATATTGACGGTGGTATTTTTGCATGGTATTCTATATTTATAAAGTAATTAATAAATGTTGGAGTTTAAAAAATGAGTATCAATGAAAAAATCTATTGTGCAAATTGTATGCAGTGTAAACTTGTACCTTCTGAGACTGATAAAGGTCATGTTTTAAGAGTTCGATGTTCTGCTGGTCTTTGGAAAAAAAAGTTAGGCGAAGAAAAGTTATATAAGTACTTTACAATAGCAAGGAGAACACCTGAGTCTTGCGCCCACTATGAACCAATGGGTGATTTAAAAGACTTCTTAAAAGACTTAAAGAAAAACCTTCCAGTTCGGGATGAGGTAATAAAAATTCAAGAAGTTGGTTGATATAAAAAAAGCATCTATTTAGATGCTTTTTTCTTTTCTTCTTCTACTTCTGTTCTCTTTTTGTCTTTTAACATAATTGGAAATATTGTTATTTTGTTATCTCTAGACATTTGATATACCATTTCGCTGGTAATTTCACCTCTAGGTTCTGGATGTGGTGGGGCATCACCTACTTGTACAATTATTTTTGCACTATTTTTCCATTCTAAAGTTGTTTGTGCTGCATATAATGCTTCAAAAACAGCTTCTGGAATATCTCTGCCACCAACGACTTTTATTGAATTTAATATCATTTGAACTTTTTCAAAATCATCAACAAAATCGTATTTTAAAGTTAGATATTTTTCTTTGTAATCTCTATATAATATAACACCTATTCTTACTGATTTAAAACTTTCTATTTTTTTCTGTACAAGAGGTATTAGTTTTTGTCGTATAAACTCAACATCATCTTTCATACTTATTGTAGTATCTACTACTAAAGCGAGATCAACATCTTGTCCTGTATATCTATCTAATATTTCTCCAATTTTATCGACAGCACCATCACCATCAAATTCTTCAGAATAATCACCATTTGTTTCTCTAGCTATTTCTTCAAATATATTCTCAGTAGGTTCAGGTTTAATAACTTCTTCATGAAGTCTGATTATAAATGGGTTATCTTGAAATCCTTGATCATAATCACCATATTTAATTGGGAATGTTCTTATATTAAGCCAACTACCCTCCCCCATGTCAATTTGGCCTTCTCTAGACCATGGATATCCATAAGAAACACCTCTAGGAATATATATATGAAAGGCAAAACCAAAAACCTCATTAACCTCTACTGTTGAATCAATTAAGAAGTTATAGGAAGGATCTAATTGTATACCATTCAGAAGTCTAATTTCACCTTTAACAGTTTCATTTATATCAAAATCCTTAAGTGCAAAAACACTCCGTTCATTTGTTGGGTCCTCTGTAGAATCTGTTAATAAAATAGATTCAATCCCATCCTTTTTCCTTACAAAAAGATGTAAGCCATCCTCTCCATCTTTAGATTCAATATACGTATCTTCTGATAAAAGAATGAGATCTGATAATCCAGTTTCATCTGAATAGATATTTATAGCAATTAATAAAATAGAAAGTAAGGTGATAATTTTTCTCATACTAATAATATCGGTAAAAAATATGAAAACAGGAGAATTTTTGAAAAAAAACAGTCTATATATATTATGAGGTATTTATGAAAAATTCTTATATGATATTATTATTAATATTAACTTCTTGTGGTGATTTCACTGATATCACTACAATTGATATTGATTTAATCCCACCGTTTTTAGAGAGTATAAAAGTAATTGATAGTAGAACATTGCAAATAAATAGCAGTGAACCAATTAGTCTGATAAGTAGCTCTTTTGTTTCCAGAGAAGATTATATAATTGAGGATTTTGTAGAAGATACAAATTCTCTGATTTTAACTTTTAATAAAGACCTTATTGCTGGTATCGAATATTGTAGTGAATTTAGAATTGAGGATGAAAATAGTAACTCATTATCATTTATATCAAATTATTTTGGATATAATGATTCTATACCAAATTTAATGATAAACGAATTTATGTGTCGTGGAAGTAAAACAAATCCTGATAAAGTTGAGTTGTATATATTATCTTCTGGAAATATGGCTGGATTAACAGTTTTTAATGGCACAAAAAACAGTTATGATTCATTTTTCACATTTCCTTCAATTAACGTAAACCAGGGTGACTATATAGTTATTAGATCAATATCTGATAATTATTCTATACCTTTCATCGAAACAGATAATTTAGATATTGAACATGATAAGAAGTTTTTACCTGGTATACGAGATCTTAGAGTAGAAGATTTTTCGTTATCTACAACTAACGGTGTTTTATCAATCTATAGTGACCCTTATGGAGAGCCTATTGATGCTGTGGTTTTCTCAAAAAACATTAACGATGACAGTAAAAATTATAGAAACTTTGGTTTAAGTAAAGTTATTACCAGGATTGATGAGATATCAGAGCAGGGTTTATGGGATGGGATAACAGATATTATATTTCCCGAAGATGCTGTATTTGTAGGTAATTCAACTACAACTAGAACTTTAAATAGACAAAACTTCTTAGATTCAAATACAAATGAAGAGTGGTATACTGTTGATACGGGTGAAGATAGTTTTGGTTATGTTAATTCTACAATTGTTTATTAACCTTTTTTCAGATCAGCTAATCTAAAGTTATATACAACCTGACTAATATAATTATATCCATCTACTGCTGAACCAGGGGGAATTGAATCCAAAATACTTCTTCTATATAGATCTAAAAGATCATTTAGAAAAAAGGCAACCTGCTTCATACATGCTTGTTCGGCAATGGAAATTGCTTTTAAATCTTGCTCAGGTCTTTCTAATAAAAATATATATTTATCTAATACCGGGGGATTCCTAGATTTAGTACCTACTAATAGCCATAAATCATTCTCTAAATGATCAACCATTCGACCTTCAGGGGTAGCTGTCTTAATATACCTACTAATACTATTCCAGTATCTATCTTCAAATATTTTTAAAGAACCATATAATTTTCTAACTTCTGGACTAGCATCATCTGTTATTTTTACTTCGGGGTACATTTTTATTCTTTCAGAATACTCTTTTAAAACCTTATCGGCATAGTCTCCATTTTTTGATCTTTCCCGTCTTTTATTGGCTAAGTCTCTATCTTTTTCTTTTAAGGCTATTTTGTCTTCTTCAATCTTTACTAATTCCATTACTATTAGTATCTCATTTTTGAAAAAAACTGCCATATTTTCTCTATATTTTGCAGCAAAAAAATAACGATTTTCAAATTCATCTTTTGCTCTTGAGGGTTTGAGATACGATACAATGTAGTCATTGTACTCTTTTCTTATTTTTTTTAGGGTTTTGGCTATCTCTTCTTTAGATAATCCCCGATCAAATAGTTTAAACATTATAACTAATTTATCGGGGTTAAGGATGTTAAAATTAACTTATTTATACAGTAACTTCTATGACTTCATCTTCAGTCTGCTGAACTTCGACTTTCTCACCTGTAAATATAGGTTTGAACTCTACATGTTCAGCAACAACTTTAATTCTAGAATGCATCTGTTCCTGGTCATCTAACCACCGGTCCTGTTTTAAACGACCAACAACCCGAACTCCCCTTCCCTTACAAAGATGCTTAATACAGCTCTCAGCTACTGAACCCCATACATCTACATCAAAATAGGAAACTTCCTTAACATAGTCCTCTTCCTTCTTGTAGCTTCTATTAACAGCAACAGTAAAACTACATACAAGTGAATCTCCAGATGTTCTTCTTTCTACTGGATCTTTAACCAAATTTCCTTCTAATAACAGCGAATTTAAACTATTCATATACTCTCCTTAAATTGTATCTACATCTTTTATAAGAAAATATTGAATATAAATTCAGTTATAAATAAAAAAAACACTCTCCGAAGAGAGTGTTTGTATAATCAATTTTTAATCAGTAAGGATTAAAGAGAGATTTTAGCACCTACGTAGAAAGTACCTGATGTATCATCAGTACTGAAACCACTATAGTTAACTGTTAAAACTGTGTTCTCTAATCCAGTAATTGCAGAATCAAAGTCTAAGTTTAAGTTATCTAATGTGAAATCAACATCACCGTTAAGTGTAGTTTCTAAAGTAGCAGTAAGACCAGTTACACCAGTAAAACCAGCATCTAATCCCATTTCACCAAAGTCAGCAACGTTTCCTAAATCAGCAGTTACGTTGTAAACATCAGCAGTAAAAGAAACTTCAACATCAAAGTTAGTATCAGAATCCATTTCACCTAAGTCAGATCCAACAGCAACTTTTGCAGTACCAGCATCTAAAGTATATGCAACACTAGCGTTTAAAGTAGTTCCAACATAATCTTCAGTTGCAGTAATTGAGTTAGCAGTTAATACATCTTCAGCAACTGTCATGTAGTGAAAATCTAAACCGAAAGTTAATGCATCCATTGTATATGCAACAGTTGGTAATAATTCCATTGCAGTACCAGCATCAGTAGTTAAGAAGTCAAAAGGAACAATAACTGTTAAACCATCTATTGGCGAACTAGTTACTTTAACACCAACTGCAGTTTTTTTGTCAGCATCGTCTAATAAAGTACCAGTAGCGTTTGTAGCTAAAGCGAAATCTAAAGTAAAGATTGCACCAGCAGTATACATAGCTGTAGCTCCGATGAAATAACCATCTTCGTCAGTAGGAATAGTATCGTCAGCTGTAACTTCATCTACATTAACAATTTTATCTTCAGCGATAATATCAGTATCTCCAACATAACCTTCATCAGTTGTATTATC
This sequence comes from Spirochaetaceae bacterium, assembly GCA_051531975.1. Lineage (GTDB taxonomy): Bacteria > Spirochaetota > Spirochaetia > DSM-2461 > DSM-2461 > Thiospirochaeta. The sequence continues at coordinate 332,935 of JAOPTT010000002.1, forward strand.
ATTTCCATCATGTAAGAAACCATCAGTTTCGTTTGCAATAGTTAACTCAATTGACATAGTATCAGTAGCATAACCTAAAGAAACACCTTCGTTTTCGTCGAAAGAAGGTTTAACCCAATAGTCTTTGTCACCATCAACAAAGTTAGCAGCTAAATCAGATTCAGATCCAACAGTTACATAAGCACCGTTAGCGAAATCTATCTTAGCAGAAATCTCACCTAAGTCTCCAGTACCAATTAGTTCACCTTGGTCATCATCAACAGAACCCCAAGCATAGTCACCATCATCAGTAGTTAAGTTTAAATCTAAAGTTATAGTAGTTCCAGTAATTGAAGCTGCACCATATGCATCCTCACCTTCTGTAGCCGCTTCACCAGCCGCTAATGGAATTGTAACTGTTACAGATGCATCAGTTTCAAAACCGTTAGTTTCGTCGTCTAAATTAACTCCCCATTTAGTTTCAGCAGAACCAGAAATTGATGGTGCTAACTGTGCAAATGCAGAACTTGTTAATACTACTAATGTAGCTAAAAGAGCAATAGCTTTTTTCATTTTTTATTTTCCTCCAGTTAATTGTATGAAAGACATAACAAACTGTCATGTTTGACCTTTCTTCTTTTTAACTTATTCGCAATGTTATCATTGCCCTTGACAGCTGTCAACAAAAAAAGTTTAGTATTTTTTCTAACTTTCTTGTTTAAAGTCGGTCTAAGGCCTTCTTATAATAACATTAATGTATTAATCGTCAATTATAGATAAAAATGTTACTTTTATTTCTTGATTATTTGACTAAGTTTCCCAATAAATGTACGATTTCTTATATTTAATGAATATGTAATGTATTTTTAAGGAGTTATTATGGCATTTACACTTAGTATGCACCCATGGATTTATGTAGCAAAATATAGTGATGGATCTTGGTCACAAGAGTATTTAAAAGAAGATGACTTTTCACGGTTCCCACTTGTTAATTACACAACACAATATGGTATGGGTTGTTTTGAAGGAGCAAAAGCATATCCACAAAAAGATGGTTCTATTAAAGCATTTAGACCCGATGAAAATGCCAAACGTATGTTTAACTCTATGGAGGGTCTCTTAATGCCAGGTTTAGATCCTAAAAAACTTGAAGCAGGTATTTTAGAAAGCACTAAACGGAACATGGAAACTGGAACACTTCCTATATATAATAAAGAATGGGAGAAAAATAACTTCCTAACAGCAGATGCTGTTTATATAAGACCTTTTTCATATGCTGAACCAGGAATAGGTTTAGGAGTGTGTGAAGAACCTTGGGTAATATCTGTTTCTACGAATGTAAGTGGATATTTTAAAGAGGGTATGCGAAACCGTGCAATTGTAACAGATAAAACTAGAGCAACTGCAGGTGGAACAGGATGGATTAAATGTGCATCTAACTATGTTATACCTATATTAGTTAAAAAGATTGCTGAGAGAGATGGTTATATGGAAGCTGTATTTTTAGATGCTATTGAAAAAAAGTATGTAGAAGAGGGCTCGAGCTGTAACATTTTCTTTAAAATGGCTAATGGTATTCTAGTAACTCCTGAACTTGGTGAAACAATTCTGCCTGGAATTACAAGAAAATCAGTTATTGAACTTGCAAAAGATATGGGTGTTGTAGTTGAAGAGAGAAAAGTAACTATAGACGAAGTAATGGAGAATGCTGTTGAAACATTTGTAACAGGTACAGCTGCTGGTGTTAATCACTTTGAATCCCTAACCTATAAAGGAACAGAAAAAGTCTTTGGTGATGGTAACATAGGTGAACTAACAGAAAAACTTCAGAAAACATTAAAAGGTATCCAATACGGGCTGATTGAAGATAAATTTAATTGGATGAAATCTATATAAAATATCTATTCTTGATTTAGACTAGAAACAATACCTAGATTTAAATCTTTAAAATCTTTGGAGATGGAGTTATATAACATTAGTTCCATCTCTTTATCAGGGTATAAAATTGCCTTAGTGTTATAATATGCTAAATCTTTTAAACCAGACCTTATTAAAAAATCAGGATCTCTAGTTAAATAATCATACTTCTCTGTAGATTTTGTAAAAGCCATACCTACTTCTGGTAATGCCTTCTCTCCATATAGTTTATACAGAGTAACACCCATGTTGTTATATACTCTTATTGTGTTTTCAATAATGGCTAAATGAGCTTCATTCTCTTCTGGATATAATACTTCATGTTCATCTTCCTGTTTTTTAAGATATCTTAGATGCATGTTATAATATGTTAGGGCAGAACTATAACTACCTCGTTTTGATAAAGTATTAGCTTTTGCAAAAAGAATAGACTCACGGCTTACTCTAATGTCTTCAGCTTCATGAAATTCAAACAGAGCATCTTTTAAATTATCCTGCTGATAGTTAATGAATCCTTTTTTATATGATAACTCAGGAGTATTGTACATATTCTCTTCAGCTTTATTATATAGATTGTATGCGGAACTATAACTATTACCTGCATAATAAAAGATATCCCCATAATCAGCATAAATAGCGCCAAACTTCTCATCTGTTTCTACAAAGTTTCTATCTCTTAGGTTTTCATATAATGATACAGCACCTTGAAAGTTCTGTTCTGCAGCAAGGTATCTCTCTTCTTTAGAATAAAGTAGACCTAAAAGTCTTTTGGAGTCTACAAGGTATGCCAGCTCTTCTGCAGTTAAATGACCACCATATTCATAATAAAAAATAGCGTTTCTAGCAGCTTTCTCAACTTCCCTATCATTATCTATAGATTTAAAATATCGAGCTAATTGGTAGTGAAGGTTTGGATTTCTAGGATCATCTTTAATTCCTCTAAACAGTGTCTCACGTACATTCTCGACAATATCTTTATCCATTAAGTAACCAGCCATTCTAGCGTAGGAATCCCCTTCAACTTTAACTGATTCACTTATTTCGAACATTCGCCTATATGCTTGTACTTCTTTTAAATTATCTGTTGCAATAAAATAATTCAAAAACTTAAAAAGAACCCTAGGTTTTGGACCATGGGTAGTCATAGTCTCTGCATACCATAATCTAGCATCTTCATATCTTGCAGGGTCAACTTTACTCCACTGCATATATAAATCAGCTAATGTTTCCATTATATCGTAATTTCTGTAACCGCGATCAATATATCCAATTAGAAAATTAGTTGCTTTCTCGTATTCGCCTTCATCAAACCCTTTCATTTGAGCGTAGGCTAATATTGTGCCTAAATCAGTTGAGTTCTCATTTAAAATCTGAAGATATATTATTTCTGCAAATCCAAATGCTTTTCTTTGATGATAAGTATCTGCATATATATGATACCATTTAGTCTTTCTGTGGGTATTAAAAGCTAATAAAAATTCATCGTAGGCTTCTTCATATTTATCTATTAATATTAATTCATGACCATTTTTATATATTTGTTCTGACTTTAATATTTTATAACCCCAGAAATATCCAGCTAAATATAACAGTGCAAGAACAATAGTTATTGGAAAAATCCATTTTAATTTAGGTAAAACAGTATTCAATAATATGTAGGAAAATGTTAATTTCTTTTTTTCGAAGTCAGTTGCTGTTAGTTTTGCAAAGGATGAAGATATTTTAATTTTATGACCAAGTTTTTTATTTAAGTACTTAACAATTTCTTTTAATGTTGCATCTTCTATTAATAAATCTACTAATCCATCTAACTTTGAACCAAACAGTCCATTTTCAGCTATCTCTTCTTCAATGACTATTTTAACATTTAATGGTAATCCAACTAATGCTTTTTTAATATTATCAAATTCTTCCTGTGTATACTGTTTTTCTTGAGTTTCTTCTTCGACTTCAGGGGCATCGTCAGAAAACTCTTCTAAAACAATACTTGAGGAACTGTCTTCTTTATCAAAATTAAAACTATCCCCAAAGTCTCCTAATGAAAACTCGTCTGAATCATCATCTTCTAAGGCACCAAAGTCATCTTCTAATACTTCATCTTCAATTGATAATTCATCAAAGTCCATAGTATCAGTGGTCTCTTCTTCCATACCTATGTCATCTATATCTATCTCTTTAATACCATCATCACTTAAGGATTCTGGAGAGGTATCTAAATCTTCGTCGGAAAGTTCACCTAACTCCTCTAACTCAAATGGCTCATCTGTGTCAGAATTGCTAATATCATCTAGATTAAGGGGTTCATCACTACCGGTTGCAGTATCGTCGACCTCATCTAATCCATCAAGGTCAAGAAAGTCATCGGATACTGTATCTGTAGTTTCAAGATCATCTAAACCATCAAGGTCAAAAGAGTCTTCAGAATCAGTTTCTGCAATATCAAGATCCTCTAAGGAGTCAATATCTAAGGATTCTGAATCTGAAGTTCCAAGATCATCTAAACCATCAAGGTCAAAAGAATCATCAGGTTCTGTATCTGTAGTTTCTGTCATATCAAGGTCATCTAAAGTATCAATGTCTAAGGATTCTGTTTCATCGACTGCAATATCATCTAATGCATCAAGATCAAAAGAGTCTTCAGGTTCTGTTTCAGTACTACCAATATCATCTAGATCTAAAGAGACGTCAGGTTCTGCATCTGTAATACCAAGATCATCTAAGGTATCAATATCTAAAGGGATTTCAGGTTCAATATTACCAAGGTCATCTAAACTTTCTATATCTAAGGAATTATCAGGTTCAACATCGGTATTACCAAGATCATCCAAGCCATCTAAATTAAATGTATCTGCTGGAACAACCTCCGTATTATCTGATACATCAACATCATCTAAAGAAAAATCATCATCTATCTCTAAATCTGGAGCACCTATATCTAGGTCATCATCATCTGCTAACAGATCGTCATCATCAAAGAGATCAAGACCAGCAGTTAAGTCTGGAGTATCTGTATCGTCTAGATTTGCTAAAAATGGATTTGCTTCGACAGGTGTCTTGTCTGGAACAACAGCTGGTTCAATTTCTTGACCACGTTTTTCTAACAGTTGGGGTTCATCCCCTAATGAGTTCAAAAGTTGTACGAATTTATCGATATTCTTTATACTTGGCATAGTTCTATTATATTTTCGACCAATTTAAGAAAAACAAAAGAAATTCTTAATTTTTTTATATTGGTACCGAAACTATAGTAACAGAATTATGAAAAACCTTAAATATATTTTTTTTACAACTTTATTTTTTATCTCATTTACAGGGCTATTTGCAGCTGAACAAGAGGGAATACAGATTCCATCTCTTTCATTGCATATTAAAATAACAGAGATGTTAGAGAGTCAGGCTCCATTTATTATTGGTGAAAATCTAATATTTACCTATAAACCATCTAAAAAAAGGGTTAGACATGTTGGAATATCCTTTGGGAATGAAAATTACTCCAAAATTCATAACCTATATAAAAATGAAAATGGTATCTATTTCTTTATATATAAATATCCAAAAGAAGAAAAAATTGAGTATAAATATATAGAAGATGGTGTCTGGATAACAGATAAAAAAGCTCAAATGAACTTTATTGATAATAACTTCATCTCTTTATCATCATTTAAAATACCAGAAAAAAATATAAAAGAGCACATTTCACCTATAATTAATGGAAGTAGTGCTACATTTACAATAAAAGCAGAACCTGAAAGTTCAATATATTTAACTGGGGACTTTAATAGTTGGAATCCCTTCTTATATAAACTAAATGAAGAAAAGCCAGGTCTGTTCTCTATAACAATTAGACTACCAGAGGGACAATATGGTTATTATTATATTTTAAATGGTGAAAGAACCTTAGATATTGAAAACCCTATTAAAGGCAGAAGTAACATTGGAGAGAAGGTATCTCTTTGCACAATAGAATAAAACATATTATTTTCGATGTAGATAAAACGATCTATCCAGAATCATGTGGTTTTGGAGATGAAATGGATAGGTTAATTAGCGAATATACTTCATCATTCATCAATATTGATCTAGATAGTGCGAATAAGTTACGAAAAGGTTCTGTTAAGAATTATGGAACAACACTTAGATGGTTACAAAAAGAACATGGGTTAATTGATACAGACCACTATTTAGATTTTGTCCACCCAATAGATGTTGAAAACTACCTTCCTAATAAACAACAAATCCATGATACTTTTCACGGTATGAATATACCAATGTCTATATTATCCAATGGTCCAATAGAAAATGTAGATAGAGTTTTACATTTTTACAACATTAAACATCTTTTTAACCCAATAATTGATATAAAAATGAATAATCTTAAAGGAAAGCCCTATATCCAGGTCTATGAAAAAATTGTAAAACAGATTAACCTTCCAATAAATCAGATTCTATTTGTTGACGATGTAGAAGATTATCTATTACCTTTTTATGATATGGGTGGTAACGTTTTACTAGTTAATGAAACATCGAAAACTACAAAAATGGGATTTGATCAGATAAAAACAATAACTGAGCTTAAGGAGTATTTACATGTCAATTATGGACCTACACGGTGATCTTGTTGCAAAATTAGTTGCAAATGATACAGGAGATAATGAATTCAGACCAGATAACGTATTACAACAGGGAAATCCAAAAAATAGAGCGATAATTTCAAAACTTTTAGATGGACTATTATTAAAAGGTAGTAGAATAGATGGAGCAGAGAACATAGAAGAGTTATTTGAACTTTCTAAATCTGGTAAATCATGTCTATTTTTAATGGAGCACTACAGTAACTTCGACTACCCTCTTTTATATAAAATGATAGAAGATAATTTAAAGGCCAATGCTGAGGATATGTTTCCTATGGCCGGTATGAAATTAACAGAAACAGATGACAAAGTTTCAGCTTTTTCTAATGCTTACACTAAAATTGTTATATACCCAAGTAAAGGTATAGAGAATGAAACAGATCCAGAAAAACAGAAAGAGATGAGAGCTTTTAGTGCTCCTTTTAACTTAGCTGCAATGAAGGCTCTAACCAAGAGTAAAAATAGTGGTAAAGTTGTACTTGTATTTCCTGCAGGAACAAGAGTAAGACCATGGAGTCCCGATTCTAGAAAGGGTGTTAGAGAGATGTTCTCTTATATAAAGACTTTTGACTATATCTGTTTTGTTGGTAAAAATGGGAATATTCTTCCTCCCCACGAGAGTGATGACATGGAAATGGATATGCCTACTAAAGATTTAGTAATATTAACTGCGGAAAAACCTATAAGAGGTAGAGCCTATGTTAAATCTATTTTAGAAAATCTCCCGGAAGGTGAAGAGCAGAAACAATATGTTGTAAGCCAAGTTATGAATCATCTATTTGAGTTACATGATAAAGTAGAACCTAACAGATTAAAAGAAAAAGAGTCTCTTAAGGTCTAAAACTTAGTTCCTGGAAGGCTATTTTATAGCCTTCTAGTTCTAAAAAGTGTATAAGCCATGAACTTTCACCCTGGCAATTAACAGTAAAATCTTTAAAATCCCCATCTTTAAATTGTGTTAAAACCCTGTTTAGTAACATTTTACCAATACCTAAACCTCTAAATTCAGGTTCAACATATAACTGTAATAGTTCCATTCCAGAGAATGAATCACATAATGTATAACCAGTAGCCCAAACAAAACCAGCATTATCCCCTAATGGAGTTTTAGCAACAGTTATAAAGTCAGCTTCAAACATTGTTAAATTAAGCATTTCATCTCTTTTTTTTAGATAGATCTCATCAATAACAACTTTAGGGTAGTGGGAATAGAGTTCATTGAATCCCTTCTTGTCAGAATCTAAAATATATTCCAGATCAATGCTGCATCCATCAGTTATATTAAAATCAAAATTTAGTAGATCTTGGTCATCTTCTAAATCATCTTGAGTAAGACTTTCTAGTCCCGCATACTCACGAATTTGATTATACCAATTAAGGACTTTTGATTTAATTTGCTCTTTTTTAAAGTTGTACCACATTTTTTGGATATCGGGACTACTTTTTAAGGTGTTTTTAAATTTCCTAAAAACACCATGACCTGAATTTAATACTATTACTAATTCATCTTTTAAAATTAGGTTTTTTAAGCCGGAAACAAAATCATTCATTATTCTAAAACCTTCCACTGGTCCCCATTTTGGAAGTGGATATGTATTATTAGAATCATAGTTATCAGGTGTTACTTCATCATCATATAAAATTTCACCAGAACTTATGACGACAAAAGCATCCTTATTTTGATTTTCCATATTATATAAAATTTCATTTAATTTTGAGCTATCAAGTTTAAAAACGTCCATTAATTATTACTCTCTCTTGATTTAATACTATTATATGTCTCTTCAATTTTATCTAAGTCCACCAGCCATTTTTCTCTATCTTTTCTAGTACAAAATTCAACTTTTCCATCTTCGATATATCTCTTTGATACTACAATTCTTAATGGTATTCCAAGAAGTTCGGCATCTCTAAATTTTACACCCACAGATTCGTCACGATCGTCAAACAGAACAACTTTACCTAGCATTTCTATAACTCTATTTGTCAAGTCGTTCACTAAATCCGATTTACCGATAGAAATTAGAAAAACCTTAAAAGGAGCTAAAGCCCAGGGCCAAACTATACCTTTATCATCTCTATTTTTATCAACAACGGCTTGAATCAATCGTCCCATACCTATTCCGTATGAGCCCATAAAAGGATGTTTTTGCCTGCCGAGATCATCCTGATAATTCAAGTTCATCCTTTTAGTATAATAATCATCTAATTTAAATATATTACCAACTTCTAAACATCTTGTTTCAATTAAAGGTTCTCCACACTGAAAACATAGATCATTAGCTTTTACATTTGTTATATCATGAACTAATCCAGTACTAAAATCCACACCAAAGTTTACATTTACAAAAGAGTGACCCTCTTCATTTGCCCCAAAGACTAAGTTTGGAGTATTTGCTATAGAATCATCAATTATTATTTCTATATCTAGATCACTTGATAAGTTTACTGGGGAGAAATAACCAGAGACAAGTCCAACCTCTTCAACTTCCTCTTTTGTTGCTTTTCTTGTTATGTTATCACCAAGTATTTCTGAGAGCTTATGCAAAGAAACTCCATAATCGGCTCTAACAACTGCCATTACCAAACCTTTTTGCTTCTTAAAAATAACACACTTAGCAAGTTTCCTTTTGGGGAGATCAAAAAACTCAGCTAATTTTTCCATATTAATGGCACCTGGAGTTGCGATCTTACTCATAAAAAGTATGTCATCTTGATAATATTCTTTTACTCCAACGGCAATTTTCTTTTTGGCACTATACTCACAATTAGGACAAGTAATAACTAAATCTTTACCATGTTCCGATGGTGTTAAGAATTCGTATGCTTTAGAACCACCCATGAAACCTACAGCTGATTCAGCTGAAATAACATCTAGATTACATGTCTTAAAAATATGCATATATGCCGCATGCATCTGAGGGAAAAAGTTATTTAAGTCAGAATAGGATCGGTGAAATGAGTACCCATCATTCATTATAAACTCTTTACTTCTTAAAAGTGATGCCCTAGGTCTCTCTTCATCTCTAAATTTAGTCTGAAACTGATATAAAAAAAATGGCAGATCTTTGTATGAATTAAAAGCAGTTCGTGCTAACTCTACAAATGCCTCTTCGTGGGTAGGGGACAGAACATAATTTTTCCCAGTTCTGTCTTTAAATCTTAGCATCTCACGATCGATAAGATCAGCTCGGCCACTAGTTTCCCATAAATCAGCAGGATTTACTAAAGGGACTAATACTTCCTCTCCACCTAGAGTATTCAATTCTAGCCTAATAACTTTCTTTAATTTATTGTAAACACGCATTCCTAAAGGTAAGAATGAATATAAACCTTTCCCTAAAGTTCTAAAATAACCACCTTGAACAAGTAAGGCCCAGGCTTTGTCTTTTTTCTTAGAAGAGGGGAATTTATAACTTTTTCCGAACAACATGGAGTATCTCATGCCATAATTCTAATTGTTCTTAGTGGTTCTGGCAAGAATAGTTATTATATTATCTATTTAATTAACATTTAACTTGACCTTTACCTCTATTTTAATCATATTTTATAGTAATAATATTATAAATAATTTTTTAGGAGAAATATAAATGAGTACTATTGAGTATGTTGAAGCACGTGAGATTATGGATTCAAGAGGAAACCCTACTGTAGAGGTAGATGTGGTTTTAGCTGATGGTTCTTTTGGTAGAGCTGCTGTTCCTTCTGGGGCTTCTACAGGTATTTACGAAGCTGTAGAGTTAAGAGACGGAGACAAAGCACGATTCTTAGGAAAAGGTGTTTTAAAAGCTGTAGCTAACGTAAACGGACCTCTTGCAGATGCAGTTATTGGTTTAGATGCACTAGAGCAAGTTGAAGTTGATAGAACAATGATTGAACTTGACGGTACTGAAAACAAATCTAAATTAGGTGCAAACGCAATTTTAGGTGTTTCTATGGCTGTAGCAAGAGCTGCTGCTGACCACTTAGAATTAGACCTATACAAATACTTAGGAGCTTACAAAGCTACTTTATTACCTTGTCCAATGGCAAACATTATTAATGGTGGTAGCCACGCTGATAACTCTGTAGACTTTCAAGAGTTTATGGTAATGCCAGTTGGAGCTGCTAACTTTAGAGAAGCAGTTAGAATGATTGCAGAGATCTTCCATAACTTAGCAAAATTATTAAAAGCTAAAGGTTATTCAACTGCAGTTGGTGATGAGGGTGGATTTGCTCCAATGCTTAAATCTAACGAAGAAGCACCAGAGATCATAATTGAAGCTATTACAGCTGCTGGTTACGAAGCTGGAAAAGATGTATTTATTGCATTAGATCCTGCTGCATCAGAGTTCTATAACAAAGAAACAAAAAAATATGTATTTAAAAAGTCTGATGGTAGAGAATTATCTTCTACAGAAATGGCTGACTACTGGACTGAATGGACTGAAAAATATCCAATTCTTTCATTAGAAGATGCAATGGACGAAGATGACTGGGATGGTTGGAAATACTTAACTGATAAAGTTGGAGATAAAGTACAACTTGTTGGTGATGACTTATTTGTAACTAATACAAAAAGATTAAAAACTGGAATCGAAAAAGGTATTGCAAACTCTATCTTAATTAAAGTTAACCAAATTGGTACTTTAACTGAGACTTTTGAAGCTGTAGAAATGGCTAAAAAAGCTGGTTACACTGCAATTATCTCTCATAGATCTGGTGAAACTGAAGATACATTTATTGCTGACTTAGTTGTTGGTTTACAAACTGGACAGATCAAAACTGGATCTATGTCTAGAACTGATAGAGTTGCAAAATACAACCAATTACTTAGAATCGAGGAAACTTTAGGTGACCAAGCTGAGTATGCTGGAGTAAATGCATTCTACTCAATCAAAAAATAATAATTAGTATAGATTACTGTACTTTTAATTAACCAAGGGCTACTATTTAATTATAGTAGCCTTTTCTATTTATAAGGAGTAAATAAATGTATAGATCTATTAGAGTTAGAGCTTCAATTTTAATCTGTACAATTATTGGTTCATCATTTCTATTTTTAGGTATTTATAATTACAATATTAGCAAAACATCTATTCATAACCAGATTGTAAACTCGTCTATTCCCCTACTTCGAGAAAATATATATTCTGAAATAGAGAAAAGTTTTGTCCCAGCATTAGGTGTTAGTGCAGTTATGGCTCAAGATTCGTTTTTGATAAACTGGGTAATTAATAATGAAAACGAATTAGGTCAAATAACACAGTACCTAAATAAGTTGAAAAATGAATTCGGCTATACTACAGCTTTTTTTATATCTGAAAGAACTGGGAAATACTATTATTACAATGGTATTTTAAAAGTTTTAGACCGGAAAAATGACCATGATAAATGGTATTATACTTTTATAGAATCCGGGTTGGATTATGATTTAGATGTTGATTTTGATGAAGCTGATAATAACAGATTAACTATATTTATAAATAACAGAGTAAAGGATTTTGATGGGAAGCTTTTAGGTGTTGCCGGAATAGGAATAACTATGGAAAATTTCTCAGAGTTTCTTTCGAAGCAACAAGAGGATTATAACAGAACAATTTATTTAGTTGACCAAAATGGAGTAGTTCAAGCCCACTCAGATATTAAATTTGTAGAAAATGAAAATATAAATTCAAAAGAGGGTATAAAATCTATTTCTAAGAAACTTATAGATAATACAGAGCCTACTATTGAAAATTATAAATTAAATGGGCAAAGCATATTAGTAAGCTCTAAATATATAGATGATGTTAATTGGTACTTAATAGTAGAGCAAAATGAAACAGTGGCATTAAAAGGTGCTTTTAATACACTTATTCGAACTTTAATAGTAGGAATACTGTTATTAACAGTTATTTTATTAGTGATACTTCAAGTCCTTAATTACTTTTCAAAAAAACTAGAAGTCCTTGCGGCAACTGATCCTTTAACAAGTTGTTATAATAGAAGAGAATTTGATACACAATTAAATAAAGTCCTTATTATGAAAAAAAGAAATGCTGCTCCTGTATCTATTATAATGATAGATATAGATAATTTTAAGATGATAAATGATGCCAATGGACATCAGTTTGGAGATTTTGTATTGACAGAGCTTACATCTTTAATCAAACAAATAAAGAGACCAAATGATATATTATGCCGCCTGGGTGGTGACGAGTTTGCCATACTTCTTGAAAGCAACTTATATGAGACTAAAATGCTTGCTAACAGAATAAGAACAGATCTATCAAATAAGATAATACAAACTAAAAAAAACAAGGAATATAGGGTTACTCTAAGCATGGGAGTATACGAAGCTGGGGTAGATGACACTATGGAAGTTGTTATTAACAATAGTGATAAAGCACTTTATCGTGCTAAAGAGTCAGGAAGAGATTGTATTAAATAATTAACCTTCATATGGAATTTTTGCTGCCCTCTGAGTTAAAAATAGACCAGTAACTACTATAAAAATACCTATAACCTCTCTGATAGAAAAACTTGTACCTAACATTAAAAATGAGATAATACCTGTGATTATAGGGATTGTATTTGAAAATGCACTTGTTTTCGTAACTCCAATTTTTTTTAGAACCGAGATATAAAGTAAAAAAGATAAAACTGATGGAAAGATCGCTAAAAATAACATAGCAAGAATAAATTCATTATTAAGCAGATCTAACGATATGTCTTTAACCTCTAATGTCAAAAATAGTGGTAAGAACAGAATGGTCCCTACTAAATTTTGTATTGATATAATTGTTAAAGATGAGTAACTATTTCCTAATTTAACAATTAATAAGCTATTGGCAACAGCAGCAAAAACTGCAAAAAACATCAAGATAATTCCTATCATTGAACCCTTTTGATTTATTACATCTAGACCGATCATGATAATGATTCCAGTAAATGATATAAATACACCAGTTATATTAACTTTAGAGACTCTTTCTCTATAAAATATCATAGATGCTAACATAGCAAAAACAGGAATTGTAGCAATTATTACTGAAGCGTGGGTAGAGGAAATATATTTCATTCCATACCCTTCTCCAATAAAATATAAAAATGGTTCAGTAAAACCCATTAAAAAAAATGTTAAGTAGTCTTTTTGCTGAATCTTCTCTCTATTTTTATTTAAAACATAAATAAACATTAGAGCTGTCGATGCAATAATAAGTCTACCAAAAATCATGGTAATAGGGCCTGTATATTTATATACGATTTTAATAAATACAAAAGACGCACCCCAAAAAAGCATTGCAAAAAGCATGAGTATATAGTTCTTAGTAGTTGAATTAGGCATTTAGAAGTTTCTCCATATATTTTGCAACTCCATCTTGGTCGTTAGTGAAGTCAGAATTTTCAAATTTATCTTTTAGACTCTGAAAACCATTTTTCATTACGATTCCCTTTCCAGCGTACTCTAACATCTCAAGATCATTAAGACCGTCACCAAAGGCAATTATCTCATGTTGTTTAATCCCGTATGTTTTTGCTACGCTATCAAGAGCTTTAGCCTTAGAGGCACTGATATCCATAAATTCTAAAAATGTTGGTTTTGAAAATGCGATATAACCAACTTTATTAAATTTAGGTATAAACTCTTTTTCTAAGTTTATTAGTGTCTGATGTTCATCTATTAAGATACATTTTGTAAAAGATAGTTGTTTTAGTTTATCAAAATTTACTTTAATACCACTAAGACCAGTAAGTTCAGCGTATTTTTGGGTTTCTATAGTCTCTTTTTCATAATAGAAGTCCCCATTTATATAACTAACTAGAGTAATATTATCTCTTCTAGATACTTTTATTAAATCTTTAGCAATATCTTCTGGTAGATTACTATCATGAATAATTTCATCTGTTTTACCGTCTCTTATCATTGCGCCATTATAACAAATAACTGGGTATTCAAGTTTTAGGATATGAATTTTAGGTTTTAATGAGCTATAGCTCCTTCCAGTAGCAATAACTATTTTTACACCTTTTAATTCTAACTCTTTTAATATATTAGCTGTAAAATTAGATATGGAACCCTTACTGTCTAATAAAGTTCCATCTAGATCTAATGCGATTAATTTATATTTCATGGTAATAGTATAAATTAATTACAATTTATTTATAAGTTTCTCAAAGCTTTTTTGTAATATATCAAACATATAGGATTGTACGTAATCTTTATCATCTTCTATCATATCTTCAAATGAAATAAAATAGTCTCCATTATCAAACCTTTTAAGAAGATAACCTACTACTTGTAACTCTCTTTCATTTATTAAAAATGAAACTCTTTCAACATTATCGTCGTCATCGATTTTACCTTTTTTAGGTTCCGCTAATATCCCAGCACTACTTATACTTTTAATTGTACCCTTCATGGAGTAACCTTTTAAGGTAAATATTTTTACTGATAGATTAGTTATATTTTCATTTTTATCAAAATCTAGACGAACACTTTTACGTCTACCTCTTGCTTCGTTTAATTCTAATACCTGGTTCACTAATTCAACAGTTTTCCAATTATCTTCTTCAAGATGTATATAACCACCTTTTATACCAATATCCATTAGAAACGTTCTTTTTAGTGAAGGTGTCTCTTTTTTAGAAAATACAGTAATCGCGACATTTTTATATTTCTTATTTAGTTTGTTAATATATTCAGCCCATTGAATGTAGCTTAGATCCTGGTCAATATTTATAAATACAATTGCATCCTTAAACATATCTAACAGCTCTTCTATTTTACTTTTGTTTTCTAATAAATAAATTTCAAACTCTTGTCTGAATATATTCTCAAGGAATGGTCCTTTTAATGACTCAGGGGGATGTATAAAAAATATTTTTCTTCCAAATTTAGATATCATACATTATTTATCGGTATTTTTTTAGTAAACAGTAGGATAATCTAATTTATAGATTTAGAAAGGATTTGAAATGGTGCAGGTGAAAAGATTTTTTAATTGGATGAAGAATTAAAATAATAATCCTGAAGTATTCCAACCTCCTCTATCGCAGATTCATATCTAGAAAGTAATTCACCTCCGGTAATCTTGGAAAAGCCATCATAATGTTTACCCATATTTTTACCAAGCATTTCTTGGGGAACATCTAATACCATAAGCTCATCTGATTTATTATGATTAAGTTCTTTTTTAAAACCATTATATGAATTCATTGATGGAAAAAATGCCATATCAAATGACCCTGCCACTAAGCGCATTAAAACTGCTTTACCCCAATTATTTCCGGAAACATATTGAATATCGATTCTTTTATCTTCTGAAAATTTTGGCATTATCATATCTAAACAGTATCCAATTTTATACCCGTATAGATCTTCGTTGGAATCAATAATTAAATCTGCATATTCTTTCCTCACTACTATAGGTGCGTTGTCATACCAACTTGGAGTATCTGAATATAGAATATAATCCTTTCTCTCATTTGTCCTAGACATAGCATAAAACATATCCAGATTACCATTTTTTAGATAGACTAATATTCTGGCAAAGGGCAGCGGGCCAATCCACTCAACTTTTACTCCCATAGAAGGAGCCAATAGTTCCTCATAATACTCTTTTATTCTGTTATCAAGAACTCCATTACTGGTGTCATTTATAAGATATCCTATACGCATAATACGTTCATCAGCACCTAAAAATTCTAAAGAGATAATAACAATAATTATAAGTAATAATGGTTTCACAATTTAATCTTAATCTTTAAAGATTTTTTATTCAAACAAATATTGAACATATCAATTATAAATATCTACAAAAGATGCTATTTCCTATATCAATTACTTTATGAATCAAACTTCTAATTATGAATTTAATTAAAATAATGTTCTATATAAATACTGAGGTATAGATGTATAAATTCAGAGAAGGTATTTCTCACCTGCAGCCAAGAGAGAAAGCTGTCCAGTACGGTATTAAAAACTTAAGTGATAGGGAACTTCTAACTATACTATTAGGTAGTGGTTCAAGGGAGAACCCCGTAAATAAACTTGCAACAAAAATACTGCTACTTTTAGATAAAACCGATGGGGAAGTATCTACAGATGATTTACAAAAAATAAAAGGAGTTGGAACAGCTAAAGCTACACTGATTCGAGCATCCCTAGAGTTCTCTAGACGTAGACTCTGTCCCAATGTAACAAAAATAGCCTACCCTACCGATATTCTTCCTGCTGTTAGACACTATGTTACGAGGCCACAAGAGTATTTTATTGTAATATCCTTAAATGGTGCC
The DNA here is from genome assembly GCA_051531975.1 of Spirochaetaceae bacterium. Classification (GTDB taxonomy): domain Bacteria; phylum Spirochaetota; class Spirochaetia; order DSM-2461; family DSM-2461; genus Thiospirochaeta. Next base: position 349,722 of record JAOPTT010000002.1, read on the forward strand.
CACGAGATTATCACTACAAATGTTGTAAGCATAGGTATATTAAATAGAACATTAATTCATCCAAGAGAAGTCTTTTCAGATCCTTTAAAGGAAAGAGCTGCTTCGTTAATTTTATGTCATAATCATCCTAGTGGGAATCTAGAACCTAGTCCTGAAGATAAGGAAGTAACAGATAGACTAGTTAGTGCTGGAGAATTATTAGGAATTAAAGTTCTAGATCATATAATCTTCTCAGATAAGCACTATTATAGTTTTACTGAAGATTCACTTATTTAGCATAAAAGACAAAGTTTCTCTCTATTTTATATTTACATATTTGACAAAACGTAAAAATAAGGCAACAATGTAAGTTAACAAGAGGAGACTTAATTGATACTACATCACCAATTTATTCAAACAGCAAAGAAATTTTCCAGTAAAATGGCAATTTTAGATAAAATGACTGGTTCAGAGGTTTCATATTCCAAAGCTTTAATTGCTTCATTAATTTTAAGTAAAAAGTTTTCAAAATATAAACAGGAACATATTGGTATTATGGTTCCAACTTCAGCAGGAGCAATGTTATCAACTATTGGAGTTTTAATGGCAGGGAAAATCCCTGTAATGATAAACTACTCAACTGGGGCTCCAGAAAATTGTCATTATGCACAAAAAAAATGTAATTTTGATACTATAATAACATCAAGAGCTTTATTAGAAAAAATAAATTGCCCAATATTAGATGGGATGATATGTCTAGAAGATATAATGAAGTCTATATCTACTTTTGAAAAGATATCTGCTGCGCTTAAAACAAAGTTACCTGTAGCTTCAATAATAAAGTTATTACCAAAGGCAAATATAGAAGATACAGCTTGTGTTTTATTTACTAGTGGAAGTGAAAAAGATCCAAAGGGAGTTCAACTATCTCATAAAAATCTTGGTTGTAATGTGGATGATGTTGTTAATGTACTTGAGCTAAAAGAAAAAGATATTATATTTTCTGTTCTCCCACTTTTTCATGTATTTGGAATTCAAACTAACTTCTGGATGCCTTTGACTAGGGGTATGACAGCGGTAACATATGCAAATCCATTGGATTTTAAAATGATTCCTAAAATAATCAAAGAGATGAAATGTACTATGATCGCAGCTACCCCAATTTTCTTAGCTGGTTATGTACGATCCGCATCTAGTGGGGATTTTGAAAACCTAGAACTTGTTGTAGCTGGTGCTGATAAAACTCCTGATTGGTTAAGAGAAGAATATAGAAACAAGCATAATATTGAGATTATTGAAGGTTATGGTGCCACAGAAGCTAGCCCAGTTATATCTGTGAATCATAGAGATAAAAACAAGCCAGGAAGTATTGGTCTTGTGGTACCACATGCAACTGTGAAAATTACACATATAGAAACTGGAGAGACTCTACCTAATGGAGAAGAAGGAAAGATCCTTGTTAAAGGTGATCTAGTAATGAAAGGTTATCTCGATTCTGAGAAAACTAAAGAGGCTATTGTTGATGGCTGGTACTATACAGGAGATATCGGTGTTTTAGACGACGATGGATTTTTATGGCATAAAGGACGTCTTAAACGGTTTGTAAAGGTTGGTGGTGAGATGGTATCCTTAGTACATACAGAAATTATACTTTCAGAGATATTAGGAAGTGAAATAGATTGTTGTGTAGTTGGTCTACCGGATGACATAAAAGGCTCTACATTAATCGCTGTTATTACAAAAGAGATAGATACTAATGATGTAAAAAAGCAGCTTTCTAAAGAACTACCTGCTATTTGCATACCAAAAAAATTCGTAGTATTACCGGAACTACCTAAGATGGGAACCGGTAAAATAGATTTTAGAAAAGTAACAGATTTAATGTTAAAATCATAATTACTGATACAACGATACTTAAAGAGAGGGTATTTGTTACGTACCCTAAATTTTTATGATCGTCTTGATCCATAAATATTGATACTACAAATGGTGGTGGCATTAAAAACATTACTAATACCCCATATTCAAATATGATTGGTAGCCCTAAAAAGCTACTAATAATAAACTTATTAACTAACAGTGCACTAATAAAAAGAAGTGTTTTTCTAAATATCACAGTTTTTAATGCAAGTAGAAATCCTTCTTTTTTAAACTCTATTTCATACCCTAAACTAATCATAATTAATGGCATGGTTAAACTACCAAGGATATCAATAATTTCAATTTGAGTTATATCTATATTTATTAGGCCAATTATTAATCCAGAAATTATAGCAATAATCACTGGTGATTTAATAAATGTTTTTGAGATCTCTTTAATAGAATTTTTCCCACTCTTTAACTGCCCAAGAGACGGTATTAAAACAAAAAATACAAATAGAACCTGTCCTAAATCTATAACTGCAATTACTGGAAGATTTTCTTGGCCAAATATAGTTAAAAAAAGAGCATAACCAAGCATACCCATTTCAAAACCACCTAATAGATGGGGAAGATAAGGGCTTTTAATCTTAATGACTTTTTTTAAGGGTCTGGCTAATAAAAAGATACAAAGAGGAATACAAAACATCAATATAACAATAAGTAAGTACTCTTTCTGAAAGTCTATTCCAGAGAACCCTTTAAAAAGAAGTGCAGGAAGAGTAACATTTGCAACTATTTTTTTTAAATCTCTAATGGTTTGTGTTTTAAGGAATTTAGAAAACTTAAAAAAAACTCCTAATAAAAACAGTAAAAAAATTGATAACATACTACCCTCTCTTAACTTTATACATATGACTATCGGCATCGTGAATTAACTCTTTATAATTTGAGTGTTTATTAGGATCGTACATTACTGCTCCTGCACTAAATTTAAGTTTATATGGTTTAATTTCTTTATTATTATATTCTTCGATATCGGTACTTATTCGATTAATAGCTTTTTCAATAATTAACTCATAAGATGAATCCACAATTATTAAAAACTCATCTCCACCATAACGACCAACTATATCTTTCTTTTTAAAAAGGATATTTATAATGTTTGAGAATATTTTTAATGCTTCGTCTCCCTCTTTATGTCCAAAGTTATCGTTTATCTCTTTAAAGTCGTTTAAATCTATAACAATAACAGCAAATGTTTTTTTTATATTTGGATTTCGCAGTCTATTTATAATCCATAACTCAAGTTCTCTTCTTGTTGATAACCCTGTTAGGAAATCTTTAGATAAATTTCGTAGTTCTAAAATAACAAAAGTAGCTAAACATGCTAATGCTGCAGAGTTCCATATAAGCAGAGTGTTCATAAAATAGGTCTGGAATAAAACTGAGCAGATGGGGAAAAAAGTAAAAAAGAAATAAGATGTTATTATACTTGTATCTAGAGAGCGTTTATTTTTTATTAATATAGGAATCGAAGCTAAAAGAATAAGCCACAGATATACAAATATAAAAATACTATATGGTCCTCTTTGGTATAAATTATTATTAAAACTATAAAACCAACCTGTTTTTATATTAATAATCATGAATACAATTGCAATAATTACAAATTCTGATGCAAATATTCTTCTTTTTAATCTCGCTAATGAACCAACTACTTTATAGTCTATATATACTAACCAAACGGCAGGAACTAATGGATTTAGGGAGAAAAAAACAAAATGAGAAACTTCATTCAATCTTTTAGAAAAATCACCTGTTTTACCATCGGTATACCATAATAAACTTTCTAAAAATAACATTAAAATTATTGATGCAATTAACACTATAAATATACGGTTTGAAATTGATAAATGTTGCCGACTATATACTAATGCAAATAGAAGAATGATTAATATTCCTATTGAGAAAAAATTTATATCAACAACTATAAAGAGATCCATAAATTAATCATAATACATTAAAATACTTTTATCCATGGATTAAAATCGATATACTAGCAATATGACATTTCATAAACCTACAATGCTAGCTTCTTTAAAAGCATCTTCTCCCGTTTTTTTTGGATATATTTCCATTGGTTTTGCATATGGATTTATTTTAGTTAAGGCTGGATTTCCATGGTACTACGCACTAATAATGTGTATTGTAATATTTGCTGGGGCAGCTCAGTTTATGGCAATAAGTCTACTTTTATCCGATAAAAGCCCATTAGAGATTGGATTAGCAGTTTTTTTAGTAAATGCGAGGCACATGGTATATGGATTGTCTCTTTTAGAACGGTTTAAAGGTTTTAAAAAGTTAAAAAAATACCTGATCTATGGTTTAACCGATGAAACATACGCCTTATTAACTACACTAGAGACTCCTAAAGGTTCTTCCCCAGAGGTGTTTGACTTTTGGATTACTGCATTTAACCAGAGTTATTGGACTATGGGAAGTTTATTAGGTGCACTACTTGGTACCATTGTAAGTTTTAATGCTCCTGGTTTAGATTTTGCCTTAACAGCACTATTTATAGTTTTAACTATTGAACAGATAAAGGCAATAAAAAAAGTTGGTCCTTTTTTATTACCAATAATAATAATATTGGGTCTACAAATAACTGGATTCACCAATGACATTCTAATTATTTCTATAGTTTTAAGTTCCATTGGATGCTTTTTTATTGGAGGTAAAAAATGAGAATATTTTTAGCTATCTTAGCAATGGGAATTGCAACTCAGTTAACTAGAGTTTTCCCATTTTTACTGTTTAGTAAAAGAGAAGCACCTAGATGGTTATTAACCGGTGCAAAGCTAATTCCAGGTGCTGTAATGTTAACTCTTGTATTAACATCTCTACCACTTTCAGTAGCTGCACAGAATTTTAAATTGCAATGGTTAGGTGCGGCTTCTGTTGTAACACTTCATCTGCTATTTAAACATCCCCTAGTTAGTATTTTTGGTGGAACTGCTGTATATATGCTACTACTACAATTGACATTATAAAACTAGAGCATTAGAATCATGCAATGATTGACGAAGAGTATGCAAAATTATTAAGAGAAGCTGAACTAGACTATGAGAACAATAAAAAGTTTGTCATGGTACTTAAGAATGTAAGAGCTAAAAACCTTGATAGAGAGTTTAATGTTCTACATGATAGAGCTTTTGAAGAGATTGATTGTTTAAAGTGTGGAAACTGCTGTAGAACTGTCGCTCCTATATATCAGCAAAAAGATATTGTTAGATTGGCTAAAAGATTTAACTGTCGTCCTATTGTTTGGGAAAAAGAATATACTGATGTAGATGATGACAATGATAGAATTGCAAAGACAACTCCATGCCCATTTCTTGCAGAAGACAACTATTGTATCTATTACGAAGACAAACCAAAATATTGTAGAGATTACCCATACACAGATAAAACTAGGCTACGAAACTATTTAAGAGAAACAATGCAAAATACGAAAGTATGCCCTGCTGTTTACTTAATGGTTAAGTGGTTAAAAGAGAGTGTAAACAACGGTACGCTTAGATAAATTTTGCTTGATCCTGGAGTGTCACTTTTGATATTGTAGGATCAAGCAAAATTAAAATTAGATCCTAATTAAATAAACCAACATCTTTATGTTTAATGTAAAAAAAAGCCACCCTAAGGTGACTTTTATAACAACAATGAATGGTCTTAGAAACTTCCACCACCTAGGTTAACAGTTAAACTAATAGCAAACTCATCACCAAAATCATATTCGTCTCCATCATCACTAACATCGAAAGTTGCACCTAATGACATTGAAAGATCATCAAACAGTGAATAAGTTATAGATGGTTTGATAAATCCTGATACATCAACAAGGTTTAATAGTGAAAATGCACTAATTGATAAATCTTCGTTATCAAAAAGATTACTAATACTAAAACTAAGACCTAAATAATGTTTATGTCTGTTTGTTAAATCACTAAATCCTACTCCATCAGCTAACAAAGGTGCTAATGTCACGGCAGCAGAAAGATCTTCCTGAGCCATAAGTGAATATAGTGCTGTGACATCCTTCACAATTGTTGAATCACTATCATAACCTTCACCATTATAATAATACTGCCCAATAAATCTGAAACTATTTTCTAGTATATCTTTAGACCACATAAAACCAGCTGTACCATTAAAAAACAGTTTTTCGTCGTAAGTAGTTGTAGTATAATCATCTTCTATAAAGGTTTTATCTGAACCATATAGTCCTACTGCTTCACCAAAAAATGACCACTGACCAAAGTTTGAATTTGTACCATATGTTGCACTAACCATTCCTCTAGGAGCACTATCTTTCTGATAATAGAAACCTGTACTAACTTCAGTTTCACCTAATAATATCTGATACATAGGTGCTACAATTAGGTCTGAAATACTAGCATCTGATGAGTCCTCAAATACTGAATTTGGAACTGTAATAAAAGTATATAAATTATCAAGTCCAAAAGGCATACTCATCTTTATTGCAATAGGTCCTTCTCTATCAGCTTCAGGATTTTCTGGATCTATAGATTCTAGACTTAAAAAATCTGCAGGACTGAAGAAATAACCTACACCCCATTTTGCATTTTGCTTTCCAACTCTAAAAAACAGTTTATTATCATAATTAAAGTCTGTAAAAAGCTCCTCAATTGTAATTGCTGGAATCTGAACTTCAGCAAAATTACCTTCAAGAACATCTCCTGGGTTATCTGAATCTTCTAACAGTGCGTTAGCAGAATTGTAGAATGGTATTGAAGTTGAAACTTTACCATAATATCTAGTTGAATCCGTTGGTCTTGCATTAAAATACAAAGTAGCACTTAGATCAGGAGAAAAAGTCTCCTCATTCTCATCTGGATCTGCTAAGTCACTAAAACCAGGCAGGTCCGTATAAGTTAATCCAGCAGAGATTGAAGCAGAAAATGAACCGCCCCACTCAACACCCTTAGTTGTTAAAAGTTCAGAGGAAGTTTCAGCAACCTGGTCAGATGTATCTTCTACAACCTCCAAGAAAGAGTCATCTCCTTCTTCTCCAAACATATCGTCAAAATCAAAATTCTCTAGGTCTACATCGTCTGAGAAGAAATCCTCACCGACCTCTTCTGCAAAGATAAAAAACGATGAACACATCAGTATAATTGCTAATATTTTTTTCATAATTACCTACTTATTATTTATTCTTTCTAAATATGCCTTTGTAAATACATCATCTGGTATTTTTGCATTAGAGATATTTGATACCGACATCTGAGTCTTTTCACCTTTTTTTAAGTTATCTTGGATAAGTGTCTGTGATGCCATATATTTTCCACCAACAGTTGTCCATTTAGGAATGATAATAGTTCGAACTAATCTATCCGATAGAGAGTACTCTTCCTGCTTCAAAGGTAGACCTTTATCTTTTCTAATCCATATTTTTAACTTTGGAGTTGTAACTTCATTTGTTTTAGCTTCTAGAGTCAGGATATGTACAGAAATTTTTCCTAACTTACTCTCTGCTGTATCTACAATGTTATAGTCTTCAACATATGAAGATGCTCTAACATCGTTATTTTGAGCATCAGAATCACCAATGTTCTCTTTTAACGAGAAGTGAGAAAACTTTCTACTACCTGGGTCGTAACTCCATGCATTATCACCTGACATTAAAAAACCCTGTCCTTTATCAACTTCTGGTTTTAAAAATAGGTATAAAGCATTCTCTTCAGAATCTCTTCTAAATATCTGAATTTTAGTTACACTTTTATCTTCACCTGGCTTTGTAGAAACTATTGTCCACACCATTGATAAATCCATTCCTTCAAAATCTTGTAAATCGTCAAGTTTTTGTAAAATGCCATTATAATCTGTCTCTGCGAAGGATGACGTCATCCCAAACAAAGCTAATGTTAAAATCAATATTATTTTTTTCATGTTAACTCCTATCTTAGGTTGCATTGTCGAGCAGTATTCGTAGAATACGACCCACAAAGCATGTCTTTGTGTATATAACTAAACTTAGTACATCGAGGCTATAGCTTTAGCCGGGTCTAATTTTGCTGCGTTATTAGCTGGGAATAGCACTACAAGTACTGTTAAACCACTAACTAAAACTACATTTCTTAATATTATGAAAAATGATGGGATAAATAACAAATGCCCATTATTTAATAGTAGAGCTATGAAACTCTCTGTTCCAAAGTTTATAAAACTTAGACCAAATGCTACAATTCCAGATAATAAAACACCAGATAATGAACCAGCTAAGGCTAAAAACATTCCTTCAAATAGGAATATAGCTCTAATACCACTCTTTTGCATTCCCATAGCTCTCATAGAACCAATCTCTTTAACTCTGTCGTACATAATCATTCTAAATGTATTTGCAATACCAACAATAATTACCATAAACAGAATACCTAAAACAACTAAACTAATAATGTCTATTACTTTAATAAATACATCAGTAAAACTAGTCATCTCAGTAATTGTCATAAGTCTATATCGATCTCCAAACCATTCTGGTTCTTTAGTACTAAATGCTAATGACATCATATTTGGACCATCACCACCAGTTTCTCTCTCTTTAAATTGAAAATGTGCACTTAGTTGTTCATATAGAGTATCTGCATAACCATCTACTAAATCGATATCGTCAACTGTTAATATAATTGACTGAAAGTCATCAGGTTGAAGACCAATCAGACTGTTTAAGAATGATAGATTGGCATAACCTGTAGAAGATGCAAAAAAGCTACTAGATTTTAATATACCTACAACTTTAAAATCTGCGACATTAACTTGACCAGTAATTGAGTTTAATTTTGCTATTACGTAATCCCCAACTATAACGTCTAAATCCTCAGCCATTTTATCAGTAATTAATATTGCATCTGGTTGGTTTATATCTTCTAAACTTCCTTCTACAAAATTAAAACCTTTTTTAACTTCTTCTTCGACATCCCAGTTCATTCCATTTAAACTAGATCTGGAACTATTATCTGAAAATATAAGTTCTACACGAACATCACATCTTTTATTTATTTTTGTAATTGGAACACCAGAGTCCTCAATCATGTTCAGGATTGCTTCTTTGTCAGCCATGTTAGAAATTACTTTTCCACTCTCTAGCTTTTGTTCTCCACCAATTATAATATGTCCATCTAACATTTTAGTAATATTTGTACTCATGGATTCAACAACTCCAAAAGATAACATACTAACAAGTGTTACAATAAAAAGTCCAAATGCAATTGCTGCCGCAGGTAAGAAGGATCTCTTTTTCTCCCTTAATATATTTCTTAAGGCCATTTTTATATATTTCATATCCCCTCCCTAACTCTGTATCGCTTTAATAGGATCTATTTTTAATGCTATGGACACTGGATAAAAACTAGATACTATTCCAATTAGTATACTAACCCCATAACCTAATAATATTGTTTTAAGACTTGTCACTGGGTATAAAACCTCTCCAGCAAATAGTGCTTCTAAAATTGCATTTCCATTAAATGATATTCCAACTTTATTGAATATTAAGAGAACAATCAGACCCATAATTATTCCTATAGTTCCAAATACTATGGATATGGTGAAAGTCTCTGCAATAAACAGTCTTCTAACAAATCCTTTTTGGGCACCAACAGCTCTCATTGTTCCAATTTCAGATGTTCTCTCCATTATTGATACAACTAGAGTATTCATAATTATAATAACAGTTACGATAGCAACAATAATAATGAAGATGTTAATTACAAATTTTAATTGGTTTATAGTTTCACCTGTTGTTCCAGCGGACTCTTCCCATGTTTGAACTTGTAATGGAATATCATTTTCTAATGACCATGCCTCAATATCTGCTTTAACATTATCGATATCACTAATTTTATTTAACATTAAAAGTGTAAAGTTCCATGTTCCTGTACTTGGCTGAGTTAATGCATCTCTAACAGATAGATCACCTAATACTTCATCAAAGTCAAAGGATTCATCAATACTTCCCTCTTCAATCTCTTCTGAAAACATTGAGTCAAAATCGAAATCACCATCTAGCAGTTCTAAATCAGAATCTTCAACATCGATTTCATCAACAGTTCCAACAATCATCCTAGCTAATATTCTATAGGACTCAACATCTATAATACTCATATTAAAAACAGAGCTATTTCCATTTTTATACTTAAAGATACCTTTTAAAGGTACTTCGTGTAGTTTCATTCCCCCAGATATAGATTGAAAAGTAACTATATCACCAACTTTAAGGTCTTTATCTAGTTCTTCTTGAATATCTTCGATTAACCTATAGTTTAAAATAACACCCTGCTCGTTAGAATTTAGAAATTCTCCTTCTAACATTTCGATATTATCTGGGAACATTACTGTGTATGAATCAGGATCAATTCCCCATAACTGGGTAAATGCAACATTATCCATAGTTTCATCAAACTTAATCAGGGTTCTAACTCCAGCAGTTTGCGAGTTTACAGCTTTAGCTTTTGGAATACTATTTAAATATTCGTATACTTTAACATACTCAGGTATTGTTGGGTTTGGTGAATCCCCCATCATCTGCGCAGTCATTCCAGCTTCAAATCCAAAGGCAGACATTTTACCTTCATCCATCTTTTTAGATACTAAAAGGTGAGCAGTATAGTTTTCTATAAAAACTTCTTTACTACCTTTCTCTGCGGAATCAAGGATAGAGTTACTTAAAATCATAACCATAATTCCAATTGCAATTAAGATACCTATAATAAGAGTCTTTGCTTTATGCTCTCTTAGGTTTCTTATTGCTATTTTTTCAATAGTTCCCATAATTTACCTACTAGTTCTCTCATTTTTAATTATCTGACCATCTTTTAATCTAATAATATGGTCAGCCATATCTACAATAGTTGCGTCATGTGTTGAGAAGATAAAAGTTGTATTCTGTTCTCTATTAATCTTCTTCATTAAATTAAGAATATCTTCTCCAGTTTTTGAGTCTAGGTTTGCAGTTGGCTCATCTGCTAATACAATCTCTGGTTTTGTAACTAATGCTCTAGCAATAGCAACTCTCTGTCTCTGTCCACCAGACAGTTCGTTAGATCTGTTTTTAATTCTATCAGCTAATCCAACTTCTTCGATTAAGTGTTGTATCCACTCTTTCTCTTCTGCTCTGTTACCCCGTTTACCATCACCTAAAAGTAGTGGAAACTCTATGTTCTCATATACGTTTAATACAGGTATTAAGTTAAATGATTGGAAAATAAAACCTAATGTATCGTGTCTAAGGTTAGTAATTGTTTTATCTTTTAATCCTCTAGTATTAATTCCATTTATTAGAACGTCACCTTCGGTAGCTGTATCTATACAACCTATCATATTTAATATAGTAGATTTACCTGACCCAGATGGACCTGCTATTGATACAAAATCCCCTTTTGTTATTTCGAATGAAACACCACGGACTGCATGTACCTCAGTTTTCCCGAGAGGATATATCTTATGAACATCCTTTAGTTCTACAATTGCCATATAATTAATCTCCTTTTATGTTATTTAAACTAATATTTTTATGAAATCTATTACTATAAAATAATAAATTTACACAAAGTAATCAAATATAATTGCTTCTGATACTCAATATACTTACAAAATGTTAAAAAAACATTGGTTAATTCTTAAGAGTTTATTAATTTGAAATTGACTTTAATAGTAATGAGTACTAACCTAACTATTACTAACTGGAGGAATTATGGAACTTTTAGCACCAGCAGGAAATATAGAGAAACTTAAATACGCCTACGAATACGGGGCAGATGCAGCATATATAGGTATTAGAAACTTTAGTTTACGGGCTAAGGCGGACAACTTTAAAGAAAACGAACACCTAGAAATCGCAAAAATTAAGGGTGATAAAAAACTTTATTGTGCCTTAAATATATATTTTATGAACGAGGATATTAAAAAACTAGAGGCGGAACTTGAATATTTTCAGCAGTACCCATTTGATGGTTTTATAATAAGTGACCTTGGAATACTTAATTTAATGAAGAAGTATTTTCCAGATAAAGAACTACATCTTAGTACTCAAGCAAACTGTACAAATAGTGAAGTTGCCAAATTGTATTACGATCTAGGTTTTAGTAGAATTGTACCAGCTAGAGAGATATCTTTAAAAAATATATCGGAAATTAAAACTGCTGTTCCAAATCTAGAAATTGAGTGTTTTGCCCATGGAGCGATGTGTATTGCTTATTCAGGCCGTTGCTTTTTAAGTAGTTGGATGACAGATCGGTCAGCAAATCAAGGTAGTTGTTCACACTCATGTCGTTGGGATTATAAAGTATTGGAAGAAGGTAAACGACCTGGAGAGTACTACCCTATTGAAGAACATGAACATGGTGTTTCAATAATGTCATCAAAAGATATTTCTATGATTAATCACTTAAAAGATATGAGAGATGCTGGAGTTGATAGTCTTAAAATAGAAGGAAGGATGAAATCCATCTACTACACTTCAGTTGTAACAAGAGCATACCGGAAAACTTTAGATGACTTAAATGGTATAGATGTTCCTAATTTAAAAGGTTACCAAGACGAAATTAACAAAGTGAGCCACAGAGAGTTCTCTACTGGTTTTTACTACGACAACGCGGACATTTCCCGTTCTAGTAAAGAGTCATACTCTAGAGAGTTTGTATTTTTAGGTGCAATTGGCCGGAAACAAGCTGATGGAACCTATCTAATAGATGTTAAAAACCAGATTGTCGAAGGTGATGATTTAGAATTTATTGGTCCTGACCTACTATATATTAAAGATAGTACCTTTGAGTTATTTGATAAAAACAAAGAAAGAACAAATAAAACAGACCACTGTAAAACATCTTTTATTAAAACTAGTGTCCCTGTGAAAGAGGGTTATATTATTAGAAAACAAGCCCCAGAACTTCTAGGTGGAAACAGATAACATAGTGAAAAAACAGCTTCTTGTTCTATTTTTTCTTTTAACTTCTTTTGTTAAAATATCATCTCATCCCCATGTCTTTATTGATATTGGGTTAGAGATATTAGAATTAAATAGAGCAAGGATCTCTTGGACTTTTGATCCTTTAGAATCAGAAAACAAAATCTATTTTTTTGATGATGATGTCGATGGCATTTTAAGTTCAAAAGAAGTGACAACACTATATGATGAAGGTTTTAAAAACATTCAGGAGTACAACTATTTTATTATATTAAAATCCGATGGGTTACAGCAGCCAGTTCAAGAAGTATCAGATTTTAACGCATATATCGAAGAAGATAGACGTCTAACTTTTACCTTTATTATCGATCTCCCAGAACTAGGAAGTGATAATAAATTATCTATCAGCCATTTTGATACATCATATTTTATAGCTTTTGCAGATCCTGATAAAAACAATATTATATTAAATGAAAATTTGTTCTCTGCAGTACTTAAAAATTCTAATAGACCATTCTATTATGACCCTAATGCTGGTAGAGGTGAAATATTAGATACTTCAAATCCTAAACCGGGTTGGATAAAAGCTTACTTAACAGAAGTTTTTATTAGTACAGATCCAATATTAAGTTCTTTTGGTGACTATAAAATAAATTTGAAAGAGAGTTTAACTCAACTGCAAAGATTAGTGTATATTAAGCTTTCAGAATATCTTGTATTAGTGAGAGAGAAGCCATCAGCTGTATGGTTTATTTTACTATTTTCTCTTATTTATGGTGTTGTTCACGCTTTAGGTCCAGGACATAGAAAAATTGTTATTTCATCATATATTTTATCAAAAGATAGTATATCCTACAGTAAGGCAATTGGTATTAGTATAGGCTCAGCCTTAATTCATTCAGGAACTGGAGTTTTATCCATACTTCTACTAAATGTGATATTCCAAAGTATAAAACCACTTTTTATAACGAATATAACAACATATTTAGAAATTATTAGTTACGGTTCTATTTTAGTTTTATCATTAGTTCTAATATTTTTAAAACTATTTAGAAGAAAAAGTAATACTAAAGACAAACCTGTAGGTCTATCACTTATTATTTTATCAAGCCTAGTACCCTGTCCTGGTGCTATTACTATAATGCTCTTCTCATTATCATTAAATATGTTAACTATTGGTGCCATTACGGTGCTATTTATGTCTTTAGGAATGGCTACTACACTCTCTGTAATATCGATAATAACATTAAAAGGTAAACACCTAGTAAATAACAGTGGGAAGTTTAAAGTTATAACTAAGATTCTAGAATGGACTGGACTTATTTTACTACTACTATTTTCTATTTTTATGATTATAAATGTATAATATAAAAATAATAGGCTCCTATTTTGAAGCCTATTATTGTAGTTTAACTATTATTCTTTTACGGTAGAGCTATAATCACTTGTACTGCGAATTCAGCAAACTCTAGAATATTACTTGTTCCTGAAGATGCATCTAATGAAACATCAAAAGTTACACTATCTCCTACTGGAACAGTAAGTGATAAGTTATGTGTAGCTTCTACTGTATAGTCAGTATTAGATAAAGTAGATGTATCTGAACTTAAGCTATTATCAACAGTAGATCCCGTTTCTGCTCCTGTCCCATCTAAAGTCGTAACAGTAGTCTCTGTTGTACCACTTTTAGTTTCAGTTGTTTCATACTCACATATAAATGAAGGAGTACTTCCCAAAGTCAATGAGAATAACCAACCATTTGGTGCAACAGTTAGAGCCATAGGAAGTTCTAATGTTGTAGTTAAGGTTGTTACTGTAGAAGCATCACTACCAGCAATATTAGTATTTTCTAATACCTGAATTGTAGTAACCTTTGTATCTACCGCATCAGTGAAAACACCATTAGTATCAGTATCAGTATTCACAACATCAGTTACCTTGGTTTGTAGTGCATCAGATTCTGATTTAATACCAAAACTAGCAAAGGGCTTAACAATAAATAAAACCATAGAACCTAAGTCGAAGTAAAAACTATTTGATGCATTAACTATAAAATCTAAAGAAGTACCATATTGAAAATCAGTAGTGCTTGTATCTTCATCTCTTTGGCCTATAACAGCTGCAGCCCCACCACCAGCATAATCTACACTTTGAGTTATTAATGAAACACTAGCTTCTGGTATCTCAAAACCTCCTGTAATATCTCCACCTAGGGTTAGCGCATTTCGATTATCAGATCCAAAACCTCTAAAAATAACGTCATATGATCCACCAAAAGATAATGTTGTTAAAGTATCTATATTTTCTGACTCCTCTGTATTTAGAACTGTACCAATAGCGGTATCAGGAGTACCTGTATACGCTTCTACCATAGTAGTAGAAGTATCAACATTATTATAGTTGAAAGTAACATTACCTATAGTACCAAGACTTCCTAAGGCCATATAAAATGGAATACCCACTGCAAAACTTAAATCTTTTCCATCAGCATCAGTTTCTGTTCTTACCCGAGTATAGTCTGCTGTAGCTACAGGAATAACCCCTGCACCTGCAGCATTATAAAAATTTTCCTCAGTTTCAGTAAAGCTATCTGTTGGGTAAAGTACATCCACTATATCTAGGCTGAAATATAAACCTGTATTTATATCACCAAACATAAAAAGATATTGAGCCGCGAAATTAAGGGAATCAAATAATTTATTGGCACTATAAACTGTATCAACACTCTGGCTATTCCATTGATGATCAGTAGATGATGTTCCATCAACAACAGTCTCTGGTGCGCCTGCTGTATAAGTTGTATCATCAGCTATATTAAACGTTGAATCTACTGCTGTAAAACCAGTAAAAATAGACCAAGGATTATCTGCATTATGATAATATCCAAGCCACATAGGGTTACTTGTATAAGTTTCTGTACCTAGTAAAGTTGAGCCAAGCTCCATATTAGTAAGCCCACCAAAAAGATAGGAATTATCAAGCATAGAAAACTCCTTACCTACCCCAGATGCATGATCTAACGGGTTTGTAATTAAACTATCCGTTGTACTAGACGATACAGATTCTAACCCCACATTCTGAGCAGAAAGAGTAATAGTAATTGTTAAAAAAATTGCAATTATAATTTTTTTCATTTTTCTCTCCTATATTATATTAATTATAATTCAAGTGCTTTGGATATTCCAAGAGTTTTTTATGGCTCTGCCCTGAGGAATATTTGAGGAATATGGGGGGGTATTGGGGGGTTATCACTTCAGAGTGCTATTTTTTACATTGTGACATATTTTATAAAATTTTGACTGTGTTAGACCTATTCCACTACTTCTATATTTATGAGTATTAACTTATAGCTTCGCTGTAATAAAGTTATTAAACATTTCCACATCTTTTTTTATCTGGGCTAAATATTGTTCAATTAAAAGATTGTCATGATCAGCCGCTGCAAACTCAAGATCTTTTGATGTTAATTCTAGACTTTTTGCCATTAGGTTTCTTGCCCCACCTTTAATGGAGTGAGCCTCTCTATTTAGTGTATTGTAGTCTCTATTTATATATAATTCTTCCATTAGTGGTAATTGGTTATTTATTGATTTAATGAATTCATCAATTATCATATTTACAACATCTAAATCCTGATCCATCTCTTCTAGAAATGAGTCATAATCCATTATATTCATTTGTTAGTCCTTACTTTATTATTTATGTATTTATGTAATAAAATAATAGTATAATAAAAGGGTAAAAGCCTCAAGATTCCTTGACTTTAATTTGCTAGATATATAATATACAAATTCTGCATACATTAAGTATGTAAATAAATTTTAAGAGAGGCAGTAATGGCAAGAAATTCCAAAGCAAAAGGTAAAATTGTCCGTCGATTAGGCGTCAACATTTACGGTAATAGTAAATACGATAAATTACTAAAGAAAAAACCTCAAGGTCCTGGAAAGGAACGAGGTGTTAGAAGTCGAAACAAAGTTAGTGACTTTGGTAAGCAACAAAACGAAAAGCAGAAGATTAGATTTGCTTACGGTATGTCTGAGAAGCAGTTTTATAACTCTTTCTTAAAGGCTAAAGCTATGCCAGGTTTAACTGGTGATAACATGATGATCATGTTAGAAAGAAGATTAGACAATGTAATTTACCGATTAGGTATGGCTACAACTAGATGCCAGGCTAGACAATTAGTAAGTCATGGTCACGTTGTATTCAACGGTAGAAAATTAAATATTCCATCTGCAATTGTTAGAGAAGGTGATATCATTGGCATTAAGCAAAATGATACTTCTGTAAAAATGGTTAGAGAGAACATTTCTAAAGCTGGAAGACCAACTCCAGCATGGTTATCTTTAGAAGCTGACGATTTAAAAGCTAAAGTTGAGAGAATCCCATTTAGAACTGATATCGATACTATTGCTAACGAGCAGGTTGTTGTTGAGTTCTACTCTAAATAGAGTATAGGAGAATCTTTAGATTCTACTATTAATTATTTAGACAAACTTATATACAAAAAGGGAAACTACGGTTTCCCTTTTTTATTTATAAATCTTGTAATTATATATTATGTTCTATTAACCTTCTAAATTATTATTTTGAATAATGAGGTCTAAGGCTGACTCACCTTTATCATTCTTTTTATTTACATCCGCACCCTTTTCAATCAAATAATCAATTATATTTCTATTGTCCTGATAATAAGAAGCATACATCAACGCTGTCCAACCCTCATTATTAGTAAAATCAATATCATCAATATATTCTAATAACAAGTCTAAGACTTTAGTACTGTTTTGAAATTGTGATGCAGACATGAATATAGACTTACCTTTATTCGTAACGAAGTTAATATCGGCACCATTTTCTAATAACGCTTTTACAATATCTGGGTTAACATTATTCTCAACTGCTATAGCCAGGGATGGAACACCATTAGGTAGTCCTTTATTTGGGTTTGCACCATTAGAAATAAGTGTTGATATTATTTCTGGATTATCTTGAAATTGAGATGCAATCATTAAAGCAGTCCAACCAAACTCATTTTCATTATCTATATCCTTAATATTGTTTAATAGAACCTGCAATGTTTGTGCGTCATCAGTAATTTCAGCCGACAGATGCACTGAATTAACACCGTTATCTAAGGATTCTAATGGATCTACACCTACACTAATTAGTAACTCTATAACTTTTGGGTTCTTATGATACTGAATAGCATACATTAACAGATTTCTTCCGTTTGAGTCTTTAAAACTCATATCTGTACCAGAATCAACCAATGTTTTAATTAATGTAATATCCAAATTACCTTTTATCGCCCATAGAAGAGGTGTCTCTCCATAGTCGTTTATACTATTTGGATCTGCACCGTTATCTACTAATGTTTTAATAATTTCTAGATTCTTATTATTTTGTACCGCTATAAGTAGTGGTGAAGCACCATTTGATAGAGTTTTATTAGGATCAGCACCATTTAAAATAAGTGTTGATATAATTGGGGGATTATCTTGAAATTGAGATGCAATCATTAAAGCAGTCCAGCCATTATTGTTTGTTTTATCTACATTAGAAACGTTCTTTAATAAGGTCTCAAGGGTTTTGGGATTATTAGATATTTCTGCAGAAAGATGAACTGAAGTAGTACCACTACCAAAAGAATCTAATGGGTTGATACCTGCATCAACTAGTATCTTTATTACACTAGGATCTTTATTATATTCTAGAGCAAACATTAAAAGGTTTCTTCCATTAGAGTTTTTGTACTTTAAATCAGCTCCGGCTTCAACCAAAGTCTGAATGAATAATGTTTCTTTGTTATTTTTAATTGCCCATAACAGAGCAGTCTCTTCTTTATTATTTTTCTGGTTAGGATCTGCTCCTTTTTTTAGTAAAGCTTTTAATACTCCAACAGAGTCTTGGTCTGTTACAGAGTAAAATAGTGGCGAGACACCATCATCATCTGTAACCAATAGATCAGATCCATTATCAATTAATACATTTATTACTTCAGGGTTATCTTGTTTCATTGAAGCAAGTATTAGCTCGTTCCAACCAAAGACTCCTTTCCTATTTATTTCTGATCCTGCTTTAATAAAAGCTTTAACATTAACTACACTTGAGTTCATCGATGACATCATGAAAGGAGTTAAATTATAATTACTTAGATTATGAATATTTGCACCACGACTAATTAGTAACTCAATTATGTCTTTATTATCATCTTCAATCGCAGAATAATTTAGTGCTGTCCATTTTTGATTATCTTTTAAGTCTATATTAGCTCCATAATCTAATAATAGTTTTACAATCTCATATCCATCACTTCTATGGGATGAATTCATTATTGGGGTAACGTTAGACTCTCCACGGAAATTTGGGTCAGCACCAGCATCTAAAAGTATTTTATATTTATCTATGTTATTATCAAATTTAGATAAAATGATTAAAGCACTATTACCCCGCTTATCTGGATAATTTGGATCTAACCCCTCATCTAAATATTTCTTTAAATCTTCATTATTAGATTCGGTTAGTTTATTTATAATCCCATATAACCTCATATCATCTAATAATAGACCTCTAAAAGTCTTAAACTTTTCTGAAGTAGGTTCTAATTCAATTGCTCTATCTATAGTATCTAAAGATTCTTCATACATTTCTAATCTTAAATAAGTTACAGCTAAACCATGAATAGACCAGCCCCTTGGTTCCATTTCAACTGCGATTATTCTGTGTTCTAATGCTTTCTGGTGTTGTTCATCTGCCCCTAATACATTAGCAAATGTCTGATGTACTAAAACTGGTGCAATGTCCCAAATATCTAGAATATCTTTATAAACTTCTATACCTATCTTATTTAAACCATGGTTTCTACATTGAACTGCTAACATCCATAACAATATTGTATGTTCTCTATTCTCCTGGACAAAACTTTGAAATTCATGGAAAGTATCTTCTATCTCTTTTTGATTATCTAACATCAATATATAAGTAGCTGCGGATCCCCATAAAGAGTTGCTATCTAAATCAATAACTTTCTTGAAAAGTACATTTGATTCTTTTTCAAGAAATCTAGATCTTTTTAAAGAAGCATAATAAAAAAGGATCTCCTGATTTTTAGGATTTTCAGACATCATGTTATACGTATATAACTCTGCTTGATCCTGTTTCCCACTACTTAAAAGGTCATTAATATTTGACACTACATTTGTTTCAAACTTATTTGACTCGACATTTGTTTCGGACTTGTTAGAAACACAGCTAACACTCAAAATGAGTAATATTATTGTAATAATTTTTTTCATTATGAATGTTAACTAGTAAACAGTTATATGTAAATTCTTTTTTATAATAGCTCTAAAATAGTACTAGGTTTAAAACTTTTTTGGCCGTCTGGGTAATAATCATAAGCTTTTGATTGTAACTCTTTACTTTTATTCCCTATTGAATCAAACCATATACACTTCATTCCTGCTCGAACTGCTGACCTAAATCCAGTAGAGGTATCTTCAAAAACTAAACACTCTTCGGGTTTAAGACCTAGTTCACTAGCAGCATGTATATAAATATCAGGCTGTGGTTTGTCATATTCAACTAATTCAGAAGAATAAAGCTTATTAATATATTTTAAGAGCCCTGTTCGTTCTGCTATTGTCTCAATAATCCATTGGCTACTACCGGAAGCGACTGCCATTGGAATGCCTTTTTTGTGTAGATCTTTAATTAGAGATAACATCTTTGGATATATCTCTACATTATCATCAGCAATATCTAAAAAAATCTTATTATTTAATGCAATTAGTTCATCTACTGATCGATCGGTAATATTTAGTCGACTCATCATGGACTCAACAAAATATCGAACTCCTCCACCAACAAACTCATTATGATCAATATCTTCGTAAACACCACCAAGTGCCTTGGCGAACTCTATATCTGTCAACGCGTACGCCCATAGCGTATCCACTAATGTACCATCAAAATCAAAAATAACACCTTTGAACAAATTAAACTCCTATACTTTGTAATATTATATAAATTGTAAATAACAACTATTGCAGTAAACGCAACATTAAGTAGTTATCATTTCACTATCAAACATATTGAGAAATTATGCAATTAGGATATAATATATTTAAGCATTGTGGTTTTAATGCATAAGGAGATACCGAGATGAAGTTTGAGTATAGAAGTTCCACAACAAAAAAGGGAAGAAGAATGGCTGGAGCAAGAAGTCTCTGGAGAGCAAGTGGTATGACAGAAGAACAACTAGATAAACCTGTTATTGCAATTGCAAACTCATTTACACAATTTGTACCTGGTCATGTTCACTTACACCAAGTTGGACAGGACTTAAAAAATATAATAGAAGAGAGTGGCGCATTTGCTGCTGAGTTTAATACAATGGCTATTTGTGATGGTATTGCAATGGGTCACGATGGAATGTTGTACTCATTACCATCAAGAGAATTAATTGCAGATACTGTAGAGTATATGTGTAATGCACATAAGGTTGACGCATTAGTATGTATCTCTAACTGTGATAAAATTACTCCAGGAATGGCAATTGCTGCTATGAGGTTAAATATACCTACGATCTTTATTTCCGGTGGACCAATGGAAGCTGGGAAAGTTGATAAAATGAAACTAGACCTTGTTGACGCAATGGTGATGGGTGCAGATGATTCAATTGATGATGCAACAGTAGACAAAGTTGAGAAATCAGCATGTCCTACATGTGGTTCGTGTTCAGGAATGTTTACTGCGAACTCTATGAACTGTTTAACAGAAGCTTTAGGGCTTTCCCTTCCAGGTAACGGTACAATTGTTGCTACTCATGAGAATAGAAAAGAGTTATTTAATAAAGCTGCAAAACGAATAGTAGAGATGACAGAAGAGTACTATGTTAAAGGTAATGTTAATGTACTACCTAGATCTATCGCAACAAGAGAAGCTTTTAAAAATGCTATGAGTTTAGATATTGCAATGGGTGGTTCTACAAATACAGTACTTCACTTATTGGCAATTGCAGCTTCTGCTGAAGTTGATTTTACTATGGACGATATGGATGAATTATCTCGAAAAGTTCCTATCCTATCAAAAGTTGCACCAAATAAAGTTCCTGATGGAAGAGTATTTCATATAGAGGATTGTAACAGAGCTGGAGGTATTTTAGGTATTTTAGGTGAGTTAGACAGAGGTGGTTTATTAGATACAACAACTTATAGAGCAGACGGTTTAACACTGAAAGAAGCTATAGACCAATACGATATTAAAAGAGATACAGTTATCCCAGAAGCAATTAATATTTATAAATCCGCACCAGGTGGCGTTAGATCAATAGTTATGGGTAGTCAAAAAGTTAATTTCAAGGAACTAGATACTGATAGAGAAGATGGTTGTACAAGAAATATAGAGAACTGTTTTGATACTGAAGGTGGTTTAGCTGTACTATTTGGTAATATTGCATTAAATGGTTGTATTGTTAAAACAGCAGGAGTTGATAAATCTATTTACAATTTTTGTGGTAATGCGAAAGTATACCACTCCCAAGATGATGCTGTTGAGGCAATATTAGCAGATAAAATAGTAGAAGGTGACATTGTAATTATTACATACGAGGGACCAAAAGGTGGACCTGGAATGCAGGAGATGTTATACCCTACTTCATACTTAAAATCTAAACATTTAGGTGCACAGTGTGCACTGTTAACTGATGGTAGATTTAGTGGAGGAACATCTGGCTTATCTATTGGTCATGCATCTCCAGAAGCTGCTGCAGGTGGTGCTATTGGGCTTGTTAAAAATGGTGATAAAATTGAAATATCAATTCCAAATAGAACTATTAACGTTATGGTATCCGACGAGGAACTTGCAAAGAGACGGAAAGAAGAAGAGGCTTTTGGTAAGGCAGCATTTACTCCTAGAGGTCGAGGCCGAGTAGTATCTGATGCTTTAAAAGTCTATGGAATGTTAGCAGCATCTGCTGATAAAGGAGCAATGAGAGTTTTAGATTAATTATATGAAACTCACATAAAGTCCCCTACTATGAGGTGAACCCCTATTGTTGGACAATATTCAACAATAGGGGTTTTTTTATTAATAAATGGGTTATACTAGACCCATGATTAAATGGCATAATTTAAACCATCGGTTTGATGATAAAATAATATATGATAACTTTAATCTTGAAGTTAAAACTGGGGAGAAAATCCTTATTAAAGGTAACTCAGGATGTGGAAAATCAACACTATTTAAAGTAGCACTAGGGCTATTGGTCCCAGATTCAGGAACTATTATTGCAAATAACTTGGAACTAAATCCTCAGAGTATTACAGAGATTAGAAAGCAAATATTCTATTTAGATCAGGATGTTAACCTTCCTAATATTGAAGTATCAGAAATACTAAAACAGATACTTGACTATAAAAATAATAAGTTAACATACTCAGAAAATATTGTCTTAGAAATGTTTGAAGAGTTTAGACTTGAAAAAGATATACTGTATAAAAATGTTAAAGACCTTTCAGGCGGAGAGAGACAGAGAATTGGAATAATTATTGGACTGCTTTTAGATAGACCTATTTGGTTATTAGATGAACCAACATCGGCACTTGATACCGAGCTAAAAGAGAAGGTTTTTAAAAAATTAACAGAAAAAACCATAACGATGTTAGTTACATCCCACGATGGGTGTTGGAACGGCTTAAAACAGTATAAGTGGGGTGAAAAATGAGTTTTTTACTTCTACTTTTACTCCTAATACCTATAATTATAATGAACCGTTTACTTAAACTCACTTTTAGCAAAGAGTTAATAATTTCAGTTATTAGAATGTTATTACAACTCTCTTTTGCTGGACTGTATTTACAATATATTTTTAAATTAAATAATCCAGTTATTAATATATTATACCTTTTATTAATGATAACTATAGCATCTGCACATTCACTACGATCAAGTTCTCTAAAGCTTAAAGAGTTATTTATACCAATATTTATTTCTGTTGCAGTACCACAGTTTATAGTTCTTTTAGCCTTTAATTTAACCGTCGCTGGAGCTGATAAACTGCTTGATGCAAAGTTTTTAATACCGGTTGGAGGAATGTTGTTAGGTAACTGTCTTAACGGTAATATTTTAGCATTAAATACTTTTTATAGTGGAATTAAAGATGATTCAAAAAGATATAATTTTTCTCTAACGTTAGGAGCAAGCCATAATCAGGCACTACTACCCTACCTTCGAAATAGTATGAATCTTGCCATAAAACCAACTTTGGCATCAATGGCAACAACTGGTCTTGTAGCATTACCAGGGATGATGACAGGGCAGATCTTAGCTGGTTCACTACCACTTACTGCAATTAAGTATCAGATAGCTATATTTATAGCTATTTTAACCGCAAAATATTTTAGTGTATTATTATCGATGGTTATATCTAGAAGTAAAGGTTTTACAAAATATTACACTCTAAATTCAGAGATATTTAGATGATATTTATGAGAAGTTAAGCCGCTAGTATTTATCTAAAAGAGAAATAATTGTGACTTATAATAAAGGAAAATCATCATGATTTATAATAAAGGAAAATCATTTAATGACTAGAAAGAGAGAGATAATTATACAAAATGAAGAAGTTGGAGAA
This sequence comes from Spirochaetaceae bacterium, assembly GCA_051531975.1. Taxonomy (GTDB): domain Bacteria; phylum Spirochaetota; class Spirochaetia; order DSM-2461; family DSM-2461; genus Thiospirochaeta. The sequence continues at coordinate 374,189 of JAOPTT010000002.1, forward strand.
GTCTTATTAAACTGGCTAACTAGGCGTTATACATATCATGATAAAGATAAATGGGAACAGTATATAAATGAAGAAAGAATACTTATAAATGGATCAAAAGTAAAACCGCGAACTCTTTTACAAAAGAATGATATTGTAATCTATTATCCAGAGCCAATTATAGAGCCACCTGTAGATTTTAATTACAAAACTATTTACGAAGATGATGATCTTTTAGTTATAAATAAACCATGTGATCTACCATGCCATCCTGGTGGAATATATTTTGAAAATACATTGTGGCATTTATTAAAACAGAAATACCCCTACATATCTCTAGTAAATAGGCTAGATAGAGAGACCTCAGGCGTTATGTTAATTGCAAAGACAAAAGAAAGTGCAAAGTTCTACTTTAATAAGATGATGGAAAGAGAGATAGAAAAAGAGTATATAGTATTAGTCCACGGAGATATAAACCATGAGTTAGATGCTAAAGGTTGGCTTTTGCCTGATAGTGATAGTGTCATTAGAAAAAAAAGAAAATTCGTTCTTGATCATGAAGCAGCACAACCTGAAGGTGAAGGTGATAAAGAGAGACAATTCTGCCATAGTAAGTTCTACCCTCTTATATCAGAAAATGGATTAACTCTACTAAAATGCCAACTATTAACTGGCCGAACACACCAGATTAGAGCAACTATATGCAGTTTAGGATTTCCAGTTGTGGGAGATAAAATATACGGACTTGATGATAGTTATTTTTTTAAATTTATTAACGATGAATTAACTTCAGAGGATTGGTTTAAACTTAAGTTAAAAAATCAAAGTTTACACAGTTATAAAACAACTATCCCAATGATTGACGGAAAAATAAGATCTTATATCGCTTCTGCTCCTTTAAATTGGCCAATAACAATAAATAATGAATAAAAAAGTTGTAACAACACAATTTATTTCCTATAGTTAAATAGTGAAGCTACAAACTAAGATTATTACAACTGTAATAATTATCTCTATAAGTATAAATTCTCTATTTCAGTATAACGATGTGCGATTAAAAAGAAAAACAGCGCTAGAAAACCTCAATATAAAGATCCAAAAAACAAGTGATCTGTTAAGTAATGTAAATTCAGGACCACTGTTTTATTACGATGTAACATTGATAGAGACAAATATTTACTCATTTTTAAAAGACTCTGAAATTAGGTCGATCCATGTATTAGAGGAAAGTGGAGAGATCGATATACACAGAGAAAATGAAACTATTAGTGGTTTAGATTTAATTGAAGTAGAGACAGATGTTTATTACGAGGAAGATAAGGTAGGTAGAATTATTACCACATATACTAAGGATATTATTAACAAAAAAATTGCAGACTCAGTGAAATACTCAATTATTACACTAATAGCAACCTCATTATTAATATCTATATTTCTTTTAGTTATATTAAGAAAAATAACTAAGCCAATAGCAGAACTAACAGAACTAACATATGAGATAAGTAACGGTCATTTAGACAAAGAGATAAAAATATTTAGTTCCGATGAAATTGGAAACCTTGCTAAAAGTTTTATTCGAATGCGTGACTCAATCAAACAACAAATTCTATTTTTAAAAATAGAAAATGATGAGAGAAAAAAGGCCGAAATAGAATTATTAGTAAAAACAGAAGAACTTGCAGAAGCAAATAATGAGCTAACAGAACACAGAGTAAACCTAGAAGAACTAATAAATAAAAGAACTTTCCAATTACAAGAATCATTAACTAATCTTGAGAAAACTCAATACCAGCTAGTTGAATCTGAAAAGATGGCATCTTTAGGAAATTTAGTAGCAGGTGTAGCACACGAAATAAATACTCCTATAGGTATTGGAGTAACAGCAGCATCCCACTTAGAACATGAAACAAAAGAATTTCTTAAAGCATATGAGAAAAATGAAATATCCAGAAGTTTGTTAGAGAGGTTCTCAGTTATGGTTGGTGAAAGTTCTAAAATGATCCTATCAAATATGTTAAGAGCTGCAAGTTTAATACAGAGTTTCAAGAAAGTAGCAGTTGACCAATCAAGCGAAGAGATCAGATCATTTATGATAAAAGAGTACATTGATGAAGTATTTATGAGTATACACTCTAAATTTAAAAATACTTCTATTGAGATAGTGATTGAATGTGAGGAAGATTTTAGTATTACAAGTTATCCTGGAGCTTTGTCACAAGTAATAACTAATCTTTCAATAAATTCATTACAACATGGTTTTGAGAATATAAAAGAAGGTAAGATTGAAGTTAAAATATTCAAAGATGATGAGACTGCAAAAATAGAATATTCCGATACGGGTTGTGGGATCTCTGAGGATAATATTAAACAACTCTTTGAGCCATTTTTTACTACCAAAAGAGGCCAAGGTGGTAGTGGTTTAGGAATGAATATAGTTTATAACCTAATTAACCAAACACTAAGAGGTTCTGTCGAGTGTAGTAGTAAACTTGGAGTAGGAACTAAATTTAAAATAAACTTCCCTATAAAAATTGATAATTTAAAAAGGAGATACAATGTTTGAAGATGATGACTTACTAATATTTACAGATGATAATATTATCCCAAATGACGACATAGTTATTGAACCATGGAGAGTACTTATTGTTGATGATGAGATAGATATACATACCTTAACAAAAATGGTTTTAAAAGGTTTTACATTTGAAAATAGGCCTTTAGAGATAAATAGTGTATATTCAGGTGCCGAGGCCATCGAGTTTCTAAAAATAGAGTCGGATATCGCTATTATTTTGTTAGATGTTGTAATGGAAACAGAGGATGCTGGTCTTAGATGTGTAAAGATAATACGTGAAGAATTACAAAATCTAGAAACAAGAATTATTTTAAGGACTGGTCAACCAGGACAAGCTCCAGAACAACAAATAATAGTTAATTATGACATAAATGACTATAAAGCTAAAACAGAATTAACAGCTTCTAAGCTCTTTACAACAATTACTTCTTCATTAAGATCATACCAATATATTCAGACTATAAACCAAAATAAAATCGGACTTGAGAATATTATTGCTGCATCTAGTTTCTTATTTGAAGTTCAGTCATTCAGTCTCTTTGCTAAGGGTATTTTAAAGCAATTAACAGCTATTTTGAGTTTAGATAAAGATGCTTTATACATAAATTCCTCAAGTTTTTCTGCATTTAAAGAGGCCGAGAAACCACAATATAGTATTCTGGCAGGAACGGGATCTTTTGCAAATCATGAAAAGAAAATTGTAGAAGATGTTTTATCTACAAGTATTCAACAAAGGCTACAAAATGCTGTAGATAGACATGAAAGTATATTTGATGAAAATACATACACAGGTTATTTTGAAACCGTAAAAGGAGAACACACTTTACTATATCTTCAGTGGCAAAGACCACTTACAGATGTAGATAAACATCTTATATCTATATTTGCAACTAATGTCGCTGCAGCATTTGAAAATATATCATTACATAATGACATGTCTGAAGCTCAAAGAGAAATAGTTTATACCTTATCTGAAGTAATTGAAGGATTATCTAGTAATACTCCTTGCCATATAAAAAGTGTAACCGATATTTCTTGTATTATTGCTCAGAAGCTAAAGTTAAGTGATCACGATATAGAAAACCTTAAAATGGCCGCTCCACTATATGATATTGGTAAAATTGCTGTTCCAAAATCAATTTTAATAAAACCAGGAGCTCTAACACCAGAAGAACGGGAAATTATGGAAAACCATACAAATAAAGGTTTTGAAGTATTTTCCGGTGCAAAAAGAGGTGTTATGTCAGCGGCTCAAATTATCTCTTCTCAGCACCATGAAAAGTGGAATGGAAATGGTTACCCTCTTGGATTAAAAGGTGAAGAAATACATGTTTATGCACGAATTGTGGGATTAGCCGATGTAGTTGAAGCTTTAACAAATAAACGATCTTATGGAGAGCCTTGGGATATGAAAAAGGTCATCGATTTAATTAAAGAAGAGAAAGGTCAACAGTTTGACCCGGAAGTTGTTGATGCATTTTTGGATTCTATAGATGAGATAAAAGCTATTAAATTAAAATATGGTGTTTAAGAAGACTTTCTCTGAGTATACCATTGAATGAAAATGTACGTAATGTTGGTATTGCCATATTTAGTCTATTGCAGTTCATAGTATGTTGTGGACTGCCTTTCAATTAAACTACTATTTACAATTACACCTGTTGGTTTAAAATCTTCAATTTCAAGATTCTCAATTAATAATTTAGCAGCATTCTCACCTAACTCATCAGCATTAATCTCTACAGTTGTTAGAGTTGGAGTTAAATAAGTAGAACGGGGAGTGTTATTAAAACCTGTAACCATAACATTTTGTATTTTTTTATCTTTTATAGCACTTAATACACCAAATGAGAACAGATCATCTGTGGTTACAACTGCATCTATCTCTTTAGGTATAAGTTCTATCATAGACTTATATCCATTTTCTTCGGTAAAATTATCATAAAAAAAGTGTGTCTTTACATCTGTATTAATATTGTTATCTTCTAATGCTCTTAAATAACCAGCATATCTATCCTTTGTTACCCTTAATGTTTTTGCTCCACCAATAAAACATATTCTTTTTTTCCCTTTTTTAATTAAACTATTTACTACTTCGTACATAGCATCTGTATTGTTATTATCTACCCAATTAATATCTTTAGAATTATCTGAAGATCCAATGATAACAAAAGGAAATTTTTGAGATTTTAAATATGAGATACATTTATCATTTTCGTATGCATTTAACAAAACAATACCAGAAACCCAGCCACTTCTAATATATTTTTCAATAAACTTAACTTCTTCCACATCATCATTAGAGAAAGAGTACATTAAAAAGTATCCTTTCTTTTGAGCATAGATACTTATTCCACGCATTGCATTTACAAAGAATGTATTTTTAAATAGATCATCAGAGTTATTTGGTAGAACAATGCCAATTGTTTTTGTTGGTTTACCTGCTAAAGAACTTGCCATAACATTAGGATGATAACCTAAGTTATCTATAGCTTTGTTTACCCTATCTTTAGTCTCTTTAGTTATTTTTGGGTTATTATGCAGTACTCTTGATACAGTTGATTGTGAAACTTTAGCCTCTTTAGCGACCTCTTTAATTGTAACTCTCATTTCAAAAGATTCTCATAGATAGGGCAACAATGCAATAAAAAATAAATAATTGCCCAATTTAAGACTTGATAATTGACGATTACAAATATTAGTTGTATAAATAACTGTGCAAGCGATTGCACAATACCTAGGAGAAATAAAATGAAGGCCGTAATATTCGATTTAGATGGTGTTATTGTAGATACCGCAAAGTACCACTATCTGGCATGGGGGAATCTAGCAAAAGAGTTAGGTTTTGTATTCACAGAAAATGATAACGAAAGATTAAAAGGTGTTTCTAGAGTAAGATCTTTAGAAATACTGTTAGAAATTGGAAATATAACTCTGTCAGAAGAAGATTTTAATAGATATGCTACCAAAAAGAATGAAGAGTATGTAAACCTTATAGAACAATTAACACCAAACGATATCCTACCAGGAGTTAAAGATTTTATTGCTCTACTTAAAATGAATAATTATCTAATTTCTTTAGGTTCTGCGAGTAAAAATGCAGTTTTTATATTAAATCATTTAGGATTAACTAAAGATTTTGATGTTATTGTTGATGGTACAAATGTTAATAAGGCAAAACCTGACCCTGAAGTATTTTTAGTTGCAGCAAAAAAGTTAGGTGTCCCGGCATCTGAGTGTGTTGTCTTTGAAGATGCAGTTGCAGGAGTTGAAGCTGGTAAAAATGCTTTAATGAGAGTAATTGGTGTTGGGCAACCTGATGTATTAACTGGAGCTGATTTGGTTATATCAACTTTTGAAAACCTAACTTTAACATGTTTGGAGGCTTAATATGGAAAAATATCTTGTAGAGAAACCTTGGAGAATAGTTGAAGAGGGATTTGATAAGTCTAAAAATAGGTTTTCAGAGAGTGTATTTAGTTTAGGTAACGGATTTATGGGTCTTAGAGGTAACTTTGAAGAGAGTTATTCTGGAGATATGATGAACGGGACCTATCTAGCTGGAGTATATTATCCTGATAAAACTAGAGTTGGTTGGTGGAAAAATGGTTACCCTGAATATTTTGCTAAAGTATTAAACTCTACAAACTGGATTGGAATTAACATAGAAGTTGAACATGAGATGTTAGACCTTAACAAGTGTGAAATTTCTGCTTTTAGCAGAGAACTAGATATGGAAAAAGGGATATTAAAAAGAACCTTTACTGCTGTACTTTCTAACAATAACAAAATATCTGTAGAGACAACCAGATTTGTAAGCATGGAAAGAAACCAAATTGGTGCTATTTCTTATTCAATAAAATCACTTTCAAAAGATACTATGTTAAAAATTACTCCATATTTAGATGGGAATGTTCATAATGAAGATTCAAATTATGATGAATACTTTTGGGAACATAAAGGACAAGAATCCATAGCAGATAGGTCTTTTGTTAATTTAATGACTAAAAAAACTGAATTCTACTCTACAACCGGTATGAGCTTTGAGATTTTAAAAGATGGGGAAATGGAAAACATTTCTAGAAAAACGTCTGAGGTTCCAGGATATATAGAGCAAAATATTACAACAAATTGTAAAAAAGGTCAGACTGTAACAATTAATAAATATGTATCTTGTGTTACTTCTAGAGACCATGAAGTTTCAGAATTAACTAAAGTATGTAATAAAAATGTAGAGTCTGCTGAACTTAGTGGTTATGCAGTCCTAGAGAAAGAGCACATAGAAAAGTGGAGCCATATTTGGCAGACATGTGATGTTCAAATTGAAGGTTCAGTCTCTGCACAACAGGGTATCAGATTTAATATTTTTAACATGATGCAAACATATACTGGAGTAGATAGCAGACTAAACATAGGTCCAAAAGGATTTACAGGAGAGAAGTATGGAGGAAGTACTTATTGGGATACAGAAGCTTACTGTATACCATTTTATTTAAGTACTACATCTGAAGATATTTCTAAGAACCTTTTAATATACCGTTATAAACAACTTGATAAAGCGATCGAAAACGCTACAAAACTTGGTTTTACTGGTGGTGCTGCACTATTTCCTATGGTGACAATGAATGGTGAAGAGTGCCATAATGAGTGGGAAATTACATTTGAAGAGATACATAGAAATGGTGCTATATTATATGGGATTTATACTTATATTCAAAAAACTATGGATAAGGAATATCTTGCAGATTACGGTTTAGAGGTTCTTGTTGCAGTTTCTAGATTCTGGGCACAGAGAGTTAACTACTCAAAACAGAAGAATCAGTATGTAATGTTAGGAGTCACAGGGCCGAATGAATATGAAAATAACGTAAATAATAACTGGTATTCAAATAAAATAGCCTCTTGGTCACTAAAATATACATTAGAATGTTTAGATTGGGTCAAAGATAACCACAAAGATAAATATGACAAAGTTATAGCTAAAATAAGTTTAACAACAAAGGAAACGGATAAGTTTAGCGAAGTTGCAAATAATATCTATTTACCAGAACAGGATGGGATATTTTTACAACAAGATGGATTTCTAGACAAAGATATTGTTAATGTTGATGATTTAAACAAATCTGAGAGACCAATAAACCAGAACTGGTCATGGGATAGAATTTTAAGATCATCTTGCATTAAACAAGCTGATGTTCTACAAGGTCTATATTTTTTCGAAGATGAATATACAGATAAACAACACATGGAGAACTTTAAGTTCTACGAGCCATTAACTGTTCACGAGTCATCATTATCCCCATGTGTTCATGGTATTTTAGCTTCTAAACTAGGATTAGAAGAGAAGGCATATGAAATGTATCTTAGAACTGCAAGATTGGATCTAGATAATTATAATAACGATACAGAAGATGGTTGCCATATAACGAGTATGGCTGGAACATGGATGTCTATAGTACATGGTTTTGGTGGGTTAAGGTACAATGAAGGAATTATTACACTATCCCCTACCATACCTAGCGCTTGGCAATCGTATAATTTTAAAATTGCTGATAGAGGTGCCATAATATCTGTACATGTAACAAAAAAAGATATTTTAATACTCTCTGATTCTGATAGAGAAATTACGATTTCAGGTATAACACATAGTATTGTAGCAGGTACAAAAAACAGTATAGCTTTATAAAATAAGAAGCTCCCTTAAATAGGGAGCTTTTTTATGCTTCTTTAACTTCTTTAACTTCTTTAATTATTGCAGAGATGTTTTCTTTACATCTAGTTCCTTTACAAGAACCTGTTGTCGCTCTAGTTCTTCTTTTAACGTCTTCTACAGTGGATGCGCCATTTTTTACAGCATCTATAATAGTGCCTTTTGATATAGAACGGCATAGACATACCTTTTTATATCTGTTCTTAATTTCTTCTTCTGTCATATAAAGCCTTCTTATTTGTAGTAATTGTTACTATTAAGCTATATGTTAAATAAAATTTAATCAATATAAAACTAGAAATTCTCGTAATTTATGCTATTATTTACTAAACAATAAAAAACCAAGGAAGATACATTGAAGATTCAACACAAAGCCAGGATGATAATATCCATATCAACTATAGCATTTACTCTTGCAAATGTGATCACTTTTTTTACTATAACTAAGATCTCCAATAAGCTTAATACAGGTTTTTTGCAAGTGAGTTTAATTGAAGTTGTAATAATGCTCCTTGTTGTAAATTTAGTTTTTACACCCCTTATAAAATCATATAACACAGATATCCCAGAGTTGGATAATAATCCAGAAGGTTATAAAGATTATATAAATAAGTTAGGAGGTGTTCCACTTAGAGGTTTATTACTATTTTTAATAACTACTATAATAGCATTAGTTATAATGAATACATTTCTAAAAGCCCAGGGTGTTCCTAAAGCAATTGCTAACGCATATTTAGGAGTTATGAGTGCTATTGGTATGTTATCCTCATCTTACATATATGTACTAAACGACAAACTTGTTTCTGAGTGTCTTTTAAATAATGGAATAAATGACTATCCCAAGGGGATCAAATCTAATAGACAAAAAATTAAAAGTGTAATTATTCCAACATTTATTGGTCTAATGTCTACAATGTCTACTTTCTTTTTACTATTTATATCCTTAACAAACCTACCAAAAGATACAGAGGACATTCTAGGTCATGTTGTAAAATCAACTCTACCCCCTCTTTCAATAATTCTAATTATTATAACAATTTTAGTTATTATGTGGTCTAATTCTACATCTGCTCTTTTTACAAATATAAATGGTCGATTAAAAGATATGATATCCCAAGATAAAGACTTAACTAAAAGAATTACAATATCATCTGTTGATGAACTTGGGCTAATTAGTGACAGAGTTAATAGATTCTCTGATTTAATTGGTGAACATATGACAGAGACTAGGGAGATGTTTGTAGTTCAGAATCAATATCATGATGAGCTATTTGATAGCATTTGTAAATCTACTGAAAATGTTCATGAGATTGACGAAAAGATAGATGAAACAATAAAACTTGTCGAAAAGAATGACAATATCGTTACATTAACTCTAACAACAGGAAAAGAGTTAATTAAAAACAGTGGTAATGTAGCAACACAAGTTGAGAGTCAAACGGTTAACGTAGCAGAGTCTTCTGCCGCAGTAGAAGAGATGATTGCATCTGTAAGAGAGGTAACAAAAAGAACTGGTGTTGTAAGAGAAAGAACAAATGCTTTAACTGGAGATTTTAATAGTGGGCAGACTAAGATAAAAGAGACTATAAAATCAGTAAGTAATGTAGTTGTTTTATCTAACTCATTAATGGATATAAACACAGTAATTACTGGAATAGCGGCTAGGACAAATCTATTAGCAATGAATGCAGCAATTGAGGCTGCCCATGCAGGAGAAGCTGGTCGAGGATTTTCAGTTGTTGCCGATGAGATCAGAAAATTGGCTGAGAATACTGCTAGCCAAACTAAAACAAGTACAGCAAACCTTAAAGAGATATTAAAAGAGATTAATAACTCATTAACTATTGCAACAGATACAGGAAAGTCTTTTGATATAATGAAAAACAGCCTATCGGTAGTAGAGAATGAGACTTACTCAATTGCAGAAGCTATGGAAGAGCACGACAAAGCTAATAATGAAGTATTAGGTCAGTTAACTGAAACTAATGAATTAGCGATTAAATTAAATGAACTCTCATCAAAATTAACATATCAAGGGAACTCAATGCTTGAGTATTTAGAGGAACTTGAGAAATCTTCCCATCAGTCTCTTAAAAATGCTCGAGATATCAAAGAGTTTAATGAACAGGTAACCCATGCTATGCAGGACTTAAATGAAATATCCTTAAAAACAGATGAGACTAATAAAAAAACTATGGAGTTAGTTAACGAATTTAAGGTTGAATAATAAAATCTTAAATTAGTTTATACAAGACCATCGCTGCAGCTAATAAAACTACAATTGCAAAATATTTTTTTAGCTTGGCAGCATGTAGTTTTTGGCCAATTCTAATACCTGTTTGTATCCCAATAGCACTTGCAATTAAAAGTGATAAAGCAATTCCTAAACTGATTTTACCAGGACCTGAAAAGCCTTTTTTTATTACTGCAACAACTGATGCAACTAATACAACTCCTAAACTAGTACCTGTAGCAACACTACCTGCTAAACCTACACCTAAAACTAATAAAGGTGTAAAAAGAACTCCGCCACTAATTCCAAGTAGACCTGTGAGTATTCCACCAATTAAACCAATCAAAATAAGACCAGAGATACTTAATCCATTTATTCCAGATTGTACTAAATCAACTCTTGGTCCAATAGGAAACTTTTGTAGTAGAAGCTTTTTATCACTACGTTCATGTGGAGTAAAAAACATTATCCCTGCAATGATTATAAGCAGTATAAAAAACACTGTTAGTGTAATTTGTTCAAAATAAGCTTGGTTACCATTTGCTACAGATGATAATAGAAAATTTTGTAATACATCACCTAAAATTGCTCCAATAGAACTACCCATTGCAATAAATAGAAATACTTTAAACTCTACGTTTCCATTTTTAAGTTGCTTTATGAATCCAGTACTACTTGTACCAATTATATAACATGTAGCACTTCCTCCAGCAACTTCTATTGGTATGCCTAATGCAATATTCATAAGTGGGACTAATAAGAAGCCTCCTCCTACGCCAAACAGTCCAGCTAATAGACCTACACCAATACCTAAGCCTGCTAATACCAAAAACAGAGTTATACCTGAATAGTTCGCTGTAAAAGCTGGAAATATATAACTTAAAATGTCTTCCATATTATTTAATATCCTTTTTAAACTTATCAAAAAAACCTAATACAGGAACCATTATGAACCCAAATATAAGAGGAACCAAAACCATTAATAATACAGATATTATCTTATACATTATCTCTTCCTTAATTTTTTATAGTAAAAATTTCTTAACTTTTCAACAAAGTTAAATAACCCAGCTAATGCAGATAGATTATAATCATAACAGCCTAATCGGTGTATAATTTCTCCTCCAAAACCGGTTTTGAATCTATATAAACCATACATTGGATGATCTTTATCGTTTACTGGAGGTATTCCACAAAAGTCATAGGATTTACACCCTAAACTTTTAACAGTTTGTATAGCTTGCCATTGTAACAAATAAGCGGGCATTAAATTTCTTTTATTATTTGATGAGGCACCATATAAATACGTAGCACTATCACCACAAATCATAACAAATATTCCGGCTAATAGTTCACCTTCGTATTCTGCAAAAAATAGCTTCATATCTACATGTTCACTATCTTTAGCTCTGGTATAAACAGACTGATAATAATCTTTAGAGTGGATTGCTATAGAGTCTCTTTTCGCTGTGATTTTATACATGTGATACCAAGCATCAAGTTCTGATATATTTGCTTCTCTAATAGTGACAGCTTTTTTACCAGCTAATTTAATGTTGTACCGAGTCTTTTTATGCATTTTAGCTAAAAGTTCATCCTCAGTTCCTGATAAGTCTAAAATTGTAGTATCTGGAACCTGAATATCGACAGTAGATTTGCTTAAACCCTTTAGAGGTTTTGGATAAACATCACCAACAGTCCCAGCCAATAAATCGTATCTAATTAATAGCGTACCTTTAGGAAGATACTGCTTTAAACTTTTTGATAACTCAGTTAGGTTTTCTGTAGTAGATATATCCTGGGATGGTCCATGGGGAATATAAGCTAAAGATAGACCTTTAAAAATAGGTCTTAACATTACAACTAACCCCTGAACTGAACCAGCTACAGTAACTGCAAAAAAGTAGGGTTTAAATCCGTATTCTTCTTTAAGTTCTGCCCAAAACTGAGTTTGCATGAAGTTTGATCCGTAAAAAAGAGCTTGATGGTTACCAAGCTCTTCTCTTTTAATAGGTGTAACAGTTAACAACTATCCAACCTCACCATTTTTAACAACTGATGTTGTAAGAACTTTACCATTACAAACTAATGGAGTATTACCTACAGTAACTATACCATCCACAGTTTTTAGTGGTATATCAAAAAAGGCATTAACTTTTATTCTTTTAGGATATGGGTAAACTTTAAAGTCTTCGCCTTGTAACGCTACTCTGTCACCTGGTTCTGTATCATCTAAAAAGATTACTTCAATATTATCTTTTGAGTCACTAGCAGCTAATAACATTCCTTGGCTTTTTACACCACGAAGGTTTGCTGGTTTAAGGTTGTAAACTAGAACTACTGTTTTACCTATAAGTTCCTCTTTTGTATAGTTAGATTTAATCCCTGAAACTATAGTTCTTTGATGATCTACACCTGTTTCCACTGTTTCAATATAAAGCTTATCTGCTTCTGGGTGATCATCCACAGCTATAATTTTTCCAGCTCTTAAATCTATTTTATCCCTAAACTGCTCTTCTTGAGTTAACTCTTTTGCAGCTCGTTCAGCTTGGGAGCCAGCATATTTTTCCCTTAACTCTTCGATTTTTTTATTTTCAATCTTAGAAAAAAGTATCTCAGGTTTTGATATTGTAGTTATACCTTCCAGTTTTCCTAAATCTGACCATTTCAGATCTGATAAACCTAAAAATGATAAAATCCTTTTAGATGTACCAGGCATATATGGTTCAATTAAAATAGCTAAATCTTTAACAAGATAGATTAAGTTTTTTAATAGTTTTGCAGCAGCCTCTGGGTCTTCTGTTCTTGTTCTCCATGGCTCACCATCTTGGAAAGCTTTGTTTCCAACTGATGATAAGTGGAATATCTCTTTAAAGGTATCTCTTAAACTTGCAGTTTCAAATTTTGATGTTATATGTGTCTCTCGTTTTCTAACTTCAGTCCAGAACTCTACATCCTCTGGGGCATCTGGAACTTTTCCATCAAAAAATCTAGCTGCAAATGTGAATGTTCTATTAACAAGATTACTTAAGTTACCAATTAATTCGCCATTAACCTTCTCTTGAAAGTCTGACCATGTAAACTGTGTATCAGTTTTCTCTGGTCTGATATAAAAGATATAAAATCTCCAAACATCCGCTGGAATTCCTGTATCTTTACAATCGTTACCAAATATTCCTATACCTTTACTTTTAGAGAACTTACCATTTTCATAGTTTAAGTACTCAGAAGATGACATGTGATGTAACATTGTCCAGTTCTCACCACTTTCTAACTGTGTAGATGGGAATATAACTGTATGGAATGGAATATTATCTTTACCAATAAATTGGAATAGTTCAACGTTATCTGGGTTATACCACCAATCCTTCCAATCATCAAATTTATCTGCAGTTATAGAAACATAACCTATTGGAGCATCGAACCAAACATAAAATACTTTATCTTCGAAACCCTCTTTAGGTACGGGAATTCCCCACTTTAAATCCCTTGTTATACTTCTCTCTCTAAGGCCATCTCGTATCCAACTCTTAGTCATTGAAACTGCATTCTTAGCCCAATGACCTTTAACAGAAGCCTCTTCCATCCACTCTTCTAACTTTGGAAGAATACCTGGTAGATCTAAGTATAAGTGAGTTGTACTTCTTGGTTCTGGAGTGTTGTGACATGTACCACATTTAGGATTTATTAGATCTGTAGTTTCTAATAATTTACCACAATCTTCACACTGGTCTCCTGTAGCATTTACCGAGTCACAATGTGGACAAGTACCTTTTACAAATCTATCTGCTAAAAACTTTGAACACTCTGTACAAAAGAGTTGAGTTGTTGTTTTCTCATTAATGTAACCAGCTGCATCAACCTTTTTAAATAGGTCTTGTACTATATCGTGATGTACCTGGTTTGATGTTCTTCCAAAATGATCAAAATCTATATTAAACCAGTTATATATATCTGCATGGATGTGATGGAATTTATCGCATAACTCTCTAGAAGTCACACCCTCTTGTTGTGCTTTAGTCTCTGTTGCTGTTCCGTGTTCGTCTGTACCACAAACATATAGTGTTTCATAACCATAAGACCGACAATATCGGGCAAAGACGTCGGCGGATAAAACTTGAATTAAATTCCCTAAGTGTGGGACATTATTTACATATGGTAGTGCTGATGTTACTAATCTCTTCTTCATGCCCAAATAATACCAAATTTTTATATCCTTGACTATAAGCCTACAGAATATTACTTTTAATATAAGTAAGGAGTTTTTATGTCAGAAGAGAATGTGACAAATATGGTTAAAAAGCCAAATTCTCGGTTTATTACTATTGTAATAATTGTTGTAGCAGTACTATTAGTTGGTGCTAACAGCTTTTATATAGTATCACCGCAAGAAGAGGCTGTAGTTCTTAATTTTGGTAAGTTTCAATCTATGGAACAATCGGGATTACACTTTAAAATACCAGTAATACAGAAGGTTTATACAGTTAAAACTAAAGAAGTTAAAATAATGAACTTTGGTTTCATTCAACAATCTGGTGAGGATTCAACATATAGAGGAATCCCTGAAGAGTCCAACCTATTAACAGGAGATTCTAATATATTAGATATTAGATGGAGTATTCAGTACCAGATAACAAGTCCTAGAGATTGGTTATTTAATGTATATGACAGAGGAAATAGTACACTTAATAGAGAGAAAACTATTAAGGATATAAGTCTGTCTGTTGTTAATAAAATTATTGGAGATAACTCTTTAAATAGAATATTCGAAGGTGATAGAGATACACTTAAATTCCAAGCATTAGAAGAAATGAATGAAAAAGTAAGAAAAGTTGGTCTAGGTATCGATATCCTGAGAGTTGAGTTTGATACTGTTGCTGCACCTGAGGGTGAAGTTCAACAAGCATTTAGCGATGTAACTGCAGCTACAGTTGAGAGAGATAGATACTTAGATGAAGGTGAAGTTTACAGAAGTACACAGCTACCTAAAGCTAAGGGTGAGGCTCAGAAACAGAGAGAGATGGCAAACGGTTATGCAATTGAAAGAGTTAACCTTGCAAAGGGTGATGTTGCTAAGTTTAGTGCAATTTACAAAGAGTATAAAAAGAATCCAACAATAACTAGACAACGTATGTACTATGAAATGATGGAAAATCTTGTTAAAAACTCAGGTCAAATTGACTTAATAGACAAAGATTTAACGAATTTTATACCTTTCAAAAGTCTTAATGCTCAGGGAGGTCTAGAATAATGCCTAAAAAATCGACACTTATAACACTTATAGTAGTATTTGCAGTTGTAGTACTATTTTTTAACTCAATGTTTATTGTAGAAGAGGGTTACCAAGCAATAACAGTTCGAGTTGGTAGAATTGTAAATACCTATACAAATGCTGGAATTAACTTTAAAGCACCATTTGTAGATAAAGCTGAAATTTTTCCTAAAAAGACACTAACATGGAATAATAAACCAAAGGATATTATCACAAACGATAAAGAGTATCTTCAGGTTAACGTTACAGTTAGATGGAAAATTGTAGACCTTGTAACTTTCTACGAAACAAATAGAAGTATTCAGGGATCTTACGGGAAACTTGATACTATATTAGACCCAGAAATTAAGTCAGTTATTGCTGCTAACGATAGAGTTGAAGTAGTTAGAACAACAAATGATATGTTAAATGACCAATATAAAACTTCTGAATCTAAATCTATTTCTACTGGTCGTGATGTTATATCTAGAACTATTAAAGAAAATGTAGAAGATAGTTTTAAGAAAATGGGTATAGAGATAATCGATGTTATTTTTAAACAGGTACGTTTTAGTGATACTTTAACAAGATCTGTTTACGATAGAATGATTAAATCTAGAAAGGTTATCGCCGAGGAGTACCGATCTACAGGTATTGGTGAGAAGCAGAGAATTATTGGTGAAACTGATAAACAAGTTTTAACTCTTAGTTCTGCAGCCCAAGCCTATGTTCAAGAAAAACAAGGTGAAGCCGATGCTGAAGCTGCAAAGATTTATGCTGATGCATACAATATCGATGCTGGTGCATCTGATTTCTACAACTTCTGGAGAGCAATGGAATCTTACCAAATGACTCTACCTAAGTTTAATAAAACACTTTCAACTGACATGGATTATTTTAAATACATGTACAGTCCTAACTAAAAATATAAAAACAATAATAGCCCACATAGAAATATGTGGGTTTTTTATTTATAAAGGTTTATAATTAAAATTATGACTTATGATATAGAAACTGTAGACCAATATATAAAAGAAATTCCGGCTGCTAGAGCAGTTGTAATAGAAAAATTAAGATCTATATTATTAAAGAACCTACCAGAAGGTTTTGAAGAGACAATATTATACAAAATGCCATCTTATGTGATACCGCACTCTATTTACCCAGATGGATACCACTGCAATCCAAAAGATCCCCTACCCTTCATATCTATTGCATCTCAAAAGAATTTTATTGCATTCTACCACATGGGAATTTATGCAAATACAGAGCTTTTAGAGTGGTTTCAATTAAAATATATAGACCTCGAAATAGGAAAACTAGATATGGGAAAAAGTTGTATTAGATTTAAAAACTTAAAAAAAATACCCTATGACCTTCTAGAAGAATTAGTAAAAAAAATTACTGTAGAAGAATGGATAGGGCTTTATGAATATAGTAAAAAGAAAACTTAACCCATATATACTTTTAATACAGCAATATCTTTAAGGTAGTCTATCTTTTCAATAAAAACATCGTTAATTTTATAACCTGTTCTAGATTCTAAAACTTCAATCAGTTCAGTTTTTTTATCTTTATGGATTAATTTAATATCCTCGAATATTATTCTCTTATAAGCTTTGTAATTTCTTAACCACTTTTTTTCCATGATATAAGTTGCTAAAACGATTATAATATTTGCAAATGCTATCTCGTAAATGCTTAAACCAGATGTAACAGTTGAGTTAATTATTGCTACAACTATTGAAATGAACATATATGTCATCTCTTTTATAGGTAGTGGTTCTGTTCTATATCTTAAGATTGAGAATATTGCAAAAATACCAAATGCGAAACCTGTATTAAGATCACTTTTACTTAACAAACTTGATACAAAAAAGATAAGAATGTTAAAAATAATAAAGTTAAATAGATACTCTGAATTCCTATTTATTTTGTAATAAATCCCCCAAGTTAAAATAACAATTACAACTGCATTTATAAGAAACCTTAATAATAATACGTCCATTTACGATACCCTCTCTAATTTATAATTTTCTTCTTTGTCTATATTATTTGAGCTTAGAAGTTTATTTATCTCTCTAATTTTTATATTCATATTATTCTGTTTAACTTCAGAGTAGTGACTTGATATTCCAAGACAGTACTTACTAAAAGACAGTGGCTTTATTCTGTATTCCTGAAGTTTATTAATCATTTTTGAGTCTCTTTTGTCACCTTCAAACTTAACTTCTATTATAGCTAAACCTTCATGTGCAGAATCGTAATTCCCCGAGGAATAACTTAGATTAAAATCTACTGTCACCCTCTCTGTCATACTTTTATCAACTAGTGTAATTCTGTTATATTTAACCTCAATTTTCTCTTCTAAGCCCTCGGTCGAGAACGGTAGATGTTTATTCAAAAAATCCATGTTATCTAATAAGCTATCTTGTCCTGTTGTCTCTACACGTCTTTTTATAGTTCTCTTTTTGTTATTTTTGAACTTCAGTTCAAGAAATTGTTGCCCTGTTAAACCGTAGGTTCGGCTTCGAACCTTATATCTGTTTTGTTTCCCATTCTGATGAGACGTATAAAGTCCAAAGTCAGGCATATCATAATAAACAGATGAATATGGCATAATCTTAATACCCTCAATTTCTAATATAAAATACTCATCTAAAACGCTATTTAGAACAGTTAATAAGCTATTGCTTGAAACAGTATATTTACATTCTTTTCTATTCATAAGCTTTACTGTATCCATATTTTTAAGATTTATAGATTCAAAGTTATTTAATAAAGTATTCATTTTGACATCCTTTAAATTTTATTTGTAAAAGTTCACCTAGAGGGAGGAAACTCTCTAGGTGAATAGTTTATTTTTCTAAATAAAGGTCTACTGCTTTGTTTCTATTAACAACATGTGTCTTTAAAGACTCTACATCGTATTTTGAACTGTACTCTTTTAACAAATCATAATATTTGTTATATATTGCTGTCATTTTATTAGTTGTAAAAACTTCTGATGTAAACTGATCTAGGTATTTATTATATATAGCCTTATACTCTTTATTATCTAAAATATAATTTATTAAAGGCCAATCTTCTGAAACTTCGTTTAATGATAAAGTAGTTAGTCCCTGTTTACCTTGTTGCAGTGCTTCATTATTATCCCAAGGAATCCAATTTAACAATCCTGTTTCTGGGTCATTGTAAAGATAAAAGTTATGGCTCATTTTTCCATAAGTATCCCAGTTTTGAATACTACTATTAGCTGCCAACCATTTTAAAAAACCATCAACATTAAATACATCTTCTAATTTAGATTTCCACTTAGTAACATTTGTAATTCTTAAGGAACTATTTATCATTTCATATAGAGATTTAACATCTGAGTAATCGGCTTCTTTTTTATTACTCTTTTTTTCCATATCATTTTCATTAAATGTTCCCCCAGCAAATGTAGCTCCAGAACCTTCTGGTTTGTATAGGTTACCAGAATCATCACCTAACTGGGTATCAATAACAGTATCATCCATCTCTTCTACAATTGTATAAATACCTAAAGATTTAACACCTTCACCAAAGTCTATATATATCTGACAAAATGATGTTTGTGCTGAAACTAGACCCCATTCTCTAAATAGATCCGAAGCTACTTTCTCTCTCATTAAAGATTTATCATTAAAATTGTTATTAAGATTTAACTGTTCAAATCCATAAAATGTTCTATCTTCAACTTCGGGATAATCTTCATCTAATTTATCAAAATCTAACTTAAATGATTTTTTAAGATCGCCACTATAAAAAGCATCTTTTAGACTAGAATTACCTTTAAATCTAATTCCAACATGTTCCCAAGTTTGATTCTCAAAAGTTATAGATGATTCGACCCAGATAGGATCAAAATCTACTAAATTAACTCCGTTGACACCAATATTATTATTAATTGGTGCATCACCAGGTATTTCTCTCATGGGTCTATCAGCCATTGAATCATTACCCATTGGTCGTGGTCCAGTAGGTCTTGGTCCAGTTGGTCTAGTTCCCATAGCTGGTGCTCCACCACCTCTGTTATTGCCATTTTCTGGAAAGTTATCAACTAAGTCCTGATTCATAGCCTCCCAGTCATCCTTATCAATTTTAATATTAATTGTTAAAAGTTCTGATTGGTTAAAAACAGTCCCATATATTGGTGTATTTTCTTTACTATAAATATTAAACATTGTTATTAATAATAACATGATTATATAGTTTCTCTTCATCTTAAAACCCCTTGTACTAAGAGAACTATATAATATAAATGAATTTACTTGGTTAACACTTTGTAAAACAATTGTAAACTTTGTAAACATCTAGAATTTGTATTTCAAACTATACTCTATTGTTTTGAATGATGTAAATTTTAAACTATTTTGATATTTCATAACCCAAATTAATATGACTATATTAGGAAGAGATAGGAATATTTTTAAGATTAAATGCTACAGTAACAAAGAGTTGTATTCCCTGCCTCAAAACATCATCGGGAAAATCAAAGTCTGCTGCGTGAAGAGGCGATGTCTCATCTCCAAGTCCCAGAAGAAGAATGGCTCCCGCCTTTTCATCTGTATAAAAAGAGAAATCTTCAGAGACTGTTTTTGCATGAGTTTCATTGACTACGGCCTGTATATCTTCATATTGAGATGAAGCTTCTTTCAGAATTTGATTTTAATCACTTAGGAAACCGCCATCTTTGGAAACAGGTTTAAAATATTTGGAGGTATATTATGTTTTAACAAGGCATTAGCAAACTCAGCACCCTTCCTATACTCAATAATATCCCAACCATCCATAAAATGGACAGTCTTGAGATTTGCTTGGAAAATTTGCCTATTTTCCTCATAGAGTAACCAAGTTTGCGGAGTGTTCGTAATAATCTGAGACAGGGAAAGCCTGTGACATGGTAGAGAGCCTATTTGGGAATAAGTTTGCTAACTTTATTACAATAAAAGGTGTCTATATACTAAGCAGTTATTAATATCTGATATGTAAAATAAAGAGCAGCTATAGCATCATCATATAAAATATCATTTTCACTACTTTTTATTTTATTGTCAGCTTCAATTACAATAGCTGATAATAGATTGTTTAAAGGAGTCGAATTATCAGTCCTTTTATCCTTTAAAACACTATAACAAAATTCCCATATTCTATTTTTATTTCCAGATTTAAACCATTTTATTAATTCATGATGTTTTACATTAAACAGATCTAGATCCCTTGTATCCTGTAAAAAATCTTTGAGCCCATCACCTTTCTTCTGATTATTAGATGAGTAAATATTTGATAATTTAGGTTTAAAATCAAATAGAGCGGATACCAGAGAGTAATATGTCTGCCTAAAGATACCATCTGTATACTCCCGGGGATAAATAAATGTCTGTTTAAATATATTTCCTTCCTCATCCATATTTTTTAGTGCTATAAGGTAATTTATTTTATCCCATGCTTCTATAGCATCTAATGAAAGTTTTGTTATTTTGTCTATGTTCTGCTTATAACCGATTCTTCCAAGTGATTTTGCCGCAGTAGATCTAATTGCAGAGTTTTTATCATCTAAAAGCTTTATAAGAATATTTTCAACCCTGGTATCAGAATATGCTCCCAAAGCAAATATGGCTTTCTTTTGATGGTATGAACCTGAGTCAGAAGCTTCGTCTAATATTTGTGGTAATAAAGCATCTCTTGGGTGGCTAAATAAGGATTTTATGACATCGCCTTTATGTGGAGACAATGGTGAAGCTAATATGGAACGCAACTCCTCAGTGGCTATATTTGCATCATTTTGACTAATTGACAAAATTACATTCTTAATTTTAACAGGATCCTTTATTGTATCTAACTTACCAATATCATTATAGGCACGTAATCCTTCTGATGAGAAAAGTATTGCCATTGTCTCTTTGGCTGATAAACTGCCTACATCAATTATTTTTAAACTGAGAATTACCATAACCATACTTAATATGAACATTAATAAAAACATCAAACTGAAGTTATTTGGTAATAATTGAGTCCATGACTGACCGGCATCAATTAAGATTCCCCCTAAAATACCGGTTAAGAATGAGAAGATTGCGGTTATGAATTTAATCATTGAGTTATATGCAAATGAGTCTGTTTCAGGCATTGTATTTACAAGAACTCTATTGATTAATACATTATTTGAAAGTAGAAAAAAGTTTGTTAAAAGTCCCAGGATAAAAAACATATATTTAGGTATAGTAGATATATTATTTCCCGGAAGCAACATCCAGATAATCAAAAAAATAGATAATAGGATATTCATACCAATTAATAATGGCCGGCTTCCAATTCTATCTGAATAGTTTTTTGTAAATAGTCCTGAAAGTATATTTGCAAATGCAATTATCATTGTATAAAGAAATATATAATTAGCTGTAATTCCAACTTCCTTCCTTAAAAAAACAATAGTTAATCCGTTAAGAACCATTACACAGATAGATATCCATCTGAATAACAGTGGATACTTGCGTTTTTTATTATGCATAGACTCTTTAAATATAACAAAAAGATTACGGCTCTTATGGTACTCTACAGTCTCCCTGCAAGGGATTTTTCGAAACTGCAATACTGCTGCAGTATTAATTATGGATCCAAAAACCTGTAGTAGTAATATTCCTGTTGTTCCAGATAATAATTTAAACGATGTAATAATAAAGCTGATAAGCTTTGATACTAGTGCTGTACTCTGAAATGCGATATTTAGCTTTGCAAATACAATGCCTCTATTTCCAGAGGTTGTAACCATTTTAATTAATGGATTCTCAATAACCACACCAACCATTCTTGCACTACAAAAAAGTGTATAAACAATTAATATAAGAAGTACTGCACTCCGACCTTCAAGAAAAAATAGAGCAAGATAGATTAATACAAACATTCCACGTAAAAACCATGCTGTAGATTGAACCTTAATTAGATTCTTTCCAGCCAATAATTTTGGTAAAATTACAAGTATGAACCCTGTTAGAAAAATTACTGAAGATATGTAACCTAGCTCAATATTAGTAGCGCCAAATCCAATCGCTAATAGATATACAGGGGTTGCCCCCATGAAGTTAAAAGCCATTCCATTAAAAGCCTGGAATGTATATAATTTTTTTTGACCTATTTTTTTCTCTTCTTCAGATAAAAACTTTGTTAACATGTTCTCTCCATTTAATACATTTATCAAATATCATGTTTATATCGAAACAGATATTAACGAAAAGGAGGTGTTCATCTATATGTTTCTGATAAAATTCCTCTATTTTTTTATAGTTAATGCTCAATATTATTTAACTGCACCGGCAGTTATGCATCCTATTATTTGAATTCTTAAAGTAATATATCTTATTGCAGTATCAGTTCATCTAATGTACGTTTTGGAACATGATGAATTAATTTCACCTGTTGAATTTGACATATATACTTCATTGGCTGTTTGTTTGCAGCTGAGGGAGTTAAACGTGATAGATATATAAGACCTCGTAAAATTTCAGAATCAATTTTATGTTCCTAATTATATCTTCTGTATGATCTATTTTTAAGTATTACATCTCGAATCAAAGCCTTATCTCCTTTTAATAACCGTATCCCTTGTTGAATATTTTCAGTACCAATATATTACGTAGACGAATGGTTAAATGCTGCGGATACAAATAGTAATATTCCCTTAATAAGAACGTCTTCTGGAAAATCAAAATCTGAAGCATGTAATGCCGGTGTCTCATCTCCGAGTCCAAGCAGGATCATGGCTCCAGCCTTCTTATCTGTATAAAAAGAGAAATCTTCCGAGACTGTTTTTGCATGAGTTTCATTAATTACTCCCGGTATCTCTTTATATTGTAATGAGGCTTCTTTCAGGATTTGATTTAAATTACTCAGAAATCCACCATCATTGAAAACAGGTTTATAATATTTGGAGATATATTCTGTTTTAACAAGGCAGCCAGTATCTTTTTCTATCTTTGATTCTATTTTGGTAAATAGTTCTTTAACTAAATCAAGATGTTCCATTTTGTAATATCTTATAGTCCCTCTAATTTCTATGGTGTCAGGGATTATATTATCACTGGAACCTCCGTTTATTCTGCACGAGGATATAATAACTTTGCCCTTAAGATCCGTGCTCATTTTTTCTATTTCATTTATTATTGTTGCAGCAGAGGGGAAAGGACTCAATCCATTTTGAGGTAATCCTCCATGAGTAGCTTTTCCTCTAATTACTGTTGAAAACGTTGCAAATGCAGAAAAAAAGGGACCCCCTTTTGAGAAAAGCTGCCCTTTGTTTAAATGAGGCCAGCCATGAATTGCCAGTACATTTTTAACGTTATGCAATATTCCAGCTGAAACTAGTTTAGAACCTCCACATTCAATCTCTTCTGCAGGTTGAAATACAAACCTAACAGGGCGTGGCAGGGGATATCCATTTTTAATCAGTCTGTCTATAATAAGCGCAGCACCAGAAAGCATACTCATATGCCCATCATGCCCGCAACTGTGTGCAGCACCTTTATTTATTGATTTATACGGTTTGTTACCCGTTTCATCCTGGCACAGTGCATCCATATCAGATCGGAGAAGAAGAGCTTCTTGCTTAGAAGTATCCCCAAAATCAAATACGATATCTGTTTCCAGGTACGGTTTATGAATATTGATATTGCAATCACCTAGTACTTCAATTAGCCGTCTTCTTGTTTCAAACTCATTCCAGGCAGTTTCCGGATTTTTATGGAGTTCTTTTCGTAATTTTTTAATTTCAGGTAATAGTTTGTCTATCTCATCATTGAGAGCCAGGTAAAAATTATTCATTTAATTATTTTCTCCTCACAGGATACATTCTCCATCATGAATAAGAATTCCAAATCCTAAACCAGCAGAACCGCCTTGTTTCAGCCATTTCACCATGTATTTTTGCATTGCTGTGTGTTGTGGAAGATGTTTTGGATCACCTGTATATGGTACCCCAAATAGCCTCCAGGCATCAGAAAACTCAACATCCTTTCTATTCTCAATAATATCCCAATCATCCATAAATCGAACAGTATTGAGACTTGCAGGGAAGATTTTCCTGTTTTCTTCATAGAGTAGCCAAGTATCACATATACAGATCAAATGACTGGAATCTGATGCTCCCACAAGGATTTCATAGGCTTTTTTATAACTTTCATATCTTAGCTCTTCTGTTAAAGGACCACTGGATGGGATATGAACTGAATAGACTACATCACCCTTTTTGACTGATACACCTTTTTTAACATAGAGATCTTTAGGATAGACATTCCGCTCATATTGCAATCTTCCAATAGTGACTATATTGAGTCTGAATAATCTCGAATACCAGCTCATTCTAATTATACCGAGAACGTCTTTTCTAACCTGACATTCTTTTGCCTTATATTTCAAATCAATGATGCTGTCCCAAAACAACTGTTCTCCATAACCACGATTCATATATTCATCCTTCAGTCGCTCAGACGCTACTGCTAGAAATATGAAGTTAATCGTATAAAGGTCAATATTAGACTTTTCTGAGATTACTGTCAGAATTGATTCAATCTCTTCGGAAGAGAAGTTTGAATTGTAAAAGGTCTCAATTGCTATGAATATATCTTTCTTATACTCATTCAGTATTTTATCTCCAACATCAATAAGGTACTCATAATCTTCTGTAAGAAATTCAAATCGCTTAAGTAAAGCATCATAATAATCCATAATAATATTCCCCTTTAATCTGTTTAATTTTTATGTCGTAGCTAAAAATAGTCACATAATTGTGAATCGAACAATTAAATGAATCGCTCCATCCTATGAATATACATATCTTAGTCCCCTTATTAGTTTGCTGTAAATCCTCATATCCATTCATCATCTTCAAATCATTAATAATCAAATAAATTGATGATTACCAAACAATTTGGAGATGATTGGAAGAAAATATTACAATATTTTACTCTAAACTCTGACTATTATGGGGTTCTATAAAGTCATGAAATTTAATTATTGAGTATTTATATATTCTTATTTTACGAAATCTTACCTATCAAAATATATTACTTGACAATACGGTTAATCGGATCTAATTTATAAAACCAACCGGTTGGATTTAAATTTAAACATTAAAGTATTGTTACATGATTTGCATGGAAGAGTATCAAAGATTTAAATTTGTATGTTCTTGAATTTATCATATATAAAAATACTTATACAAAAAGGAGACACTATGAAAGTAAAGAAATGGTTAGGACTATCTCTATTATTGGTTATGATTCCATTTGTTACAATGGCAATGGGATTTAAAGAACTAGAGGTTGTAAAACCAATGTTGTTAGATGTGCAAGCAGTAACAGTAAGTTCAGATGATGGAAATGTTCCAGAAAATGTTTTAGATGGAAATCTGGCTACAAGATGGTCTGCCCAGGGTGATGGTGAATGGTTAACTTGCGATTTGGGTATATCCATGGAAGTTGGATATATTGGTATGGCTTTCTTTAAAGGCAATGCTCGACAAACAAGATTTGATGTTGAGTTGTCAGAAGATGGAAAGGCATGGAAATCTGTTTTTTCCGGAGAGAACAGCGGAAAAACAATTTTAAGCGAAGCTTTCGATATAGAAGACGGCACAGCTCGGTATGTAAAGATAGTATGCCATGGAAATACAAGCAATGACTGGAATAGTATAAATGAATTAAAAATTTATGCACCAGCTTCGAGTCCGATTTTAGTGCCAGAAGCATTAACACTGACGCCAAAAACAGTAAGCTCAAGTTCGGATGATGGAAATCTTCCATCGAACACACTTGATGGTGATTTAAATAGTCGATGGTCAGCACAAGGTGATGGAGAATGGATAAAATATGATTTGGGAAAAGCTTTAGAAGTTTCTTATATAAGTCTAGCATTCTTTAAAGGTAATGCACGTCAGACTAAATTTGATATTGAATTATCAGAAGATGATAAAACATGGATAAAAGTTCTTTCAAGTGAAGGTAGTGGAACAACCGTTTATAGCGAAGCATTCGATATAGAAGATGCAAGTGCTCGTTATGTCAAACTTGTATGCCATGGAAACACAAGTAATGATTGGAATAGTATTAATGAAGTTAAAATTTATGGTCCAAATCCAAAGAATGAATTAATTTTAGCTCCAGAAGCAATAATGATTACTCCAAAAGCTGTAACCTCAAGTTCGGATGATGGAAATCTACCAACAAACACAATAGATGGAGACATTGCCTCAAGATGGTCAGCTCAAGGTGATGGAGAGTGGATTGCTTATGATTTTGGAAAAGCTTTAGATATTGGATATATTGGAATTGCGTTCTTTAAAGGAAATGCACGACAGACAAAATTTGATATTGAATCTTCACAAGATGGAAAAACTTGGTCACCGCTTTATTCTGGTATGAACAGTGGAATTACATTAAAAATTGAAGAAATAGATATAGAAGATGCAGCAATTCGACATATTCGAATAACAGGCCACGGAAATACAAGTAACGATTGGAATAGTATAAACGAGGTTCAATTCTATTCTCCTAATCCTTCTGGAAATATCATTATTCCTTCTGGAACAAAAAAAATAGAGATACCAGATACTATTGTTTATACTCAACCTGGTTTTATAAATCCAGATGGAACAGTTCATGAAATTCATACACCAAATCCTGTTACTGGAAAAACAATTAGTGTAGCTGAATTTGGAGTTGATCTTGCTGATAATGGTAACAATGATGTTCCTGCTATACAAAAAGCAATGGATTCGGCAGTAGCTGGAGACGAAGTTTATTTTCCAGCAGGTATTTACAACCTTAATAGTGGAGTTTCAAACGATAAAACTTCTCATATAATGCTTAAATCTGGTGTTAATGTTAGAGGAGAAGAACAGGATAAAGTTATTTTATTATCTAATTTCTCAAAAGAAGAAAATAATAAACTTAGTACTCAAGTATTTAGAGCTACAGGTGTTCATGATATCTATATATCAAATGTATCTATAACATCTACTTTTGATGGCAAATATTCCACAGTTCCAGATCAAAAAAATCCGGATGCAGATGGTCCATTATATGGGGTTTTTATTCAGGGATCTTCCGGAATTCCTACTAGTAAAATAACAGTTGAAAATGTATCAATCGAAAAATTTCAACGTTATGCTGTAAGAATTGGGAAAAGTCATGATGTAACTATTCGAAATATATATGTAACAAATGCTACAGATGTTGGTGGCGGTGGAGCTGGTTATGGCGTAAATATTCAAGGTGAAGGTCATGGTGTTAACCGAGTTGGATATAAAGATGATAGTCGTTATAATTTAGTTGAAAATTCCAGGTTTATCGGTCCATATATGAGACATGGTGTTGGTATGTCATATTACACCCATAATAATCTTGTTCGAAATAACTATTTTGAAACACATGTATATGATCCAATTGATATACATGGAGAAGATGAATATCTCAATGAAATATATGGAAATGAAGTACGTGATATACCTTTTGGTTCAGGGATTGGAGTTGGTAATACAGGTTTTCCACATGATTCTTCCGGTTCTTTTAATTATATTCATGATAATACATTAATAAATTGTCGTGAAGGTATTAAAGTTTATCTTAATACACCAGATACCATAATAGAAAATAACATAATCACTAGTACAACAATGGCTAGTGCTGTTGGTATTCTTATTTTGAATGGTCCAAGAACAATAATTAGAGGGAATAAAATCAATGACAATCCTGGTAAAAACTTTACAGGAATTAAACTTGATCATGATGACGGAACACGAGGTGAGTTCGATGGTGATCCAAAAGATGTTCAAATTTTAAATAACGAGATATATAATAATGATTATGGTATTAGAATCCTGGCTGCAGAACGTACAATCATAAATGGTAACAACGTTCATGATAATAAAATTGAAAATATTTTCGAAGCCGTTCCAAATGTACCTGCAACAAAAGCATCTGCTACAAAAGGTTTATCGCCAGATGTAATGATGATCTGTGATTTTGAGCCTACAGAAGAAGTTTTTGATATATTTAATCAGGACAATGAGGGAATAGTTATACCTCCTGGAAAAGAGTATGATTATAAAAAAGAACAAGTTAAATCTGGAGAATACTCATTAAAATGGGAAGATATGGTAACTATAAATAGAATAGTTACTAAGGATCTACAAGAAAATGATTGGTCAAAACACAACTATTTATCTTTCTGGGCATATTCAGAAAAAGCTACTAATTCAGGATTTACTTTTATATGTAACTCGGAAGGTGGATATTTCTATTTTAAAACTTTTATTGATTGGAAAGGTTGGAAGTTGATAGAAGTACCCCTTGATAAATTCAAGACTTCAAAATCCCCTGTTGGTTGGAATATAATTAATTCAATAAAAATAGCATCAACAGGATGGAGCATGACTCCAGATCCAACAGCAGTTTTACATGTTGATCAACTTTTATTAAGTAAAGAATCAATCAAGTAATAAATTTTAAATATTTTATATGACCTTTGTTTTAAGGGTTAATCATACGGAGTTGAAAGGTTGATTGTAATCATTCAATTCCGTTTTTTATTTAATTAATATTCATATATTCTTATTTTAAGAAATCTACCCTATCAAAATATATTACTTGACAATTCGGTTAAACGGACTTAATTTAAAACCAACCGGTTGGATTTAAATTAAGGAATTAAAGGTTACATATGTATAATAATTTTAATACAAGAGAAGGTATTACTATACCATCAATACTATTGGCATTAACAGAGAATCGAGCAAAATGGTTTAATAATAACGATTGAAATCTCGTATATTTTCTCATACAATGTAATTTAGGAGAACAAATATGACAAAGGGTGAAATAACTAAAAAAAGAATACTGGATGCAGCGACTCTAGAGTTTTCACAACACGGTTTTGAAGGATCTAGAATTGCCAGAATTGCAGAAAATGCCCAGACAAATAAAGAACGTATATATGCAAACTTTAAAAATAAAGAGAACCTCTTCTCCCATGTATGGAGAGAGACTTATCAATTAATTGTAGATGAGGATCAAAGTTTTTTTAGCCTAAAAGAGGAAGATATTCCCAAGATGGGAGAGATAATCCTTAAAAAATATATGGAATTTCATGAGACCCACCCACTATTCTGGAGGATTTTCGCTTGGAAAAACCTGGTTAGCGATGGGGACAACACTGTAATAGAGGGATTAAAGAGCCCTGTTCATAACCATCTGAAAAAGCTCTACAACAGAGGGCAATCTCTTGGGACATTTAAAAGCGATGTCTCTTTTGAAACTTTTATCTTTACAATTATCTCCATAACATTCACATTTTCATCAAACCGATCCACTATGAGCAAAACATTGGGTCTAGACTTCAACAGTAGAGAGATTAAAAACAACTATATTAAAGAGTGCTGTAAAATGCTCTTTAATTGACATATAAAATATCTAAGACTAAAATTATAATATCATACAACTGGAGATAGATTATGCTCAAAAAGATCAAAGACTTTATTCTCTTAAGAACCTTTTTTTCTAAATTGATGTTAAGTTTTATTCTTATAATATTTATAGTATCTGCGGCCAACTATGCAACATACCAGATCTATAAATTTAAAATAAAATCAGAGATGGAGAAGACTGCCACAGAACTGCTGGTAAATGTAAGTAGCAGGTTTGATTCAATATTTCAAGATATCGAAGTTAATCTACTGAACCTCTATATAGAAAACTCTCTCTCTATAGAGTTTGGTAAAGAGAAAATATCAGATTATCAACAGAAGGTTATTACAAAAAAGTTTCAAAAATCAACTCTACAGGATTACGATGTAGAGACCCTACTGCTCTTGGAAGAGACCGACTTTGTCCTAACTATATATGGTGCCTATGGGAAAGATAATTTCTTTAAACGTTACTACTCCAGCGAACTCTATGACGAATCATTCTGGTCAAATGAGATGACCAAAAACTTTTCATACAAGTACTATAGCATTAAACCATTTACTGATCTGACACTATTTTCCACTGGGAAAACCAAAGATATTCTACCTGTAGTTTTCAAACCTATAGGTAATTCAAAATTCCTTCTTCTAAGTCTAATAGATTTTAACAAATTAGCGAGTATTGTAGATGATGGATACTTGGAAAATTTCTATATCATTTCCAAAGATGGTAGAATTCTATACCCTAGAAATAGTGAGAGATCATCAGAGGAGTTAATAAAGGATAGTATATTCAACTACTCATCAGATCAAAGTGGATTCACCTATGTTAAGGTCTACACCAATAACTATATGCTGAAACGATCAAAAGCCTCGGGATATCTATTTATCATTATTATTTTAGCATCGTCTATTATAAGTTTTTTTATTGCTTTGGGCATAGTAAAAAATGTAGATTTAAAGGCAAAAATGATCTCTAATATCATAAAAACATCCGAGTCTCAAAGTGAAGATACAGAACTATTTAATCTTACTCGTTTAGGTAATAATGTGCGTAAAATTGTCTTGATGAACAGAAACTATCTTCAGGATATAGATGAAAAAACATCCCTATTGAAGACATATTTATTACAATCTGCAGTTAAAAATATCCGATTTAATATAGATGACATAAAAGACCAGATAAGCATTAATGGGGAGTATCTATTAATTAACTACAAACTTCACTTTACCCCTGAGTTTACACAACAGGTATACAACAGTGCTGGTGGAGCCGCTACTTTTATTAGAGAGATTATAGAGTTATATTCAAAAGAGTATTTCACTAACTGTTTTGCATTTCAGACGGAACAAGACTCAATAGTGACTTTAGTAGAGGTAGATAGTAGTAATCTAGATCTAGAACATATATTAGACTCTATAATTAGAAGATTGGATAATGAGCATGAATTTGTAAAGTTTACCATTGCATATAGCGAAGTCCACAATGAAATTAAAGAACTCAACAGTATCTATGAAGAACTACAGGAGATAATAAAACATCGTAGTATATCAGATACGAATCAACTTATAAAGTATGAGAAAAACAGAGTTGTACCTACAAAGTTCAGACTCTCGATGCCTCAGTTGGAACAATTAATTTTATCCATAAAAAATTCAAACCTAGAGGAGTGCAAACATCAGATTGAAGTACTAATGGAGTATAACTTCAGAATTGGTGTTAAGGAGTATCACTTTCAAATGTTAAGTTATGAAATTGTTAACTGCTTTATAAAAGTGCTATCTTCTCTTCTATATTTTAATATACCTCAGGAGATAAATAGAGCCATTTCATACAACAGATTTAAAGCCTTATACTCTATGGAGCAGTACAAAGAAGTTCTAGAAGAGATGGCTGAGATAGTAATAAACTATATACAGACCCATAAAACAGAAAGTGACTACATTGTAGATTTTGTAAAAGAGTATTTAGAAGATTCCTATATGGATGCTGTATATGTTGAGATGTTAGCAGACAAGTTAAATATAACAAAAACCTACCTTTCGACCTATTTCAAGAGTAAAACAGGTTCAAATCTAAGTGATTATATAAATAATTTTCGTATGAAGAAAGCGGTAGAAATCCTAGAGACTACAAATATTAAAATAAAAGATGTAGGAATTAAAGTTGGTATACATAATACAAATACATTCATAAGAAACTTCAAAAAGATAACAGGGAAATCTCCAGGGGAGTATAGAAAGGATAGTTATATAGTTTAGTTATATTCAAATCGTTAGGTGTCCTAATATTTTAATGATTTTAAAAGTTTTTGGTGATTTACACCTAGATGAGCTGAGTTATGATTAAAGTATATTAAATCTGCTGCAGCAAGATTCGATGAAAAAATTAAAATTGGAGAAGATTATTATGAAACGAATACTATTGTTTGTATTATTATCACTTACATCATTCACGATGTTACTGGCTAATAGTAATAAAGAGAGTTCATCTACAACTGATGAGATAAGTTCATCTGATGGTAAGCTATTTAGCAAGCCTCAAGAATTATCACTTATGGTACAGTCACACCCTAGTTGGCCATACCAAGATAACTGGTATGTACAAACTGCAATCAAAGATAGAACCAATATGAACCTAAAAGTAATGTCAATTATAGATTCTAACCAAGCTTTTAGAGAAAAATTAAACCTAACAATGGCTACTGGGGACATTCCTGATCTTATTTTTACAAATAGTAAAGAGGTTGTTAAGCTGTATGGTAATCAAGGTCCATTTTTAAATATACTTGACAACTTGGACAAGTTACCTAATTTCAAAAAATGGTTATCATCAAACGGGGAGTACGTTAAAAAGTTCATGTCTAATGATGGCAGTCTTTATATGTTTCCAGAAAGAGGTGTTGAAGAGGGGAATAGACGTGGATGGTTATATAGAGAAG
The DNA here is from genome assembly GCA_051531975.1 of Spirochaetaceae bacterium. GTDB lineage: Bacteria > Spirochaetota > Spirochaetia > DSM-2461 > DSM-2461 > Thiospirochaeta. The sequence continues at coordinate 407,358 of JAOPTT010000002.1, forward strand.
ATATTTTCAATAAGCACAACTTAGAAATACCTACAGATTCAGATGAGTTATACACAGTATTGAAGCAGTTAAAAAAAATATATCCAGATAGTTACCCATTAACATTTAGATCAGGTATGAGACAGTTTTTAATGATGGCACCTTCGTGGGGAACAGATTGGCAAGCTTCTAGTAGTAACCACCAGTTGTATTATAATAGAGACGCTTCAGAGTGGGGATATGGACCAATTGAAGACAATTTTAAAGATTTAGTGGCGTTTATTAACAAGTTATACACCGAAGACTTAATTCCTCTAAACTTTATGAGTTTAACAACAAAAGAGTGGCAGGATTTAGTTTCAAATGATAATGCATTTATCACGTTAGATTACTTAACTAGAATTGACTTTTTTAACTCTGCTCTACGGGAGTCCAACCCTGATTTTACTTTAAGATATATGGCACCAATAAAAGGTGGAGATAATGGTAAAACCAAGATGGCTGCTACAGCTACAGGATTATACGGAATGATTCCTTCAGCTATGGCTGATAGAGATGTTCTATTAAAATACTGTGACTGGTTATATTCAGATGAAGCTGCAGATTTACTAAGCTGGGGTGAAGAAGGAAAAACGTTTAACGTAGTAGATGGGAAGAGAGAGTTTATCGAAGCGACTGATGTAGCATCCATTAGAAAGTTATACGGACTTTCTACATATGGTTTCTTTTTCCGGTTTGACTTCACATCCCATATGTCAACATTCTCCCCTCTTGTAAACGAAGCAGTTATAGAGAGTAGAAAATATGACCTACCCGAGAATCCACTTGTTGAGTTTACAGATAGTGAAGCAGAGATTGCTCAAACTATAGGTGTTAATATCGACGATTTTACTCAGCAAGAGACTTCTAAGTTCTTATTAGGGATTAGAGATCTAAGTGAGTGGGATCAATATGTTCAAGAAGTTGAGAAGCTAGGTCTATCAAAATTAAGAGAGATCTACAACTCTGCTTATCAAAGACAATAAAAATAATTATTAAATAATCCGTGGAGTTTTAGACTTAGAAATCTAAGACTCCATCGGTTTTAAACTGGAGCTATTATGAACTATGATATAAAAATCATTGTCAATTTAGGTGCGTTCAAATCCTTTAATGAAGCACTACAGTCTGAACAGAATATAAATTGGTGGGATGAAAAAAATATAAACAATGAAATTTGCAGTGAATGTTTTGCTGCTGTGGAACTGAGAAAACATCTATGTTTACTGTTCAACTTGAATCAGAATGATAAAACTATTTTCCCTATTACAGATAGAGAGTCGGTAGAGGAAGATGGGATCTATCTAGGAAGTAAATATTACACAGATAGTAAAAATAATAGTAGCGAGAGTTTTACTGTTAGATCAATAACCGCGAATGGTTATAAAAAACTATATCTCTCAGGAAAAGGCAGATCTGGAACCCTATACGCAGTCTATAGCTATTTAGAAAAACTTGGATTTAGCTGGTACGGAATAGGAGATAACAATAGAGCACTCTCTAAAACTGAGTATAGCTTTATGGAGCCATGTGACTATCGTGAGTCTCCATCATTTATCACAAGAGGTTGTTATAGCGAATTTATAGATGATACTAATGAGCAATTTGTAGATTGGTTATCTAGAAATAGAGTTAATTTTGTAGCCCTAGACAGTGTTACAAATCCTTATAACTTAAAAAAACGAGGTATAAAAATATGTATGGGTGGGCATCACCTGCTATACGAGTATTTAAACCCATCGATCTATGGAAAACAACACCCTAACTGGTTTGGTCTTATAGATGGAAAAAGAAGTTTTGAGATTGGAGATGGAGGACAGGAAGGATTTGGTCACAACTACTGTACATCTAACCTTGAAGCATCAGATCAACTATGTAGAAATTTAGTTAAATCCCTAATAGATGGGAACCTTAAACATACGGATTATCTTAACTTCTGGTTATTAGATAATGGTAGATGGTGTGAATGCGATGAGTGTAGAAATCTTGGAAACTACTCGTTTAGGCTATCAAAGTTGGTCTATCTACTGGATAAAAGCATCAAAGAGGCTCAAAACAGAGGTGTAATAAATAGAGATATAAAAATACTCTATCCTGCGTACCATGAAACTCTGGAAGCACCAAACAATCCACTACCGGATGATTTTGATTATGAGACTTGTATTGTTACCTATTTCCCAATTGAGAGATGTTATGTTCACAAAATTAATGATAAGAAATGTACAGAGACAAACCAGGAATTAATGGAAACTTACGACCAGTGGACATTAAATGAAAATAGAAACTATAGAGGTAGCGTATTAGTTGGAGAGTATTACAATGTAAGTTCCTTTGCTTCATCCCATATACCTTTAATGCAGATAATGAAGCATGATATTCCTTTTTATTACCAGTCTGGTTCCAGACATATGCACTATATGCATATGAGTGATAGAAACTGGGGAGGAATGAGGTTAACAAATTATCAATTCCAAAAGATGTTATGGAATGTTGATACAGATGTTGATAAACTTTTAGAGGATTATTATAACAACTTCTACGTGGAAGTGTCACAGAATATGAGACAGTTCTATGAGCTACTAGAAAAAGCGATGTGTAATGCAAAGGCATTTAAACATTACCAATATAACAATGGAATAAGACACCAGTTATCCTGGATTTTAAGGGATGAATCTAAAGATGTTTTCCCACTAAAACATCTACAATACGATACTAAAATTGATGATGATAACGGTGGAATATCTGTAGTTGAGATGATCTCATTACTTAAAGAGTGCAGAGTAATTTTGGATCGGGCACTAATGGGATCTAGAAACTCTATTGTAGTGGAAAGATTATTAGAAGATGATGCAAGATTCACCTATACCGAAGATATAATTCACTTTACCTACTACTTAATACAGGTGAACCTTCAAAGAAAAGCAAAAAACGAGTCACTAGCTGCGAACTCATTCAAACACGCAAAAAGATATGCAATCCAGTTAGAAAATAATACTCAAATGGTTAAAAAAACAAGACGCTTTGATCTGTTTGATAACGGTCTATTAGCGAGTTGGTGTGAACCTGTATACCGGAAATATCAATCTATTTATGACTCAACCAGGGATAGCAGATGTTAAACGTTGGAATAATTGGAGCTGGTAAAATCAGTTTGCGGCATGTTGAAGCACTTAAGTCTATAGAAGGAGTTAATCTGATTTCGGTTGCGGATATAATATCCAAGCGGTCTGAATCTCTCTCTAAACTTTTTGGTGGTACATCCTATAAAGATTACAAAGTGATGATTACTAAAGAGTCTATAGACTGTGTAATTATCAATCTTCCTCATAACCTCCATAAAGATTGTGCCATCTGGTGTGCAGGGCAAGGTATTAATATCTTTTTAGAAAAGCCTATGGCCATAGATAGTAATGAGTGTAAAAAGATCATTCTGGAAACGGAAAAATTTGGAGTAAAGCTAGTTATTGGTCATGTTCAGCGTTATTTCCCAGAGAATATTTTAGCAAAGGAGATTATAGATTCTGGGGAACTTGGAGAAGTAACTACGATTATGGATTGTAGAAATATAAATTACTTCTCTTCTGACAGACCTGCCTGGTTTTTAGACAAGTCAAGATCAGGTGGTGGAATCTTAATGAATTTTGGAGCTCATTCACTTGATAAACTTAAGTGGTTAACTGGTAGTAAGATAAAAAACATTTATGGAAAAGTTGGTAACGGAGAGATGGGCCATAACATAGAAGGACACGCCCAAGCCTTAGTTGAGATGGAGTGTGGTGTAACAGCGACTTTAAACTATTCTGGATATAAAGAAGTTACTAAAAATGAAACCATTATTCATCTGACCAAAGGGACACTAAAACTAGTTACAGGAAAAGGTCTTTGGAAAAGTATCAACGGCGAGTATATCTCATTACCTGTTAAAAAGGTATTTGATCCATTTAAAAAACAGTTAGAAGAGTTTGTGGATCAAATAACTGGTTCAAAAACCATTGTTACAGATGGTCTATATGGAAAAGAGATTATCTCTGCAATTGAGTCCATATATAACAACAATAAGTAAGGAGGTCCTAAATGGCCGATTATGCAGTACAACCGACAACACTAATGACAACAAAAAAGAGTGTGTTACTAAAAAGAATATATAAAGATCGATTTCTTCTAATACTATTTTTACCAACCTTTTTATATTTTTTTATATTTAAATATTTACCTATGTGGGGAATAATTATTTCGTTAAAAGACTTCAAACCTTTTTTAGGATTTAAAGCAAGTGAATTTGTGGGTCTTAAACACTATATAGCTTTTTTCTCCTCTCCCGACTCATTTAAAATTATAAAAAATACCATGTTATTAGGTCTATTCTCTCTAGTTTGGGGTTTTCCACTTCCGATAATATTTGCCCTGGTTTTAAATGAAGTAAAAACTTTAAAGTTTAAAAAGTTTGTTCAAACTGTAACATATATGCCCCACTTCCTATCCCATGTGGTTATTGTAGGTATGATGATGTCATTCTTATCTCCAATTAGAGGACCAATTAATATTTTAATAGAGAGCTTAGGTGGCCCTAAAATGGACTTCTTTACCCAGCCACAACTATTTAGAACACTCTATATTGCATCAGATATTTGGCAACAATTAGGTTGGGGTGCCATAATCTATCTTGCGGCACTAGCTGGGATTGATCCACAGCTCTACGAAGCAGCAAGAATGGATGGTGCGGGTAAGTTAAGACAAATCTGGAGTATTACCCTTCCTTGTATCGCTCCAACTATAATAACTATGCTCTTACTAAGAAGTGGTGCCATATTTAGTGTTGGATTTGAGAAAGTAATATTAATGTATAATCCTGCTATCTACGATACAGCGGATGTAATTAGTACCTATGCATATAGGCAAGGATTAGTTTCAGGAAATATAAGTTACGCAACAGCCATCGGCCTGTTTAACTCACTACTGAATCTTACACTTTTAACTATCACAAATAAATTGGCTAAAAAAACAACAGGTACGAGTCTGTGGTAAAAAGGGGAACTATTATGAATAAAAAACAACCAATAACAATTTCTAGGATTATCAAAGTAGTCTTTCTACTATTAATTCTATCTGCTTGTATCTATCCGTTTATCTATATGGTAGCAGTATCATTCTCGGATGATATCTATGTATTAAAGAGTCAGATTAGTTTCTATCCTAAAGGATTTACACTGAAAGTTTACGACATTGTATTTAGTGATAAAAGAATATTTCAAGCTTATGGAAATACGATTATATACACTGTAGTTGGAACTACTATCGCTATGGCTATTACATCTGCTGGCGGGTATGCAATGTGTAAAAAGAGAATTGTGTTCCACAGATTCTTCAATATAATGATTATAGTTACGATGTTTTTCAGCGGAGGCCTAATTCCAACATTCCTAACAGTTCGTTATCTAGGTCTATTAGATTCCATCTGGGCAATTGTATTACCAACCTGTGTAAGTGCATGGAACTTTATATTAATGAGAAGCTTTTTTGATAACTTTCCTACGGACATAGAGGAATCAGGACGAATTGAAGGATTAAATGATATTCAGATATTTATACATCTGGTTCTCCCTGTATCCAAGGCTGTAACTATGACTATTGGTCTATTCTACGCAGTAGCTATTTGGAACGCATACTTCTACCCGTTCATCTACCTATCTTCCCCTGAGAAGTTACCACTACAGGTTATATTAAGAGAGATATTAATGGCAGGTTCCAATAGTAACGAAGCTACTGGTGTAGGGGACTCCACTGTAGTAGAAGAGTCTTTAAAATATGCGACAGTATTAGTCTCAGTTGTACCGGTAATTGCCATATATCCATTTATACAAAAGTATTTTGTAAAAGGTGTAATGATTGGATCGGTTAAGGGATAGTTGTATGAAAATATCAATCTGCAGTAGCTGGTTCAAAAATAGACCAGTTGAAGAAGTAATATCAATTGCAAACATATATGGATTAAGTGGAATAGAGCTCTGGTCTGGACATATTGATGACTACATTAAGAGATGTGGTCATCTTGATGGGTTAAAAAAGCTACTTAAAGAGTCTAAGTTGGCAGTAGTTGCGATCTCTCCCTATCTAAATTTTACTCAGAGCAAAGAGAGAACCGATGAGTCAGTTGCAGAAGCTAATAGATGTGCAAAATATGCAAGGTTACTTGATGCCTCTATTATCAGAATCTTTGTAGGGAATATCCCCTCTGCTAAAATGGTCAAGCAACAGTGGGAGATGAGTTATAGTGCTTTAGAGCAGATATGTCAAAGTAATAGTGATTTAACTTTTGCTCTAGAGACCCACTATAACCAACCTACAGATAGAGTTGAAGTGATTAAAAATCTACAGCAGAGAGTAGGATGCGATAACTTAAAAGTTTTATTCGATGGTTTTAATTTCAGTATAGAGGATATAGATCAAGTTGAAGCGTTAGAGGCACTATATAATGATGTGGTTCATGTGCATATGAAAAACTACCTCTGGAAAGATAGAATCCCAACAACTCTGTTCTCAGGTGATGCAAACAATAAAGATATTGTATTAGAACTAATTAAACGGGGATACAAAGGATTTATCTCCCTTGAGTATTTTATAGAAGATTACCATGAAGTGCTTAATGGATCTGTTAGAGAGATAAAGGACCTTTGTAATGAGTAAGATATTGGTATGTGGAAAATCGATCTTTTCAGGTAGATCCATAGAGGTCTCTATAGTAGATGGAATAGTCGCATCTGTTTCGGAGTGTGAGGAGATGGGAAACTATCTATCTCCAGGTTTTTTTGACCTGCAACTAAATGGTTATATTAGTTTAGATTACTCAACAAACTTAGCTGTGGAGCAAGTAGAAAAACTAATTCGTAAGATAGCTTCTAGTGGTACGACAAAACATCTTCCTACAATTATAACCAACACTGAGGAACAGATTATTAGTAGTATTAAACACATTATGAAAGCTAAAAATAGTTCATCTATTGTTAATAATGCAATTCCTGGATTTCATATAGAGGGTCCATTTATATCTTCTAAAGATGGAGCAAGAGGTGTACATAATCCTAAACATATTAGGAGAGCTGATTTAGATGAGTTTTTACGGTGGCAAGATGCTGCAGAGGGTTTAATAAAAATTGTAACACTATCACCAGAGGATGATGGTGCTATAGAGTTTATTCATGAGATAAATAAAAGAGGAGTTATTCCAGCTATTGGGCATACTGCAGTTTCTGGAGAGTTTATAGATAGAGCAATAGATGCGGGAGCAAAATTATCTACCCATATTGGAAATGGTTGTCCCGCTTTTATACCTAGGCTAGATAATTTTGTATGGAAACAGATATCAGATGATAGACTATCGGCCTCACTAATTTCAGATGGGTTTCATCTCCCATCTGAAGTACTTAAAAGTTTTTCACGAATAAAACAGCTTGGTAACACTATTTTAGTAAGTGATGCTGCAGCCCTTGCAGGAAATCCTCCAGGACTCTATAAGTGGGGAGATATGGATATCAGAATATTTAACGATGGGCATATGGGTCTTAATAACACAACAAATTTAGCTGGAGCTTCACTTCTACTAGATCGGTGTATTAGTAATATGACAGACAAAACAGATTTTTCTCTAGAAGAGAGTGTTATGTGTGCCACAACTAATCCTAGTAGATTGTGTGATTTTCCTATTTGGAATAATGAACCGATTGTAGGTGAGACTGCAAACTTAACTTCATTTAATATGATTAATAATAAATTAAATATTGGTAAAACAATCTACCAAAATGATATTTTATTTAACAACGGGGGAAAAAATTGAATATTTTTATAGATAAGAACAAAAAAGAGAGTGGAAAGGCAGCGGCAACTAAAGGTGCCTCTTTAATAAAAAATATTATGAGCAAAAAGCAGCATATAAATATTATATTAGCAACAGGAGCAAGCCAATTTGATATGCTTGAGAACTTAATAGATAAAGATCTTGATTGGTCAAGAATTGATATATTTCATTTAGATGAATATATTGGAATTTCTGATAAGCATCCTGCAAGTTTTAGAAAGTATCTAAAAGAGAGAGTAGCAAATAAACTCCCTAATTTAAATAATTTTCATTATGTTAATGGGGATGTTGATGATCTGGATATAGAGTTAAAACGGTTAAACAAACTTATATCAGAAATAGATATTGATGTTGCATTTATAGGAATTGGAGAGAATGGTCATTTAGCATTTAATGATCCTCCCGCTGATTTTGAAACTACTATTCCATATATAATTGTAACGCTGGATAAAAAATGTAGAGAACAGCAATTTAATGAAGGTTGGTTCCCCACTCTAGACGACGTTCCCAAAAGTGCGATTTCAATGAGTATTAAACAGATAATTAAATCTAAAAATATTATCTGTACTGTACCAGATCTAAGAAAGGCTGAGGCTGTTGCTGGAAGTGTAAATGGAGAAGTATCTAATTTATGTCCTGGATCAATCCTCCAAACTCATGGTAGTACTTACTGTTTTTTCGATAATAAGTCCGCTTCACTAATAAAAAAGTAGTTGTTTTGGACCCGGTACAATCCTATCGGGTCTAACTCTATATATGCCCTAAATTTCTTTACTGCTGCTGAAAGGATTCTATATTTTGACAAGTAAAAAATCAAAAGAAAAGCAATGACATTTGATGCAATAGAATTTGTTCCTTCTTTCTCTAAGACTTTGTTTATAGTAACAATCATAAATATGATAAGTGTAATGAGCTGGCCGTCAGTCATTACTACTTCCAGAAGATGTCGAAATATAGCTGGATAATCCCGATTATCAAACTGTTTAATGTGCACAGCGTTTACAATACAACCTTCATCGAATAAGGTTCACGTTATTATACCTGAACCGGCTTATTACTTAATTTTTTAATCGCAAGAGTAGTTGATATTTGGATATTTACATATGGCAGCTAAACCACCTTCAGCCGTCTCACGATACAAGGAAGGAAGATCATGACCTGTTTGCTTCATTACATGTACCACAGTATCAAAACTGACTCTATGAATACCATCGGAAAGTAGTGCGTGATCAGCACATGAGAGAGCTCTTTTAGCTGCAAAACTGTTTCTTTCAATACATGGAATCTGAACTAGACCACCAACCGGATCACATGTCAAACCCAGATGATGTTCAAGACCCATTTCTGCAGCATATTCTATCTGTCTTATAGAACCACCTAACAATTGAGTAGCTGCAGCTGCAGCCATTGCACATGCGGAACCGATTTCACCCTGACACCCTACCTCAGCACCTGAAATTGACCCGTTAAACTTAATCAAGTTACCTATAATCCCGGCTGTAGCCAGAGCTTTTATAATAGCTTTATCTTTAATACCTTCCACTTTTTTTAGATACATTAAAACAGCAGGTAAAACGCCACATGCACCGCAAGTTGGGGCAGTAACAACTACTCCTCCACTGGCGTTTTCCTCAGATACAGCCAATGCAAATGAAGTTAACATTCCGGAACGTTTAAAATGAGTTCCGGCATTTTTACTACGGATTTTATATGTTGAAGCTTTTCTTGCCAGGCCTAACCCACCTGAAAGAACACCTTCCTCTTCCAACCCATTTTTTATGGATTTCTGCATTTTACCCCATATAGTTTCAAGAAATGAGAAAAAGGATTCATCTTCATTTTCAAAGACAAATTCCCAGAAACTTTTACCACTTTGTTCACAGTAATTCAGTATTTTATCCATTGATCTTAACTTGTATATATACTTTAAATCCACTTTTCCACCTGAAGAAAGCGCCCCACCACCTACGGAATAGACAGTCTGTTCGTTTATATAATCTTCATATACAGCACTAAATAACATACCATTGGGATGAAAAGGTAGATTTATTTCCGGTTTCCAAATTATCTGGGCTATTTTATCTTTTTGTAAATATATCTCTTTTATGGCAACATCGGTCATATGCCCTTTACCGGTAGCTGCAAGACTTCCGTAAAGAGTAACACTATAACTAAGTGCCCGAAGGTTATTATCAAGAAAAAGCATTGCAGCTTTTGCAGGCCCCATAGTATGACTACTTGAAGGTCCTTTACCAACCTTATATATATCTTTTATAGATTCCATTATTGGTCCATTCCTCTTCTTATAAATCCGTATTTAATTAATAGGATTAACTCATCATCTAATACAACATAAAACTCGACATTGAAAGTTAGTATAACTTCGACACATTATTTAAGGTATCTTCTAGAACTTGCAGGGTGGGTATCAACAATACCCATTCTGCTTTAAGAGAAAGTTATGTTTTATAACCTATGGCTTCAATCATCTACCTCAAACCAGACTTTAATATTTTCTCTAACAAACTGATCATCATTTAATTCCGGATAGGTATTATATACTCTATCAATCTCTTCCATCTGGCCGCCGGAAAGTTCTCCATTTGGATTGAAACAATTAATTTCATCAAATATACCCTGCCTTCTTAGAACTTCATGAAGACCGGCAATACAGCCTTTAAATCCGTTTGCTGCATCAAAAAATGCGGCATTTGTATCTGTAATCTGTTGGGCCTTAATTAACAGATCCCTTGGGATAAAACGGGACTCTTTAGCTTTTTTTATCTCATCTAGCAGTTCTACTGCTTTTTTTGTCCAGACACACCAGTGTCCAAGAAGCCCGCCAGAAAAATTGAGTTCAACATCTCCAGATTCTGTTGTAAGAACATAAGGGGTTATTAAATCTATAACAATTGAATCATCATTACCGGTATAAAGTATCAAATCTTGAGAACGTCCACTATCATTAACTGCCCTTAAAACATCAATTGTTTTATACCGGTTAAAAGGGGCAACCTTAATAGCTATAAGGTTTTTATCGACCAGAACATCCATCCAGAAATTGTAAGATAACTCCGGCCCCCCTATAGCCGGTTGAAGGTAAAAACCTATTATCGGAATAATTTCCCCTATTTCGTAGTAGTGTTCAGCAAGCTCATTTGCACTTGTGAAAGAGGTAGGGGAGACCAGACCAAGATCGTAACCTAAGCTCTTAATCAGTTGTGCCTCTTTTTTTGCCTGTTCTGTTTTTCCGCAAAGACCTGCAACTTTAACTATCTCTACTCCATGCCTATACTCAAACTTTTGTATCTCATTCATAACAACTTCTAAAAATAAGTTAAATATTTCCGGATAGTCGCGAATTTCGAATTGTGTAGTATGAACGGCCGCAGCAATTCCCCCGGCTCCCGCATCAAGATAATACCGGACTAAGACACGTTGTCTTTTTTCATCAAATTGTAAATCTTTAGTTAATGCCAATGGCATTGCAGGAATAACTATTCCTTTTTTTAGAATCTTCTGTATATTTGTTATCATACTGTCCCCCTAGTATTTTCCATCCCGTGTTTCAAAATGTGTCGCTTTATTAAGTGTAGCCCCATTGTTCTGAATCCATAGCGCACTCCAGCGTATCATTGTAAGCAAAGGTATCCGTGGATACCCAAATACAGATGCAGCTTTGCTTGCGTTGTTTAGGAGAGCTGTATCTGATTCATTTCCAGTAAATATTGGTGTGATATTAAACTCTTTACCAAACTGATTAGCTATATATTTTATAGATATTGTCTCAGGTCCTGTTATGTTTAATATATTAGCTGGATAAGTACTCTGTTGTAATGAAAGTAGTGCCATTCTTGCAACATCTCCCTGCCATATTACGTTTACATGCCCCATTGATAAATCTATAGATTCCTCATTTAGCACTTTTAACGCAATTTCGTGTAAAACCCCATAACGCATATCAATTGCATAGTTAAGGCGGAACATACATAATTCAGTCTGTTTTTTGTGACTATAATATTCAAAAATTCTCTCTCTACCAACTGCGGAATTAGCATATTCCCCCATTGGGTTTATAGGATCTTCCTCTACTGCCCCACCTGAATTAATACTGCATAAATCGTAGACGCAACCTGTAGAGAAGACTACTATCCGGCTCTCTTTGAAGTGGGAAGCCACATTAGCAGGAACTACAGTATTCATGGCCCATGTTAATCCCTGGCCTGATTCTGTGCCAAACTTTTTACCTGCCATAAATATAACATTTTTAACCTTTGGCAACCGGGAAACACCTTCCTGATCAAGAAGATCACATTTTATTGTTTCTATCCCATAGGATTCCAGTTCCAACTGAATCCCTTTATCTGAAAATCTTGAGACACCATAAACTTTTTTGTGGTTTTCACCTTGAATAATGGCATTACGTGCAAGAAAACCTACATGGCTACCAACCTTCCCACCTATACCAAGTATCATTATATCCCCATCTAAATTATCTATAAAAGATATCAACTCGTTATCAGGTGTTGAAATGAAATCATCCAGTTCTTTAATATTATTGAATGATTGTGGGATATATATCCTTTTAAACTCTTTTTCCATATTTCTATCCTTCCCAATTAAAACCAACTGGTTGGTTTTAATTTATCCCTAACGCCATTATAAGTCAAGGATAATAATAACTTAGTCTATGCAAAGACGATTGATAAAGAGTCTTTTATTTGTGATAGGAGGATATTAAACTTGAAATAAGTTAAGCTATTTTGAGCTTCGGATATATCTACAATAGACTCCAAGGTATTTTTTTACAAATAAGAATATATTATTGATCTCAATTTCTGTTAAGTCAATTACATCAATATCTTCATCCATATTAATATAACCGGGAGTAATATCTCCCAGTTTACTGATAATAGATGTAATAAAAATATGAGTATATATTCTAAAGTTCTTCGATATATGTGTTTATATCCCTAACCTCTTTATTTTGTAGTAAGTCGTAAACTTCAGCTGCACTTTTTGCGGTCAAAAGACGCTTCTGGTATAGTGGGTCCTCTGTAAATATTTTTGCAACTGCTCCTAAAAGCTGAACGTGGAGATTATTCATTCCTTCGGGTGTTGCTATTAAGATTACAATTTCAACAGGTTCACCATCTAAAGATTCCCAATCGACAGGTTTGTTACACAGACCTATGACACCCATAAGCTTCTCTCTTTTGTGAATTCTTGCATGAGGGATAGCCATCTTTCTACCTAATCCCGTGCTAAAATCCTTTTCTCTGTCCATTATACCTTTTAATAGTTCTTCTTTAGTAATTGAGTGTAGATGGTTTGTTTTTACTAAAAAGTCGGTCATCTGCTCTATAGCATGCCATTTATCTTTTGCCTCTAAATTTAATAGTATGTATTCCTCTTGTAAGAAATCTATTAATCTTGGAGTTGCTTGCCCTGTCTCTTTAGATAGATCAAAACTTTTAGATGTAGTAAAAGGTCCAATAATCTCATTAACTGCTACAGCTGCTAATACAATAGTTGAAACAGTTGCTGTAATATCTCCTAATATTGGATATTTTGAAAGATTAATTACAAGACCAATTGCTAACCCAGCTTGGGGTACTAAACCAATTCCCAAATATCGCCCAATACTCTGGGGATAGTTAAATATTTTACTAGCAGTAAACGCACCTAATGTCTTTGCTATAATTCTCATTATAATAAAAGCCGCACCTGCAATTCCTGCAATTTTAAGCTTATTCAAGTCTAAATGTGCTCCAGCAAGAGTAAAAAAAACTGAAAATATTAGACCATTAACATTAGAAAATACATTGGTAACTTTTTTTGCGTGGTAGCTTAAGTTACAAAATGTTACACCCATTGTAAGGTTAACTAGAAGTGGAGATATTTTAAAATATCTACAAGATATTATATTAAAAAATATTGCTAAAAATACAGTTGTAAACATCTCAGCTTTATTGTGCTGGTGTTTAGTTATAAATGTAATTATTCCACCAATTGCGATACCAAATAAAATTGTTCCTAATACAACTAATAAAGGTTTACCTATACCAATTAGTAAATTTTGCTCTACGTCACTACTTTTTAAAATTGAGATTGCCTTTACAATTTCAAAAACTAAAATAGTCGCAAAGTTATTTAAAGCCACAACTCCAACAAGAGTTTTTGTAAATACACCTCTGGCGAACTTTTTTTGTATTAAACTTACAACCGTTCCAGGGGCTGTAGCTATTGCGATTGAAGATAACAGAAGACATATTCTAAAATCTATCTTTAATACAAAGTATAGAACTACAAATACAAGTCCATATGTAAAAGTTGTATCAAAGAGAGCTAAGTTAACTATTCTCTTACCTGAATTATGCAAAAGTTTATAACTTAAATGAGTTCCAATACTAAATGTCATAATTCCAAGAGCAATATCGCTAATAAACTTAAGGGATTCTAAATCATGTTCAGAGAATATAGTTAAATCGCCAGTTCCAAAAATAGGTCCTAAAATAAGATAACCTGATGGCCCTATAATTAATCCCAATAGTACCTGTCCGGTTATATCTGGAAGCTTTATTTTATGAAAAAAGTTCCCTACAATTAGTCCTACAAAAGCTACAATTAAAAATGTAACCTCCGGGCTTAGATGATCTGGTAATAAAGTATGTTCCATAGTTTAAACAATAATGCAGTATCTCTATATAGACAAGTAGAAAGTATAAATTACAAGTATTGATTATGGTTTATTATTAAATTCTAAAGATTTGTCAATTACATTGTTAATAATGTCGGGGAACTGTTTTTGTATAATATTTACACCAACTTCTGTTAAACCGCCCTTTGTTGCAACTGTGTTTATTAATTCTTTATAGGTTATAGTTTCAAAGCTTAATTGCTGAACTGTAGATAATAATGTTTTATTTAAAACATCTGAAATGGTCTCTTTAGGTAAATCTGTGTTTTCTGAAAAACTAGTTGATATAACGTCCAAAAGTGCAGAATATAATCCAGGACCGCAACTTGTTAAGAGTGTTAATATTCCAAAATCACTTTCTTTTACAAACATAGGTTCAGATATAAATGAAAATAGTTTGTGTAAAGCTAATCTTTCAGATGTTGATACCTTTGAATTTGGACATAGAAGAGTATACCCTCCTAAAGCAACTGTAGGCATGATTCTAGTAATTTTACCAGAATACCAACTCTCCATAGTTTCTATACTTAATTTATTAGAAGCAGATATAAAATGGATCTCTGTACCATATAACAGTTCTAAAATATCTTTTTGATTCTGAGCGTGAACGCAGGATATTATAGTATCTACCTGAGAGAGCATATCTTTAAATTCTAACACTACTGATATATCAGGATACTTCTCTTTAAAAAAATCTGCTTTGGCAGTAGTTCTGTTATATATAACAACATCTTTTGAATTAATACCTTTTTGATTTAAAAGGTGTTTTAGTAGAACTCCACCCATATGCCCAAGACCTATAAAGCCAATTTTATTCATAATGTTCACCTATATTAAGATAATCAAACTTATTTAACAAAAAAAAACTACCAGCTAAAACTGGTAGCTATTTAAAAATTAAATAAGTTAATTCTTTTTAATTATTACCATTGAGATATCATCTGATAGATTACCACCATTTTGTTTAATATCACCTTTCTTTGCATAACTCATGACCTCACCTTTTATAAGGTCTAATATAACTCCAGGTTCAGAATCACAATTTTCGAACAATAAGGCTTCTACATTTTCGACACCATACTGTACAGCGTTTTCATCCTTTGCCTCTATCACACCATCTGTATAAAGAACTAAGATATCACCACTTTCAAGAGTAAGACTTCCTTTAGATGTCTCTGATTTTATATATTCAGATAAACCTAAGAAAGCTGTTTTTTCTGTAAATCCCCTGTGCAGTATAACTTCATTATTCTTTTTACAATACTGAATGGCAACTTCATGGGCTCCAGCATAGTGAAGAACTCCATCTTCTTCTCTTAGAATATTTCCAGTCATGAATTTATCACTACCAATTCTATCTCTGTTAATTTTACATAAAACTCTATTAACAATATCGTATACTTTATCAGGATCTAACTGTTTATCTAAAACTTCAGATGCGTCTAGAGCTGCATGTATAGATGCTAAGAAAATTAGTGCCGTAATTCCTGAAGGTAAACCATGTCCACTTACATCTCCAATACTAAAATAATTACCAAATTTATTGGTTACAAAATCGTATGCATCACCACCAACTTCTGTAGCAGTAACCATATCACATGCAACACTATAACCATCTAGTTCTATTGATTTAGGAACAATTGAAGTCTGGATATCTTTAGCAATGTTCATCTCTCCAATTAATCTATTTCTATCTTCTTGTATTTGTTTACCATTAATTATTGAGAAAACTGTATTTAAAGTATAACCCTGATTTTTTAACATCTTCTTCTCAAAATAATAAAGTTGACTATATTTATCCTTAAAAACTACCTGAAAGCCTGCAATTCTATCCTCATTAAATATAGGAACAAAGGAAATACATTTTTGTAACCCATTAAAACAGGTCGGGATATCATCCATTTCAATAATTTCTTTCTTTTCGATTATTAACTTAAGATACTTCTCACCAAAGTTTTTCATTTCACTTATTGGAGTTTCTAAAATATAGTCTAGATTAAATTTTGTCTCAGAAAGTTTTTTATGAATATTATCATGAGATATCTTTTTAATGGATATAACAGGCTCTAAAGGGGTGCAATACCCCATGATCATATCATCATGGTCTATCTTAAATACACCATTATACAGACGAAAGGTTACAATACCAGTTATCCCATAACTTTCCATAACTAAGTCACGTTTCATATTGGCGAGCATACCCTTGGTTAAATTAACAATAATTTCTGAATCCTCTTCAGCAGAACTTAAAATAACTTTGTTAATTAATTTACCATTCTCTTTCCTAATTTTATTCTGATTATTAAGCATAAATTGCATATGTTTTGTTCTAAAATATACATACTCTTCGTAACTTCGTATTATAAATATTAGATTCAAAATTATCAGTGTAGAAAACTGAATAGGTTTATCTCCCGTATAACTTATTACTACAAGAAATAGTCCATAAGTCATAAATATTAATAGTACTACAAAAGGATAATTTTTTTTCCGTAAAACACCTTTTCTAAAATTAAATACACTAGCTAGAATTTGAAAGTTTGCTACCGCTAAAGAAGAAATAGAAACAATCAATAATGTAAGCATATTAATCTTAGTATTTAAAATAACGCCTACAAAAAAGATTAAAACTGAAATAGCTGAAATTATAATAAATAGTTTATACTTCTTGAGTGAATTATTTACATCGTCGGTTAAAAAGCTTAGTTTTATCCTTTGAGCATGAACAGAAACTTCAAGAAACAGAAGTGCCAATGAATACAATAATGCAACCACGATAAATATTGGTGCATATAATTTTACATTTGTTAGAGGTCTTATTGTAATAAACGTTGTTATCCCACCAATTAAAACAAATAAAATTGATGATATTAACAGATATTTCCAACGATCTCCATACTCTCTTTTATTCTTAATGTCTAAAGTCATATTAAAACCTAAAACAATAACAACTATGAATGTGAAAAGATAAAAATTATTCATTATTCCCCCTTAAAACTATCATTAAATAGTGTATTCATATCAGTAGAAATTTTTAGCATATTATTTCGGCATAAACTTAATTGGCCTTGTTCATTGTTTACTTTTACATTTAAATATTCTAATAAATCGTCTACAGATTCTCTAAGTGTTACAAAGCTTTTAGATTGTTCATCAGTAGTATCTTTTGCAGAGTCACTTACTGTATTTATAATTTCTACAGATAATAGTACTCCCTGTAGGGCTCCTGCCACATCTCTAAGCTCTGACTCTTCTGCTTCGATGGCCCTTCCAGCCTCTTTAATCTCTACAGCAACTTTTTTTACTGAATCTTGAACTTCACTTACATGTACATCAATGTCACTTAGTGATTTATCTGTATTAACTGCAAGATTTCTAATTTCTTTAGCTACTACTTTAAATCCTTTTCCATGTATACCTGCTCTAGCTGAAACAATGGATGCATTAATAGAAAGGATGTGAACCATAGAAGATATATTAGACATAATGTCTAGGATCTTAGTAATCTCTTTTGATTTTGTATCTAATTCTTCTGTAACTAAAATAGCTTTTTCTAATGTTTTTGCTACATAAGCTACAGATTGTTTAACACTATTTGCTAAATCAAATGCAGTTTTTGCTGTTTTAGCAACATTATCAGAAATTGTAAAAATTTGTGTAACTCCTCCCTTAATTATAGAGGAGTTACCAGATGCTTCTGAAATATGAGGTATAAGTTTATTGGTAAGTTCATCCAATTTATTATCGTTTTTATCTAAATCCACCGAGTCTATTAAAGAATAGATCTGTTGAAAGCATTCATCAAATTTACCTGTATCAACATTTTCTCTCTTTTGTGAAGTTTCAATTTCTTCTGCTAAACTATTGTCATTGTCAATTAATGTATCTATCTGCATTTCAGTTTTTATCGAAGTATCTGCGTCTTTCTTTATATCTTTTATATATTTTCTTTTGATAAATATAAAATCTAACAAATATAAAACAATAAATAATGAAGCTTTTACAACACCACTAAAGGGAAGAAAAATAATCAAAAGAGTAAGTGGTAATAATATAAAGAATAAACTAACCTTTCTCATAAATTCTCCTATAACTATACAATGACTACATCAGGAACTAAGAATTTCAATGTAGGTAGACTAGTTGCCTGCCACGCAACGGATTTATCATATTCAATTTTTATCTTATATTGCTGATCTGCAGGTACTGCAGCTAAAAGCATAATCCATTTAGCAATTGCTTTAATTCCACTTGAATTTAAGAATGCTAACTTTGTGAAATCACCAACAACTGTATTAAATTTACCTGCAACAGCACCATCATGAATACCTTTAAAAAAAGGATTTAAAATTACACTAGGATCTGCAAGATCTATATCACCATTAAAAACAACAGAGACACCATCACTTGTATCATTTACTACTACTGAAAACTTTGCTTCTTTTATATTATCTATACTTATTTTTCCCATATTATCTCCTTTACATTACAATTCTAAGACTTATTTTATTATCTTCTGAAATTTTCATGTCTAGCTGTGCTCCAGCTTCAAACCTTATTCTAGCAAGTCCAAGTTGACTTTTACCATCATCCCTTGTTGCTGCTAATTTCATCTGTTCTACATATGCTTCCATAGGTGTCCCTATCATAACTTTATCATATAACACTTGTAAGCCACTAATAGCCTCATCAGATGCAAAATTTTCGACTATCCCTGTCAATGTACCATTTACTTTATCAACATGAACAAACAAATATGGTTTATTATTAGTGGAGTATTTAATTGCATTTTCTAAAAGTTCACTAATAGATGTTGAGAAATGATCTGACCGAGCTTGATCCCCAGAGCTTATTAAAACAAAGTTTTGTATAAATTGTCTAGTAATGGAAATATAATTCCAATTTGCACCAAATGTCATCTCGATGCATTCGCCATCTTTTTCAAGTATTTCTTTATCGAACATGAGTGTCCTCCTTTTATTTATTATACGGGGTATTTCATATAACGCAAATTAAAAAAGATTTTACAAAAGTAATTACAGTCATTATTTAATGAGATAAAATTCTATTTTTCTTCTGTTAAAACCTTTTCGGTACAATGATCCTAATATGAAGTCTTGAGTTTTGTTTTTTCTTTTAAGTTTATTTATACTATTAATAATTATTTTTTCTTCTATTTCGTCTGTATACAGATCGGACAGGATATCTTTAGCAATAACAGATGAGATACCTTTTTTCATAAGTGCTGATAAAAGACCTGTATAACTATCTAGTTTTCCTGATAATCGACTTAAAACCCAGTTTGTAGCGTATTTATGATCATTTAAATAACCTTGATCCTCTAAATAATCTATAGCCTTTCTAATCCCTTCTGGATCTAGTTCTTTACTATGAAGTTTCCGTTTAAGATTGAATGTACTATATAGTTGTCTGGTTAATAGAGATAAACCTTTAATGTATGCCTCAACAAATAGAGACTCGGATTTCATTAAACTTAATAGATGAGAATCGACTTCTAAACCTTTAGCTAATTTGTTTGCTATAAAAAAGTCTACAGAAATAAAAAAAGAGGAACCATCCTCTAATAGGATTCGATATGAACCCTGGGATGTTCCTCTTTGACAAGACGTAATAGTAATGGTATTAACGTTTTGAGAATTGGAATTTTCTACGTGCACCTTTCTGCCCGAATTTCTTTCTCTCAACCATTCTAGAGTCTCTTGTTAAGAAGCCATTAGCTTTTAACTTAGCTCTATTATTTTCGTCTAATTGAAGTAAAGCTCTAGATATACCATGTCTTATTGCACCTGCTTGACCGGAGATTCCTCCACCCTTAACATTAATAAGAATATTGTATTTACCTAATGTTTCCGTTACGTTCAATGGTAGTTCAACTTGGATAACATGCTCTTCAACTGGAAAAAACTCTTTTACGTCTTTTCCATTAACTATAATAGTACCGTTGCCTTCTCTTAAATATACTCTGGCAACAGACGTTTTTCTTCTTCCTGTTCCGTGTGCTAAATTCTTAATCACAATATACTCCCAATTACACTTCTACAGCTATTGGCTGTTGTGCTACATGTGGGTGAGTCTCACCTGCATATACTTTTAAATTTCTAAAAAGCTGATTTGCTAGTGCACCACTAGATAACATACCTTTAACTGCTTTTTCCATAGGAGCTGTTGGTCTTTTAGCCATTAGCGTCTCATAGCTATAAGCTTTTAAACCACCCATAAATCTTGAGTGCTCATAGTACATCTTATCTTTTTTCTTGTTCGCAGAAAGAGTCGCTTTATCAGCATTGATAATAATAACATAATCTCCAACAACTTGGTGTGGAGTATAACAAGCTTTATGCTTTCCTCTTAATAACGTAGCTGCTTTAACGGCAACTTTACCTAATGTAACGTCCTTGGCATCAATAATATACCAGCTTCTGTCCACTTCAGCAGGTTTTACGAATATAGTTTTCATTTTCTCTACCTTAATCTCAATCTTAATATAATTATAACTTGTAACGGGTGGTGAATAATCCCATGAATGTAAATTAATGTCAACATTAAAACTTTCTGATCCTTAATAAAAATAACAACATTCCAGTACCAAAAAATATAAATGGTAAAGTACCAAATACAAATGGTAAAATTTCTATATCTCCGTACTGTAAAGACTTATATAATACGAGACCAAAAGATTCTAAAATTTCTAAAAGAGTCTCTAGATATAAAAAGATAACACCTAGAACCATTGTTAACCACGCAACGTCTCTGGTTTTAGACCACAATAAAAGTGATATAATTGTTGCTAAAAAACCAATAACTAATTTTATAGCTATTATGACTACTACCTGGTTGGACATAAGGTCTCCTTCTATTTTAAAAAATCTAATATTTTATTCTGTTCGCCTCTAGAAAAGTCAGGGGCTAATATAGCAACCTGAGAACTGCTATTTAACATTATACCCTCTTTATTACCTTTAGCACACAACTCAAAATACTCTTTAGGATCTCTTTTTAATATAAGATATGGGGGTAAAAGTTCTGTATTTTGTATACTTTTAAAACTATTATAATTAGACCTATCAAACTTCTTATACTCTAAATCGTAGTCATATAAAGACCTTAATATACCGGATAACAGTACTGGTGATATACTATCTGATTCTAGAGTGTGTTGTTTCTTACTAACCAAAACCGATGCTGTATTCAGACCTGGTAGAGGATATAAAACTACAATATTCTCTGAATTTGGTATATTTAGAAATGGTCTCCAAAATGCAAGTTTAACATCAAAACAATTTGAGTATAATGGGTCTAAAATTTCAGAATCAAAATAAGTACTTATTTTATCTTGGTAATTTACAATTGTAACATGTGGATGATCTGGAAATCTAATACTTAAATCTTTAATAAGTCTTTTAAGATAGATATTATCGTAGGGAGCATATAGTCCACGCTCTATTACATTTTTAATAGCTAAAGAAAGACCATTAGGTCTATGCCCTAAAACAGCTCGACCTTGGTCCATTGATAGATCTAAAATCTTATCTCCATCAGTTGTATATAATCTATGCCCACGGGCTCTTTTAATTATCATGCGAATAAATCCTTAATATCTTGCCATTTTTTCTAAGGCAGAAAATTCTGGAATAAATTGTTTAACTTGACCAGTTTCAAACTTTACAAGTACAAGATTATGTTTACCGTTATCTGTTACCTTAATAATGTATCCAGAACCATAATCATCGTGGTATACGTTATCTCCCCGGTTAAAACCAGATTCAACAACAGCTTTAGGAGCTTCTTCTCCAACCACGAACTCATTTGGGATCTCTTTTAAAAATATAGAAGGAGTACTACTCATCATCTTACCGTGAATAACTCGGCGGCTGCAGCTAGTAAAACAAAGATGTTTTCTGGCTCGAGTTATACTAACATAAAACAGCCTTCTTTCTTCTTCTAGTTCATCTAGATCCTCTAACTTTTCATTTCTAGGGAATAGACCATTTTCCATTCCTGTAATAAAAACTCTGTCGAATTCAAGACCTTTTGTATTATGCATAGTAATTAATGTTACTTTAGGTCTATTGTCATCTTCTTCTGTATCCAATGATGATTGGTCAAGTTCTATAGATTCTAAAAAGTCTACTAAAGCAGTGTCTCCTGAATATTTACTAGCGGAATTTATTAGTTCCTCTAAGTTGTCAACTTTACCTGATCCAATATTTGCATCTTGAGTTCTGTGATACTCTAAAAGACCACTATCTTCCACTACTTTCCTAACAAAGTGACCTAGATCCACAGTATAATCTAAGGCTTCTAATTCCTGTATAAAAGTATAAAAAGAGTCAGCACCTTTTTTGGCTTTTCCTTTTAATATTGCACTATTTGCAAGTGTAATCATGTAGTCGTTATCGTAATTACTAGCAATTCCTATTATCTTTTCAACTGAAGCTTTTCCAATACCTCTAGCAGGTTTATTAATTATTCTTCTAAATGCAATCTCATCTCGGTAGTTTAATATAAAAGAGAGAATTGCTAATGTATCTTTAATTTCTTCACGTTCATAGAATCTTAAAGTACCAACAATTTTATATGCAATATTACTTCTAATAAGTGTAGATTCTAATTGTCTAGATTGAGCATTGGTTCTATATAAAATAGCACACTCATCTAAATCCTCTACATCTTGTAAAAGACCAGCAATATAAAGAGCTTCGGCTTCACCGTTTTCTAAATATTTTATTGTAGGTTTCTCTCCTGCACCTTTACTAGTCCATAAAGTTTTACCTAATCTATTTATATTATTTTCAACAACAGCAGAGGCTATAGCTAAAATATTACCTGTACTTCTATAATTCTCTTCTAGTTTTATTACTTCTGTACCTTTAAATATCTTGTCAAATTCTAATATATTTTTAACTTCGGCACCACGGAATTTGTAGATTGATTGGTCGTCATCCCCAACTACACATACCCATGTATCTGGACCAGCTAGATTTTTTAATAGTTGAAACTGAGCACCATTTGAATCCTGATACTCGTCAACTAATATAACTTTAAACCTTTTTTGGAATCTATCTCTAACTTCTTGGTTATTTTGTAAAAGCTGATTTGGAAGAGATATTAAATCACCAAAATCTACATTTCCTATCTCTTTAATTCTTTCCTGATATTTAAAATATATTTCAGAAAACTCTGGATGGCTATTTATATGTACAAGGTTATCATCTGAGGTCAAATTATCATCTTTACATCTAGAAATATCTCTAGCAAATTGTTTTAATTCACTACGAGTTGCACCGGGAATAAGACTTTTTAACAGAGCATTTACATCGTCGTCATCGTAAATAGTGAAAGATGACCTTAGGCCTAAAGATTCACCATTTCGACGTAACATCCAAGCACCAAAAGAGTGAAAGGTTTTAATCATGACATTTTCGCCACCACCAACCATTGAGAGAACTCGATCCCTCATCTCTCCAGCTGCTTTATTGGTAAATGTTACAGCTAATATTGAATATGGGCTAAAACCCAATTTATCTATTAAATAAGCAATTCTAGTAGTAATTACCCTAGTTTTTCCTGAACCAGCTCCAGCTAAAAGCAGTAGTGGTCCACCATTATATGTAACAGCTTTTAATTGCTGATCGTTTAATCCGTCTAAATAGTCCATTAGTCTACTACTTGAGCTATAAGATCCACTGATGCAACACTTAAAACTTTAACTTTAACTACATCACCCTCTTTTAGATCTTCCCCTTTAACAACAACTAATCCATCAACTTCAGGAGCATCGATATAACCACGACCTATAAAAAGGTTCTCCTCTTTAACATCTTCTTCTATTAAGACATCGATCTCTTGACCAACCCAATCTTGAAGTCTTTTAGGTGTGATTTCTGATTGTATATCTTCTAATAATTCTTTACGTTTATTTGCAACTTTTTTACTAACTGCATCCATAAAAGAACCACGCATGTCATAACTTTTAGTATCCTCTTCTCTGGAATATATAAAAAAACCAACCCAGTCAAGTTTTGCTTCAATTAAGAACTCTTTAACTTCTTGGAATTCTTTTTTCCCTTCACCTGGATGTCCAAGCATTATGGTTGATCTAATAATAGATGTAGGAAGCTCGTGTCTAATACGATTTACAATATCTAGATGTTTCTGATATGAACCGTTTCTTCCCATTAGTTTAAGAACTTTTTCACTAGCGTGCTGAAAAGGTATATCAAAATAAGGAAGTATTCTTGGATCTCTTTTACATATTTCCAATAGCTGTACAGGGAATTTATCTGGGTGAATATATAACAGACGTATCCAAAATTTTCCTTCTAATAGACTTAACTTTTTTAGAAGATCTAGAAGAATTTTATCTCCTAAATCTTCTCCCCATGCTGCAAGGTCTTGAGCAATTAGATTAATTTCAAAAAAACCATTATCTAATAAACCCACAATTTCAGAATATACATCGTCTAAAGTTCTACTTTTTATAGGACCACGAATAATTGGAATAGCACAGTAGTTACAGTTGTTATTACAACCTTCTGCAACTTTAACAAACACAGATCCTTTAAAGTTAAAAACTGTATCTCTTTTTAATTGGGTAAAGTCATCATCTCTTTTAAGAGCAGGAACATCTCCCTTCATAACCGAATCAACTATTTCACCAATTTGTGAAGGAGATTGACTTCCGTAAAACCCATCTGCATCAGGGAATAATTCTTTAATCGTTTCAAAATATCTCTGGGCGAAACATCCTGCAATTATTATTTTTTTATTAGGATAAGTTTCTCTAAAATCTAAAAAAGTTTTTATTGATTGCTCTTTTGCAGACTTTATAAACCCACAGGTATTAACAATAATAAAATCAGCCTCAGTCGCATCTTTTGTAAAACTATGGTCGTATGACTCTACAGAAGCCAACATAGATTCTGAATCAACCTGATTTTTTGAACACCCTAAGGTCTCTATGTAAAATTTAATATGCTGTTGCGTACTCAAGTCTGTATTCATCCTTATCTGAATTATATAACCATCTTAAAGTAAAAACATGAACTTCTCCAGTTCTACCTAAAACCAAACCTTCACCGTTCCATTTAAACTTAGTTAAACCAGCATTACTAGTCCAGATCTTAACACTTCTAGTAACATCTAAATTTAATGAACTATTCTTCTGATAAAAGTTCTCTATTAATTCTTGGCCTTTCATTTGATATTTAAATAGTATATCACCTTCAAACTTTATTGAAATGGTATAAGGGTCTGTTGATCTCTTTTTTACCATTAATATTTTGCTATCTTTAGTTACAGATTGATCTGTATATGTAGGTGTATCACCTTCTGTAAAAATAACATCATCTTTTATATCACTTTTAATTTTGATAATTGCTGAATTATCAGAAAAGCCACCAATATCTTTTAAAAAGAGCGTAATATCATATTTTTTACTGTTTTGTGAAAACTGTGTTATAACCTCGTTTCCTAACTTAAGAGTTATATCATTCTGGTTTCCTTTAAAGTTTTCAGTCACAATCATATCTGAAGATATTTCTCTAATGAGATAGGTAAGCTTGTCTTCACCAATAAGCATAGTAAAAGAGTCTCCTTCTTTTACTTTCTTACCAATATATTCCTGATCTATTGTAAATATTTTAGTTTTATCTTCACCGGCTATTCTAAGTGCTTCTTTACGTTTTTCAATTTGATTTCCAACAGTTTTTACTAGAGGAGGAATACCAAATCCTAAAACAAGTAGAAGGATAGGAACTATAATCATCCACGCTCTTAGTTCAAAAGTCTTTTGCACACCCATTAATTCAGATAATGGGGTTGGTTCTTCTCTTAGTAGACAGTTCTGATATTCCCCATAGACAACATCGTACTCTAATCCCAGAAATTCAGAATAATTTCTTAAAAAACCTAAAAGATAGGCCTGAGCAGGAAATACATCAAATTCTTCTTCTTCTAAAGCTTCAATATACTTTCTCGAGATATTAGTTTCATAAGCTACCTGGCTTATTGTAAAACCTTTCTCTTCTCTCTGCTTTATTAAGACATCGCTTAACGAACGCATAATTATTCCTCTTCCTTTGTAAATAAGAAATCTGGTAAAGTTGTTGCTGTTGGAGGTGCTTCATAATCAAAATGAGTAGGACTAATATTTGCATCTACATCAATATCTACAATATCAAAAATAATTATCTCTTCTGTTTGCGTAGTAGATTCTAATCGTCTAATATAACCTTCGGTTGTTATAGACATAATTATATTTGAAAAAGGTTCTGAATATTTACGGGGAATTAATCTTAATTTATATACATCCTCTGGATTCTCTTCGTCTAAGACTTCTAAATCTGGAGAGTTTACATAACTAATACTGTAGTTTGTATTAAATAGAGCTAGACCCTGAGCAGTTAACCCGGTAGTTTCTAATGCTAAAGCTTCTTCCTCAGAGTTTATAGTTTGCTCAAATAGTGTGGCATGACGTGGAATATAAATTGATAACTTACGAGAGTTCACGTTAATGACTTGTTTTTCTGGTTTTGTATAATCAAGTCTAAGTAAGTTTGGACTCATGTATGACATAACACCTTCTTCTATTATATTCCCACGAACTCCACTAGTTATTTTAAAATTAGCAGTATAGGATTCTATCTCTGCATAAGTATTAGAAATGCTCTTAAAATAATCACTAGCGGTCTGCTGACTAAATATAAATATTGGTGTTAATAGTAGTAATAATAGTAAAGATTTTTTCTTCAATGTTATGTTGCTCCATTATGTATTTATAACTGTAATATTAAACTTTATATACTACCCGATGTCAAGCAAACTAGCTCTGCTACCCCCTATTGCTTTGACTTACTGGGGGAAATAACATAAAATACATAAGTTTATTTTTTTTAGGGAGTAAAAATGGATAATATTCAAATTTTAGACCTTGGTGGCTCAATAGTAGCTCCAGACCACATTGATACAAATTTCATTAAAGAGTTTAAAGACTTTTTAGTAAATTGGTTAGAAGCTGATCAGTCAAGAAAAGCTATACTTATTATTGGTGGTGGAGGCGCTGCAAGAAAATACCAAAGTGCCTACAGAGAGATAGATAAAAGTCCAATACATGAAGAAGAAGATTGGATTGGAATCGCTGCAACTAGACTTAATGGTCAGTTATTAAAAGGTGTATTTAGAGATTATTGTAAAGATGAATTAATAATAGACCCAGAGAACCAAGGAGAATTTAAAGGCAGAGTTATGGTAGCTGCTGGATGGAAGCCTGGTTTTTCTACAGACTATGACTCAGTTATACTGGCAAAAAGATTTGGTGCAAAAACAGTATTAAGTCTGTCTAATATTGCAAAAATATATACTGATGATCCTAAAACTAACCCAGATGCAGAACCTGTAGATAGTATGTCTTGGGATGAATATAAAAAACTATGTGGGGATGAATGGACTCCAGGTAAAAATATCCCTTTTGATCCTGTTGCAACAAAACTTGCTGCAGAATTAGGATTAACAGTAAAAGCTGCTGCTGGGAAAGACCTATTAAACTTGCAAAAGATATTTAATGGTGAAGACTTTTTTGGTACAACTATCTCTTAATTCTATAAACTATTAAAAAAGTTATCTATACCACTCCATATTGGACCTACTGTAGTTTTGTAGATAAACATGGAGTGGTTACTATGTTTCCACTTATTAAGATTAAATACTCTTGTCTGAATGTTGTTACTTGATATTCTTCTACTTATATACTCCATATTTTTAAATGGAACAGTTTTATCCTCTTTTGCATGGGAGAGATAACAAGGGACTGTTATTTTCTTCAGATCCCTCTTTACACCCTTAAAACCAACTATTAAACTAAAAATCTGTTTTGGGAAATGTCCATAATAACCGACCCATTCTGTTTCTCCATCCTCATCTAAAGACTTGTCTTTTATCGGTTTTTTTGGTGGAATATAATCTTTAAAGAATTTAATAGTTCTAATAAAAAATAATTTTGGATTTCTAATATATACAGGAGCAGCAACTGTAGCAATTGCTGTAGGTTTTAATACTTCGTCTGCTGAGAAGAGTTCTGCCAATTTTAATGTCATAGCACCACCCATTGAGTTGCCTATTATATAAAACTGATCATAACTCTTTCGTTTATCTATATAGTAGTTTTTTAGATAATTAAACCACATAGAAAAATTAGTTAAAATAAAATCATCATGGCAGGAACAAAATCCAGGGATTTTAGGACAAAAGACATCGTAACCAGCTTCTAGTGCTAATTCTCGAACCATATAGAACATTTTAGGAGAACCAGGGAAACCATGTATAAAAAGAATTGCTCTGTTATTACCATCAGATCGTTCAAATGGTTCCCCACCTTTTAGTGGTTTTGAAAAATTAATATGGCTATAATTTGAATCTTCTTTGAAAAATAGAGAACTGTTATTATATATAATAAATGCCAATATAAGTAAAATCAATATATACATACAAGCTCTATACTCCATCATTTTAACCAGCATTGATTGACAAAACAGTCCCTAAAGGATAATCTTTATCTCACTTGCCAGTGTGGTGAAATTGGTAGACACAGTAGATTCAAAATCTACCGCCCTCGGGTGTACCGGTTCAAGTCCGGTCACTGGTATTTTTTTTCTTTAATTTTAATCGTATGTTATTACAAAACAGCAAAATGGTGCGTTATATATCTCACCTTTCTTAAAAACTACTTGGTTTTCAAAGTAAAAATCATTAATTACTCTAACTCCAACAAAGGCAGATCCTGGGATCTCTGGATCTGAAACATCTGAATATTCAGCAATTATCTGATCTCCATGATACAGGCTTTTACCTCTGAATTTTAGATTTTGATCATAGTAGTAATTTTCTATAACAGACTCTATTCTTGTGCTACAGCAGATCTCCTCAACTTTAGTAGAAACAGATCTTTTTAAGGAGATATAACCATCTATTACACCTCGAACAAAGTGACACTCATGACCCATAGCAAATGCTTTAAAAAATGGATATGGTCGCATTAGTACCTTTAGTGATGTATTTTTAGATCCATGCACCTCATTAGTATATTCGTGATGATATTTAGCAGACTCTTTTGCTATATTATTACAAACATATCTTACTGATAAAGATCTAATAAACATTGATTCAACAATACTACTTCTAGCTGGAAGTTTTGCTCCATCAATATATTGTCCAAAATGTGGTTCTCTTTTTGGTAGGTATTTTAAGAAGTTTTTGTCAAATAGTTGAACTTGATATGGGTTTAGCCAACTCTCCTTAGCTTCAAATTCAGCTAAAGTATATGGTAAGCCTTCTAATATTTTTTCTGGGTCTAACCCTAGTTCTCTGTATCTATCTATTTTTGAGAGCTGAGCAATGCTACATCTAGCTGGAATTAGCTCGATCTCATCTCGCTCAAGATCTTCGTAGAATACACTTTCAGTCCAATGTCTCATACCTTTATAATATATCTATTTGACTTACTAAATAAACCCTCTTA
Source organism: Spirochaetaceae bacterium (assembly GCA_051531975.1). Taxonomy (GTDB): domain Bacteria; phylum Spirochaetota; class Spirochaetia; order DSM-2461; family DSM-2461; genus Thiospirochaeta. The sequence continues at coordinate 437,463 of JAOPTT010000002.1, forward strand.
TGCTTTTATTTATGCTAAAACATATAATATTAACAATTAACCCTGGTTCAACCTCAACAAAAATTGCACTTTTTAATAATGATGAACCTATATTTACTGAAACTATTAGACATTCTGTAACAGATATATCTAAGTTCGAAAAAGTGACTGACCAGTATGATTTTAGAAAATCTATAATACTGAAAAGATTACAAGAGAATGGAATTGAATTAAAATCAATTGATTGCATAGTTGGTCGTGGTGGTTTAGTTAAACCTATAGCTTCTGGTGTGTATAGAATTAGTGATCAGATGCGGTACGATTTAAAAGCTAACTTATTAGGAGAACATGCTAGTAATCTAGGTGGTCTTTTAGCCCATGATATTGCTGTGGAACTTCCAAATACCCAGGCATTTATAGCTGATCCAGTAGTTGTAGATGAACTTGAGGATATTGCAAGATATTCAGGACACCCCTTAATTAAAAGGCGGTCAATTTTCCATGCCCTTAACCAAAAAGCAATTGCCCGTTCATATGCATCGGATATAAATAAAAAATATGAAGAGTTAAACTTAATAGTTGTTCATTTAGGTGGTGGTATTAGTGTTGGGGCTCATAAAAAAGGTAGAGTAATTGATGTAAACGATGCTCTTAATGGCGAGGGTCCTTTTTCACCTGAAAGAAGTGGAGGTTTAAATGCATTAAGCCTTGCTGAACTATGTTTTAGTGGAGAACATAGTTTTAAAGATATCAAAAAAATGATTATTGGTGGTGGTGGTTTAGTTGCATATCTAAAATGTAATGATGTGAAAGAGATTGAAGATAAAATTAGTGGTGGAGATGATAAAGCTCTTGAAGTATTAAATGCTATGACATATCAGGTCTCAAAATATATAGGATCTATGGCCGTAGTTTTAAAAGGCGATATAGATGCCATAATTTTAACTGGAGGAATAGCCCACTCAAAAAGTGTTACAGATCATATTTGTGAATCAGTAGATTTTTTAGCACCAGTAAAAATATATCCTGGGGAAGATGAGATGAAGTCCTTGGCACAAAATGGTCTAAGGGTTTTAACTGGGGAGATAATCGCTTCGGAATATGAAGGATTATAGGTGTTTTACAAGTAAGGTATAAAACTCTTTTAATTCCTTTATTACGATTCTCTCTTCTGGTTTATGTGCAACTTTTATAGAACCTGCACCAAAGTTTACTGCAGGTACTCCACCAACGTTAAGCTGGGCAATATCTGTCCAAGCTTGCATTATCTCCCTTTCGACACCGTCTAATAGAAATAGGTCTCCAGAGGAACCGATAAAACATGAGTCAGCTTGGTCAACAACTGTTATATTATCTTGCCCTAGATGCTCAAGAAGGTATGCTAAAGCGACTCTGGAACTTTTATCTGGGCTAAACCTATAGTTAACTAACATCTCAACCTTTGCCGGTATTACATTAAATGTTTTAGTATCTGTATGAAGGGCTGTAACATTTACAGTCTCGTAATATTCGTAGCCATCGATGTCAGTAATCCCATCAATTTCATTATTCATTTCGTCAATTTGACTATATATTTCCATTGACTCTAGTAGTGCATTTTTCCCTCTTTTAGAGTTTGCACTGTGAGCAGATATTCCATAAACTTCTTTTTTTACAGCCAATGAACCTAAACAACCTACGGAATATTTACCCTCTGTAGGTTCTAATACATAGGCAAAATCTAAATTATCTAGGTGTTTTGCATCTAATAAATAGTTAATTCCATTTGGGCATGGACCTTCCTCTTTTTCGTAAAAAACTAAAGTTAGGTTATGATTTGGTTCGATTAGACCTAGATCTATATCGTTTAGAACTTTTAACATACAAGCTATACCACTTTTCATGTCACAAGCACCTCTACCCCATAGAGCCCCGTCTTTAATAGTAGGAATTGTAGAACTTTTAGCTACTGGAACAGTATCGATATGCCCCACTAACCCAATTCGTTTCTGCTTACCAAAATCCATATGCAGAACCAAGGAGTTACTTACTCTAATAAGTTCTCCATTATAATTTGATAATACAGAATATATCATATCGCATAACAGCTTTTCGTTATTTGTTTCACTTTCAACACTAATTAAACTTGAAAGAACTTCTACAATATCTAGTTTTATATCTATCATACTAAGTCCTCTGGAATCGATTGGGCATCAACTAGATCTTTCATAAATATTCGAGGTCTAATAATATGATATTTACCACTGTATATTAATACTTCAGGTGCTATATCATGGCTTAGAAAAAATGGCATACTTTCCGCATATCCATATGCTCCAGCACAAAAAACACCTATATAATCACCAATTTGACTATTAACTGGAAGTTCAATATCTTTCCCTAAAAAGTCTATGGATGTACAAAGACTACCACCTACATCATACTTTTTAAAATCATCCTCAGTTCTAGAGATATTAAAAGTTGGTTGAGAGACCTCAATTAATGCAGGTCGCAGAAGATGCTGGGCTCCACCATCAACTAAAAGATAGTCTCTGCCTCTAGAGTGTTTTTTATCGATTACTTCTGTAATATATACCCCACACTGTCCGGCTAAATACCTACCTGGTTCAGTTATAATTCTTGTATTATTATCTTTAATAAATGGGTATTGGTTTATTAATTTGGTTACTTCAAAACTTAAACCTTCAATATTAAATTCTGGATCATCATCTGAATAAGGGATACTTAAACCACCACCAACATCTATAGACTCTACTTTAAAGTGCTTATCATCTAGCTCTTTAGCAAGCTTGAAGCAGTTCTCCATATTACTTAAGAAACTTTTACATTCCCTAATACCTGTGCCAGCATAAATATGGATTCCCTGTAGTCTAATATTTTTTAGTTTTTGTGCTTCTATAATTACATCAGATATTGTCTCTGAGTCTATTCCAAATTTTTTAGAACCGCCACCTAAACTAACAACAACACCTTCAATCTCAAACTCGGGGTTAATTCTTAATTCAACATCCATAATTGTATTTTTAGATGATGCAACCCGGTCTATACGTCTAATTTCATTAATACTTTCTGCGTTAACTGCATATATGCCCATATCTATTGCTATTTCAATATCTTCATCTGTTTTAGATGGACCACCAAAAACAATGTCTTTAGGGTTCATTCCGAGTTTTTTACAAACGTATAACTCACCTGCCGATGCTACTTCTACACCGGCACCCATTGATACAAACTGCTTCACAATTGAAATATTTGCATTGGCCTTCATTGCATAAAAAATATCAACCTCTTTAGGTAGATTATCTCTTAAATAGTTATATCTATTTTTTATTGTCTGGGCATCGTATATAAAAAGTGGTGTTCCAACCTCTTTAACAATTCTATTTATATCTACTCCAGAAATTTGAAGTCTACTATTTTCTAAATTAAAACTACTACTTATATCAGTTACGTTCATATTAACTCCAACTATTAAACAAATCTGTAATGCGGTTTAATGCTTCTTTTAGGTCATTAAATTCCACGGCAAACGATAGCCTTATATGATTATCTCCCCGATCTCCAAATGCAACTCCTGGAATAGTTAAAACATTAACTTCTTCCAGTATTTTATGGGCAACTTCCTTTGATTTCCCAAACTTTGATATATCTGGGAAAATGTAGAAAGCACCCTCGGGTTTGACTACTTTGATGTTTTTTATTCCTGATAAAACTTTATAGACATAATCCCTTTTTAATTTTAAGTCTGATCTTACATCTTCTACAAACTGATCGGAACTACCATCTAAGGATTTTATCGCAGTATATTGTGATACTGAGGAAGCACAGGTAGAAATATATTGATTTGCAACTACCATTGGTTTTGCTATTTCTATTGGACTAACTGTCCAACCGATTCTTAAACCTGTTGCAGCTCCACGTTTAGATATTCCATCTACAATTATTACTCTATCTGAAAATGTATATGGGCTTACTGGTTTTGCCCCGTCTATATATAGTTCACTATAAATTTCATCTGAAATAATGTAAAAGTCTCTTTTTTTTGCTAATTCTGCTAATTTTTTTACATCTTCCAAGGGTAGTATTGATCCCGTTGGATTATTTGGACTGTTTATAACAACAAATTTTGTTCTGTTTGTAATTAAATCTTCTAGACTGTTAATATCTAGGGAGAAGTCCTCATTCATTTTAAATGTTTTGACTTTTGAACCCTGAAGGCATGCGATTGTATCATACACAGAAAATGCTACTTCTGGGATTAAAATCTCATCCGTGGGTTCTAAAAAAGTATATAGGATATTCCACAAAGCACCTTCTGCACCATTAGTTACCACAACCTGTTCTGGTAGTATATGCTTTTTTGTTTTTATAGAGTGATAATTTGCTATTAACTCCCTAAGTTCTAGCATACCTTGGTTAGAAGTATACCTAGTAATACCCAAAGAGAATGCTTTTTGACCTTGTTCCAGCATTGAAGAGGGTATATCGTTTGGAAGCTGTCCAATACCTAAGTTAATTGTATTTTCCCTAGCCAGTGCGTTCATCTTCCTAATTTCCGATATACCTATACCGTGAAAACTACTCTTTGGGTTTAAACTCATTTTATCCTCTTAGTGCTTCTTCTAATGCGTAAGCTCTATCAGCGGTAGAATTTATATATTTTGCAATAAGTGGTGTTAACTTTAAAGTTCCTAAACTTGAAACAGACATTGATGGTATAACCAATGCTCCTACAGGAATTTCTGGACCATAACTTGGATCTTTTTCTGTAATAACTTTACCAACACTATAGGTTTTAATCTCACCACCCATTTCGTGGGTAATTAACTCGCATACACCCTTTGATGTATAAGCTACATTATTGATTGGATCTAAAACAGGTGTTGCTTTTGAGATATGAACACCAGGTGCTAATGTAACTAAGTCACCTAATCTGGCACCTTGTGTTACCCCAGTACCTTCTCCAAGTAGAACGTGGTCTCCAATAATTACTGGTGTTGCTTCAACTGGATCTAATACACCACCAATAATTGCTCCAGCACTAATATGACAATCTCTACCAATTTGTGCACAACTTCCCGCTAAGTTTTCAACCATAGTACCAGCACCTACATGGGCACCTACATTAGCATAAGCTGGAGGCATAAAAACACAACCTTCCCCTGCATAGGCTCCACGTCTTAAACCTGCAGCTGGAGGAACAACTCTAAAGCCCTCTTTACCAGTTAACTTTCGTACAGGAAATGTATCTTTATCGGTAAAACCGATATCGGAACTACCATTATAGACAGTAATATTACCCAGGGGGAAACCTAACATTATACCATTTTTTACCCACTGATTAGCCTGCCACTTACCATCAATAATCTGGGAAGTTCTTAGATAACCCGCTTCCAATAAGTCCATAACCTTATTAAAAGTTTCTAATGCACCATCTCTGTCACTATTTAATTCACCAGCTTTTTTAAGAACTGTGTACTTTTCAACTTTTGCTTCTAAATAAGCAGGTACTTTATAATGAACTACTGCTTTTACCCAGCTACCTTCTTTTATATTAAGTAGAAGATCTATATTGGGATGGGCGCCTGGGTTTGTTTTAGCATCTGCAGTATGTTCTGCAAACATCTCTAAACCTTTATCTGCTAATTTTTTATCAATATTTCCATTATCAAAACCAACTAAATTTGCATACACCTGTAAAGAACCTTTTTTACCATCAACATTTAGTATTGTTGTAAGAACTTTATCACCTGATACAATATCTATCTTTTCTAAACTATCCACTGGTTTCAGTGTTTCTAATATTTCCTTGAATTTCATATTTTACCCTTTAAACTAATATAATAAAGTAATACTACATAAAAATGAGATTTAAATAAATATAATACAGGTTAATAGAATGTTTAATTATTAAAATAACCTTCCAATAACTCTACAGCATCCTTCATTTTATATCGCCCAACAAGTTTCTGGGCATCTTTAATCAGAGAAATTTGGGATTCATTAATCTCTGAACCTAAGAGATCTACCATAAGATCCTTGGCTGGCTTTGGCTTTCGTGAATTTAGATGACCAATAATACTCCTAATTTTACCATTTATCTGGTCTTCACTTATTTTATTAAGTGGTACATTTGGTTTTTCTTCTTGGACTAATACGCCAGATTTATTAATATCATCGATTAACTCTAAAAGAATACCATCAACTGTTTTTAGATCCGATTCTATTTCTAAATCATCCTTTAATAGCTGTTCTACATCTTTAAATTTCTCCTGTAGAATTGCCGACCCTATGTTTCCCGATATCCCTTTTACAGTGTGGGCAAGCCGGATAGCTTCCTCTTTTTTATCGTCTAGAAGTAGTTTTTTAAGATCTGCCGAGACACTACTATAGTTTTCTATAAATTGTTGTAAAATAGATTTATAGAGTTTTATATTACCAGCTACTCTAGTTACACCACCTTCGACATTTAGTCCGTCAATATTTGGTAGAATACCAACCTGGTGATTAACATCCATATTTGTATATTTAGTGGGTAACTCTCTATCTTCTTTTTTAATCCATCTGGCTAACGAGTGCCAGAGTTTATCTGTTTCTATAGGTTTTGTAATATAGTCGTTCATTCCTGTATCCATAACCTTGTGTCTAACCCCAGTCATAGCATCCGCAGTCATGGCAACAATAGGTAACTCTTTTGAGTCAAAAGTTTCACGAATCTTTAAGGTAGCGTCATAACCATCTAATACTGGCATCTGTAGATCCATTAAAATAATGTCATATTTCTTCTTTTCGCACATGTCTACAGATTCTTGGCCATTATTAGCAATATCTACATAAAAACCTTCACCTTCTAGGAGCTCAATCGCTACTTGTTGGTTAATTTCGTTATCTTCAGTTAGAAGTATTAAAGCACCTCTAACCTGTTCAAAGCCCTCAGGATACTGGCTTTTATGCCGTCTTGCCCTTGTTACACCTTTAAAACCATAACAATCTAGAATAGAGTTTAGTAGCAGGGACTGATTAATAGGTTTTACAATTGAACCATCAAAGTTATTCTTTTTTATCTCTTTATCAATCTCTTCGCTATTAAAACCAGAAACTAATATAAATTTAGGATATTTTTTGATTCCTAACACTTCTTTGATCTTTTTTGCAGTTTCAAATCCATTCATTCCAGGCATTTTATAGTCTATTAAAACGATATCAAATGTTTTACCACTCTTAAATAGTTCTAGTGCTTCATAACCATCTTTAGCTGAGTCAATAATCATAGAAAAATCTGTTATATATTCCACTAATACGTCCCGGCTATTTTCATTATCGTCTATAACCAAAATTTTAAGTTCTGTGATTTCAGGAGGTACAATCTCTTTTCTCTGATTTTTTGCAATATCTAATTCTGAAGTGAAGTAAAAATTTGATCCCTCACCTTCTATGCTTTCAACTCCAATTTGTCCATGCATTAATTCAACTAATCTTTTACTAATAGAGAGTCCTAAACCTGTTCCCCCATATTTTCTTGTTGTGGAGGTATCAGCCTGAGAAAATGCTTGAAACAGTTTGTTTTGCTGCTTATTACTTAGACCAATTCCAGTATCTTTTACATTATATTTAATAATTACAGTTTTATCATTTATTGATTCTAATACTGCCTGAACCATAATTTCACCACTTTCTGTGAATTTAATAGCATTATTAGTTAAGTTAAGAAGTATCTGACCAAGTCGTAATGGATCCCCAATTAAATTAATCGGTAGTTTTGTATCAACGTGGAATATAAGTTCTAGGCCCTTATCTTTAGCTTTTTCGCTAACTATACTTCCTAGGTCTTCAAAAACATTGTGTAGGTTTAGAGGAATTGATTCTATATTAAGTTTCCCAGCTTCAATTTTAGAGAAGTCTAAGATATCATTTATTATACCTAATAAATTATTGGAAGAGTTATTAATTTTCCCAATATAGTCACTCTGCTTTTCTGTTAAATCTGTTTTAAGTATCAGATGAGACAGGCCAATTATTGCGTTCATAGGTGTTCTGATTTCGTGGCTCATATTTGCAAGAAAATCACTTTTAGCTTTTGCAGCTTCAATTGCGTTCTCCTTAGCATCTATAAGTTCTGTCATATCTGTTGCAATACCAGCTATGGCAGTAAGTTCTCCAGAAACATTGTAAATAGGGAACTTTATAGATAAAAATGCTAACTCTTTTCCATTTTTTATATTTTTCTCTTCAGTTCGTACAGTATGCCTACCCTCTATTATCTCTAAATCAACTTTTCTATATCTTTTTCCAGCTTCTCCATATAACTCTTCATCTGTTTTTCCAATAGTAGAACCAGGTTCAAAATCGTTTAACAGTTCCCAGTTTTTATTAGCTAACATATATTTACCATCTAAATCTTTAGCATAGATTAGGTTTCCACTGTTGTTAATTATAGATTCTAAGAATTTCTTATTCTCTTCTAAAGCTATATCAGCTCGTCTTTGCTCATCTATATCCCAAAAGTTCCCAGCGATTCTAACAATTTTACCATTTTCATATATAGGGTCCCCAGTAGTTCTTGCCCAAAATTCTCGGCCACTCCAGGATTTAAAAGATACAGTAAGGTCATATGGTATTCCCTCAGATATGGCCAAATTAAATGCATCGGATACTTTCTGCTTATATTCACCTACGTAACAATCGATACTCTCTCCAACCCAATCTCGATCTGGCTCAGCAATCATCATACTTTTTTCTATATCATGTAAACTATACAACTCGTCGGTCCAGAAAATTTTTGAAGATACTATATCAAACTCCCAACCACCCATTTTAGCAAGACGTAGAGATCGATTTAAGAAATCCTCACTCTTTCGTAGCTCACTGTCTTTTTTCTTCTGATCTGTAATATTCTGGTGTATTCCTACACAGTTACTGGCCGTTCCATTAGTACCGATATTAACAAGATATCGAACAAAAACATTATCTATTTCACCCTCTCCGTTCTTGACTCTATACTCAAATTCATCAAAATAACTTTCTGAACTCTCCATCGCCTTAGTTATTCTAGAATTAAGAATGTGAACATCATCTTCCAATACAAATGTATTTAAAAAAGTTTCTGATGATAATATGTACCCATCAAAGTCCTCTTTATCTACTTTTAATATACGGTAAAACATATCGTTTAATGTAAACTGGAGAGTAGTTAAGTCTAAGGTCCAATGGGCAAGTTTTGCAGTCTCTGATGCAAAAACCATCTGCTGATTATAACCCAACAACTCTTTAGTTCTTTTATCTACACTCTCTTCTAGCTCTTCGTTCGATCTTTTAAGATATCTTGTTGCTTTTTCCCCAATAAAAATACCAAAAAGAGTTGTTGCAATACTTAATAACAGTACAATAGTAAGAATTAGAATCAGTATGTTCCGAAGATTATAATACGTAGACATAGCTTCTTTTAAATCTATTTTTGTTGTTATTCCAAACTCATAGATTTCCGACCAATACCAGGTACCATAAACTTCACTGTTTCTATAATCAGGATACTCTGTAAGTTTAGAATCTAGAGCTGTAGTGAAACTCTTCTTAAGTGAATATTCATCTATATATTCATTGTTTTCGAATCTTGTAGGCGTAATTATTTCCCCTACATCATTAAATGCATAGGTTTCTCCAGTAGAGCCAAAATGACCAAGAGAGAATAACCTAGAGAAATTAATATCACTTCTCTCTTCGAAAACTAATAGGCCAATAATTTTATTACCATCTTTTATTGGTGAGACATAATGAATATCTGAATCGTTTTCAATTGTCCTAGGTGGTATAAATGTTGTATCAAGATATTTATTTGGATTTAGTGTATATCTTTTTCCAACAATAGAACTATCTGATGAGTAGATAGTAGTAGCTCTGGAGTTAATTATATGAAAGTTCTCCCACTTGGATCTATTTATCTGCATTTTTAGGAAGCTATCAAGGTCACTATATTCACTACTGCTTAACCTATGGTTTAATGAAACTTTTTGTAGATCTTTAACCAGTTTAATAAGCCTAGAGTTCTCACTATTAATCTCTACTTCAGATAAATTATTGCTAATTATTATATCTAAGGTTTCATATATCGTTTTTAGTTGTAGCTCTATTTTTTCTTTTGTTTCTGATAGTGATTTAAAATATATAGAGTTTAATGATGTATAAGTTAATAAAACAACAATTGTAATACTAACCCCTAGAGATATAGCACTAAAAACTTTCATTCTGGTAACATTTAGCTTTTCATTATTGAAGTTTTTCTTTTTTACAAAAATTAAGATATTTAATAAAAAGACAATAAATATAATTATAGATATTACTAATAGGATTGATCCTAAAGAGTTTTGTCTTGTTACCTCTAATTTGTCTTTTAAAGTTTTATCTTCTAACCATTTTTTATTTAATTTTGATAATTCTAAATCTGTAACAACACTCATACTCTTATTTAATAGTGATAAAAGTTCTGGCCAATCCTTTCTAAGACCTAAACTTAAACTAAGTTCGCTATTATCAAGTTCAGGCAGAGTCCCACCTTTTTTAAGATTAGATATAGAGTGTTTATTAATATAATAATTAACTACTGGCGAGAGTTCTTGGAGAATATCGGCATCACCTTTAGATACGGCTAATATTAATTCTTCGGTATTGGTTATTCCAAGAGATTTTACCCCAGGTAGGTTTTTAATTATCTCTTCACTATATGTCCCTTTTTGATAAACAAATGTTTTACCTTTAATATCTTCTAAACTTCCAACTATTTGTTCTGTATTCCTTATATATAGAGTGGGATAAAACCCCATATATGGATTTGTAAAGTTCAAATGTTCTTTTCTAACTTCAGTTTCTAATATATTAAGTATTAAATCGACTTTGTTTTCTAAAATAGCACCTTTAGTTTCATTCCATCGGTGTTCAGTAGAAAACTGAACCTTAATACCAATAATATTAGCAAGCAGTTTAATATAATCTACAGAGTACCCTTGAGGTCTTCCACTTTTATTAAAATCAAACGGGACCCATGTTTTATCATTATGGACAGTTATTACAGGGTTGTTTTCTATCCACCTTTTTTCATCCTGGGATATTTGAATTCTGCTTTCTTCAATTTCGTTATCAACAAATCCCCATTTTTCACCAATGGAGTTAACTTCATCTTTTGTTAAGCTGTTAATAGCCTTATTTAAAATATCTTCAAATCCTACCCAATCGGATCTTACACCAACATGGAGTTTTCCAGCATCTAAAGTATCATCCCCTGTTAGGCTCGCAAATTCTATATCACTTATATTATTCTCTTTTAGTAGATAATTAATCACAGGTAATCTATCAAGAAAAACATCGGCTTTATCATATAAAACAAAAGTTAAAGCCTCTAGTGCCCCTTGGGCTATTACTAATTCTATTTCAGGATAATTCTCCATTAGATAAGTATGTATAGTATATCCCTCTATAACTGCAATAGAACGGCCATTCATATCGGAAAGATCTTTTATTGGTGGTGTTCCCTTTTTTTTAAAAAGTGCTCTAGGAGTCTTTAAGATGTTATCTGAAAAGTTTAAATAGACTTTTCTATCTTCTGTAATAGCTACACTATGGACAAGGTCTATCTCTCTATTTTTTACCATTTGTAAAAGTTCAGCCCATGTATAACCATTTACCCACTCTACAGTGATCCCAAGTTTTTTTGCTAAAAGTTCAACATATTCTATTGAGTAACCTGTAGGAACTCCATCTCTTACAAAATCAAAAGGAGGCCAATCCATTTCGTTAGAAACTTTAACTACATTGTGATCTTTAAGGAATTGTCTTTCCTGAGGAGTTAGCTGTATATCTGAGGCATAAATATTAAAATAGGATAATAAGAAAATTAAACAAAGTAGAACTTTTTTCACAGGGAGATCTCCTGTTTAAAATTATATGATATATAAACAACAATGAACAACATTTTTACTTTTTTTATTAAAGATGCCACCGCTTATGCAGTGACACCAAAATAGGATATTTTATATTTTTTTTGCAGGATTAGAATCAAATTCACCATGACAAAAAATAGAATCAACTAAGGCATCTAAACTCACCTGAGAAAGACCACCTGTAACAATAACTGCATCACAATATGGAGCTAATAGTTCAGCATCTTTAGGTCCTCTAGTAGCAACACCAATAATAATTTTATCTGGGCAAATTTTCCTTGTGTATTTTAACGTCTCAATTTGAGCTTCGTTACAATAGGCATTAACAGTTGTAAAAATACATATATCAGTAATAAATGCTATATCACCAACTGAAACCTGCTCCATATGAGTTGGTCTCCATGGCATAAATGCCTCTTTTACTATTTTATGACCTAACCTCTTAGTAATTGTCTCTCTAATTGATAGAGGGTCGTATAAATTTATAGCGTCACTCATTACAAGCCTTGCAGGGTTTGCAAAAATTACACCAACCTGAGTATCATCTTTTAGCTTAATAGGGAACAGAGAATCATCCCCTTTATATTTGATTAGGGACTTTTTAGCTATATCATAAGCTAGTTCATCACCCTCTTTTTTATTAAATTCTTTAGTCTCTGGGGAAGCTGTACAAAACTTAGCCTTATACTCTAAAACCCTAGTTGCAGCTTCTGTTACTCTTTCCACAGTAACTCTACCATCGGCAACAGCTTTTTCAATTACATCAACATAAGTTGCACTAAGTGCTGTATGCATTAAAAGATCCGCACCAGCTGCTAACGCTATAATAACTGCTTCTTCGTCTCCATATAGTTCTCTAACTGCACCCATAATAAGGTCGTCTGTAACTGTTAAACCTTTAAAGTTCATGTCGTTTCGTAGGTAGTCATACCATTTTTTAGACATTGAAGCTGGATATTCTGTGTCTAGAGCTGAAAATATACCGTGATGAGTCATTACAACCTCTAAACCCTCATCTATTGCTTTATTATATGGAGCTAGTTCAACATCTAGTAGTCTCTGCATATCTCCAGGGTGAGTATCACATTTAAAGTGGGTATCTTCTTGTGTTAGTCTCATACCAGGAAAGTGTTTACCACATGCGGCGACACCTTCAGCCTGAAGACCTTTTATATAAGCAGTACCCATATCTGCAACAACCCTTGGATTACTTGAGTACATTCTATTATCTATTATTGGTGTCTCTTTACTGTCGTAACTTACATCTAGTACAGGAGCATAACAGATATTTATTCCAGCATATTTTAACTCTTTCCCACAGTGATGCCCCTGTTTAGAAGTTAGTTCCTGATCGTTTGCAAAACCTAATGCCATATTACCAGGAAACATTGTTGTTCCTCGATGTATTGCCGTTAGCTGTCCACCCTCTTGGTCTATTGTTAATAAAAAAGGGATATTATATTTGTTTTCACTTGCATGGGATTGAATATTTTTACTCATTGTATGTAGTTGGTCTAAATTTCTAACATTTGCACCAGAGAAAAACAGGATATTACCTAATTCGTTTTTTTTATTAAGTTCTAATAAATTTTCTGGTAAGTCTTCATACCCCTGGTAATATTGTAAAAATGTCTGAGCAATCTTCTCCCTTAAAGTCATTTGGGAAATAATTTTTTTTGGATCTATCATTATAGCTCTCCTAATAGGTATAAACCTTTATTTTATGTTAGTATGGTAAACCAAACAAAGCCTATTGTAAAGATTTAATTACTATTTTAGCTAAACTTTATAACAATATCATTCAATTAACAAATTTTCAGTAAACGATCTAAGCCCTTTAATAGCCAAACTGTAGGGCTTACTACTTACCCTAAAAAACGAATGTATAAATTCACGGTTATCTGGAAAGTAGTCCCATAATCTGAAATAGACTATATCGTTTAAATATATATATGTTTCCTTCTGGGAAGCTTGTAATAGATAGGCCATAAATTCGTTTTGAACTAATTTTTCATCAGTGGAGTCATAATCTAGAACTTCCATATACATTGTCCAGATCTCTTTAGATTGATCATCTAGAGCGTCCCATATTTTGGATATATGATTCCTAAAACCTAGGGATGTAAAATATAGACCATGAAGTGATTCGTGTCTTAGAATAGTGTATCTGTGATTATAATAACTACTTCTAGAACAGGATATAATTGCTCCACCAAGTCCAATATAACCTCGGGAAGTTTTTCCAATTATACTATTTTTTAATATAACATCTAAAAGAACTTCTTCCCCAGCTGTTAAAGGGTACCCTTCTAATTTTGCTTTGCTAAAAAAAGATGCAAGATCTTTAGCACTATAATCATGACCATTCCATCCACGTTCATCAGATAACTCTTCTAGTGTATATATCTCTCCAATATAGTCCTTCTTTTCTAAAAAGAATGCTAACCGTTTAAACATTAAGGCTTGAAATGAATAATTTATAGTATCAAAAATTAGTACGTCTGGTTTTTTATCCCATTTATATAGTTCTAATGTAGGATTTCTCCAATTAGAGATCCTTTTATTAAGAATCCCAACAAGGTTACTAGTAATAGGTTCAAAATATGAATATGAGACAGGAATCTCTAGCTCTTGACCGATCAATAGAAATGTTGATGTATCTAAATCATTTGTTGTTATTATAATGTCTTCTTCAACTTTAAATTTATTTGAGAGACTTTTAATTGTGTCGTATCGTTTTACTTCATATTTAAATGCAGTTCCCCCAAAAAGAACTACTGTTAATTGAATAAAGAATAGAAATGTAAATATTTTTAACTTCATATATTAAATATAAAACATATTAGTTTTATTTTCATGTTCATGTACTATATATTCTAAAGTTTTATCTGCAAAGTAGTCTCGGATAACTTCAGATAGTCCACACCAAATACTAGAGGTTGAACATAGCTCAATTCTTTCACAATCTCCACTATCTACACAGTCTATAACACTGTAGCCACCTTCTAATGTCTGATATATATCTAATAAAGAGATTTTTCTACTCTCCCTAGATAATCTATATCCACCTTTAGGTCCACGTTTAACACTAACTAATCCATCTTTTTTTAATAGTTGTACTATTTTCTCAAGATATTTTAATGATATATCCTCTTTTTTTGCAATTTCACCTAACTGAATTGAGCTTTCACTTGATTCATTTAAGCCTAGATATATCATCAATCTAAAACCATATCGAGTTTTTGTAGATATTGTCATAAATATAACCTCTTTAATTTAATATAACAAAATTGAACTCGATATCGCAAGTTATTGTGCGAAAATAATTTCCTTTAAAACTTCTTTTGCTGGGGAATATTGTAAATTCAAGTCATTTGCCACAGGTTTACATGTTACTTTACCTTTAAAAACATTTAATCCTTTTAATAAAGCTTCATTTTCAAGTAGTGCTTTTTGATATCCTTTATTTGCAATTTCAAGAGCATATCTAAGAGTCACATTTGTTAATGCAAATGTAGATGTTCTTGATACTGCACCAGGCATATTTGCAACAGCATAATGTAGTACTCCGTGGGTTACATATACTGGAGCATCATGTGTTGTAATTCTGTCGATAGTCTCTATTGATCCACCTTGATCAATTGCTACATCTACAATAACAGAACCTTTTGTCATTGTTTTAATCATATCTTCTGAAACTAACTGAGGAGCTTTAGCACCTGCTACTAAAACAGCACCGATAACAAGGTCAGCTTTTTTAACAGCCTTAGCTATATTAAACTCATTGGACATTAAAGTATTAATTCTTCCACCGTATATATCATCTAGATAAGCTAGTCGTCTTGGATTATTATCTAATATTGTAACCTGAGCACCTAATCCCATTGCCATTTTTGCAGCATTAGTTCCAACAACTCCACCACCAATAATTACAACTTCTCCAGCTTCAACTCCCGGAACTCCACCTAAAAGTATACCTTTTCCACCTTCGTGTCTTTCAAGGAATTGTGCTCCAATCTGTGTAGCCATTCTTCCTGCTACTTCACTCATTGGAACTAGTAGAGGTAATGAACCATCGGCTAATGCTATTGTTTCGTATGCAATACCAATAACTTTTTTATCTAGAAGGGCTTTAGTTAGTTCTGGTGCTGGTGCTAAATGCAGATAAGTAAAAAGAATCTGACCTTCTTTAAAAAGATCGTATTCTGCTGGTAGAGGCTCTTTAACTTTCATGATCATATCAGAGATGTCAAATACTTCTTTTGCAGTTTCTTTTATTGAAGCTCCGGCTTTTATATACTCTAAATCCAAAAAACCACTTCCGATTCCAGCATCTTTTTCAATGTAAACCTGATGATTTGATTTAACTAATCCAGAAACACCTGCTGGTGTTATAGCCACTCTATTTTCGTTGTTTTTGATCTCTTTTGGTACACCAATAATCATTGTAATTCTCCTTAGGTTCTTCTCTTTATATTAAATATGTTTGATTGTCTTTTTCCGAGTTAAGTATCACCATGGTATTTGTTTTATCTACACCATCAACACTCTTAATTCTATTTAATACTTTTGTTAGGGTATCTGTGTTTTTTGTAATTATTTTAATCATGTAATCAAATTCACCAGAGATATAAGAACATGATAAAACATCATCTTCATCATCGATGAAATCTAGAAATGTATGACTTGTCTGAGGATTTTTTAAACTTATTAACATAAATGCTGATAACTCTTTTTCTAATTTTACAGGGTCTAATATAGCAGTATATTTTTGTATTACTTTAGAGGTTTCTAATTTACGTAACCTTTCTGATACTGCCGAAACCGATAGGTTAACCTCTTTTGCAATATCAGAAGCGGAGATCCTAGCATTAGATTGTAGTAGTCTTAATATGTTTTTATCAACTTTATCCATAACTAAATTATGCAGCATAAAGCGTGAAGTACGCAACTAATTTAGGCCAAAATAGAGTATTATCCTGTTTATTAAGGCATGATAGTAATTTGACAAGAAAAATTACTGTTCAGAACTAAAAAGTATGATGAAACAGAAATTATTAGCTTTTATTTAGCTTAATTCCACTTAAAAGTTAGACATTTTCCCATACTTTTTAGTGGTTATTTCAATTAGTGCTTACCACCAGCAATCATAGAGACAGCATGGGGAAGAATATCTAATAATATATTAGTGCATAATGTTACAGCTTTAACTGAGCCGGGGAAATTAATAACCAAAGTACTACCTTTTATTCCTGCATAACCCCGGGATAAAATAGCATTCTTAGTCTCTTTTATAGATTCTGTTCTAATATACTCAGAGATTCCTGGAGCCTCTTTATCCGCCCAACTTTGACAAACATCCGGGGTAAAATCCCTAGGTCCTAATCCTGTTCCACCGGTGGTTAATATTATATCGTAACCGTTGCCATGGTTTAAACTATCCATTAACAAAATTTTACTATCCGGTATTAGTTTTCTAGTAATTTTAACATCTTCTTTATAGTGTTTTTGTAGTATATTTTCAATTTTTGGCCCTGAAAGGTCTTCATATTCACCTTTAGAGGCCCTATCCGATAGTGTTATTATCAATATATTCATTATAAATCCTTTCTAAATTAAAAATGTACTAATAGTGTGATTTATACAGTTAGTGCATTTTGTATAAATTTCATAATCTCTTTTATCTGATCATGATAGTCTTCTGCGAATGTGGAACCTAGGAAGATTTGCATTCTGCCCTTATAATATTCTGATGTAAATGAGAATTGATAGACAACAATTAAGTTATCTAGTAAAAAACTTAATATTCTGTCATCAATATCTAGATTTATTTGTCCACTATCTCGAGCATTTTTAATAACTTCAAGATACAAATCTCTAGTGACTGTTTCTAAAGTTCCTGATATTTTTTTAGATATATTTGTTAAACTCTGAGTAGACATATCTAGATATATTTGGTTCAACAGTGGGTATTTTGTAGCATAGTCATGGGCACTATAAAACATCTGCTCTACTATACTAAAAAAATCTTTAGAAGTATCTATAGTATCTAAAATAGAGCTTAAAGCGTTAAACATTTTTTCTACTATAGTTAAAAACAGGTCATCTTTTGAGTCGAAATAACTATATAGAGCACCTATACTTATATTTGCATGTTTTGCAACTTTATTAATACTTGTACCATTAAATCCATTTTTAGCAAATTCTTCTACTGCGGCAGTTAAAATACCCTCCTGCTTTTCAAGAGGAATATTCTTAAATCTATCTTTATAAAACTTCTGTTCTGTGTCCATACGTCCTACTTAAATTGTATTTCCAAGAGCATAACCAGCTTTAACAGCCTCTAAAACTCTACCTGGTGTAAATGAATCACCAATGTTAAAAATTTCTTTAGATATTCTCTCTTTTGTTAGCTTATAATATAGATCATCATTAGGTTTTGCTCCAGTAGCTAATATAATTAGATCAGATTTTAATTCTTGGTCGGAATAGTTCTGTTTTACCTTTTTTGCAAATGGATTTATAATATTTTCAGGAATTAAAGGAGTCCAAGTATTAATAGGACTTGGTACTGTTTTAGACATATTACGACTAACAATAATAGACCCATCTTTTACCTCTTTTAAAGTTGTACAATTAAAGAGATTTACACCTTTTTTATTAAGGTAATATATTAAACTATGCCTATTAGAAGTACAGGTTTTTGGCATTAAATGATCACCCATTTCTACAATAGTTACTTTTTTACCATACTCATAACTTAACATATGGGCAACTTCACATCCTACATCTGCTCCACCAATAACTGTGTAATTATTAAACTTTGAATATTTATCTGGGTTATTAAGATATTCCATTGCTGGAATAACATTTTTATTATTAATTCCTTTAACAGGAGGAACTAGCGCTGTGGTCCCGGAACATGTAACAAGAACATCAGGTTTTAGTTCTTTTAACATATTTGAATCTGCAATGGTATTAAACATAGTTTTAATATTATTTACCTTTATCTCGTTATTTAAGTAGGTTACATAGTTTTTTATCTCGTATTTTATTTTAGGTACACTACCACCTAGGAGGCTTCCACCGGCGATATCATTTGAGTCTATAATTGTAACATCATGTCCCCGTTTATCCAGTGTTAGGGCTAAAATAACTCCAGCAGGACCAGCTCCAACTACTACTATTTTCTTTCTGTTTTCTGTTAGTTTTAAGTCGTTTTGATATACATCTTCAAAGGCAGTTCGTGGGTTTACTGCACAATGTGGGTGCCCACCTGAATCTAACTGGCCTAAACAACCCTCGTGGTCTCCAATACATGGAATAATTCTATCAACTTCACCTTTATAAACTTTATTTGGCCAAAATGGGTCTGCTAATAGAGGTCTAGCTAACATTACTAAATCGCATTTATTTTTCCGTAGTGCATCTTCTGCAACATCTGGAAATCCTAGTTTCCCCACACCAACTATTGGTACATTTTGTCCTTTATTTGTTGTAATACCTTCATCTGCAAAATGTTTTTTTACTAAATTTGCAACTTCTAGATAGAGACCTGGAGGCATTGTATTTGGTGGATGTGGGAACCACCAGTTATCGTATCCACCTAAGTCTACATCAAACATATCAACACCAGCTTTTACTAGGTTTTTCATGTAGTCTAGGGTCATTTCAACAGTTCTCTCTTTTGCAAACTTTTTAAGAACTGGCTCTGTTTTCATTAATTCGCCATAGGTCGCTTGTAGAATTAAAGAGAGGTCGATTCTATAATAGATAGGAAAGTGAACTCCTACTCTTTTTCTGATCTCTTTTATCATATCAATACCGAAGTTCTGATAATAACTGTAACGGCCTAATTTACGTCTATTGTAAGCAGGGTCTGTCATCTGTTCAATTAGATATCCAGAGTGACCATGAAGATAGACTCCATCAATTTGTAACTCTTTAGCATCTATAGCAGCCTGCCCTGTTTTTTTAATAATTTTTTTGCACTCAAAGTCTGTTATTGGTCTACAAGGAATTTGAGGTATGTAAAAGTTAGGATTCCAGGATGATGATATAGGCATCTTAAATTTCTTAGTTAGACACTCTGGGTTTCCAACTCTCCCCATTCCTGGGGCTAACTGGATGAAAAACTTAGCTCCATGGGCATGACAGCCCTCTGCTATAGTTCTCCAACCAGAATATGTTGATCTATGGGTATCAATTCTAGGAAAGATTCCTGTGGCATCAACATCCCCGTAGGATGGGTCGTCGTTTACACTAACAGGGATCATACCTGTAGTAATTAGACCTGCACCACCCTTTGCCCGTTCAACAAAATAAGAGATAAGTTTATTACCTGGTTTACCCATTTCGTCAGCCATATTAACATTACCCATAGGCCCCATAACTATTCTATTTTTTAACTTAACACTATTTATTGTGATAGGTTCAAACATAGAGGTATATGGTTTAAGGTTATCTGACATTAATCCCTGTTTCATTTTAGAATCGTCATCAAACCATGTGTTATAACTATCTACTAACGTGCTTATCTCTTTTGCAAAACTCATTCTATTTAATATCCTTGTAATATTCTTTAAACTTTGTGGCTTTCATAACTTTACCAGCTATTCCACCTAACCACATAATTATAAAGTAGTTTAATTTTAGATCCATTAATTCAACAAGATTACCATCAGGGTCTTTTAGAAAGATCCATTGGCTACCGGCAGTCTCCTGGGGTTCTATTAAGAAGTTTAACTCATCTTTATAAGTATTAAACCATTTTGGTACATTTCTAACATCTAATGTAAAATGGGTAGGTCCTGGTTTGTGCCAAAGTGGATGACTAGATTCTAATTGATTTTTAAACTCAAAGATCTCAATTACTTGACCTTTTGGAGCTCGCAAAAAACCTAATCTTACACTGTTATCTTCTAACTCATAGAGAGGAAACAGACTTTTTACAGTTTCTGAATCTAAAGTTTGCTCATCTATTAATAAAAAACCAAAATATTTATGATACCAGCTTACAGATTTTTCGAAATTTGAAACTGTTAAACCTATATGACTAACTGAACGTATTTTCATGTTTCCTCCTATTTTGCTAAACTTCCAACTAGAACCATATACTCACCTAGTTGTGCCCCGTATTCTGGAGCTCCTTCCATAACTAACTTCTGCTTAATTGTAGCTTCTATCATGTCATCGATTTCCATTAAAATCCCTAAAGCACTATCTGTAGAGTCAAATCTCATAGTAAAAAATGGCTTAGATCGTTTGTATATTCCTCTAGAAGCTTTAGATTTTCCAGCTTTTAATCTAATAAATGCTGATAGATCTTCATCCCCTTCAACTCTCCAGGAATAAACTCTATCTGGACTCTTTTTTATCCAGTTAGAAATAGCAGGGTGTCCAGCTTTGTTAAGTGAACTAATACCAGAAGATAGAAGGTAGAACATTAACTTAACTAAAAGACGTTTTGTCTCTTCATCTTCTGGTGGTTTCTCCATACCTAATAGCTTCGCCATCTTCATTAACGCGCCTAAAGATGATATTAATAACCCTACATTTTTAAGCCCTATAATCTTAGGTAGTTTACTACTAGTTCCTTTAAAAAAGCCGTTAAAAAGAGCAATTGTTTTAAACTCTAACTCTAATGTTGGCTCATCTATAACACCTTTTACAACAGTCCATTCCCCCTCTTCTATTACAAAGTGGGTTCCATGTTTAATACCTTCATCTAGGGCACTAATCTGCACTGTAGCAGTAGTTTTTGCAAACTTTTTAGTTAGTTTTTCATCGTTATTTACAACTACTTTAACTAAGGGAAGTACTGCATTTAAAAATATAGTATTGGCATATTTTTCCTGTTCAGTCATTTTTATACCTCATCTTCCCAGTCGTCGTCCTCTTCAAAATCTTTACCCATTATCTCTCTAACAGAGTCAACAATTCCATTAGTATCATAACCGTAATGATTCATCAGATCCTCGTGTAGTCCAATAATTGAGAATGTATCTGGAACACCTAACCTCTTAAATCCACAAGCTTTACCACTCTCAGCTAGTACTTCTGCGACAGCACTACCTAAACCACCAATAACATTGTGGTCTTCTACTGTAATTATTCGTCTAGTCTCCTGAACTGCTTTTAAAATTGCATCTTTATCTATTGGTTTAATAGTATGCATATTAATTACTCTGATTTTAAGTCCATCTACACTGTCTAATATTTTAGCTGCTTCTGCTGCCTGATATACTCCAGAACCACAAGCTATTATAGTTAGATCGGTACCATCGTTAATTTCAATTGCTTTACCAATTTCAAATTCGTAGTCACCATTGTCGTATAGCCTATTATCAAAACCTCTGTTAATTCTTAAATACATAGGGCCTTTTGTATGGTAAGCAGCATGTACAGCTTTAGCAGTTTCTGTTCCGTCTGCAGGAACTATAACAGTTAAGTTTGCCATAGTTCTCATAATACCAATATCCTCGGTACAGTGGTGGGTTGAACCAGCCTGGCCAAAAGAGAGACCAGCGTGGGTTGCGATCATTTTAACATTTAAATTTTGGTAACATATATCTGTATGAACCTGATCCAATGCTCTCATAGAGGTAAATACTGCAAAAGTAGATACAAATGGAACTAGACCTGCGCTGGCCATACCAGCTGCTACACCAAACATATTCTGTTCAGCTATTCCGAGATTAAAAAATCGATCTGGGAATTTTTCACCTAAAACACCTATCTTAGTAGATTTACCTAAGTCAGCTGTTAAACCAACTAAATCGTCGTGGTCAGTTGCTAAGTCTACTAATGTTTTTCCATAAACTTCTGCTGTTGATAAGTCTTTTGTATCAAAGACTGTATAAGTTAATCCTGCCATTATTTTACACCCTCCATTCTTTTAGCGTGGAAAGTATCTAAACTGTCCTGAGCTTCTTTTAATTTATCTGAATCAAGGCCACCATAATGCCATAAATAACTATCTTCCATAAAATTAACACCACAACCTTTAATAGTATGTGCAATAATTACAACAGGTTTTTCAGTTGCAACTTTTGCATACTCTATCGCTTCGTTAATCTCTTCTATATTGTTTCCATTTATCTCTTTAACATCGAATCCAAAGGCTGCCCATTTATCTGCAAACGGTTCAAGTTTCATAATATCCTCTGTTTTACCGTCCATCATGCATTTGTTTCTATCAACAATAGTAATAACATTGGTGGTATTAAAGTTAGAAATTGCCATTGCAGCTTCCCAAATAACACCTTCGTCACACTCTCCGTCCCCTACTAAACAGTATGTTTTATAATCTTTTTTTAAGTTTCTAGCTGCTAAACCAAGGCCTAAGGATATTGGAAGCCCATGACCTAAAGACCCAGTTGATGCGTCTACTCCAGGTACTTTCGTAGAGTCTAAATGCATACCTAATTTTGAACCTGTGTGGTTATACTCTTTTAATAGTTCTTTATCAAAATATCCTTTATCTGCTAAAACTGGTGCATAACCTACACCACAATGTCCTTTACTTAATATAAACCGATCCCGGTCTTCCCATTTAGGATTATTAGGATCAATATTCATATGTTTATGATAAAGTACTGTCATAATATCCATTGCACTTAATGAACCACCTACATGACCACTTCCGGCCCATACAATTGTTTTTAAACAGAGGTGTCGTAGTTCGTGTGCTTTCTCATTAAGTCGTATTAATTCCTGCGCTTTTTCTGTAATTTTAATTTCTTCCTGTTTTTCTAATACCATTATTTCCTCCTAAAACTATGAATGTCTGGCTTTTACTACTTTAAATGCCTCGTCGGCTACTTCTATAGTGAATTTAACATCTTCATCTGAAATTGCAGTGTTCATAAATTGGTTATGGTGATTTGTAAAATAAACCCCACGTTTAACACACTCTGCTACCCACTCCTGGTGTAACATCAGAGAGTCGTCGTTTGTAATTCTCATGAACCACATTGATGGATGTCCAGATATTTTTAAGTCGAAGCCGTACTTTTTACCAGCTGCAACCAATCCATCAGTAATTTTTGTACCTGTTTTATACATTAAAGCTGGTGCATCTAGATCCTTTAGTTTTTTCATAGTTGCAAGACCAGCAGCAAAAGGTACAGCTGACATCCAGTAACTACCTGTGTACATAATTCCAGCAGCAGTATCTTTTAACTCGTCTGTTCCACAAAGGGCACTAAAGTTCCACCCGTTACCAAGTGCTTTACAAAAACACATTAAGTCCGCTTTAAAACCAAAGTAGTGGTCAGAACCTTTAAGATCCAGTCTAAATCCACACCGTACATCATCAATTGCTAATACTATTCCATTATCTGTGCAAAGTTTTCTTACCTGATTCCAGAAGTCCTCTGCTGGCATTTGGTTATCGTCAAATATTGGGTGGTAATAGGGAGTAGACATTAAACAAGCAATTTCACCTTTGTTATCTTTTATTACTTGTTTTAATTGTTCGATATTATTCCACTCAACCATTATATTATTAGTAATATCCTCTTCTATAATCCCTGGGTGTCCTAGTTTTTGTGTCCAAGGTGCAACTCCGTGGTATCCACCTTTAAATAAAATTGTTTTTTTCCGACCTGTATGAGCCTTAGCTATCATTACTGCAAAACTTGTTACGTCTCCACCGTTTTTAGCAAAAAATGCCCAGTCCGCCATAGCAACTGTATCTACTAAAGTTTCAGCCATTTCAACTAATTTAAAAGATGGGGAAGTTGTACAGTTACCTATATCCATCTGAACCTTTACAGCATTGTCTACATCTGGGTCGTTATACCCTAGAACGTTTGGCCCATAGGCACACATGTAGTCTAAAAATTTATTTCCATCAACATCCCAAAAGTATGCACCCTCTGCACGGCTTGAGAAAAATGGAAATGCATCTACTGGGATAAAACAACTCTCAGCAGGTCCTAAGTGACCATAAACCCCTGTAGGGATTACCTTTAAAGCTCTATTAAATAGCTCGCTACTTTTATTATATTTATATGTCTGCATTAGTTCCTCCTATAGGTATGCTGGCACTTGGCCCAGTATTTTATTCATATTGTCTAACATTGGGAGAAACCCCTTAAGTTTTAATGTTTTAGTAGCTACACAGGTATAAGAATCAATATTCCCATTTAACAGGTCACCTGCTGTTTTCATGTCTTCGAAAGTCATAGCTGCTCTTACATTCTGTGGAATACCTTTTGTTGCTGTTAAAAAACCAGCTTTGGCATTTAGACAGACTGCAGGCCCCTCTTTTATAGTTACCGATATGTTTCCATCAGGTATTCGACCACCATTTAATTTACCCATAGGATCAGTATTACCAATTTCAGCTAAAGCAAAAAATGCTGTATAAGCTGTTAGTGTTGTATTTATTTTTGCATAGTGTTTGTCTTTTAAAAGTTCTGGAGTTGGTTTTAAATAATAACTAAGTTTATCAGTTAAAACTGTGAAGTCTTTTAACAAGAAGTTAAGTTTTGTAAAACCTTTAACTGGGATTGGATTTGCTTCCCCGTCTACCATCTTATTAAAGTGTTCAGGGGAAGTTAGAATTAACTTAACATTATTAGGATGTTTACCTTTCTCAAATGTACATTTCCCATCTTTGAACCTTAAAATACCTTTTGGCCCATTTTTAACAGATATCTGCATTCTAATATTTTTATCTTTTATTAGATCCTTCATCTCCAAATCCATTTCACACAAATCTTCAAGATTTCTAAGAACTGCATATAAATTAATATTAGCTAATGTTAATTTATCCTTCACCTTTTTCCTCCATAATTTACTTTATACATGTAGCGAGCATTTGCTCACCTTCAGGAAATAGTTTAACACCTGTTTGCTTATTTGGCAATTTTTATTTAATACGTGGTACGTTAATTAGTAAAGAAATCATTTGTATTGAATAAAGTCATATATTAAACTGTTAAATAGAGGGCTAAATGGAATGGGATGATAAATACTCTATTGGTATAAAAGAGATTGACGATCAACACAAACAACTATTCAAGTTTATTAAGAAATATAAAGAGAGAGAGAAATTACTAAAACTGCTACTAAACTATGCCAGATATCATTTTCATTCTGAAGAACTATTTATGGAAAAAATTAAATATCCTGAATTGCAGTCTCATAAAGAAAAACATAGTGTTTTAATACATGAACTAGAAAGTATCTTATTAAATCCGGAAGATACTATTATATACAACCCAAAGGACTTTCATCCCTTTTTAATTTCATGGATTATAGACCATATAATAGAAGATGATGTTCTAATTGGAAAATTCTACGATCCTAAAAGTCAAAAACATCAGACCACTCAAGATATCTTAGAATACAACATTAAAAAATTAAAACTACTAAATAAATATGAAGTATTGCCATTAAATGAAATAGAGATTAAAAGGGATAATTTTATACAAAAGGTATTTGCAAGCAAAAAGATAGATGACTTAAAATCCCTTCTGGAGAACTTAGAAGTTATTGATAAGATAGCTAACAAAGGTAAACTTTACCCTCATGAAATATTAAGAACAAAAATGCAGATAATAAAAATAATAGACCTTGAAAATATAATAGAGACAGAACCAGATATGGAGAAAAAACTAGAAGCTCTTAATATGTTTGAAGATCAGGGTTTAATTACTAAAGAGTATTTTGATAATGTTAAAACTAGTTTACTAAACTTCATGTAATATCTGTTGTTCTATAATGTGCAATAGTCTAAAATTAGGTTAAATACAGGAGAGACTAATGGATAATGTAACAGATAAAACAGGTTTTGATAATAAATTAAAACAGGATAAAATAGTAATAGCAACTTTTATAGTAGATTGGTGCCCGGATTGCCACTTTATAGACCCATTTATAGATAATATAATAAAAAAGTTTGAGTCAGACATTTATGCTTTTAGTGTAAATGTTGACCAAGTTCCAGAAGTAAAACAGGAACATAATGTTTCTGGTATTCCTAGCTTTATTGCATTTAAAGA
This sequence comes from Spirochaetaceae bacterium, assembly GCA_051531975.1. Taxonomy (GTDB): domain Bacteria; phylum Spirochaetota; class Spirochaetia; order DSM-2461; family DSM-2461; genus Thiospirochaeta. The sequence goes on from JAOPTT010000002.1 coordinate 464,386, forward strand.
TGGAAAAGAGATCCATAGATTTGTAAGTAGACAGAGGAAAACTGAGCAGGAGATAACTACATTTTTTAGTGAATCTTTAAATAAATAATAACAATATCCTTTGATAATTAATCTGATGTTAAGTACCGATTAATTATCTAGGATTTTACTTTCTAGGTTTTTAAATTCTGTGATATCTTGCCCTGCACCATAAACATATAAAGCTATACCTTTTTTATCTCTTAAGATCTCTATTTTAGATGTAATGCATATAATTTTTTTATCAAGCTCTCTAAGATATAACCAGGTTGAATTATAGGAAAGATCAGTACTGTTTATAGCTTCATCAAATAATTTAACTAATTTTTTCCCTAACTCTTTATTTGTAGAAATTATATTATCCTTCCACCTACCAACCTCTATGTAGGTAACATTATTTGCTAGGGATATTCCTAAAAGATCAAACCACTGCTTACTTCCATAAATTCTATCTGGGTATTTATCATAATCAATATACCAGGTACCTGATTTAGATAACCTATGTGCCAAATCAGAACTTATTTTCTCTCTTCTTAATAGTTCCTTTCTTTTATATACATCTGAAACATCTCTAAAATTAAGAATTGCTCCCTGGATATTACCGTTATCATCTAATATAGGTGCTGCGGAATCAGCTATATGATATCGATCTGCATTTTTGCTAATTAGTACTGTATGATTCTCCAGAGTCTGTATTTCCCCTGTTTTAAATACAAGAGTAAGAGGATTAGGTTGTTTCTTTCCGGTATTACAATCAATTATGTTAAATATGTCTTGTATACTTTTCCCATTTGCTTTTTCAATGGTCCAACCGGTTAATTTCTGGGCTACTGGATTCATCCTGGCTACATAACCAAATTTATCAACTACTATTATACCATCACCAATGGAGTTTAATGTAACTTCTAATTTTTTTTCATTATCTAAAACTCTTTGAAGAAGTAACCCTCTTTCAGCTTCCATAGATTCTTTTTTTTGTAGAGATTGAACCAAAGAATTAAAATTTTCACTTAATATACCGATCTCATCATTTCTTTTAACATCCAAAAGTTTAATTTTAGATACTCCAGAAACCGCTAACATATCAAGGTTCCTACTTATATTAGATATTGGATTAATTGATTGAAATATAATTACGTAAAAAAGAGTTAATAAAACTATTATTATTATGATTAAAAAACCTAACAACCGGCTAAGGTACTCTTTAATATGTTCGTCTATAATTTGTATAGGTATAGTAACCCTAAGATACCAAATATTATCAATAGATTTAGGTTTCACTGGAATAAAAAAGTCAAAAACATCGCTGTTTAAGTATTCAGAATAATGCTCAATTTCTATTCTTTTACCTTTTTTAAAATCATCAAATACCCATGGTTCATAATCTTTAAATGATAACTTTTGACCTTCGTATGCCCCGTCTGGATGGTATACAAATAACTGATTTGAAGCGATAAAACTTATAGAGCTACCATCGAATATAGAGATTCTTGACATTGAATCACTTAGAAATTTCCAATTAATCTCAGTCCCTGTATACCCAATAGTTTTATTTTGGATAGTTATAGGCACCGAAAAACTAGATAAAAAGATATCTTCTCCATCGTTCATTGTATAAGTATATGGATCTAATAAAATAGGTCCATCATGACTATCAACATCAATATACCACTGCTCTTCCAAAAAATTCCCTAAGGATTCCCTAACAAGTCCTTTACCAGTCATATCATGCCACCATGTACTAAAGTTTCCTGTTTTACCGTGCCATTTTTGTCCTATATACTCTTGGTTTTTATTATCAAAACTATCATCTTTAAAAACTGCCCAAACGCTGTATCTCATAGGGTCTTTTAAAGCAATATTTTTAATAATTAAATTAACCTGTTCCCGAGTTGGAGTTCCTTCAGAAATAATATAATTAAGTAATAATGCCTGGGAATTTACCTTTTCAAGATATATATCTAACATGTGAGCTAATTGTACCGATTCAACTTTTGCTAATAGTTCAATCTCATTTCGGATCTGTTTTAAATATATGTCTGATTCGTTTTTTACGATTATTGGAATGGAAATAGATAAAATGATTATTATGACAACTGTAAATAACAGTACTAATTTATTTGAGAAAGTTAATATACTTTTCACATTATGTTCCTTTTATCCATTACTTAAATGATAGGAACTGAGTTGACCTAGGTCAAGGAATTTTAAATATAATTCCCGCCTAGGTATATAGAAAAAAGTTAATAGTTTTTACCAGCTGGTTTAACGTTTGCAGCATTAGATGCTGAACATGGAGTTACTCCATAAACTGCACCACATTCACATTTACCTTCAAATGTTTTCATGATAAAAGATTCACCACACTCTGTACACTCTATGATTAGTGGTGCAGGCATATTCTCTCCTGCAAACCCCATCATTCTAATTTTATCAACTACTTGTTGTCCACTACCAAATGAACCTGAACATCCGTCATGCATATCTTATTACTCCTATAAGTTTAGTTTAATTTTTCACCATGCCGTAGGGCATTTCGTAATACTGCTTGTCTATTATCTAAAACTTCTAGTTCTGCTAAGATCTCTCTCTCTTTCTCAGAAGTCTCGATTATTTTATCAATTCCACCATTTTTAATAACTATTCTTCTGTTACCTAATAGTGCTAATGTAGGATCGTGGGTAGCCAGTAGAACAATTTTATCCTCTGATAATAGTAGGTCTAAAGCTCTTTTTCTATCGATACCTGCATTCTCAATTTCATCAATTAAAATAACAGGAGATTTACTAAGTGTTGCAGTATCAGCGATCATTAAAGCTCTAGATTGCCCACCACTTAAACTAGTAATTGGAGTATTTGGTGCAAATCTCTCTCCTGCTAAATCGTTGGCATTATGAATAATAGTTTTAACAACATTCTCAACATCTTCTATCATTCGACTCTCTGCATGCATTGTTACAAACTCTTCTACACTTAAGTCCATAACAAAGTTCATGTTTTGAGATAACTGAGCAACTAACTTATCCGAGATTGAAAATCTCCATTTAGAATCTGGCTGCTCGTTATTAACTAAAACTCTTCGATTTGTTGGTGTATCGCACTGGGCAACCCACTCAATATCACCTAATAGTCTACTTTTCCCGGAACCTGTAGGCCCAACTATACAAACTATTTCACCTTGTTTTAATTCAAGTTTCTCATACTTCTCTGGTGCTCCAGATTTATCTGTTCCTGGGAATATTGTAATAGATGTAACTTCATCTGACCCATCTGATAAAAATTCTGCCATCTGCTCAATAAAAGATTCAAGGTTCTCTTCTAACTGATTTATGTTAATAGCTAGTTCTTCCTGTTCGTCTTTATCTAAAAGATTAATAATCTCTCTTAATGTTTTATCTTCATTACCTTTAAACTGGATATCGTTATCATCTAAAAATGATGATAAAAAAGGGTAAGCCGTTAATAACTGGCTTATAGTTTTTTTATTTGGGCTCACTGTTTTCCCCTTTCTCTAAATCTATTTTTCTAACGTTACCCATCTGATAACTTTCACCTATTCTAGTTTCACCTAAACAGTATGAACATAGAGCAGAAGGCATACTAAATCGTAGTTTTTTACCTTTAAGGCTTACAACTTCTTCCATATCATCTGCTGTTAACAGAGTACTTAACTCAAAACATCCCTGTCCTGTTAATCCGTTAACATTTAATATAATAGCTTTAGGGTTTACAGCCTGAACACGAGACGCAAATACTTCTCTCTCAGCCTGGGATACAATGTCCCCTTTAGTAATTACAATAATATCCGCAGTTTTTAACATTGGACCAATTTTTTTAGGTGTATTAATTCCACTTAAATTATCAATGACACAGATAGCTTTAATGTCCTTAATATATGGTGAACATCTGTTACAAAGTCCAGCTGACTCACTTATTAGTAGGTCAAAATTGTTTTCTATACCCCAATCGGCAACTGCTTCAATGTTTGAAACAAAGTAGTGGTCTGGACAGAGACTACCTGATAATCCTTTCTTAACTGGAACTCCAGCTTTTCTATAAAGTACATCGTCGTCTGTATATAGACAGTCAAACTTTACAACTGCTGGGGTAATATCTCTTTTTCTAACAGCATCAATAGTTTTTAATATTACCGATGTTTTACCTGATGATGGTGGTCCTGAAAATGTAACTAGATTCATATCTACTACTCCTCAACTGCACTATTAAATAGGTCCATGCAGATGTTTATAATTTCAGTTATATCATTATTGTATATAAAATCCCAACCTAAAAATCTAAATGTATTCTCTTCCGGTATTTTATTATCAATATTTGGGTTAACAGATGGAAAATATCCTTTATCTCTTAATAACTCCCCTACACCATCTGATTCAAAGTACTCAACAATATCTTTTAAGTCAGCTACCTTCTCTTTTTTAGAAGCTATAAATACTGGGCTTAAAATTGCACCATCTTTTGGCCATACTACTTCTAATGGAGTTCCTGGGAATACCATTTTAGTAAAAAACCAAGGTAGTACTGTAACTGCTGGTTTATCTTCTCCGGCTGTTGTTTTATTTTTAACCATTTGTGCTGGGTGCATTGAACTTAATAGGTTTCGACCCAGGGCTTTAATTGACTCTGGTCCCTTCTCTTTATACAGAGTTAAAATAACTGCATTAAAAAGGTCTAAGTCTTCTACTGGTAAGGATAACGAGTTTTCAAACTCAGGTGATAATAACTCATCCCATGTTTCTGGTTTTTTACGTCCATTTAACTCGTCGTTATTAACTAAAAATATTGCAGGTACACCGGCTAATATTGAGTAGTTACCTTTAGGGTCTTTAAGATCTAACCCATCGTAACACTTATTAAAACTATCTAGTCCTGACATGTCACTAAATACACCGTTATCTCTATATTTACCAATTAGGTCGTTATCGAAGAACAACTCAAAACCAGCTGATATAAATAGGTCTGGAATGTCGTTAACATCTGCAGCTTCACGAACTTCGTCTTCTAACCAACCAATTCCACCTGATGCTGACTTTAACCTGTAATTAACTCCAACATCGTGTTTTTTGTAATATCCTTTAGAGAACTCTTTAAATCCGTCTAGTAGTGGTATCTTAACAGGACAAGGTAATACTCCTGCAATATCGACAGTGTTATCACTCTCAGATAAACCTTCACCTTCGTCTGTCATTTCTGCTTTTTGTCTAATAACTTCACTGAGCATTTCTAAAAATATCTTTGCATTCTTTTTCTTTGATTTCATTGCCATATCGAAGGTAATAGCACTACCCATGACTTTTCTTTTTGATGGTATCTGTAATTGTGGAAAACCATTTGCAACAAAAACGTCTACCGTTTCAGGGTATCGCTCTGTTATATCAAAAAGTGTATCTGTAATCTTTATTTCTTCTTTCATGCTTTTACTATAATACCTAATAGGAAATGATATCAGTAACAAATGATACAGGTTATGTAGATTTATAATATTTATTTGAAATGGTTTGATAATGAAGTTGGGTGTTACCCTGTAAACAGGGTCGGGCTATCTGTTTTTGGTAATATTTATATAAGCCAATACTCCGTCCTATAAAAAATAGGAAGGAGTATTAAAAGTGTTCTTACTCAGTTTTAAAAGCATCAAACTTATTTTGTAATTCATCGACTATAACTTCTAAATTTTTAGCATAGTTAATCATTAACTGCATTGAAGTTACAATCTCCTTTGCCCCAGTTTGACTTTCTGCCATACCTTGAGTTACCTGCTCAGACACTTCTTGTATTTTACTTGAAGTAACCATCATGGATTTAGTTCCATCTTTAATCTCATTACTACCAGATTTAATACTAATGGTGACGTCATTTATATGACTTGAAGCTTCTAATACTTGCTGTCCTCCAATATTTAACTCTTCAACCGATGATTCAATTTCTATAAAAGCATCTATGGTATCAGATATTTCATGTAATATTGAATCAAAAGCTAATGAGGTAGTATCAACATTTTTATCAGCTACACTAACAGAGGTTGTTATGTTTTTTATCATATTTGTTATATTTTCAGATGATCCAGCACTTGTTTCAGCAAGCTTTCTAATCTCATCGGCAACTACGGCAAAACCTTTTCCTGCATCCCCTGCATGGGCAGCTTCTATAGCGGCATTCATGGATAACAGATTAGTCTGAGATGCAATATCATTTATAGTAGTAGCCATCTCCTGGATAGACTGAATTTGGTCAACAACTTGTTTAAACGCAGAAGAAGTCTCATCTATTTTATTTTTTCCCTCATTAGCCATTTTAGAAAGAGATTTTGTTGTCTCTTTTTTACTAAGGGTTATTTGAGCAACATTTTTTAAGGATGCAATCATCTCTGTAATAGAAGCTGTAGACTCTTCTACCATTGCAGCTTGGTCATTTATCTGATTATCAATTGAGTTTACATTAGATAATATTTGTTCAATTGCAGTAGCATTCTCATTAATATTTTCATCTAGAGTGTTAATCTGCCCACCTATGCTATTAAGATTTGAACTAATTTCTTCAACTGCGGTTGTGGATTCGACTGTAGATCCAACAATACTCTCTTTAACAGCATTGGAATCAACTACTGCGCTTTTAACATCAATAATAAGATATTTAAGTTTACTTACAAACTTATTAACACTAATAGCTAATTCTCCAACTTCATCGTTACTTTGAACTATGATTTCATTGGTAAGATCCCCTTCTCCCTCTGCTAGTATCATCATCTTTTTATTTAATTCATTTAGAGGATTACCAACTAATACTCTTAATAATAGAATAATTACTATTGCCAATAAAACACCTACAATTAAAGAAGCCATTGTTAATATTTTATCCAATTGTTTTACTGGTTCTATATAGGGGGCTACAAATACAGATGCACAAAAAATACTATCACCAACTTTTTTATATGACATAAACTTTTTAGTATCTTCTAATGTATAATAAAAAGAACCAAATTCTTTACCTATTAAATACTTACCCCAATCATAATTATCTACTACATTGTCGCCAATTAATTTTCGATTTTTATGTTTTTCTACTATACCTTTAGAATCAATTACAAATACAGAACCACCAAAGTCATCTACTTTAAAAGAGTCCACTATATTTTGAAGATCAACTCTTTTTGTAACTTCCTGTAAAACACTTGCGTTCATACCTATCTGAACAATACCAGGTTTATCTAATCTAGAAACACTAATATATTGAAAGAGAACATTATCGACTGCTCTTAATTGTGGTTCTTGAGCCAATGAATAACTAGAATCATCTAATATCTTTAAAAAGGGTTTAGTTTGCTCAGAGGTATTAAAATCAAAACCAAAAAAGCCTTCTACAGATCCCCACCTAAGTACACCTTTATCATCTGTTACATGGATTTCATCTACACCAATGTTTTTAGCTAATTCGATATAATCATTGCTAGATAAATCTTCAGAACGGTCTCCTAAATATATTGATAAGATTTTAGCAACCTGAGTAAAATTATGTGACATTATTTTAGTAATTGTGCCAACCTGGCCACGACTCTCTATAGCTCGATCTACCATAATATCTAATGAGAATTCTGTACTGTTAATCAAATTATCATTTAGTAACGATTTTGTTGTATTATGGGCTATATATGAAACAGATATCAAACCGATAAACAAAACTAAAAGAGATGGTAATAAGACCTTAATTGATATTTTTAATTTCATTTTATTCTCCTATAAAAAGTATAGTATAATAAACATTAAATACAACTTTTTGTATATGTTTATATATTTATTTACAGTTAAAGATATAAAAATAGTTAAACATTAACATTTAAAGGAAAACTAGTTACCTCTTCTGGTCTAAAATCAACGTTACACTCAAACTTGTCAAAGTGTAAAAATGCAGTATTAATCTTAACATGCACATAACACATTTAGGATCTGATTCATCATTATGTAAAAAACATTAAAATTTAGAGTGGAAATTAAAACGTTTGTTCATTATCATTAAACAGAGGTACTATCTTGAAATTATCATTAAAAATCATCCTGCTTTCTTTCATAATATCTATATTTGTTTCAAGTATTTCAATCAATCAGATCAGAAAATCACTATATGAAGTCAGGCTTAATACAAAAATAGAAAAACTTGAAAAAGAGTTATTTCATATGAATTATTTTATGGAAAATTTAACTAACCAGATAACCCAGGATCTCAATCTAGTATTAGCAAATCCAGTTTTTTCAAGAAAACATGCAATACCTTTTACATCATATATAAATGCAACTACAGATAAGTTTGTCTACTCACCAGGTGGGGTTGAAAAAAATATTGTAAATACCTTTTCACGGTTTAAGAAGAATAAAAAAGAGATAGAGTTTATCTATATGGGACTTGAAGACAGCTCTTATATCATGAATACGGTTATTATGAATATTGATGGACCTCCAGAGAGTCGATTTGATTTTGACCCAAGGACGAGGCCATGGTATATAAAGGCCAAAGAGAAACCTGGAAAGCTGATTATGACAGAACCATACGTGGCTCCATCTGGGGATATATTCTTTCTATCAGCCGCTTTAGCAATAATTAAAAATAACCAATTTGTAGGGGTTTTAGGAATTGATATAAATATTGAAGGTCTAGCCAATTATCTTAAAGGAATTGGAACTGATCAAAATGGAACCTTTGGTATATTACAAGAGAATACCGGAATTATTGTAAATACTGAAAATGAGATAGTTATACAGGAGTCAGGAACTAATAATACAGTATGGCTGAAAGATATTTCATATGAGGGGAACCACGGTTTTGGTAATGTTGAAATTGATAATACTCCTTACTATGCAGCAACATTGAAGTCAGAGAGTCTGCCATGGTTATTTTTCTTCTTAGTGCCTAAAATTGAGATTAATAATAGTATAAATGCGATTATCAATACATTTCTAATTTCGATTATTTTAACAATTATAATAATAAGCATTTTATATATAGTCTCAGTCAATATTATGGTTACAAAACCTATTTTGTCCCTGACACGTGAAACTAGAAATTTTACCAGTAAAGGAAATATAGATGTCGATAAACTTTCAAAATCAAAAGACGAGATAGGTGTGCTTTCAAGGGACTTCTGTAATATGTTTAATGAGATCGCTAAATATAGAGATAGCATGGAAAAACTTGTACTTGAAAGGACTGCAGATCTGGAGAAACTTAATCAGGCCGTTGAGCAGAGTCCATCATCTATCATAATAACAGATACTAATGGTGTTATTGAGTATGTAAATCCTAGCTTTACAGAACTTACTGGTTATAGTTTTGATGAGTCTATAGGTCAAAAACCTAATATTTTAAACTCTGGAACACACGATAATAAACTTTTTACAGAGCTATGGGATACTATATTATCTGGAAAGATCTGGAAGGGTGAATTATTAAATAACAAGAAAGATGGACAGCAATATTGGGAGCAGGTTTCTATCGCTCCTGTAAAGGATGAAAATGGACTAATACTTCATTTCGTCGCTGTTAAAAATGATATATCACTTAATAAAAAAATTCAGAAAGAGTTAGCAAGTGCTAAAACTGCTGCTGAAGAGGCGACTAAAGCAAAAAGTGATTTCCTGGCAAATATGTCCCATGAAATAAGAACACCTATGAATGCTATTATTGGACTAGATTCCCTTCTTGAAAAGACTAAAATGAGTTCTAAACAGTCCGATTATGTAAAGAAAATTGGATTATCAGCTAAAAACCTGCTAGGTATAATTAATGATATTCTCGATTTTTCTAAGATCGAAGCAGGCAAACTAGACATAGAAAATATAGAATTTATAATTAACGATGTTATGGGAAACCTAACTAATATGATAGGGGAAAAATCAAAAGACCGAGGAATTGAGTTGATTTATACTCAGGATATGAATATCCCTCGAAATCTGATTGGTGATCCTCTACGGCTTGGACAAATATTACTGAATCTTACAAACAATGCAATCAAGTTTACTGAAAAGGGAGAGATTGAAGTTTCAACTAAACTAATATCTAGAACAGATAAAAAAATTATTGTGCAGTTTGATGTTAGAGATACTGGAATTGGTCTTACAGATAAACAACAAAAGAAGCTATTTAAATCATTCAGTCAGGCTGATAGCTCTACAACAAGGAAGTATGGTGGTACAGGTCTTGGGCTTACAATAAGCAAAAAGCTTTCTCAGCTTATGGGTGGAGATATCGATGTTAAAAGTATATCTGGCCAGGGAAGTACTTTCTATTTTACTGTACAGTTTACTGTTGGAGATCAGGAAGATATTTATTGTATCCCAGATGACCTTAAGGGGCTTGATATTCTAATAATCGATGAAAACAGATCTGCTAAGTTAGCACTTACTAAATATCTGGAGTATCTAAAGTTTAATGTTACATCGGTATCTCCAAATGAACTCCGTAACAATGAAAGTAGTTATGCTTTAATGTTTATTGATAATGGTATTTCTGATACAAGTTTAGTAAATAAGATAAAAGATCGAGGAAATTCAAAGGTAATTATTACTAGTAATTCAAATAGGCCAAATACCCAGGCAGATGAGAGTTCGACTGAAGGCTTTTTAATAAAACCTATCGATCCCATGGTTCTATTAAACAGTATATTGGAACTGTTTGGTAAAAAAACAGATACTAAAAATATAGTACAAACCTATGATTCAAAACCTGAGGATTTTGAAAAGATTATAGGTGCAAAAATTCTTCTAGTCGAGGATAACGAAATTAATCAGCAGGTAGCAGTTGAGACACTAGAGCATGAAGGATTTTTTGTTGATATTGCAGATAATGGTAAAATTGCAGTAGATATGGTTGGTAATGGTTATGACCTTATACTAATGGATCTTCAGATGCCTATTATGGATGGTTATGAAGCAACTAGTGAAATTCGTAATCTACAAGATTATAAAGATCTTCCAATTATAGCAATGACAGCGGATGCAATGTCAGGTGTAAGGGAAGAGGTTATAAACTCAGGAATGAACGACTACGTTACAAAACCAATTGATGCAGCGGCATTGTGGTCTGCACTGACTTTATGGATAAAACCGGGTAGTAGAAAAGCCAATACTTCAAATAAAGATGTTACTAATACAGAAGAGATTTACATTCCCCAGATTCAGGGTATCGATGTAAACGATGGCCTTAAACGTGTAGGAAATAATCGTACTTTATACAGAAAATTAATAGTTGGATTCAAAGATAATTTCTATGATTCATATAATAAGTTTACACAATTATTAAATAATGGTGATAACACAGAAGCAATTAGACTTGCCCATACAATTAAGGGTGTAGCTGGTAATATTGGAGCTGTAGGAATATTAAAAGATGCCGAATATTTAGAATCGGTATTAAAAGATGGGAAGGAAGATGAATACGATTCAGCCCTTTTGCAATATAGTAAAAACCTGGAAGTAATTATTAAATCGATAACTGATTCTGGTCTATTAAACAGCATAGATTCAACAGCCACAAATAGTGATGTATCTAAGCCTATCTCAAGCATCGAATTGAAAAAACTATTAACACTGTTAGAAGAGGGATTAAAAAGTCGTAAACCCAAAGTATGCAATAAAAGTATAGAAGAGATAATGGGGTTCTCTACTTCTAAGGATTTACAGACTAAACTCTTAGGAATAAAAGAGCTGATAGGTAAATACAATTTTAAAGCTGCAAATGTACTTTTTAATGAAATTGATTTAGACACTTCTGTAAAATAACTGTCATAAATAATTAATAGTAATAAAGAGATGGGCGTTGTCTGTTCAAAAGAACAGACCTGGTCGTAACTTACACAATCTTCCTGATCGTCGATTATGTCTGCTCGGTCAAGCAACCCGGTCGGACTATACAGCTAAACTTCTTCTGTTCTAAAATAAGCATTGTACCTAAATTAGCTTTTGCTAGGGATCGACCTAATATCCTGATCTCTCATCTAAGGCTTTTTGTATTAGATCATTTTCCTCGATTGCTGTTATTGATGCACCATAGTTTGGGAATACCTGTAGTATAAATCCCTGAAACTTACGGTCTAAACCAAAACCAATTGATAGCCCTACAACGATCATAAGAATACCAAAAAACCTTTGTATCTTTTGTGTATTACCCATTAATTTAGGGAACTTATTAAGAAGTTTTCTCCCTCCTATCATTATTCCTAACATAGGAAGTGAAGTTCCTAGGGCATATGCAATAATTATAACAACTGCACCACCATCTACGTTCTGGCTTATAGCTAAACCTATAACTGATGCCATTATTGGCCCGACGCATGGTGTCCAGATTAAACCCAGGCTTGTTCCAACCATAAAACCACCAAAAAACCCACTTTTTTGTTTTGTTGGTCTCTGTTTAATAAATCTAGAAACCAGGATTTCAAAATAGAGTTGTAGTTTAGGTATAACAAGAGTCAAACCAAATGCAATTATAATTATTATTGCTACAATTCGCATTGAATTTGGTGATATGTTAAAGGCTTTAACTATTGCAGATAATGTTAATGTAAATATACTAAAGCTCAGAATAAAACCGGATATAACTCCTAGTGGCTTACTTTTTCCGCCTATACTACCAGAGAGAACTATAGGTAATACCGGTAAAATACATGGTGATAAAATAGTAATAACCCCTGATAAAAAGGCAAAAAAAGTAATAATAACCATAACTACATATCTCCCTGAACCACGTTAGCGAGTAGTTCTTTTGTAGCTCCACCACTCCATTCAGCTATTGAATTGCCATTAGAATCTACCTGGATAAATGTATGCTGATATGTAACTCCATATTTAGTTTTAAGTTTTTTAGAAGTATCATAGTTAACCACAACTAGGTTTATATCTTTAAATTGATCTTTTGTAGCGCTAAACTTTTTAGCAGCAGATAAACAAGAAGAACACCAATTTGCTTTAAAAAAGAGTACTGTTGGTTTAGTCTCTGCAAGTTCCATAACCTGTTCCATACTCTTATAGTCAATTATTGGGCCGTTATCTTTCTTATTCTCACCAAATATTGGAAGAACTGTCATAAATATTAAAACTGATATAATTGTAAACACTTTCATCTGTCTACCTCCATTTATAATTATATATTTAAGTATAATACCAATTGATAATTATTACTATTAGTGTTTATTGTAAATGTTTATATTTTTTAATATTGATGTAAATTTAATCGATATGTTAAAAACAATAGACCCTGATGTCGATGGACTTCCAACTGAAGCAATTAAAAAATATACTGGGTTAACAGACGAAGAGATTAAAAAGTTATAACTAAATAACTTACTTTTATTAAACTTTGTAAAGAATCACCTTACGTATATTCAAAGATACTTTTTTCTTAGAATGAATAGTAACAATATTAAATTTTTAACCAAAAAAATGGACTCTTTTTCATAAATTCAAATCCAGATTTTAGTGCTGTTTTTTTTGATGCATTATTTGAATCAACACAATTCCACTGAGGCATAAGCTGCTTATCAATACAATTATTAACCAAACATGTGGTTAGTATAGATGCCAAACCTCGATTTCTATGCTGTTTCTCGGTTTCTATATCAATAGGAATAATATTGTTAAATGTTGCAGTTCCAACAATAACAGCTACAATTCTCTTTTTATATAATGCAACATATGCAATACTTTCATTTAAAAAATCTTCGTAGGATCCCCATGATTCTAGCAGACGTTCTTCCAGGAAGACTCTGTTTTGATATTCATGATGTTCTAGTTCATCAATAAACTTTGAATCTACTTTTAAAATAGAATATTCCACAGGAACTTCAAATGAAGATTTAGTTTTATCGGTTTTAATATAGAAGTATTCATCTTCACTTTCAATAATTTTGTCAGAAAACAACTCTAAAATACACTTCTGAGATTCTAAAGATTCCACTGAAAACTCAAAAAATTCCTCACCTCTCTTTTTAAGTTTTGGAAATAGTTCTTTTATTAAGAAATTATGAAGCTGTTCATATACTGAATCTTGCCCAGGATTGCCTAAAATACAGTACCCACCAACAGCAAATGAGTATGTTAAGGCAATGGTAGGATTTTCAATGTTATTAACCCACATGCTTCCTTTGCACTTCCCTGTTACTATTCCAGAAAAACTCGGATTATCATTAGAGACAATATTTAGACTTCTATTTTTATCAATTTTTTTGACTTTAATCATTTTTAATCCTTAAGTTTTAAAGAGGAGACTGGTAATATATTCTGCATCACGAACTGGTTTTTAAGCCAACTTCTTGTAATATCATTAAAAAAACCGGGTTTTTCTATCTGCAAATTATGCCCAGCTCCATCTACTAATATATAAGTTGCTTTTGGGTAGTGTTTTAAAATATTAACAGCATCACTATATCCAACTACAGAGTCCTGTTTACCAACGATAATCAATGTTGGTTTATCAAATAAAATATCGGAGTCAACATTGAAAGAAAATGAATAATTCTTAAATATTCTCCTAAGAAATCCCTTATCTGCAAGGTTTATACCAGTTACAATCTCAGCCATATATCTTAAATATACTTCTTTAGTCAAAACAACATTATCTCTATAAAATTTATCTTTTATATCCTCTACTAAAGTTCTGGTAAAGTCTCTATCACTCTCTACAATTATGTGTTCTGGTAGAGTCCTACTCTCTCTATCTGCATAAATTACAGGACATATTAAAAGAAGTCCTTTAACCATTTCTGGTGTTTTATTTATAATTCCTCTAGAGATATAACCACCATAGGACTGACCTACTAATAAAAACTGCTGGTTGGGTATAATGGCATCTATAAACTCACATACTATTTCTAAAATATCATCAGAACTATTAACCATATCGTTACACTCAGACTTACCCATTCCAGGAAGATCTATATAGATCCTCTTATAATTATTTAGTTCACTAAATATAGGTTCCATACACCCAGTCATTATTCTATGGTCCACAGAAAAACCATGTATAAGAACTACTGGTTCACCCTCGCCTACTACTATGTAATTTATTTTAAGATCTCTTATTATACATTCCACTATTTTACCTACAATATTATTTTTAAAACATTCTATATATATTTACAACAAAAAGGATTAACAACTTTTATGTAAAATATTAAATAATAAAGAGATGATTATAAAATTATTCTATATTGATGTAAATTACATATTTTGTAACTGTGGCAGCCAGCCTCTAAGTTGTTGTTTAATAGTTCATGTGTAAAAAATCATAATCCAAAAGTGTATCTGTAATCATTATTTTAGTATTTATTATTTCATGGTTATACTAAAATACTTAATGAGAAAAGAAATCAGTAGTAAATGAACAGGTTCTTTACTTATATAATTTTATATTATTTCGGTTTTGTCGTTGTTTAATACTTTGTAAATATAGTTTCATATTCTTAAATGGTAATTTACTTTTTTTATCTAAAACCTTTGTGATAAATAAATCACAATCTTTTAAAGTCATAATGTTATTGTTGTAAGCTTGGTTTATTATATCCATGGTTGTTATATATGTGATTCTATTAGTTTCACAATATCTTCTTATGTCCCTAAGATTACTGCTAGCAATAATATTAGAGTTAAATTTTGCATAAGCCATACACGCACTCTCCCCAGCACCAAAGTCTTCATTTAATACTATAAACTCATTTAAGATATCTTTGTCGTCTGTTGGAAAATCAATTTCTTTAATCCCTGCCTGCTTTATCATCATATCAAAGAGATGAGGATGTTTTCCAATTTTTGTAAACTCATCTTTTATTATATCTAAAAGAATTATTCGATCTTTATATAAGTCAGATAGGAGAGATAATTTATCTCCTATCTGTAGATGAATTAAAACATCGCAGTCAACTAAGATTTTTTTGTCACTATTAGAAGTCAACTAAATCACCCATACCTATATCTGAAAGCAGTGTTTTGTAATGGGTTTCTGATATTTTTTCATTGTTATAAAGCTTATTCGTTAATGGAATATAGTCTCCAATAATTAAATTTTCATTTCCTGGTATATATACCTCGGTAGAAAACCCATTTTTTATAGCATTCTCTTCGATTAACTGTTTATGTTGTTCTGCAAAATCTTTATCAATAAGTTTTAAATCTTTAAGTCTATGCAGCAGTGCAGATCTAGAGCATTTATATGAGCTCTCTATTTTTAACAGAGTATCAATTCCAATAGAGTTCTTTGATATTTCCTTATCTGGTATTAGTTCTAAAATCCCCTCTTCGGGCATAAGTATTAATGCTGCAAATAGATCAGCTTTTTTCTCTTCTGTTCCATTTAAGTTTTTCTCTAGTAGTATGTTTTCAAAAGTTTTATCAAAATAAAGATGATAGAGTTCGTGGGCAATTGTAAAATGTTGTCGTCCAATAGATTTATTAGAGTTTATTAACATGTACTGAGTATTATCATCCTGTCTACAAACTATCCCTGAAATAGAATCACTTAATGGTCTAAAAAGTGTTAAAATATTTAATTTTCTTAATAATGAATATAAGTCCACAGGTTCTTTGCTGCTTAACCCATTTATGGATCTAAAATCAGAAACATTTTTTTTTACACTTAACATATCATTAAACTGCATTAGTTAGCCTTTGAATCTTGCTATAATTTTTAACAACTTTTACAAACTGGGATATAACATTAAAATCTTCTGTTGAATAACCATCTTTTCTAAAAGTAAGAGCCATTAGTGATTTATGTTTGTTCCTATCTACTTCATTAAAGTTACCAACAGAAACACCATAAAGATCTGAAAGTTTTAATAATATTTTTAAAGGAACAGATCTTTTCCCATTCTCATAATAACTAACTTCTTCCCTTGTAATAGATAAGAACTTAGCTATTTCTTCCTGAGTATAATTTAGTTTATTTCTATATTCTTTAATATTTTTTCCTATTAATCCCATGACTTGCCCCTAATTTAATTATCGGTTTATATGTTACATTTTACAACCAATAATAATTAATTCCATTCAAACGTAACATATATTTACTATATAAATTATAATATGTATAGTCTTATTTTCCTTAATATGCTTTATGAATTGTATCTATTTAAATCATATAAAAGATATATCTATATTATCTTATGTATCTGAGTGGCTGTTTTTTTAGATTAAAAGTTCTGGGTTTTCTAAAAAGCAATTTCCATACTCATAAGTTCTTCCTGCTTTTTATCTAATAAGCTTTTTAAATTCGGAATGTTTACGCCTAGATATAATACCGTTATGTACAAGTTGATAAGCTAAAGCTTGTATTGATATACCAAAAACTTCTTTTATGGTTATTAACTCATCTAAAAACAGAGAGTCCCGTCTGTTGCCTATATGTTTCTTTAGTTCATCTGGTGGTATTAAAAATGCTCCAGCAAAAGCGTGGCATAACTCTTCCTTATTTTTATCATCTATATCATCAAATAACAGAACAAGGTGGCCTAATTCTTGGGCGAGAGTAAATCTTTTCCTAACATTGTCACAGTTCTTATTTACTGCAATCGCAGCGACATTATTACCACTTAAACAGACACCGATAAAGTTTTTAACCTCAGAGATTTCTGTTACAACAATAGAAGTTTCCTATAGGAAAGCCCTTCCTTACTTCTAGCCATTTTAAGCCTTTTACCAAATATTAAATTATCCATAGCAGTCCAATCCTATGTTTACAATTCTAAACTTTATATATTCAGCTGCAAACACAAGTAATTACTTATTTTAAAATTTAATAGTAATATAAAATATATGTGTATAAGGTTGGTTCGCCGATTCCGTAATTTTTTATTAATATGTGGATTATTAATTGTCTTTAAAGTTTCTCTATATTTCTCTACAAACTTTATTAGATCTCTTTTTAGTCTTGGTTTTTCAAAATTTGATAGGGGAAATTCATCTGCTTCCTCTATCTGATATTCTCCATCACGATAGGTGTTCTCTGGATAACGCTTAACATTAAACACCTTTGAAGAAAAAGGTTTTGCATTCACTGTGGGGTACCATTCCCACAATTCCTAACATCAAACTTTTCGATGAGGAAATGTTTGACTATTTTAGTTTAAATCTTAGCTTTATCGTTTGTTTTTATAAATTACTATAAACTTATTCCTTTAGCATTAACATAATCAGCAAACTCCCTATCTTCTTTGCTTATATGGGTAAGCCACCAATTCCGTAAAAATTCCAAAGCTGTTTGAGGGTCTCCAGTAGCAATCACCTCTTTAACAGTTTTATGTATACCTTTCATTATTTTTTTATGCATTTCGATATGTTCATCCAGATGTGGATATTCTGAAATTTTCATTAGATGTTCTTCGGTAACAAAATGTAATTCAGCAAAATGCTGAATAAGTATGGCTCTATTTCTATTTATAATTTTATACCCTGCACCTTTTTGCAATAGAAAATGAAAAGTATTTAATATAGCAACAAAAGCTCTGTGCTGCTCATCAATAATAGGGATGTTAAGTTTATGAACTTCACTCCATTCAATATACAAAGGCTTACTCATTTTCAATCTACTCCTTAAAAAATATAAAATTTACATTAACAAATTCTAATATTAAATTCCTTCCTCAATTTTAAATGAAAAAACCCCAGTTAGCCAGACAAAAATATTGTGAATATTTACCATCTTCAAATAATAGTGCCTAACTTAACTTTCCTCTACCATAAAAAAATACGACGTTTATATTTATAACTATTGTTATTCCTTAATATGGATATATCAACAAATACAATTCAACTGGTATGTATTATAACACGGGCATCTGAAGTATTTGAAGACAGAGATATTGCTATCGAGTGGCTTAAAGAGCCTAATGAATCTTTAGATAACCACAAAGGCAGTATGCCGACTTATCGGGGAAGGTGCAAAACAATGGTTCATTACAAGAAACTCCAGCTTCTGAAGAACATAGTTCTCATGAAAATAGAGATACCGATATAGAAATCTCAACGGAGTTTGAAACATTTGATTTTGAGAGTGGTAATAAGTAAAGTCCCTTCCGTAATAATGCCGGACCCCTATAACTATATAGTAAATCCACTTCATCCAAATATGTCAAAAGTCTCTATAAAAAGTCCCAGGATTTTTGTTTTGATAAAAGACTTTTTTTTTAAAAGCGTCCTTATTAGTAGTTCTAGTTATAAATAACTTCATGAATCCGAGTCACATGCTTGTTTATACCCTAGGTAACGTTAACTGGTTTTCAAGCCAACTTCTTGTAATATCCTTAAAAAATTCAGGTCTTTCAATCTGTAGGTTATGCCCAGCTCCATCTACTAGTTTATAAGTTGCTTTTGGGTAGTGTTTTAAAATATTAACAGCATCAGTATATCCAACTACAGAGTCCTGTTTTCCAACTATAATCAACGTTGGTTTATCAAACAAAATATCGGAGTCAACATTGAAAGAAAATGAATAATGACCAAATATTCTCCTAAGAAATCCCTTATCTGCAAGGTTTATACCAGTTACAATCTAAGCCATATATCGTGAATATACTTCTTTAGTTAAAACAACATTATCTCTATAAAATTTATCTTTAATATCCTCTGCTAAAGTTCTGGTAAAGTCTCTATCACTCTCTACAACTATGTGTTCTGGCAGAGTCCTACTATCCCTGTCATAACAATTACATGGATCTCTTATTATACATTCCACTATTTTACCTACAATATTATTTTTAAAACATTCTATATATATTTACAACAAAAAGGATTAACAACTTTTATGTAAAATAATAAATAATAAAGAGATGATTATAAAATTATTCTATATTGATGTAAATTACATATTTTGTAACTGTGGCAGCCAGCCTCTAAGTTGTTGTTTAATAACCTATATATTAAAAACAGTAGACCCTGATGTTAATAAAACAGCCAAAAATATGAAAGCTGATGGACTTCCAACTGAAGCAATTAAAAAATACACAGGATTAACAGACGAACAGATTAAAAAAATATAACTAATATATTTTATTAATTACCAACTAAAACAGTTAAACCTTAACATCAAAAGGAAAACTAACTACTTCTTCTGTTCTAAAATCAACGTTATACCCAACCTTGTTAAAGTGAGTGAATCCTGTATTAATCTTAACCTGGACAAAACACATTTTAGGATCTGATTCATCATTATGTGCAAAATACCAATTTGAAAATGCGACGGTTAATATATCTCGAATCTCTTTATTCTCTTCTTTTAGTGGATGCCCTATATTAAAGGCCTCACCTTGAAATTCATGTAAAGCTGCACATAGACTCACATTTCTGTTTTTTAATATCTGCTGAACCTTTTCTGACGATTCATATGTAACTATGTAGAAACTACTATTAAAGTAATATGCATCAATAATCCTTACAGTTGGTACATCATTATTACATGTAGCCAAAGCCATACATCTGTCTTTCCCAAATTGCCGTATTATTTTCTTATTTAATTTTTCAAATTCTTTACTCATATAAACTCCTATTTTTTACTTACTTAACATTAACAATTAGGTGTAAATTTAAAACTGTTTAACTCATCGGTTCTAAAGTCATAGTTGTATCCAATCTTATTAGCATAAGTGAAGGCTGTATTAATCTTAATTTGTATTAAACACATTTTAGGATCAGATTCATCATGAGAACTAAAATACCAATCAGGCATAACATCAACCAATATATCTCTAATTTCTCTGTTCTTATCTTCCAAAGGATGCCCAATTAACACAGCTTCCCCCATAAATTTATGGAAACTAGCAGAAGGACATATGCTTACATGTTTATTTTTAGTTATTTGTTCTGTTATTTTAGATGTGACCTGGGTAACTAAATAGAAGCTTCCTTTCCAGTAATATGTAGTAACAATCTTTACAAGTGGTACATCATTAGAAGACATGGCTATATACATCTTCCTCTGCTTTCCAAATTCCTTTACAAGTATCCTAAACATTCTCTCATATTCTTTATTCATATAGGCTTCTCCATTATATAGTTAAATAACATATTGGTAGTAAATACTATGGTATATAACTATATAGATTATAGCTTGATATTTTTTGCATTTAGATATTTTTATTAGTTTTTTAATGATGATGCAAATTACATATTTTGTAACTGTGGCACCCAGCCTCTAAGTTAAAGGTAATCCAAATTTAGGACACTCACTACTTCTAAGTGATACCTCTTATCCGGTAAACCAGACAATTACGGAGTTAATGTGGATTCCCGATCCATTCGAGGCCCCAGTCGAGGCACCAGTCGAGGCCCCAGTCGAGGCACCAGTCGAGGCACCAGTCGAGGCACCAGTCGAGGCACCAGTCGAGGCACCAGTCGAGGCACCAGTTAAAAACATTGAAAATTTAACTGAAACAGAACAAAAAATATTAGAAATACTAACAAAAGCTACATTAAGCAGTAAAGAGTTACTGGAATCTTTAGGATATAAGCAAAAAACAGGAAATTATAAAAAGTCGATGGCTAATCTAATTAAATATATATTAATTGAAAGGACAATACCTGAAATACCAAACAGCAGGTTACAAAAATATAAATTAACAATAAAAGGGCAACAGCTTGTTTCCCAATTACTAAACAAGGCGAGAAAAAGTGATTAAGTTCTTCCTGGTTTTTATCTAACAACTCTGCAGCTTAAGACAGCGATATATTCAACTACTTAGGTATATATTAAATATTTATGAAAGTAGATTAAAAGAGATGCAAACAATATTTTAATGTTGTTTATTAAGCATATAAAGAATGAGAAGATGTTAATGAGCTCACTATCTGATGTTTCTTATAGCCCCTGATGTTGATGAAACAGCAAATATACTAGAAAATATAATACATGGCGGAGGTGACCTAATTATGACAGCAGCACAAAGACTTGAACTAAAAGGTGAAAAACGTGGAATAATACAAGGGATATCTAAAACAGCAAAAAATATGAAAGCTGATGGTATATCAATTAAAACTATAAAAAAATGTACAGGTTTAACTGAAGAAGAGATTAAAAAGTTATAACTAATGTATTTCACACTACACCCTGTAAAAACACTTAAACCTTAATATCTATTCATAATTATGTGCAAAATACCAATTTGAAAATGCTACTATTAATATATCTCTTTTACCAACAAAATGTCATATAATATATTTAGACTATGAAAAAGATTTGTATTTGTATTTTATTGTCAGTGGCATCACTAACTTTTACTCAGAATGTATTAACAGTTACATCGTGGAATGTTCTAGGTTATCCAGAGAAGTCTATAGCAGGTAGAGAGTGGTTCACAAAAAAATTATTAGAACTTAATACTAATGTAATCTGTATTCAAGAAATTGGTAATGATAAAGATTGTGAGAATTTTATAAAGAATGAATCTGGTTTTTATAAAGGTCATTTTTCAAATAGTAGTGATCCACAAGATAATGCTATCTTTACCAATAATACCATAAATATAGTTGGATATAAAGATCCAGAAGGATTTAGACATCCACCCAAACTAGCCTATATCGACAAAGATGGGTTTAACTTCCTACTACTAACAATTCATCTGTCTTATGATGATAAACGTGTAAGAGAGAATGAAATTAAATTATTAAAAGATATAGTTGAATGGATGTCATCTATAGACCCTGACTATATGATTGTAGGTGATTTTAATATTCAAGGAGATGAAATAGTAGATTTAGCAACTTCTTTAGGGATGATGCTACTAAAACCTGTTAACCAAAATAACCAAGGAACTACATATTCAAAAGATAATAACAGATACGACCACTTCTTAGTATCAAAAGATATTTATACTGAAGAGTATATAGATTTTAAAATAAACAATGTTATTCCAGAGGATGAGTTTATAGCTAGATCAGTATCAGATCATATATCTATAACAGCAACCTTCAGAACTGATTTATTATTTAAAGATGATTAATAACATAATAAATATAGTTTCAACTGTTTATATAAAAATAACTGTATAACAGCACAAGGGATATCTAAAACAGCTCAACAAAGTAATTATAGTGCAGAATAAATATTTAAGATGTTTGTAATATTTTCAGATTATAGAACTAATTTATATTGATGTAAATTACATATTTTGTAACTGTGGCAGCCAGCTTCTAAGTTGTTGTTTAATAGTAGATTTAATGTAAAACATGGGTGTTACACGGGTAAACACAGCTTGGGTTATACTCTAAATTCCTCAGAGTAAAAGCTCTTATTGGCTGGAGTTATAACTTCAGTGCTATCCCTAACACTAAACTACTTGATCAAAGAATGTTTAGCCCGCTTTTCGATCAAGAAATATTTGACTATTGTAATTTGAAGCTTTGCTTTATTGTTTATGAGGTATAAAAACTCAATTCATGGATCTAAAAAGAACTGACTACAGTATCTATCTTCTGTAGTCAGTTATTATTTCTATAATATATATATTATTTTTTGTAAACTAATTACATTATATATCGTATATTTAGCTAGTTTTGTCAGAAGATAAACTTCATTATTATTAAACAAGAAGTCTTCAAACCCAACTAAATAAATTAGAATTTAATAATTATTTTTATGTGGTAACTTCAATTATCATGATGGAGAAAATATTTTCACATTACAAGCTCTATATCTAAATACTTTTACAGTAAAAACTTATACTATCTATATATTTATTTATACTCTCTTCACTTTTTACAATTTTATATTTTGTTTGTGGGATGTCAATTATAGTATCCACTAAAAAGCCACCGATAGTATATCCAGCAAGGAAACCTACGAATGTACCTACAGGTCCAAATACAGATAAAGCTGCACCTAATGCAGTTCCAAATGCTGTTGAAACGCCTAATCTAATAAGACTTTTCATCAAAATCGAACTATTACCTAGTCCTTTTTTATAATCAAATATTAACTTTCCTACATCATAAACATCCATGCCAATGCTCACAGCAATACCTGCAACTCCAGCTATCCTTAAAACTTTTTTGAGAACCCTAGCCCTCCTTATTCCTTTAATTGTTTTACCTGAGAGCTTTTTTATAGTACTTTTATTTATATTCGATTTTATTATCTCATCAGCTTGAATCCTAGCACCCAATATACTATTGTGGTTAGATTTTTTAAAACTACTCAATATCTCTTCAGATTTTTTAATATCAACATGCTTTTTAATTAAAATCTCAAAATCTCTATAAAACTGGTTGACCTTAAATTGCTCTTTTATTCTTACATTTGCTTTTATTGACGTAAATAGCCCCTTTTCTTGCCTTATCCTTTTAACTTCAATTTTCCTTAAATAATCATTTGACAGTTGATGTTCAAAATCAAGAAGATCTGCTTTGTTCTTTATTTTACCTTCTTTTAAATAACGCATCATTTTGTCAGAGTTTTCTTTGCCTAGTTTAACCTCATAATCTTTTTTGAGACTGTCTAAAACCTTCTCCCTAATCTTATTAGTATTTTCATCAAGTTTGACTGCTTCTAATTTAGAAAAAGGGATATCAAAACTTTCGATAGTAGTTTCAACACCTTTTAAGCTTTCTATTTTTACTTTTAATTTGCCATCAATAAAGTCACCTTTTAATATTTTTGCCTTGTATACATCATTTTGAACAAAGTACTTTGACTCTTTATATTCTCGAATTAATTTATTATACATTTTTTCTGATATTTTATTTGATTTAAATTTCTTTTCCGTTGAAGCGATTAATTCATCGTGTTTCAATAAAATCCAGTTTTTACTCATTTGAAGATCACCATTTTTTGTGATCCTTAAGTTATTATCTTTACCAAATTTTGATTCTGTAATGAGTATTTCTTTGGTATATCCAGAACTATGATTCTTACTGTATAGCCCATCTATTCCATTTGATCCCACTTCTCCAATTCTTTTACCATATCTTCCTTTACCAGTAAACCTAGCATCTGAAACAGCCTCTAACATATTACCATGAGTTTTGTTCATATTAGAATAACCGATATTTTCAAGTTTAGTAGCAAGACCTTGATAATCAATTTTCTTAGCGTTTAAGTATGTTTTTAAATCAAATTCTTTCCCGTATGAATGAATACTAAAAGAGGTTAAACAAATAATAAAAATAATTTTTTTAATCAAAATAGGTTATTCCTCTCTTTGTTAAACTAACCGAAATCATAGCATATTCAAGCTGCTTATCTTTATTTATACTATTCCATACATCACTATACAAATTATTATATAGCGAGCTTATAGGTAAATAAGCATATGCTAAGTCTACTTGATCTAAATCCTTAAGGATACTTATCTTGGATCTATTATATGTTTCTTTTTCTGCATTAGAAGGAAACAACTTTTTATTTACATTTGCATTGTCATTATTACTAGAACCTTTTTTTATTAAGGTTAATATCCACACATTATACTTCTTAACCAGTTTGTTATTATTATCGATGATTCTCTGTTGTAGACTTTTTTCTAAGTCAGATATCTTTTCTTCTGTATCAGTAATAATCTTCACAAGAGAAGTAACATCTTGATTAAGAACAGTGGTCAATTCATATTTTAATGTTGAAATTTGAGATTTAATCATTGTTAGGGTAATTTCAAGATTATCATTAAATTCATTTGTAATCTCTTTAACTTGATGATTTAATAACTTAGCTTTCTTTGTAATATTATATAATGATTCATATTCAACTATTTCATAGTATGTATCTTGATATTCAACAGGGTCTTTCTCATATAAAACTAGTGCTAGTTCATGAATTGAGCTGTATAGTTCAATATCCCACAATCCATTTTCTTCATATGATTTTGTGAATAAATTATAATTATCGTTAAATGATTTATCTAAACTATTAATCTCTTTCAAAGTAACGAATTCATCAAGCATACTAATTTTTTTTTGTACTCTATCATCTTCGCTATAAGCTAGTAGTAAATTTACAACTTCAGATATTTCACTTTCATCGACATTAATAGGACTCTTATTGAGTAATAAAGTTGATCTATTCAAGGCTTTAACAATTTCAGACTCATATACATCTTCCATTTTTCTAGAATAAAGTAAATTGAAATTATTATACGACTCTTCTACCTGCGAATCTAACTCAGTATTAAAGTATGATAAGTCTGAATCTAGTAAATCTTTTAGTAGTGTTACTACTATTGCTAAGTTATCATTATCTTTTTCATAATAAGAAAGTATACTAATAAATTCAATTTCATACTTTAAAAGAAGTAATTCTTCCGTCTGATCTTCTTGTATCCAAGGAGGTGTTGTTGATAAGTATTTAGAAAAACGTTTTTCTAGCTGGCTTATTTTATCGAATGCTAGTTCTTTTCTAAAAGATTTTACTGCTTCTTGCATTGTAGAAACCTCAAGCATTGATTCCTCAGGAATTATAATTGGAAAAGATTCATTTAAGGCTTTATATATTAGTGCAGTTTGATTATGTATTTTTGTATCTGTTTCACCTATAAATTCCTTAGTCTTTTCTATGAAATCTTCTTGGGTTTGTATATTTTTGTCGATTTTGTCTTCTTGAGTTTTCAAAAAAAACAATGACAAGAATACAAGAAGAACAAGAAAAAAAGTATTTATTGAAATTATTATTTTGTGATTCATTTATACCTACTATTTTTTTTAATTTATCATATGATATTATAAATAACCATCTATATTATCAAGCTAGTTTTCAATCTATAATAATTAAATGGTAAAAACCCTTTCCCCTTATTTAATTATTGATTTATATAATTCTCAAAAGACGCGATAGCATCAATATAACCTAAAGTACTTCCCTTCATGTAATATTCCACGGCCTTTTTACTATCCCCATTTTCCTCATAATATCTTCCAATCCGGGACATAGCATCATTATCTTCATGTTTAAGTGCTTTTTGATAAAGTTTAAACGCTTGCTCTTTATTTCCTTCTTTATATAACAAGTCACCTAGAAAACAATATGCTTCTGACTCCTCATTTTCTATCGCTAATTGATAATATTTCTTAGCACCTTCATAATCTTCATTTTCTTCAAGAAATTCTGCATATAAAATCATATCGGATTTATTTCCACATTCTATAGAATATAGATAAGTTTCTTTGATTTGTTCAATTTTTCCTTCTTTCTCGTAGAGTTCTACAAGCATCATTGTAGATAAATCATCAACACTTTTAATTCCTAATAAGTAGGTCTCTTTAGCCTTCTCTAACCATCCAAGTTTTTCATAATAGCTACCTAGAAAGTAGTATGCATTTTCATCACCAATATCAATTGAAACTTGATAATATTTTATTGCTTTATCTATATTATTTTCTTTAGCATATAATGTGGCTAGATTATAACTTGCAGATTTTTTATCGAACTCAAAATCTTTCAAAAAGTACTTTATGGCATTATCATAATCACCAACCTCCTCAAAAGCCCTGGCAAGAAAATACCATGAGGTTTCATTACCAAAATCTGCAGCTTGTTTATAATAAATTATAGCTTTATCATAATCCTCTTCTTCATAAAATATTTTACCAAGCCTGTATGATGAATACTCATTTCCATCTAATGAAGAAAGCTTATAATATCTTTTGGCAAATAAAATATTATCTTCCTCTTCAAATATGATACCTAGTTCCTTCATAGCTTCACCGTTAAAATCATTAGAGTACTTTAGAAAATATTCTTTTGCCTCTTGAGAATTACCTTCTTTCAGTAATAATTTACCCATAAAGTAATAAGAACTATCACATCCTAGTTCTATTGCTTTTTTATACCATTTTTTGGCCTCTTCAAAATTATTTTCTTCTCCGTATATCTCTGCTAGTTTTTCTATTGAATTACAAAGTTCTAATTCAGCACTTCTTAAATAATAATTTTTTGCATCTTCTATTAAGTTTTCTTCAAATCCGATATTGCCCAGATAATATAAAGCAATTGAGTCATCAGCTTTTGAAGCTTTGAGTAAAAACTCTTTTGCCTCTTGAACCCTGTCGTCGTAATAAAGATGTCTTCCCAAAAAAAGATGTGAACCTTCTACATTCTGTGTAACAGCTTGTTTACAACTTTTAATAGCCTTTCCTTTCGCATCATTATCATAATAAAACTTAGTGAGAGTCATGATATACTTATCAAAATCAAGTTCTGAAGCTTTTTCTAAATGCTTTTTAGCGTCATATTTAGAACCATGAGAATTATAGAGATTACTTAGTAAATAAAAGAGTTCAGCATTTTCTGGCTCTGTATCAATGCCTCTAAAGTAATATCTTTTGGCTTCTTCATAATTGTAATATTCATCTTCATATAGTTTAGCTAGTTCAACCATAGACTTTGTATGCCTTTGATCAGAAGCTTTTAAGAAAAATCTTTTAGCAGCTTCTATTTTTTCATTTTCTAAATACAAATTTCCTAAGGAGTACATAGAATCAATATCTCCATTATTACTAGCTTTAAGAAGTGAAATAATATTTTCTTCTAATTGACGTTTGGTTTCTAACTCATTTTCTTGGTTGTTTTTTCGTTCTTCCATAATTATTAACTTCCTTTTCATGATGTAATTTTAAATTTGGCTTTTTATATATTCAATAATATCATTTTTATAATAAAAACCTGTATTTTTTATTGGACTCTTTTCATGTATATCAATGGAATTAATATCTGCTCCTTTTTTAATTAGGAATTTAAAAACATCTATACTGTTACAAGCTGCATAATGTAATGGTTGCTTATCCAATATAGTTTCTGAATGAATATTTACATCATGATCTAGTAAATACTTTAGGACTGAATTACAACCCAAAAGTGCTGCAAAGTGAATAGGTTGTTCACCATCTGTATTAGTTGAATGTATATCTGCACCCTGCTCTACTAATAAATTGAAATTATTAGGGTCATCTGATTTAGCAGCAAAATGAATAGGTTGCTCACCTTTTAAGGTTTTAACATTTACATCAACTCCTTCCTCAATAAAATATTGTAAATTATCTAAAGATGAACTACACGCTGCCATGTGCATTGGTTGTTTTCCTTCAAAATCTAATGATTTTATATCGGCTCCATTTTCAACTAGTAGCTTTATTGTATCAACTTCCATAAATAAGGATACGTCATGTATCAGCTGGTCCCCATCATTATTCTTTATATTAATATTTGTACCATTTTCAATTAGAAATCTTATAGCACCATCATCTTTATTAAAATCTGAAAAACGTATTGGTGTATTATTATTAATATTCAATGAATTTATATTTGCTCCATTCTTTAATAGATACTCCAATATTTTAAGATCTCTATAATGTTGTACTGCATAATGAATAGGCTGTTTTCCTTTATCATCTTTTGACGAAATATTTCCACCATGGACTACTAGATACTTTAATATTTCCAGGTTATTAACAGCATAGTGTATTGGTAAACAACCATCGTTATCCTTAGAATGTATATCCGCACCCTGATCTATTAAATACTTAAAGTCAACGATGGAACCACTTGCTTGGTGATGAATTAATTGCATACCCTCATTATCTCTAAAATGAATATCTGCGCCATTTTTAATAAGAATTTTAATAATCTCAAAATCGAATGTATCCATGAATGGAGCTTTACCATCAGTTCCTTTGGAATTAACATCAGCCCCTAAGTCTATTAAATACTTAAGAATATCAGTATTACTTAGGTTGTTAACAGCAAAATGGATAGGTTGTTGTTCATCAATTGATCTAGAATGAATATCAGCCCCCATACTTATGAGGTATTTTATAATTTCAATGCTTTCATTATCTGCACCATAATGAATTGGTTGATTTCTAAAGTTATCAATTGCAAAAATATTAGCACCCTTTTCTACCAAGTATTTAAATTTTTCTATATTCCCAAATGTAGCTGCAACATGTATAGGTTGTAAACCATTTTTATCTTTTGAGTCTATATTTGCACCTTGTTCAAGTAAAAATTTTAAGATGTCTAAATTATCATTTCTTGATGCATAGTGAACAGGTTGCTCATTTCTGCTATTTTGAGAATGTATATCAGCACCATTTTGTTCAAGATATTTAATGATACTAAGATCGTTATTCATTGCAGCTTCATGTATTAGGTTGTCCCAAGGATAAAAATATTCATTTGTAATGATCCTCTTGTTAATATCAAAGCCTTCTGATATCAAAAGTTTTAAATCTTCAAGTTCTATAGTATCTATCCTTTTTATTATTTTATAATCTTCTTCTGAAAACTTTTCAATTGAGTTTATTTCTAATTCTTTTTTTTCTATCATGTTGAATCCTTATATATATTTAAATAAATTTAGATAAATTAAACACAAAGTAGATTTGTTTGTAACTTCTCAAGCAACTATTTTATTGTTTTAGTATAATGAAGTGTGTCGAAAGAATGTTTCGTATTAAAATTATTTGTTGAATAATACTCTTTTGAGCTATAAGCTATATTTATGTCAAAAAACTATGAAGGTGTTGCTGAAAGATTTGCAATAATCCTAAATGAATTAAATATATCAGAGAAAGTACATATAAATAGATTAGTAGAGGTTACAGGAAGTGATATTCGAAATATTCAAATGGACCTTAATCAGAGATTAAAAGACCCATTTAAAATAGAAACTGATAGAAAAGGGAATTACTGGTTAGATAAAAAATATCAGGGTTTATATACATCTGAAGAATTAAAAGAGTTTGCTAAAATTGCTGGAATATCAGAGATTTTTCCAGAATTCGATAGTAATTTCCTTAGAAGCATTATTGATAAAAATATCACCAATTCATTTTTAATTAGACCTCAGTATAAAGATAGGATATATGATAATCATAATTTCAAACTGTTAGTTGATGCAATAGATAATAGATGCAATATATATTTTAGTTACATAACTAAAAAAAGAAAAACATATGATGTTAGTCCATATAAATTAGTAAATATGTATGGGCATTGGTATCTGTGTGGAACTCATAATGGAATATTAAAAACGTATAAATTTTCAAAACTTGAGAATATCCATAAAAACAATAATAAGTTTGATTTTAAAGAATCGGTATTAAATGAGATTGAAAAGTCCGACACAATCTGGATTAGCAATAGAGATGATAGGCAAAATAAGAATATAAAAATAAGAACAAAACCGGAGTTCACACAATATTTCAAGGAAAATATAACGATACCTGGAGAAATTAATAGATCTGATGAAGAAGATGGATCATTAATTATTACTTTAGAAGCCAATGTTAGTTATGAAATATTATCTATTATCAAGTGTTGGATACCACGAATAGAAATTGTAGAACCAACTGAACTTAAAGTAGAGTTAAAAGAACAACTAACTGAGTATTTAAATGAATTAAATTAGATTAGTAAATAAGAAACAGTTCGGTTATAAATTCCTTTATAATTAAACTGACTGCAGTATTCATGTTCTGTAGTTAGTTTTTAAATATTTCTACAAATTATAATGTTGCATAATTTATTCATCATATCTTTTTAATAATTATAATAAGTCTATTTATATCTTTTCTTAACTCTGTAATTTCACCTAGATTACTTATCATATCATCAACAACAATTTCATTATTATCAGGATCACTAATGCAAAACTTATTTCCTACAGTATAAAAATTCCATTGATGTAAACCATAATAACTAGCACATTCACCTTCTTTGTAGAAATGGTTTAAATAGAAGAAATGATCAGATTTTAATACCTTTAGACACTCTTTTATAGTGTAGATAGGATTGTAAGTATGATCTATAGAATTCCTTGCATGTACTAAATCAAAAGAGTTTTCTTGAAATAAATCAGTTAGAGACTCTCCTAATCCATATTCAGTATAGACCGGTGGAATCAGTTTCAAGTTATCTAGTATCCTTCTATATTTTGTAGCTTGCGGATCAATAGGAATTAATACAATTGGTTTATTCATGTAAGTTTTACCTACCTTACTAATTGGTCCTGCACCTATATCTAAGACTTGAGGAGGCGTTTCGTAATCATGATTATCTAATAGTTCGACAAGATCATTTTGAAGTGGTGAATCTTCTTTAAAATGAACCGAAAGCTTCTTTATATTCTTTACTAAGTTTAATTCATGGAACTCAGATCCAACTAACAAAATAGCTAGCTTCCACTTAATGTACTTGCTAAGACTTGACGGTATAAGATATGGGAAAATATATTTATATAAAATCAAATAAAGTCTATTTTTCATAAATTCTCTATCATCCTATTTCATAGGTTTATCTAGTTGTAGTAACCTAGAAACAATATCTTTTCTTATTCTTTTATTAGCATTACTCTTTGGATTTTTTTGATCATAAAAATATAGATAATCATCAATTTCAACAACCTTATTAGCCATCTCTACAATTGGTAACATAGTAATCATGTCTGTTGCATAAGGAGAATAAGAATCATTAAAATAGAAATAATCTTCCGGTATTTTATCAAATAGTTTTTTAGCAAAACTAAGTAGATGTGCCCAGTTATTTCCAATATCAGGCTTTCTTAAGTCGTATAGCCTTCTTTGGTATATCTTTAGTGGTTTATCAGGTCTGTACATTCCTCCTAACACCACATCGGCTCCATTCTCAAACTCTTCAGATACCTGAGTAAGTACCTCACTATTAAAAAAAGCATCATCAGAATCTAAAATTACAATTCTTGAGTGCGGGTTAATGCATATAGTTTTTATGGCAAAAATTAAGTTTTCTAATCTACCTTTAGCAAATGAATTTCTAATTAGTGTAATATTCTTTAGTAGCGGTTGGACCTTATATAGTAAATCCTTTTGGAATTGTAAGTTCGAAGCATCATCTATTATTACAGCTCCCCAGCTTCTATATGTCTGTGATTTTAGACTGGTAAAGAATCTTTCGAAATCTATTATATTCTGATTACCACCAATCGATATAACGATTAAATCTTCTTCTCTATGAGAATAGCTCCAATCGGTAAGAGATCCTTTCAGATTCCATTCATTAAACTGTGTAGAAGGGAAGTATCCCTGCTCTACCAAATCTTGTATTTGTAAATAACTACTTTTGTCTACTTTATGTTTATTTTCTGGATGTATGCAGTAAGTTCTAGGATCACCACCCCTTAATGACTTCCAACCTGTTTCATTTTGAAATTTCTCGATAGACCTATGCCACATAAGTTTTAACAAATCACCATCCATACTATTTGGTAATGGTCTTATACTTTTTAATTTATCTAGATCTATTAGACAGAGAGGAATATCAGGGGCATACTCCCCTTCTTCTGCAAAATAGGAAACAATAGGATCATCAATGTATTTAGCTGTATTAAGTCCACAACTTATAGTGTTACTCTCCTGTAAAGCTGATCTCATAGGTCCTAAATAGTCAATCCACTCTTCAGAACGGAAAACTAGCATATCTACATCCACTTGTAAAAGAAAAGATGTCCTTATATTGTCAAATGCCCATAACTGAGAAAATAGAGGTGCATTTGAACTTGTATGAGTTTTAGTTGAGTCTAAACAATACCAATTAATATATGTTTCAGCTATCTTTGTATTATCATCATTAGGTGCAATAATATATTCATCTATTATCTGCATAGATTTAAGTCTTTCTAAGGTATCTAATAAGTACGAATAATTCCCATCTCTATACTGTCTTAGAAAGTTGTTTTTTTTGGGATCGACCAAAACTATAATTGATTGAAAATTATGTCTTCTTCCTAATTGATTAGTTAAATGAACAATTTGATTTTCTACTAGATGACTATCCATAGCACATGTTTTTATTAAAAAAGTTGTATCAAGATAGTCATAAATGGCCTTAGTTGATGGACATTCATTCGAACTGATATTATCCTTAAAAATTAAATCTAAAGTACTTCTATAAAAATCTTCAAAACCATAAATACATTTCAATTCTGTCTCATCATTTCTAAAAATATGAGTACGAACCTTTAAAGTAAAATCATCATCTTCCAGGATAAACAGTTGATATAACCTTGCGCACATATCCCTAAAATATTTCATTTTGAAATTATTGATATCTAATCCTAAATCAATATAGATTAAATCCCCATTATCAGTAACTCTTATATTTTTATATGCGATATTATGGCAAACAACTCTGGCTTCATAACAATTTTTAATAAATTCAGTAACTTTTATATTGGATATATTAGTAACTGTCTTAGTATTTATATAATCATAACTAATAGTTTGAGATCTATTATCCGCAGAAATATTAGGATAGAAGTGATCAAGTTTTTTATATAAATCTATCCTACTAGTTATGAAGTTAAATGAATCTCTTTTATATATTTTTTTTGTGACTCTTCCACACTCATAAGAAACTATACCTTCACAACCCCATCCTAAGATGATCTTATCAGACTTAGGGATACTGCCATTAATCCAATATTTAGCAGATTTCATCAGCTTAGTTCTAATATCTTTATATAAATTATTACATCTGTTACTTGTTGTTATATCACCATTTAGGGTGTAATTAGAATAAATAACATCATCTAATAGAAGACCATATTTTTTATAGTTTATTAAAAGAAAAGCTAATAGGAAGTGATCTTCAGCACTGGCGATATCAGGATATAATAAACCTAAATCTCTATGAAGCCATAAATTGCATGAACATAACTCAGCCTCACATTTTAGAATCCTCATATCATCTAACCTATTTAATAAATATTTATCATCTGTTAGATCTTGTATTGCCATGTTAGGAATTTCCAGAACCTTACCATTAATATTTTGCACATTCCCTGAAAGCACCCAGTAAATATTTCCTTTATTACGATTAATATGTTTGTAACAATTTTCTATTGAGTTCTCATCATACAAAGTATCATCTGAGTCTAATCTTGAGAACCAAATAGCATCTGGGAAAAACTCTTTAGATTTCTCTAAAAGATTATTTCTAACATTAAATACAGAATCAAAAACTCCACTTAAAATTACAACTTTAGAATTTGGTAATAGGTCAGCTATACAATCCTTCCAATTATCAGTTGAATCATCATCTGCAATAAGTAAGGCTATATGTTTAGTGGAGATTTGATTTAATACTGACAATATTGAGTTTCGAACTGTTTTTATGGAGTTATGAACTGCCATGCATACTACGTGATCAGCATTAAAAACTCTACTATCACTCCATTCTAATAATCCTTTACAAGAAGAGTTTGAAGAAATCAAAATATCTCTACTTCTCACAAACTTCTCCTTTTGAATATAGATACTTCCAAGTTTTTGATATAACTCTTTTATTCTTAGTTAAGCTAAGTTGTTTGGGTATATATTCTTGATTATTGAATTTTCCACAATATTTACAAAACTTATTTAATAAATCTTCCATATTATCATCTGGTTTGGGAAGTTTTACTCTACCATAACTCCAATCAAAGAAACGATCGATACTACCTGACACAGCACAAGGATAATACCTACCATTTGGAGACAATCCTAGACCGCAATAGTGAATATTTGAGCAACCATTTCTGTAGTTATGTAAGTGATGTGAAATTTTGTCCTTTGGAGCATCGTTAAAATTATAGAAATGATTTGTTTGCTTCATATGTTTTTTAGAATTTTCAATAAAGAAATATTTAGGAGTACTTAATAATTTCCTTTCAACATCATTACCACTACCATTAGTAACAATGTCAATCTGAGTTGATGGGTATTTTAGCTTGTATTCTGTTAATATATCTAATACCTCAAAGTATTTTGAATGCAGAGTAGGTTCTCCCCCAAGGATACGAATTCTCTCCCAGACTCTATTATGCGTTATTGAGTCATGGACAAAATTTCTTAAAACCTGGGTATTCATCTCTATAAAAGATTTAATTTCATCACATGACCTATTACAACTAGTACAACTTAAATTGCAGTTATATGTAATATCAATTTCAATCTGTTTATGATTAACACTATATTTTCTTGGTACTAAAACATTGAGTTTAGATACTCTTATTTTAGACATAAAGTTCAGTGATCTATATTTTAAGTAATTTAATAGTTTTGATTTATTAGAGTTATTTTTTATTGGAAAATAATCTTCTACATCAGAATTAATTGCTTCTAAAAAGAATAAAGCTCTTGGTACTAGAAACTTATCTTCAGCTCTATCCAAAAACCCCTGTTTTATCTCTTCACTCATTTTGGAGTTATGTTTTCTCCAAAATTGTAACAACCCAGCTTTCTTAGAAGGACTACCTTTTGTTGTTAATACAGTCCTACCTGAATCAATTCTATAAAACATTGTTCTAACTCTAGTAACAGTACCTGAAAAGTTTTTATGTGAAATTGATCGTACTGCTAAGTCCCGATCATGTGTTGAAACTTGTTTCTCATCAAAACTTCCAACTTCTTTTAGAAAACTTAACTTCATGAATGTATTTGAACCCTGCCATCCAGGATTACCTTTTAAGAAATCGTTTACATCAATGTTTTGAACAATATTTTGACAACAACTAAAATTATCTTTAGTAACTTCAGTTCCACTAATAACTGTATTTATATCACTCTTTATATGACTTTCACATATGCTAATATGGTTATTGGTCCACTCATCATCATCATCTAAAATAGCAACCCAACCAGTTTCATCCATAAAATATAAAAAATCAATTCCAGTATTCCAGTTTCCTGCCGCTCCAGGTGTATGAGAATTTTCTAAGTAAGTAATATTGAAATCAGAAAGCTCTTCTTGAAAAATCCTCTTATTAGCTGATTTAACATCTTGATCAGTAGAATCATCTACTAAGACTACATAATCCGGTCTTCTATCTTGATTCAAAACTGATTTTAATGACCTATTTTTTAATAGTTCAGTTCTATTAAATGTAGTTATTAAAACGTAGATCTTTTGTTTGTACATTTTTTCCTTTTAGCTTTCTTGTTTTATTTTTTTTAAAAATGAATATCTTA
Organism: Spirochaetaceae bacterium; assembly: GCA_051531975.1. GTDB lineage: Bacteria > Spirochaetota > Spirochaetia > DSM-2461 > DSM-2461 > Thiospirochaeta. Next base: position 501,360 of record JAOPTT010000002.1, read on the forward strand.
TTAGATATAAAAATGGAGTTAATAGTATTGCAAGACTAAATTTGATAATTATCTGCCCCATTATCATTGGTAATATGTTAATAGAAGAATAAAAAGCAATAAAAATAAATAATATTGAGTCTATAATCTGTGAAATAGTAGTAGAACCTATCGATCTCAACCATAGATATTTGTTGTTAGTGAGTCTTTTAAAGAAATGAAACAACCAAACATCATTATATTGTGAAACGATGTATGCAATTACAGAAGCTATAATTATTCTACTATTAGTACCTATAAATGAATCAAAAATTTCATGATCATTCCAAAATGGTGCTGCTGGTAGTACTCTACTAACATGAGATAGTACCATACTGACAAGTAAGACAATAAATCCCATTTGTACAACAGATTTTGAAACCTTAGTCCCATATATTTCTGATATAACATCAGTTATTAAGTAAGTTATAGAGTATGCAATAATACCTGCGGGAGCATAGAAACCTGCTATATCAATTGTTTTATATGCTATAAAAGATGCTGTTATTAATGATGCTGAAAATATACCAGTCAAGTAAAGAAGTTTTCCATCCAATTTTTATATCTCCATTTTAAATAATAATTTATCGTATAATAAATGTAGAAAATCGTCAAATTGAAAGTTCACTATTTTTTTTTGAATATTGTAATAGATATCAAAGTAACAATAATTTTTTAGCTTTAAGATATTATATTTTAAGAATATGGCTATCACAAAAATACTAACTATTTCTTAGAAACATTCTGTCCCTTAATTTTTACCAAACCACGCTTTTCAGCAGCCTCAACTAACTTTTTTATCTTAGAATATCCATATGAACCTATATTAATTTTATTGTCTTTCAATTTTTGAGCTAGTAAAGAAAAATTTACACAATCTTTATTCGATTTAGCTAGAAGAGAATTCAAATGTTTAATTACTAATTTAAAAATAACAGGAATTGTTTCTACATTTTTTCCTATTTGAATAATATGACCCTTATCTTCACTAATTAATTTAATATCACTATATCTTTTCGTTAATTCAATGATTAAACTCTTCCATGTTTTATGATTAAGATCTTTCTCATTAAAATTTTCATTTAATAATTTAACCCTTACTTTTACTGCACCCAATAAAGGTTTTTTATTTTTTTGTAACAACATTGCTACAGATTCTCGAACATTTTCAGCGGCTATATCATATGTTAATTTTACATTATCACTATTATCTTGTCCCAGACTATCTTCTTCATTATTATTATCATAATCATCAGGGATGAGATCTCTATAATCTTTGTATGTATCTGCTAATTGTAATAAATCTTCACTTGCTGATTGAGAATCACAAATAATAACAATCTCTTTACCATGCTTTCTAAGTGTTATCAGCAGATGTCTAAAATCAACATCTCCAGTTACTATAATAAATTTAGTTATATGAGGATACAAAAATAAAACTTCTATGGCATTTGAAACTAATTTATGATCGCTACTATTTTTTTTAGCATTTGGAACATGAATCATTTCAAATGATTTATCAGCTAAAATTTCTGTTGTTTTTGAAACTTGTGATTTTGTCCAGTCAGCAAAAGCCGTTGCTAGTGTTAACTTACCCATTTCACTGACATAATCTAATAAACCATGAACAAAGTCAGAATCAGTACTTGGTGTTACATTTTCAACATCCCAAAATATCGCAATGTTATCTAATTTCTCTTTCATAAATACTCCAACCTCATATTGCCTAATTAGTGATAATTATAGATATACTATATTGTTTTGATTTAAATAATCTATAAACTGATCGGAGGTTGTAAATGGGAGATTAATCTGAAGGGATGAACTTATTTCATCTATATTAATATTTAATTCTGTATAATCTTTCTCCATAACAGCTTTATTTATTGAATTACTGATACTTTTATATCTAAGTTGATTTTCAGCTAATTTTTTTAATGCAGTAGTATTAAATGAAGCTGTATTACTTTGAATCTCTTTTATTCTGTTATTGAAAATTTCTTGTATTTTATTATGTCTTTTTTCTGCTTTAACACTAAAGAAATCCATGGAATCAAAGAAATATAGAAGTAAAGCTGTAATTAATGCCGTCAAAATAGATGACAAAATAATTGATAAAGGTTCAGTAATGCCTACTTTATTTAGTAATGCTTCAACTCCAACTCCAATTAAAAGAGAAGAAGAAGCAGCAATTAACTTTAATATAGCATCACCTTTTTTAGCTTTTGATAATTGACTATTAGGTTGTTTTAGGATTTTAAAAGCCTGACTAATTATTTTAAATCCTTCTTTAATTAATCGGACAACTTGTTTGAGCATACCAACTAAACAACTAATTATTGCACTAATGATACTTTTTATTATATTTTTTATGAAGTTTAAAACTTCCCCTTTCAAGAAAACTTCAGCTTCTATTAATACAAAATCTTTTACTCTTGAGAATCTATAAACTAAAGCATCAACCTTAGATGATAACCCTACACCATATTCTAATCCATTTTTAAAGCAATCATTCACCTCATAAAATAAAGGTTTAATCATAAATAAAACGACATTACCTAATGCAGCATCTTTAGAAGCTGATTTTGCATTTTTTAGTAATACGCTTTGAGACTCTTTATCATTTATAACATTTTTTAATACAGCTTTATTCATATTATTATTTAGTTGTTTTTGAGCATTTTTTCCAAGTTTAATCATATTATTTTTATCATTATTATTAAGGTGTGCTGCTTTATCATCATTTTTAACATAATCTTTATTAGTATCATCTCTTTTTTCATTATTAGTTTGCCTACTAGTTACAGCCAGATTATATTCAGAATTTGCTATCTCTTTAATATCGTTTTCACTTAAGAGATAATTACCTTGTGTTTGGTTGAATAAATCTTTTAGTGGAACAATATGATCACTCTCAGCAGAATTGTTCACTGAAGCATTATGTTCTCTAGATAAAACTCTTCCAATCTCATATTCATCATTTATATTACCATCTTTAGATTTATTATTCTTATAATTATCCATTTTATGTTTATTTTCATAATCTTTTCTTATATATTCGGAACGTTCAGTTTCTGTAAATTCTTTATTAAAATCACGTTGATTAATTTCTTCAGAATAGCTATCTAGAGAAGTAGTTATATTCCCTGATTTACTGTAAGTAAAGTTTTCACATTCATTTAATATCCTCGATGCTGTTACACCACTTTTCCCTCCAAGTTTGAATGCCCTAATCACACCATCAGCTAAACCTAAGAAAGTAGGTTTAACAACTGATTCTGTTATACTACCACCATCTTTTTCAAATTCCGCATATACTTCTTCAATTATAGTTTGTGCCTCTTTCATGTCATGTAATTCACTTTCAATTAATAAAGATCCTAACTCTAGAGGTGAAGATGTTTCTATATCATGTTTTAATTTATCTATATCTATAATATTTTCCATTGATTATCCTTATCAAGTTTAAGCTGCAAGTAAAACTTCTATCTCTTTATACTTCTCTGTTACAATAGCGAGGTCTTTTTTTTCAATCTCTACATTGGAATTACTTAAATACCTTAGTCGAGATAATTCTCCAAGTATAATCGCTACTGAAAAAGTAGCTCTAAGTTGTTCTAAAATTTGTGTAGGAAGAAAAGACGCATCTAATTTTTTATTCTTCATTGGGAAACCAAGCATAATATGGTGAGAGAGTAAATAATTAGTCGCGAAATCACAATCATCAATTAGATTTGAGAATATACTTATTAGATCATTAAAATATTTTTCAACTTGTTCTATAGATTTAACAGTTAGTTTTATTTTATTAACCTCTGAATCCATTTTTGCATAAATTTCTTTCGCTTTTAATTCTTCTTCTTCAACACGTAATAGGGTTTCCTTTGCCCTTTTTCTTGTCAAAAATCCTAAAGTAAAAACAGCTTGAGCATTAGTTTTAAATTTATGATTATCAAAATCAATTAGAAATAAATCACTTTTACTTTTTAATGATTCTTTCGTTTTAATTTCATAATCGAAGATTTCGCATATTTCGGTTTCTTTAATACCAATATTGTGAAAATTTTTCATTTTATCAGTAAATAAAGGGAAATATTGGTTATGAATTAGTTTTTTATTATTATTTATTGATTTAAGAGATGTTTTTATTTTCTGGGTTTCTATATCAATATCATTTTCGAACCTATTCTTTTTTAATTCAAATTCAGCTTTTAATGCTTCATATCGACGTTTAGCTTCATCATGATCCGTTTTACCAGAAAATGAACCCCAACAATTAGATACAACACTTTTAACTTTCTTGGTAGCAGCTGATACTTTTTCTTTTATCCAACCAAACAACCCCATTACTTCACCTTCTCATTTGTAATCAAACTATATCCATAATTAATAATTGTGTTAAAATTATTTACCCATTCTACTGCTTCTTCTATAAGGGCTTCTGATAGATTCCATTCTTTAGCTATAACATTCAAAAAGTCTTTTTCTTTATCAGCAAAAATATCATCACATAAAAGTATACCCAAAAGTTCAATCAATATAATTTTTTTTTCCTTCAGAGTTATATTTTTTAAATCATTTAATACATCGGAACTAGGAATCTCTCCAGGGATGTACTCATTAAGTTGTACTTCAGACTTTAGGTTATCAAAGATATTGAGTTCTTCATCTGCAATAACACCATCAACTATAATTGAGTTATATGCTAATTGTAAAAAACTTTTATGATATTCTTTTTTTAACATTGTTAGATACATTAGTTAGCTACCCCACAATACCGTTTCTTTTCAGAACCATCTTTATTAAATTCTATTGATATATGAATATCACCATCTTTATAGATAAACTCATATCTTTTTGTTCCATCAATGGTGCTCACACTTTTAATAAGTGAATCTTCTTCATATATATTTTCAATTATTGAATTTGTAATATTATCTTCGATCCTGACGATTCTACTGTCATCACGAATAACTTTAATACTATCCGAATCGATGTTACCATCCCCTAACAAACTACTATTTAATAATTTATTAAAAAATTCACATTGCAAGTTATTTGAAAAGTCTAGTACCATTAATGATTTGATTTGGTCCATTCTCAACTCATTTAAAACTTTCACTTTATCATGTTCATTACTTGAAAGGGCAGAGAATGAACGACTTATATTTTTGTTTTCTTTATCTATATTCTCAATTAAACTCTCTAAAGTTATAAATCCTTTACCAATTTTATTAAACATCTCGTTAGACATATTATTTGATGAACTTAATGATTCAAAAAATGTTTCAAACTGTTCTGCAGTGGATTTACTGATAAATTCTAGATCGCTTTTTAAAACTGCAACACTTGAGGATACAGCATTACTAGATAGTTTTAAAGTTTCTAATTTATCAACAATAGAATCATTTGAATTTTCTATTGTAGCTTCAATAAACTTTTTTGATGAATCGATACTATCAGATAACGTGTCAATTTTCTTAGAAATTAACGCTATAATATTATTAGTATCTGTCAATTGTTTATTCACATTTAGATACTTTTCATGATAATCCAACTTTATATAAAAGATAAAAAGTATAATTGTTGGGATACACAACAACATTCCAATTATGGTTGTTATTTGTGGTTGTACTTTCATTACTGCTAAAACAAAACTTATTACAGTCAATGACAAACTAAAGATTGATTTTTTCATTTAAACTCCATTTAAATATATATTATTAATTATTTAATATTAACATAAATTATATTTTATGCAAAAACATTTCTAATTTTTTTTTAATAATAGTCGTAAATATAAAACTAATATTCTTATTGGTTCAATGATTTCAAAATTATATATGGTTACATTAGAAATTACTTAGAAGATTATCTTTTTTATAAATTAATGGACTAATATTTCAGAAAGGGATTTTGTATTATAATAATTTTCTAGTAAATTTAAATTCTCATCATTATTAAATGATCGAACCTGCCTCCATATTTACTCTATTTTTACATTATCATAGTCACTCATATTTAATTTGAAACTCCTTTCTTTACAAATATACTTTTTGATACTTAGTATTTAACAATAAAACATAATTAGATATAAACATCTGAAAGTTTACCATTAAGCCTATTATAAACTATTTCACTAATATTGTGAGCAATTTTTAATCCACCAATCTCTGATGGTTCTATAGGCGGATACTGTAGAATAATCTTCTTCGTCGGTACATATTTTTCTTAAATCTAATTGGAAATGGAAAGTACTTTTCCCTATAAAATTGTAAATTTGTTTCCCTAACTAATATAAAAAAAATTACTCCTCCTTCCTTTGTTTAATTCTATAAGAATCTCCACTAATGGAGAAAACTCTAGCATGGTGTAAAAGCCGATCTAACATGGCCGTTGTCATTATCTCATCGCCCATCATCTCAGACCACTGATCGAATCCTTTATTTGATGTTATAATTATTGATGATGTCTCATATAATTCGCTAACTAAGTTAAAGAATAAGTTAGCTTCTTTCCTATCAATAGGTGTGTATCCTATTTCATCAATAATCAGTAGAGATGATTTCATTATTCTGTTTAATCTAAATGCACTCGAACGCTGGTATTCAGATGTTTTAAGTAATTTAACAAGATTAGATGCTCTTTCAAAACATACTTTGTAACCACTCTCTAAAGCTTTCAGCCCAAGGCTAACAGATAGATGAGTTTTTCCAACTCCCGGAGGTCCTAAAAACATTAGATTTTCATTGTTATCAATCCATCTAAAATCTAGTAGATTATTTATATCTTCTTCCAGGATCCCATCTACTCTGGAGAAATCAAAAGCTTCCAGTTCTTTAATAGTTGGTAGATGAGCCCCAGCAAGGTTTCTCTTAAGTTTTCTCTCGTTTCTATCATCTATTTCTATACTGAGGAATTCTTTTAAACATTCCAAATATGACATTTTATTATTTTGTGCTCTATCCAATACAGCATCTAAAGATTCGAGAATACCTTTTAGTTTTAAAGTTGATAATGCATTTTGGCAGTATTCTAGATTACTCATAATACACCTCCAATAATACTTATTAGAGAAGTGTAATACTGTAGGTTTCTCCGTTGTATTTCAGGAGAGGATGTCCTTCGGACTGTTTTAAGAAGTGCTGGTATTACATCTGCAATAACTTCTTTTCTTTTACCTTCACAGTAGTTGTATGCTTCTTTTAAATTAGTAGCAGAGTAACTATCCAGATCGAAACATTGTTCAATTGCTTCTTCTAATATTCCAATGTCAGGATCTGTCTCCAGAAACGTCATAATCATAGGATGCTGATCTCGGTAATATCTAGTATATTTGCGATAATGCATTTGGACAAACTCTAGCCATAACTTTGAATCGATTGATTTTTCTAACTTTACAACAAGAGCAGCAGGACTTTCTGCAAATGATCTAAAGTGTTGTTTATCAATGATAGTAGCTCCAGGAGTGAGGGAGATGCTATGCTCAGCTACTAAATCACCTGTAATACCATTGTAAATAAATAATTTTGTATCTGTGTTATAGATCCATACGTTCTTTTTTAAGTATTTTTTAGGCACGGAATAGTAACAGGAGTTTACCGAGATCATTGATTTACCGGAGACTCTTCTAGACTGTGTATCAACTACTCTTTCTGTACGATATATAGACATTCTGAGAGGCAATAATTCTTCTCTTTCCATTCGTATTAGATCACTTGGAATACAACCATTTGCCTGACTGATTTTACCATTTGCTCTTCTATCCATCCAACTCTCAAGCCGACTAGGAATATCTTTAAATGATTTAAACTCTCTAGCTGAAAAGAAGCTTGTTTTAACATATTTTACAAGGTTTTCAACTTTACCTTTTGTTTCTGGATCAGCTTTTCTACAGACAAAAAGAGAAAATCCCTGTTCCTTCTTAAAATCAGAAAATGCTTTAGTTAATATAACAGCACCATAATTCTCTTTCACAATCATAACCTTATCCTGATCAATAGCTATTTCCTTTGGTATCCCACCAATACAGTCAAAACAATCCAATAAATGCCTAATTACATCTACTGTTGTAAATGGTTTATCCTGTACAGACACATATTTAAATCTGCTTGCGGAGAGAACTGTAGTAAAGATATAAGCCTTCTCCCCAGATTGTATTTTCGTCTCGCCAAAATCCAATTGGAGCTGTTTCCCAAAAGGTAAATCTTCAACGGGAGTATAAAGTCTTACTCCTTTGCTTAAATCGAAGTCATTGGACTGTTTTAAGTATGAAATATAGTTCCTTAATGTTCGTTCTCCTCCAGGTAGAACACCATGAATTTCTTCTAAGACATCAAATATTGATGATGTGAAAACCTTATGATTCTTGATACCTTTATTCACTTCGAGGATAGCCAAAAGCTCATCTTTATATGGTTCAAAAACCTTTATTTTATCTTCTAGGCTTATCTTGTAATCTAAATATTCTTTTTCAGACATATTCCAATATTTCCTAACAGTTTTTGGGTCTAAACCAGTTTCTGCTGCAGCATTCATTTTACTGTACTTTTGTTTCTTGCAATTTTGTATTTTTTGATACATATTCATAATTATCACGAGTTTGTCCTTGTCTTAGTTTTGTGGTTATTACTAAGTTATCGGACAGACTCTTTTTTTTATTTCAGTAGGGAATTAAATTTACCGTTCCGTAGGGAATTCAGGATACCATTTCCACTACCTCTATCAATTGGTTCTGATAAAATAATATCAAAAGAGATTAACTGTTATATGGTTAATAGTGAAAATGCAAAATAATTTGTAAATAAGTTTAATAAAGTTTTTTGTGGTAAATATGGATTTTATTTTCATAAAAATTTCAGATGGGATTTTCATGAGTTCAGAGATTTTATTATAGATAATTTCACCTCTGATAGTGGAGTAATTGGTGATGATATGGTTAATGAGTTTGAACGTAAAAGAAAGAAAGTTAGACTTGAAATTAGAGATATTATTGGTAGTACAGATTTTATGACTATGAATACGATCTCAAAAAAATAGTTCTCGTAAAAACAAAAGTTAATAATTAAAATGTTTAAAATATATTTAAATAATAAACTTACTTATTCTTTTTAAAAATCCATCTATTTGTATTTCATGTTCTTTAACTATAGGACCATCTGCAAAAAAATGTGTACCGCCTGAGTTATCAAATAGCTTTTTAGGAAGTATTTTAGATTCATCTATTGTATTTGTAGTTACTGGATAGATCAAACCACCTAGTATCACTTTACCTTTTTGCTGTAAGTATGAAATATATGTATGTATTTGAAAGAAGTCATCACGATCTAGATCTGTAAATCCATCCCTATATTCCATTTTTTTATATTTTGCATCAAACACACAATAATTATCACCTTTTTTTAAAACGATATCCGGAATAATTTTTCGATGATAAAATCTATCGGGATATAGTAAAAAATCAGAATCTACTAAATGCCAGCCATATAATAAAAAATGTCTTTTTATAAAACTTCTAACATAGTTTTCCCAGATCTCAGCCATATCCAGAAAAAAACCTGAAATATGCTTATTTTGTCCCATGATATTAAATCCTTTATCTGAATTTATTATCTGCCAGGAATAATCCACTACATCTTTAAACTTATGATACATAGGGTGATATTTTATAGACTTGTATTCATGGAAAGATACTTTTTTTAGTTTCCCATAATTTGTATCAAACTGATGTATCGCTTCCATTGCGTTATCTGGTATGTTAAGCATACCTAACTGATAATTATGCTTAAGTATTGTATGAGCCTGATGTAAAATATTTATTACTGTTTTATCTAACTCTTTTTCCTTATTTGAAGTTACAATTTTTCCATTATTGTAGATTTCTCTTAAGGTAGGCTTAACCAATAAACGCCCTTTTAATGTATAACTAATATGCTTTATCTGTTTTTTAACCTGTGGTAATCCATGGCGGTTAGCGTTAGTTAATTTTTGCAGCCAGATAAATGAGATAAGCATTTTTAAATAGTATGAGTTACTTTCAGTATCTAATGACGATGAGCCTTTACTAAATTTTATATTGAAAAGTTCTTCAAACATTTTAAATAATATAGGATCACCAAAACGCGGTTTTATATTTATTGTTTCTTCTATATTCTTATTTTTAAAGGATATAGAACCAATATACCGCCCTGCGTACCACTTTTTATCCTGATAATTGAAACTAATTAATGGTTCTTTATCAGCTTTGGTAGGTTCAAGATTAAATACGGATATATACTGATTGCTCTTTGAGAATTCCCATAAGATATCATTCCATTGCACATCGAAAGCTAAACAGTCTTTAGCCTCAATTAGTTTATTATTTTTTCTCATTTAGTAGTATTTTTTTCAAAATTTCTAATTGATCTTTCTTTTGTTCATCACCTAGATTTCCAAAGAAAGCATCCAATATAGGTTCTATTGATATATCCCATAGGGTTTCAACAGGACCTCCCTCCTTAAAGATTGGTATGCCCATTATATAACTAGGACGACCTTTAAAACCTGATGCGATATCAATAAGTTCTGCAAAAAAAGTATGTCCTATCTGGTACTGTTTCCCCAGATCTTCAATTTCTGTGATCTTTTCATTTAACTGACTTGCATTATCAATAAACTGATCTATTATATTCTCATCAATTTTATCTAACTTCAAAACTCTCTTCTTTTCATCAATCATAGATATTAAAGCATCAACATCAAATTCATAAAAGAACCATACAAATCGACGACGTAGAGCAAAATCCAAGCGTTCTAAGGAGAAGTCTATCTCGTTCATAGTGCCTATAATATAGAGATTATCAGGAACCTTTAGCTTAAAACCTTTAATCGATAGATCTAATTCAGATTCTCTATTTTCTATTCCTGAAAATGCTTCACCAAAAAGTCTAGAAAGATCAACTCTGTTAATCTCGTCCAAGATTAGCACGTATGGTGATTTGTCTTCGTCTTCATCTATCTCATTACATAAATCAAGAAAATATCCTTCTTTGGGATTAGTTTCACCATTAACAAGTTGTATTCCAATAATAAAATCTTCATAGCTATAATTTGAATGTAACTGTAATTTTTTTATACGATTTTTAATCTTTATTTTACCCTCTATAAAATCCTTAACCTTTGTTTTATCATTTTTAATTATTTGCTGATAAATAAATGATGTTGCAAGACTATTAGCATTATATGTTTTACTAGTCCCAGGAGGTCCATAAAGAATGATGTTCTTTTTAAAGGTTAATCCTTGTATTTCATTATATTCAGCTTTAGATTGTTGGGTATTCCAAAGACCTTTTATTTCTTCATCGTAAAAATCAAATTCGGACTTATACTTTTCTATATTATTTCTTATGTTATAGATCTTTTCATCGTTATTTTTAAAATCATCATCTTCAAGCAATGAACTAAAACTATCTACTATTTTTTGCTTATGTCCATTAGAAGATATTCTCTCATAACTTTCTGGGTTACATAGATAAAGAAGTATATTGAACATAGCACAGCTTTTTTTAATTTCTTTTATATCATTTTGCCACTCTTGAGTATGACTTGTTGATTCATCATATTTTGCATATAGAGCAATTTCCTCTATTCGATTTTTAATATCAGCAGTTTTTTTTAGTTTTTCTTTTTGTAGATATTTAAATATTCTAAGTATCGATACTATTTCCCAGTATTTATTTTGTTTATGATATGTACCAGCATGACCAAATCCCTCATCAGGAAAAATATCCAACTCTTTAAATTCATCATTTATTTCTATTTCATCAGAAACACATATTTCAACAGAATGAGCCTTACCGTTATAATTCATATCACTTACTGAGAATGACCATAACCAATTAGCATGTGCAAAGAGCATTTTGACAGCATCAGATGAACCTTCGAATTGCTCCTGAATTTTTTCGTAATAATTTCTTTTATCTTCTTTAGAATCATCAATAAATCTATCAATACATTTTGCTATATTATCTTCATTAAAGACATCTCTGGAATCATCCAACATACTATGCCCTTTAATAATAAATTGTTCTAAAAAAGCATCAAATAGTTCATAAAGAAATTGATGTTCATCCATAAATGCCATTATTTTCTCCTAATTATTAAACATATCTATAACTTTAAGAAATCAATATTAAACAGTTTCTCCATACTTCCGAACTGGCTCTGCAACCATAGATTCTCTAATTCTTTCTTCAGCTTCTTTAACAGTTATTTGTCCATTCATGATCATTGGTAGTAACCAGTCTCTTAGTTTTTTTAGATTTTGGTTTTCTTTTAAATTTACTTGAATTTTAGCATTCATTGCATTTACTTTGTTATAAAACAGTTTCATTATTTGTGTTTCTGGTTGACAAGTTTGGAAATCATTAATAAAGGAATCAAATAAAAGGTTTTTAATTCCACTAGTTTTACCTTCCCATCCAAATAAAACACCAGCATCGTATAGCCTTTTCCATAAGTATACGAAGTTATATAATGAATGTTTATCTAGTAGTGTAATGGCTTTACAAAAATTGGAACAAATTATTGGTTCACCAAATCTTTCTAGAGTTTCTTGTATAATATAAGTCATACGACCAGTAGATTGAGTTGGACTACCTCCGGATATTTCAATAATTAAATCTCCTACTTCTAGGATCTTATGGTTATTTTTTTCTAAAATGAACCTGATAGGAGATTTTACTTCTGCAGTTCCATTTATACCATTTATATCTGCCCCTCTAATACAAGATACTTGTTGAACATAATTACCTTGTTTAATATCCTTACCCCAATCACCACTTTTGTCATTCTTAATCCAATCTGCAATTGTAATATTTAGCCATCCAACAGGAATCTTTTTTTTCAAATCTTTATTGTAAACCATCTTCCCTCCGGAAGATTTGTAAGGTTTACCATTTGCATCAGGAAAATCAAACTGTACAAACCAATAATCATAAATCAGTTTAGCCATTGATTCTAATTCTGTATTAATTTTATTGTTGAGCACTATTTTGCAATTCAAATCATTTAATATTTTTACAAGTTTTTCTTGCTCGTTAATCTCAGGAATATTTATAATCATAGTCTTTGCTGAACCAACATTAAAATGCTGTTGAATCGCACCGACTTTATGATTCCCGACATATTTTTTTGCTGTGGAATTGAAAAAGAATGATAAATAATAAGGGTTTATCTTGTTAATATCTGGTCGTATGATAACTAGATCAGAACAATTTAAATTCTTATACCCTTTAGGTATCACGCAAGAAGTCCCTGGTTGCCCAGTTCGCACAATAACAACATCGCCTTCAGTAAGAGCTGACTTTGATATTTTTTTATGAAATTCCTTTGACACGTACTTCAATGAATCCATATTTAATGAGTAAGGCTTTATATTTAAAGATCTTAGTAAAGGAACGCCAACATTAACATATTCCTTAGTCATTGCACCAACAAAACCTACTGTAATCTCACTGCATAAGTCTTTTAACAGGTAAGAAGAATAATTCTTATTATTTAACATGATTCAAGACCTTTAAATTATTCAGAATCTCCTTTTCTAAATCCTTAGATTCGGAAAATAGACGAGTAAAATTATCTTCATAGCTCTTAAGTTTCGTATTGAAATCATCTTGGGTGATATCTACATACTCAATTTTCACTTCAAAATACTGACCAGCACTTAATGAGAAATTTTTGTTTTTAATATCATCATAACTAACAACTACGGAGAAATCATTTGTTTGCTTCTTATTGTTAAAAGTATCAATAATTTGATTTTCTTCTGAGTGGCTTAAAACAATTTTTTGATTTTTACCTTCTTTAATCTTTGTACCTAAATTTGAAGCATCTATTAATATCACATCTTTATTATTCTCTTTATCAAGAAATAAAATTGATACATTAGTTCCTGTACTAGCAAATATATTTGAAGGCATACTTACAACACCAGCAAGCATTTTATTCTCAATTAACCATTGACGAATCTTTTTATCTATTCCACTTTGTGCTGTGATAAAACCTGTTGGAACAACAACAGCGGCCTTACCTGATTTTTCTTTCATTGAGTGGATAATATGCTGTAGAAACAGTAAATATATTGCCATAGATTCTTTCTTTTTAGCTGGAATTTTTGGAATTCCAGCAAAGAATCTCTCTTTGTTAGCTTTAGTATCTAGATTATCACTGAAGTCAGAGAAATCTAATTTAAATGGGGGATTAGAGACTATATAATCAAATTTTTCTAAATTCCCATCTTTATCTTTATGGTAAGGATCTAAAATGGTATTACCTTTTATTATATTTGGAATAGAGTGTACCAGATCATTTAATATTAAGTTTAAACGTAATAAGCTAGATGATTTCTGAGAAATATCCTGTGAGTAAATAGTACATTTATCTTCACCTATCTGGTGAGCTAAATTCATTAAAAGAGTACCAGAACCCGCTGAAGGATCGTAACAAGTTACATTGCTAACATTGTTATGAACTAGACACTTAGCCATTATTTTAGAAACTGCATGTGGTGTAAAATACTCAGCGTATTTACCTCCACTATTGGTGTTATAATCCTTAATTAAATATTCAAATATGGTAGCATAGAAGTCGAATTTCTCATGGAATATATGTTCGAAACTAAAACCGATAAGTTTATTAATAATAGCTCTGCAGAAATCATCCCTTTTATCAGTTACATACTTACTTATATTCTCAAAAAGGTTAATTTTTTCACCACCCTCAGTTAAAACAGAAAAAATTTCGCTATTCTCTTTTGCAATATCTAAAAGTGTATTATCAAAGATATCTGCAAAATTAGCTTCATTCTGCTTTTCATAAAGTGAAGTTATAAAATGATCTTTACTAATAGCAGCTGTATTTTCATCAAGTCCTAAAATAAGCATTTCATATTCATCATCACTATATGATTTAAGAACATCTTCCCAATTATCAGCTTGAGCAATCTTTTGATCGGCTTTTTTTACTGCATGAATAAATTTATCATTAATAAACTTATATAAAAAAACCTGTGTAATTATTTTAAACTCATTTCCATCGTTACCAAGTCCATAGTTTGCACATACACTTTTTAAATCGTCTATAAGTATTTTAGTCTGTTTTTCAAACTCTACAGTTTTTGTCATGCAACCCTTCCATTATATTCATTCATATATTCTCTTACCACCATTGTGTTTATTCTTTTAGTTGAAGCTGCATCCAATGGTATATGCTGTTTGTTTTTAAATTGATCAATTACTAACCGCATCACCATTTTTTTTACGTAGTTCTCATTGTCTAATATTTTTGCTTTATGTAGTATCTGCTCATCGATCTCTTTTTTCAACCCATTAAGAGCTTCAAATAGCTTACTTTCACTATCTGTAAGTGGATCTTTTTCCATTAACCTTTTATGTAACCTAGCGTATTTCTCATCATTATCATATTTTGCCCTTAATAATTGGTTTTTCCTTTCTAATTCCTTACCTTTTGTATAGATCTTTTCTAAATCAGCAATATTACTTTCCATCTCTTCTTTTGTTACTTCAGTTAAATTCTTTTTTTTGAAAAGACGTTCAAGTTCTTCTTTTAATGATATAAATACAGGATCTCTTGGATCAAAATTCCCACCAAGAATCTCCCTTGTTTTTTGTAAAGTATTTTTTAAATTATCAGCTAGTACTAATTCTGACTCGTCAATTTTTGTAAATGCAAATATTACATCTTCAAGAGCTATGTTTAAAAGGTTTACTGTATCAACATTATTCTCTAAGGCTTCCTTTGCATTTATTATCATTAAATGGTTATTTGCTTCTCTGGATAAAGCTGTAAGTTTGTTAAAATCAAGTTTTGATAAAAGTTCATGTTTTCCAGAGAGACGTATGAGGTTATACAGACTCTTTGCATTATTTAGTGCTCTGGTAATTTTAAGTATTTCAGCACGATCCTGGATTTCAGTTATCTGCCTAGAAAATATTTCAGCGTTTTGGGTATCGTAGTGGAATAATACATCTTTTATTTCTTGAATCTCTGTTTCAATTTCCTCAGGAGTTTTAAATAGATTTGAGTAGTGTTCCATCTCATTCCCCAACTCAGCTTGGAGTTCTTTAAAATAAGCCTTATTGGTTTTATCAAATTCTTTTTTAATATCTGCAAAATCTACAACATAGCCGTATTTGAATTTATTATATGTTCTATTTACCCTTGTAAGTGCCTGTAATAAGTTATGGGATTTAATGACTCTCCCTAAATAGAGTTTTTTTAATCTTGGAGAATCAAAACCGGTTAACAGCATATTAAATACAAAAAGCAGATCAATCTTACCAGATTTGAAATCATCAATATTGTCTTTCCGTTCTTTTTTAGTTCCAACATCATGTAGAATCACTGCTGCTGTTTTAACTTTACTTTTTGTCCTTAAATTTAAACCATAACTTGGTAGTGTTTGTGCACCGACCTCTTGATAAAAATTACGATTTAGAGCCGAATATTTACCATTAAATATTTTATAGAGTTCTTTTGCCTGTTCAGAGGAGTCACAAATAACCATTCCACCAATACTATTATCATTCATTGTTACTCTGGCGTGCTCAAAATCCTTAACAATATAATCCAGCATAGGTTCAACAAATTTATGGTGAGCATAAACTGCATTTTTGTCACTATTTCCTTTAATTATTTCAATCTCTTCAAGAGCCTTTTGTAAAGTAATCTTGTAGCTTGTCTCTATCTCTTCACGGATTAATCGTAATGTATAACCATCAATTATTGATTTATTATAGTAATATTTGTGTATATAATCCCCAAATATTGATTTTGAATTAAACTTCATGTCTTTATTTTTAATAGACTTAAGTAGCTGTTCTGAACTTAGAATTAACGGGGTTCCAGTTAAACCTATTTTTATTGCATTTGTATCTGTTTGTTCCAAATTGGCTAGAAAACTTCCTTCGGGATTGTAACTTCTATGAACTTCATCTAGAAAGAAAACTCTTTGAATATTTAACTGATAATCCCTATTTTGAATCACGTCTGGATCGTCTTTGAACTTTTGTATATTTACGACTGTAATTTCAGCCTTTCCTGAATCATTATGGATTGCTCCAACTGATTTAATATCCTTTGCAAAATCATCTCTGGAACTTATGTGGTGTACTGTCAAACCCCTACTTTTAAATTCTCTAGATGCCTGTATTAATAAATCCAACCGGTCCACTACAAAATAGAACTTTGGAACTAAAGTTTTAGTTTTAAAATAGTTTGTAAGATATTTCACATTATAAAAAGCTAATGCTGTTTTTCCACTTCCTTGGGTATGCCAAATTATTCCTTTTTTTACACCTTTTTCAAGTTTTTTTTCAATTGCTTTTGTTGCAAAAAACTGCGGATAACGCATTATATGTTTTTGCAATCCTTTTTCACCTTTCACATAGGCAAAAGCATATTCTAAGATAAATGCTAATCTATCTTTTTGGAGAAGAGATGTACAAATCTTATTTGTGGGAGTATTCGGATTTTTATTAGTTTTAAATTCCGAAGAGTTTTTTATTCCTATTAAGTTATTATCTAATAAAACTCTATTTTCTGTTTCATCATCAATATTTAAAAGGAGTGTATTTAAGTCAAACTCCTCTTCTTCCCTAAAGTAGTTAAACTTTGGTTCGTCATATGATGCAGAAGAATAGAAAGCACCTTCTAATGGTAGTGAAGAATTA
The DNA here is from genome assembly GCA_051531975.1 of Spirochaetaceae bacterium. Taxonomy (GTDB): domain Bacteria; phylum Spirochaetota; class Spirochaetia; order DSM-2461; family DSM-2461; genus Thiospirochaeta. The sequence continues at coordinate 519,107 of JAOPTT010000002.1, forward strand.
TCGTCATAATTCATATTATTAGAAAAAATCATCAATTGAGTTATATTTACAAACTTTCTAAAGTTCTTGTTTTTAAATCTAGTGACAATTCGCTTTTGCTCTGCTAAAATTCCGTTTTTATTGTTTGGTTTTTTAACCTCAATAAATATTAAGGGCATCCCATTTATTAATAAAGTTATATCAGGACGAAATTCTTCATCATCTTTTTTATACGTTAGCTCAGTAACAACATGGAAAGAGTTATTATTAAAATTATCAAAATCGATTAGACGTATACCTGATCTATTGATAATTTTTTCATAAAAAGCTTTACCAAGATCTTCGTTTTCTAAACTAAGAGATACTTTATCACAATGTTGCTGCAAATCAATTTCTGGAGTATTTAAATTAAGTCTTTTTATACTATCGAATAATATGTCAGTAAATATGTTTGTAGAATTATCCCAATTACTATCTTTTAGTGATAGGTAATTGTAACCAAGCCGTACAAGATGGAGAATTGTAGGTATTTTTACTCTTGCATCCTCGTTAAATTTCATTGTGGTTTCCCTTGTAATATATTTTTAACTCTCTATATAATAACAGAGAAATATGAGTATTCACATACATATTTGTAAATGGTTCAATTTAATAAACACAAATAAGATGGAAAATGTAATTCCTTTCAATAATATGTGAATATTTCTGCTTTGTTCTATCTTTTAGATAGTTTAACGACTCTTTTATCTATGGCAGTTACAAGTAATAGAACCTTATATATAACTTTAAACTTTAGCAATATGATATTCAACTATGGGCATGTTATCACGAAAACTATATTTACTAAGTTCACTATTTATTTTTTTTACTGAGTAGTTTTTTTCTTCTATTTGTAATATATCTTCTAATTGATATGTCGTTATTAGAAACGGTTCTATTTGTATTGGACACATTCTTTTAGATTTTGTGTCTATGTTATTATAACCACTATATTTAGCATAATGTTTTTTATCATCTTTTTCGAGATTACACTGTTTTATACCACAAAAGACACAGCTAATGCCATTTATACTATTACCATTTTGTTTAGTGAATTCTGCACCATTTAACGGCTTTAATAATAACAGACCTTCTTCATCCGGTCTTAATTCATAGTTTTCTTCTACTTTGATACTTTTCATAAATCACCTCTTTTATATTTTTTTTAATGAATTAATCTTGAAAGACATAAGGTTGTTCCCTTGTATGCCAGTAATGATTTCATTCGAAAGATTTCTGACTTTATTATCCCACGATTTTTCGTAATCAATTTGTATATCCTTTCTATTTATTTTTAAATCAACAAAGGACAGACCAATCTTATTACCCGTAAGCTTTGCCATAATGGATAGATTCTCAATATAATATTTTTTCATCTTGTCAGTAGTATTAAAACATAAATATAAGATTTCAATATTTTTAACATTTAAAGCACATGCAGAGGCAATTCTGTGGATCATTTGATAAGGAACATTTTGGATATCATTTAATGAAATATCTTGTCCTATATAACTACTGATATATTCTAACCAACCATCAAGGATTTTTGTCCTATTCTCACTTCCATTATCCCATTTTCCAACAGTAATATATTTAGGTTCAGTTCTTTTTGCTTCAACTATAACCGATTTATTATTAGAAATTACTAATAAATCAGAATATGAATAAGAACCTTTCCCATACTTAAATGGTGTTGCATACTCAAATGTTAAGCTTTCTATATATTCTAATTGAATAACTCTTTTGAACAATTCACTTTGATCTTTTATTAAAACAATTAATGGGATTGTAGACCGATATGGTGATTTAAACTCATTTAATGGAAAAGATTTAATAACTTCATTCATAGTCTGACATTTATGTTTTTTGAAATATAACACTTAACACATCCTTTAATTATTAAGTTTGTTCATAATAATTATTCCTTTTTTAGATACACTATTTCACCAAGTCAATAAATAATGATGGTTTCCAGTTGTGAAGAATAATAAGTATTTTACGTGCCCTACTAACTGCTACATAAAATAAAGTTCTACCATTTTCTAATGAGTCTTCAGTTAATGTTTCCCAGTCCCAAGGGCTTCTACTAATGCATTTCTGATACGGAATTCTATTCTCATTAATACCGTTTAATATCACTGCATCAAATTCTAATCCTTTAGATTTATGAATTGTATCACTAAATATTCCCTTTTTTCCCGTCAAAACCTTTAAATATTGCCCCACTTGCCATAGTTCTTTTTCTTCGTTTGGTATTAATTCTAAAATTTCTTCAAATACAGAGTGTTTTATATGAAATGCATCATTAAATATTTTTTGTATGGAAGATATTCCTTTAATCAAGGTAAAATCTTCCTTAACTGTTAGAAAGTTACTTATTAATAAGTTAGTTTTTTTTTCAAGACTCGATTTTGAATATTGAAGTCCATTCTCAAGTATATGCATTTCTATATTTCTTTTTATACTTCTAATAGCTGAGATTTCTGGATTGAAATAACATCTAGCTAAAGATTTTAAGAGACTGAACGTTGAATTGCTTAAATTTTTATGTGGCAATGCCCCAGAGCCAACAATGTTATATTCATGACGTAGAGATCGACTAATATTGGTCGCATCTCTCCAGCTAGTAGACAAAATAGCAATTTCTGATAGTTCTATATTATATTTTTGTACAAGTCTATCAACAATGCGGTGCAATTTGTCGTCATGGTTGCCACGGTTTGTTTCAAAAAACTGAACTCCGACTCCAAAATATTTATTTTCAGAACTATTTATAATCTCAGGATGATTTTCAAATAATTTTGAATATGTATTAACTATATGATCAGAAGATCGATAAGTTTCTATCAACTCTTCATTAACTGCATTAAAATCCTTTTTCGCCATTTCAAAAGAATCTTCGATTGCTCCTGCAAATGAGAAAATTCGTTGTTTTTCATCACCTACCATAAAAAAAGAACATGATCCAATGGCACTTATTTTTTTTAGGATTTCATACTGATAAATATTAGTATCTTGAAATTCATCAACAAGTATTTCATAAAATTTTGAAGATAAAGATTTGGTTACAAAGTTATTTTCATTACATATTTTATATGATCGATATAAGATTTCATTGAAATCAATAACTTTTAACATAGATAAATATTCATAGTAGATATCTGCAACAGTTTTAATATCAACCTCATGATTCCACTCTACATCACAATCTAATTCTCCATTTAATTTCTTTTTTATTTTACTTAATTCATCAAATATATTTTGACCATTATCATCGAGTCCCAGGTTATTGTAATTCTCGATAAACTCTTTTAATTGTTCATAACTAATAATCTTAGGATAATCCCAATTATATATCCAGCTAAAAGGTCTAAGAATATATTCGAGACAAAAACTATGTATAGTTCCAATAAAAACTTCTTTTTCAGTAGCTAACCTAGAAGAAATTTCATCAGCACCAGCATTTGTATAAGTAATCAGAGCAATTGTTCTATTTCTTGGTGATTCATCAACTTTTTGTAATGCTCTAGAGACGAGAGTTTTAGTTTTTCCTGAACCAGGAGAGGCTGAAATTATCGAATTCCCTTTTAGATCAAAAACTGCAATTTTCTGTTTCTCATTTAACTTCATTGATTGTTTTCTCAATTATGAATTTTAATGCCTCTGTTATATAGCTAGGTATAACAAAATCTTTATCAAGGTTAATTGCTAGCTCTTGAGCAAACCGACCTTTTTTTACAGTACCATCAATCCTCTTTAAAAGTTCATCTTTCCAATTAGTAGATGTCTCCATTAAATTCTTAAATGATTTTGCATGATTTAAATTTTCAAAACATGTTTTTAAATATTGATTGTTTAAATCTTTATCAGGAAATAAATCAGTCTCAAGAGTATTAATGCCATCAAAAACTTTGACTCTATATGCAACTTCCAAAGACTTGGCATTATTTACAGCTGTTGTTGATTCATCATCTTTATGTTCTTTTGAATCACCATCAATTATAACACATGCAAAGATCTCAAACCTATCATTCTGGAAGAGCTTCATAAATGGATCAAAATATCTACTGTGTATTGGAATAACAGATATATTATATTCAGTTAAATTTACATTAAATATATTTTTTGCAATAGCTGGAATTAGAAATTGTTCCGCAACTCCTTCAACAAAAATGACACCAGAAGAAAAGAATAGTTCAGATCTTGTAGCATCTATATATCTTTTTAAAAGTAATTGCTCCCTTTTTTCTTTTTTATCAACCAATGTTTCAATAAATGGAGAAAATGACTTTGTTATACTATCAAAATTTTTGTATATAATATTTAGATTTTTATAATCACAGTCACTAGCTATATGTGTAGAATGGGAAGACATGAATACTTGAGTATTTACTAAACCACTCAAGTTTGAAAATAAAATTTTTTGTAGTTGTGGATGCAGATGGGCTTCAGGTTCCTCAATTAGAAGTAAATTTATTTCATTATTATCTTCTATATTAATTAACTTAGATAAAAACAGGCTTAAATATAAAAGATTTTTTTGTCCTAATCCAAGAACTTTTACAGGTATGTGTTTATCTGACTTTGGATTAAAAAATATTTTTAATTGACTCCAAACCTCATTTTCATTATTAGCTAAAAAACCTAAACTTATTGGAAATGAAAAATGCTTACCAGCTATTTCATTATTCTTAGATTTTATTGTTTCTGAAATATCAGGAATAAAGCTCAATTTATTTAAGTTTTCTGTTGTATGATTAAGTACTGCTCTAACAATATCTACTTCTTTTTCAGATTTATCTCTCGTTTTACAATATTCACTAAGTAAAGATTTTGAACTACCGAATAAATCAGAATTTATATTTCTAAAGCCTGAAATATAAAATAAATTAATTCCTTCTATATCTCTAAAACTGATCCGACTTAACTTATGAAACGTTTCTAAATTAAACTCTTCACCTCCCCCATATAGTTGCCACACAAAATCTTTTAATTCTATTTTTTCAAATATTTCTTCAGTAGAAGACATCTTTGATTTATGGATATATAAATAGGAAATTCTAACAGTATTATCAGAAGTTTTTAAAGCATGTAGATTTGGTATACTGGCTAAATTATCACCATATATAATAATACTTATTGAAATATATGAATCTAATGTTAGCTCCTGAAAATCATGAAAATCCTGTTCTTCTAAATTACGAGTATTATATGAAAGGTCTTTATCTAATAGTAGACGTATTGCCCAGTATAAATTACTTTTACCTATATTATTTTCACCAATAAGTGTCTGAAATCCTTTCGTAAAATCAATAGAAAAATTTGAAAAGTTTCTAAAATTATTTATCTCAATTCTTTTTATATGCATTTTTCAACCTTAAATGAATTATTTTATACTAACAGAAAATTAATAAGGGTTACATTTAAATACTCTACGTTATATCTCTGATAAAAAATGCATAACTGTCTAAAATGTAACTTTTATATAACCTTTCTATACGTAAAACTACTATTATTACTATGTAATATTATTTATTAGCAAACAAAATAAAGCGTAGCTTTAAACCTTACGTTAGGGATAAAGAGGGTTGCGCAGCAAAACTCACGTTAGTGAGGTCGAAGCAAAGCGAAGCCCAGGATAGCCCGACCTGTTCTTTGAACAGGAAACGCCCAAAACACTATTTAATAACACCATAACCTAAATACAAAACCTACACTTCCAACAATTACACACCTATTTCATCACCACGTTTTATCATTCCAACAACATCCCCAATCACAATATAATCCCCCAACAGATAACAAAACATCTCAATTCTACAATAATAACTCTAAGCTACTACAAGGTAGATATAGTAACACAACACCTAAGTACATTAATCTATTCCAGAGGTTCTTTAATGTTAGTTCTACTGTTCTAGATATAGGTTGTGGTTCTGGTCGTGATATTAATATACTGCTTAACCTTGGTTATGATACCTATGGTTTAGAACCTTCTAATAATATGATTAAAACTTCTGTTTCTTATTACAAAGATATTAAAGACAGAGTCTTTCTAGGAAGCCTTCCCTGTGGTTATCCACCTACTCTACCCTATGGTGTTATATCAGGTGATGAATCTAAGTACTGGGATAATATATTAGCTGCTGCAGTATTACAACACATACCAGATTCTAACCTGTTTGATTTCCTGTTCTCTATTTTTAATAGATTAAAAGTAGGTGGTAATCTGTTATTATCAGTTCCTACTAAATATCCCTTTGTTGTAGATAATAGGGATAGGTCTGGTAGGCTCTTTTATATAAGGTCTAAGGTTGATTATTTGCTTTTGTTGTAGAGAATAGGGTTTGTATTAATTCATGAGATGGTGGCTGATGATGTCTTAGGTAGGGATGAGACTGTTTGGACTACGTTGGTTCTTAAAAAGACGTTTGTTGGTGATAAGAGTGCATAATATTCTTGATGATTTATAGTAAATTTATTTAATAAATTACTTAAGGTTATTTATCTCGTCTAAACTTAAACCTGTAATTTTAGAAACAAAGTCGATTTCAGAACCAGCTTCTAATAATTTTTTAGCAGTGTCTATTTTACCTTCAAGTCTAGCGTCTTCACGACCTTCTTTACGACCTTCATCTCTAGCATACTCAAGTGCTCCCCTGTCAGAAGCTAGATCTTCTAAGTATTTGTTATAGGCTCTTTGTTTTTGAGGTGTCATAGATATATAATCAAGTTTTTCACTCATCTCTTTAATTCCTGGAGCTTTAAAGCCCTCTTTCACTTCATGGTTTTTAAAAGAGTAGATCCATTGATCTAAAATATCATCTACACGGTTATCAAAGATACCCATTGATATGATAAAGTATTCTGGGAATATGTTAATCTGCTCTTCTCTATTAATATCATACCCAACTAAAAAGTTACTGTCTATATTTACCCGCTTACTATTATGTAATCCTGTAAATTCTACTTTACCGTGATATACATAATCTGTATGTTTTGAATCATTGTTATTTGCTTCTACATCAAAATAAATTAGACTTACAGAGTAGACTTTTTTTACATTAGAATAATCTTCACCAGATTTAATGTTATCTGTAATATCCTTGCTCGTACCATATAGAAGCCTCTTAAAGTAGTTTTTCTCTGGTGCATACTGAACTTCAATAATAACATGTTCACCTTTAGAATTAACAGCTATTAGATCTACACGGTTAAATTTCATATCTCTGCTTTCTTGATTACTTTCACTCTCTAGAAGGCTTTCAATTACTATCTTTTCCCCTAATAGTGCAAATAAAAAGCCCTCTAGTACTACAAAGTTAGCTTTGTCCCTTAAAATATACTTAATTGCCCAGTCAAAACTGACTATTTCTCTACTTCCCATGTTATCTATATGGGTAGTATTTTATTAATACTTCAATTTTTTTTATTAACAAAATAAAGCGAAGCTTTAAACCTTACGTTAGGGATAGAAAGGGTTGCGTAGCAAAACTCACTTTAGTGAGGTCGAAGCAAAGCGTAGCCCGGAATAGCCCGACCTGGGTTTACCCAGGTAACGCCCTAAAAATCTTCAACAAATATCCCACAAGCAAACGGATATCCTATCATTTCACTCCCCAACCCCACTCATGATATAATCCCCCAACAGATAACAAAACATCTCAATTCTACAATAATAACTCTAAGCTACTACAAGGTAGATATAGTAACTCAACACCTAAGTACATTACTCTATTCCAAAGATTCTTTATTGTTAGTTCTACTGTAATAGACATAGGTTGTGGTTCTGGCCGGGATATTAATATACTGCTTAACCTTGGTTATGATACCTATGGTTTAGAACTATCTATTAATATGATTAAGACTTCTGTTAACCAGTACAAAAATATTAAAGATAGAGTCTTTCTAGGAAGCCTTCCCTTAGGTTATCCACCTACTCTACCCTATGGTGTTTTATCAGGGGATAAATCTAAGTCTTGGGATAATGTATTAGCTGCTGCAGTATTACAGCACATACCAGATTCTAACCTGTTTGATTTCCTTCTCTCTATTTTTAATAGGTTAAAAGTAGGTGGTAATCTGTTATTATCTGTTCCTACTAAATATCCTTTTGTTGTAGATAATAGGGATAAGTCTGGTAGGCTCTTTTATATAAGATCTAAGGATGAGTATCTACTCTTATTAGAGAGAATAGGGTTTGTATTAATTCATGAGATGGTGGCTGATGATGTCTTGGGTCGGGATGATACTGTTTGGACTACATTAGTTCTTAACAAGAAGTTTGAAGTTATTTAAGGTTATTAATCTCTTCTATACTTAAACTTGTAATTTTAGAGATGAAACCGATTTCACAACCTTCTTTTAACATATTTCTTGCACACTTTAGTATTCCTATAAGTATACCTTCAAAAAATCCCTTTTTAAAACCTTCTGATTTTGCAAGTACTAGTGCCACACTATCTGAAGCTAGATTTTCTAGATAATTATCATAGAGTCTTTGGTGCTGTGCTGTAATAGATATGTAATTAAGACTGGTCGTATTCTCTGAATACTGCTCACCTATGCATCCTAGTTTTTCACTCATCTCTTTATTCCTTCTTCTATTAATATCATAACCAACTAAAAAGTTACTATCTATATTTACAGGCTTACTATTATGTAATCAGGGTTGTCACTCAACTATCCTTCAGCTCTTCTAACTCAAAATCTTTAATTATTTTTGCTACACATTGATCCATATTTTCTTGGCTAATTAAATAGGTGTAAGATTCTATTTTTGATGATTTTTTAACATATATATCTATAACATCAAAGACTTCCTGATACCCCAATGTTATGTCTAATGTAACCAGTTCTTTTTTAGTATTTTTAATTTCCAGATCAAAACATCTGTTTCCCGGGGTTATCAGTAACTGAAACTCCGGTATTGAATTGTTAATACTTTTAATTAAACATTCTTTTACTTTATTGCAAACTTCTATATTCATAGACACTCCAACTAGCACTGTGAGTACGAGTATGCTATACTAACAGAAGGTTGTCAAGTATGGTTTATGAACATAGGATTTACTATATGGAAAAGACTATTAGTTACCTAAAACAGAATGTCAGAGACTATCGAAAACTATTAAATCTTAGCCAACAAGAGTTAGCAGAAAAAAGTGATATTAGTACTTCTTTTGTACAGGAGATTGAGCTAGGCAGGAAGCAACCTTCTTTAACCACTCTAGATAAACTTGCTAATGCTTTAGATATTGAAGTATTTCAATTATTAATGAATCCAGAAAAGAATAACCACGATATTGTAAAAGATTTCTCAGCCAAACTTAAAGAGAAGTTGAATAATGATATTGATGATCTTATGAATAGGTACTAATAACGATATAAAACAATCTTTACTAAGGAAATAATTCTCCTGGTATATCTAATTCCCATCTTCTTTTTAATATATGAATCATAAATTATTACTTATTCCTTAATAATCCTAAGAAAGCTGAATTTATAGACAAATAGATTCTATGAGATTTTTAACAGCCTGCTTTCTGTACGCTAATTCAATATGGCTGTATAGCGATCAGTAACCTAGTTACGACTAAGTCTGGCTTAAAGGAATGATAATGAATGAGATAGCCGATAACAACATCTATAAAAGAATACTTAGTATCATCGATGAATCTAGATCCAATGTAGTTAGGACAGTAAATCACGAAATGGTGAAAGCTTACTGGTTTATTGGTAAAGAAATCGTAGAAGAACAACAAAATGGTAAAGAGCGAGCTGAGTATGGTGATAAATTAATAGAACTATTATCTAAGAAATTAACCAATAATTTAGGAAAAGGGTTTTCTGCTACAAACTTGAAATATTTTAGATTGTTTTACAAAACATATTCTAATGATAAACGAATTCGTCACCCATTGGGTGACGAATTCAAACCGAACCTCTCATGGTCACATTACCGAAATTTAATTAAAGTTGATAATGATAACGCTAGATCATTTTATGAGGTCGAAACATCTAAAAATAGATGGAATAAAAGAGAACTAGAGAGACAGATTTCAACGGGGCTATTTGAGAGAGTTTCAAAAGGTAAATCCAAAGAGCAGATAATAAAACTATCTACAGAAGGTAATATAATTCAAAACCCAATAGATATAATTAAAGATCCTTTAATTTTAGAGTTCCTGAACCTTCCAGAATCAAATAGGTTAGTAGAATCTAAACTAGAAGAGGCTTTAGTATCTAACTTACAGGCCTTTTTGTTAGAGTTAGGTTCTGGTTTTGCCTTTTTAGGAAGACAAAAAAGAATTACCTTAGATAACGATCATTTCTATGTTGATCTTGTGTTCTACCATACAAAACTTAAATGTTATGTAATTGTAGATATTAAAACAGAGAAACTTTCCCATGGTGACTTAGGTCAAATTCAGTTATATGTAAACTATTACGATAGAGAGATAAAAGAAGAGGAAGATAACCCTACCCTTGGTCTTGTTTTATGTACCGATAAAAATGATGAGATGGTTAGATACCTCTTAGGAGATAATAACAACAATATATTCACATCTAAATATAAGGTATACCTACCGGATCAAAAACAACTAGAAGAGGAACTAAAACGGGAAGTTACTCTTTTAACAGGTAATCCAACAACAGGGAATGAGAATGAATAAGAAAATTACTATGAATTCCATTTTGAGATTTGACTCTATAACCAACCGATATAATTACATCCAAGTTTTAGTGTTCAACATGGTACGTTTTATCATCAGTGCCAGTTGTCGCAAAACTTGCGACAACTGAATCCTTGGTTTGAACTGTCGCATAATTTGCGACAGTTCAATCTATTGTTAATTAACCTTCAGTAAAAATATTATTAATATACTTACCTATTGTTTTAACATCTCGCTTGAATAGAGTTGCTATTTGATTCCTATTTAGCCAAACAGTATCGTTATCTAGTTTAAGTTCAACAAGTGAATTATTAAACTTTAGAAGTCAAACATTTTCTCATCGAAAAGTGGGCTAAACATTCTTTGATCAAGAAGTTTAGCGTTAGGGATAGCAGCGGTACCATACTGAAGCTTGCTTCGAGGCAATGTGCATACATCTGTAGAGTATAGCCCGGACTGTTCTTCGAACAGGTAACGCCCTAAAAATCTTCAACAAATATCCAAAATAGAAATATTAACTCTAAGGTACTGCAAGGTAGATATAGTAATTCATCATTTATTACAGGTTAAATGACTATTATATGCACTTTTTTTATCAATTACATAAGTATTGCCCATATCACAATATTTTTAGTTCATTTCTAACTATAAAGCTCATATAATTGGACAAACGGTTAATAGTAAATGTAGTAATATTGAACAAGGGGTTGTTTATTTATGAAACTAAAAAAAGTAACTATAAAATTGTTGTTGATTACAATTCTGACAGGAGGCTGTTTTATTACAGGATGCTCAAGCACTCCAGAGTTTGTAGAAGAGCGTGAAATATTTAATGGTGCCCTGCTAAACAATCGGTTAACTATATTTGGTGAAACTTTAATTTTACCTGAAGGTTGGGTTTTTATTCCAAATCCCTCTACTAGTGGAACTTTATTTAACTTTCGTTCTCCAGAAGGGATAGAAGGTGGGTTAGAAGTTATAGATTTCGAATATGATATTGAATTCAGTAAATTAATCGGTTTTTATGAGGATTATGTATTTGAATCAGATGAGAAAATAAAAACTCAGGTAATAGAACATGAACGTTTTGGAACTGTTGCCGTATTTAATGGTATTGATGAAGACCTTAATTTAAAAAGTCTACTTGTAGCAGATGGAAACAATGTAGTTTTTTTACATTTAACACATAATATTGATACAGCGTTTACACAAGAAGAAGCACTGCTTATATTAGAAACATATAAGAAGGATGAACGTAATTGGGTTTCTTTCAGGGATAAAGTAGATGCTCCACAGTTTACTAGTATAGATAACAAATGGTACTGGGATGGTGATTTTAAAAATGGTTATTATATGGCAAAAAAAGGTATAAACTCTATTCCAGATGTAATTACCTGTCTTTGGACAATTAGTTTAGAAGAAATTGATGAGCTAAAAACTAATACAGAATTTGATATAGAACCATTTAAGTTTACCTTAAGAGTACAGAATAAGTCGACTGATTTTACTGTATATGGTTTTATGAATAAGAGTAGATCATCAAGATTATATACGGTTTTTGAGTTTAATGAAGTTACTTATTGTCTCTACCTAATTCAAAAATCAATATATAAAGAAGACAACCCAAAAGTACTTTTAGAGAATCAAGAGATTCAAGACCTTCTTGATTTTAATCTTCTTTTTAGTGGAGATAGCTAAGGTGAGTAGAATACTTTTTCTATCTTTTGTATTTATTATATCTATATCTCTTTTTGCCCAATCTAAACCTATAGTTCAGATTGATCCAGTAATAAACCTATCAGGAGAGACATGGCTAGATCCAGTTTGTATCTCTTCAACCAATGGGGTAAGTTTAATACTTAGTCTACTAGGAAGATTTGAAGTAAATAGGGATGAGACTGAAGTATTAGAAGTTCTTGATACTTCAATATTAAAAGAAAGAGCTGAAACAATGGGCTACGATAATATAATATTTGGTTCTTGTACTATAAAAGATGAAGCTTTTATTATTACTATGAGTGCATATGATCGTTCTCTTGATAAGATAACCTACTCAGGTTCAACTGTTGTGGAATCTATATTTGATACATTTGATGCTGTAGACCAGATAACCTATGAACTAGTTGAAGGCTTTTCAGGAATTCATGTTACATACGGAAGCCTTGTTTTAATTCCACCAGTAACTGGTGAACCATTTAACTTTACACTTGATGGAGTTGCACTACCAAAAGGTGTTTTCTCAATAGATAAAATGCCTTCAGGAACCCATAAACTGGCAGTCTCACAGGAAAGACCTTTAGGTTTGTATGAAAAAGTTCACGACATTGTTGTTGCTGAAGAGGTAATAAACAACATAGCTATTCCCTTACCTCTTATTGCAGGAGAAGAAATCCCAATATTTAATAGAGTTGATAAGGAATTAAGATTAGCTGCAATAGAAGGTAAATCAGATATAGATCCAGTTATGGATAATATTAACAACTTATTATTAAATCCATTTTTCCAGCAATATAGAAAAGGATTAGTTGAAAAATATAAAAAGTGGGAAATATCTATTAAAGGAAAACCTGCACAAATTGTAGAATCTGTGAAGTTTAAATTAAAATATTCGAAGGATTCCTTGTGGGATTCCTCTAAATATAAAGGTGTATTTAATAATAGGCTTAGTCTGTCATCACAATATCGTATCAACTTTAACAATAAAGTTGACTTTACTTCAAATAATAATCTATTGGCTGATATTAGAACCATTAAAGTTGATGGATCTAGCGATGATTGGGAATCAGTTGCTGATTCAATCATTGACCCTGTTGGAGATCTTAAATCTGGAAATATCAAACCAGATGGTAAAGATTTAATTGAAGTAAAAGCAGCAATTGATAATAAATATTTATATCTAATGATGAGAACACAAGATATGAAATATAATTATCCAAACAATGTTTATAGCTTTCATATAGGTAATAATCCTAATATTTTAATTCATTATGTTCCATATACAAATGAGTTTTGGGTAAACAAGCATTATAACGATTCTAATAATAAACCTTGGGAAAGTATAATTAGTAAAGCTAAATTTAAGACTGGTGATATTTATGAGTTATCACTTCCTTTAAAAGATCTTTTAGAAAATACTGAGATGGGGGAAAATACTGATATATCCTTTGATGTAACCTATGATGGTGACAATTCGGGATGGATTCGGGTTGATGATAATGGTGGAACTTTGTTACTACCTATTACTCAAGCTTTAATAGAAAAACCCAATAATATCGAAATATTAAATAAATAATTTTTTTGCAACAGAAGGCCAACAATTCATATATTGAAGTATTTCAATTATTAATGAATCCAGAAAAGAATAACCACGATATAGTGAAAGGTTTCTCATCCAAACTTAAAGGGAAGTTACTCTTTTAACAGGTAAACCAACAACAGAGAATGAGAATGAAAAAGAAAGACCCTGTAAATTACATTTTGGTTCATATTGAGCCAAACAGTATCGTTATCGAACTAAACTTTAACAGGTGAATTAATATCGTCTGATTGGAATACTTCTAGGTATTATCTATTTTACTATATATTACTAAGCATAAAATCTACTAACTCTTTTCCTTCTGTGGAGATTGTCTTGTCATTATATGCAACAGCAAAATTTATAGATTCTCTTTTTCTTCCACCAATTATAGCTAGATTAAATACATCTATAAAGTGAATTAGTTCCTGATTTATTAACATGTAGGAGTCAGAATTTTTTACCTGTTCTAATAATATTAAATGGTTATTTATTCTAAAAACTGGAGCATTAGGTAATTTTGTACCGTGTGAATCTTCTAGTAGATGGTAAGTTATATATGGGTATTGTTTTATCATTTTATACTGATTATCTTTAGACTCTTTAAATACAGGATGATCCTTTCTGGCTACCATAAAAAGGTCATGTTTAACATATCTATTTATAGTTAACCACTCTGCCATTTTTAGTGTATCTTCACTGCCTATTATAATTTCTAGAAACCCGTGTTCAATTTCGCTTAATAAATTTCTAGCACTTGCAATTTTCTCATTAAAAACAATATCTTCGTGGATTTTTCTATACTCTGTAAATTGTTTATTTACTGTGTAACAACAACCATGACCTACTCCAATATTTAATAGTGTTCTACTACTAGATGGTAAAAACTCGGCATCTAAAAATATACTGTCAACTTCATCGATTATAGACAGTGCTCTTTTATATAATTTATACGAAAAATCAGTAGGTATTAAACCTTCTGAACTTCTAATAAACAGCTCAATTCCTAGTTCAATTTCTAAATTGTGAATACTTCTGGTTATTGTAGGTTGGGATGTATTAAGGATTCTTGATGCACCTGAAATGCTTCTTTGTTTAAATACTGTGGTAAAAATATTTAACAATCTCATGTCGCTTAAATAATTCATAATTCTCCTTTAAATACTTCAAAATAATAACTTTTATTTTTAAGTATACCCCCTATACATATTTAGTATTCGACAGTTCACATGAACAAGCATAACATGGAAACCATACAAAGGAGATTCATTTATGAAAAAGTTATTTTTATTATTAATTTGTGTAATATGCCTTAATGGTATGCTATTTGCAAATGGTGCATCAGAAAAAAACGAGGGTATTTTCCCAACTGAAGCAGTGACACTTATTATTCCTTACAAAGCTGGAGGAGGAATGGATACTACAGCCAGAGCATTAGCAGCTGTTAGTAAAAAACACCTTGGTGTTCCACTTGTAATTATTAATAAAACAGGTGGTGCTGGAACTATCGCAGCTTCTACAGCGTATAATTCAAAAGCTGATGGATATACACTATTTATGGTCGATATAGGTGCCATGGGTGTTACACCAGTTAAGCAAAAAGTAGATTATTCTATAGATGGGTTTGATTTTATTAGTGGTATAAATGTAAATGATATTATAATTGTAACAAATAGTGATTCCCCATATAAAACCCTTAGTGACCTAACAAGTTCTACTGAAAGAATTCGTTATGGAACTACTGGAGCAGGAAGTATACTTCATGGTGTTGCTACATCATTTGTAGAACAATCAGGTATTTCTGCAACTAATATTCCATTTGGTAGTACAACCGATACAGTAACAGCGGTTTTAGGTGGCCATATAGAAATAGGAATTGCTCATCCAAACCAGGCTAGATCAGGATTAGCTGATGGATCTTTACGGGTTTTAGCTGTTTTTTCTGAAAATAGAGTTAAAAGCCTACCAGAGATACCAACAATGAAAGAGATGGGATACGACATATCTGTTCAGGTTTCTAACTTTCTATTGGCTCCAAAAGGTGTAGACCCTGAAAAACTAACTATATTAAGGGATGCATTTGTTAACATGCTAAACGATCCTGCTGTACTTGATAATGCTAAAAATAGAAATCTTTTATTATGGGATGCTAAGGGTGTAGAGGCTGAAAAAACTATATTAGCAAACATTGAAATCCTTCAATCAATATTTTCAAAATAACCAGATGTATGAGGTAACACATGGATAAAACAGTCAAAGATTTTTTATCTGGAATCTTATTTTTCAGCTTTGGTGTCTTTGTTCTCATACTGCTTCCTTCCCAAATAATGGGGGAAGGGGCATATGGTGAAGATGTCGGACCGGATTTTATTCCAAAGGTTATGGCCTTAGCCATGATAATTTTTAGTACGCTACTAATTATTAAATCCGTTATTAAAAAAGAGTTCCGAGACGCAGTTAAACTACTTCGGTTTAAATTACCCCCTATAGAGATCCCTGCAGTTATTTTGTTAATAACAGCCTGGGTATGTAGTCTTTTTTATGTGAACTATTTAGTGGTAACAATTCCATTTGTAATGCTCTCCCTTGCTCTATTTAAGAATAAGAAAAAAAGTACTTACATTATAGCTGTTGGTTTCGTTTTACTTCTTTTTGTAGTATTTCGTTTTTTACTAAATGTAAGATTACCATAGAAGGAGGTATTATGTTACAAGATATATTAATAGGCCTTAAAGGGTCGTTATCTATGGGTGCTTTAATATCTATAAATATCGGAGTACTTGCCGGTATTATTATGGGTGCTCTTCCTGGACTAGGTGTTGCAATGGCTGTAACTGTTATTCTGCCACTGGTTTTTGGAATGGAAACTGCAAACGGTTTATTACTACTGTTAGGAGTATATTGTGGAGGAACATATGGTGGTTCTATTACTGCTATATTAATAAAAACTCCTGGTGCCGCAGCTTCAATTACAACAGCAATTGATGGGTATGAACTTACAAAAAAAGGTCACTCAAAAAAAGCATTAGATATGGCTATAACTGCCTCTACTGTTGGTGGAATAATAAGTGCTATAACATTGGTTCTATTTGCTCCGGTTTTAGCAAAATTTGTATTAAAATTTGGACCACCAGAATATTTCTCATTAGCTGTGTTTGGTTTAACAATTATAGCATCTGTTAGTGGAGATAGTATTTTAAAAGGTCTAATATTAGGTGCATTTGGTGTCTTTATTTCTACTATTGGCTTAGACCTTATACATGGTATTCCTCGTTTTACTTTAGGAACCCAATATTTAAAAGGTGGCATTGGTATAGTTCCAGCAATTGTTGGTGTTTTCTCTATTGCAGAGATTCTTGTAAAAGCCCCTAAATTAAAAAATATGAAACCCTATGGGGATATGACAATAAGCGAGGATAATGGTCTCACTAAAAAGGATATGAAAAAATCCTGGAAAACAATATTAAGATCTTCGGGCATTGGTACTGTTATAGGTGCTATTCCGGGAGCAGGAGCTGTTATAGCTGCTTTTATTGGTTATGCCCAGGCAAAGCGAGCATCAAAAAATCCTGAAGAGTTTGGTAAAGGTAGTATCGAAGGTGTGGCAGCAGCTGAAGCCGCAAATAATGCCGTAACAAGTTCGTCTCTTATTCCTATGTTAACACTTGGGGTTCCTGGATCTGTAGTTTCCGCTATTGTTATGGGTGCTTTAATAATGAATGGTTTAGTCCCTGGTGCAAATCTGTTTACAGAGCAAAAACCTCTAACATATACAGTAATGGTTGGAATGATTATTATTAATATATTTATGTTTATCCAAGCTAAAGGTTTTATTAAGTTATTTGTTAAAGTAACAAAGATTCAGCCATCTCTATTAATGGTTCTTGTAATGGCTATGGCTTTAACTGGAACATATGCTGTTAACAATACGTTACTAGATATTTTTATTGTAATAATATTTGCGATTATTGGGGTTATTCTAATTAAACTTGATTTTGCATTACCACCACTTATATTAGGTTTAGTACTGGGTCCTATTGCAGAAAATACTATGCGGCAATCACTTTTAATGTCAGGTGGTGAGATGTCCATTTTTGTTACTAGACCTATTTGTATAATATTTTTAAGTGTTGCTCTGTTGTCTGTAGTTACTACAGCTATTAAAAGATGGAGGGAGCAAAAGTGAAACCTAATATAATTTTTTTGTTTCCAGATCAATGGAGAGGGGATTGGTTTAGCACTTCTAAAATAGGGAAAATGTTAAATATTCCTACTTTAAATAGTTTAGCTGATAATGGTGTTAAGTTTAATAACGCTTTTACTCCATCCCCACTTTGCGCTCCTGCTAGGGCATGTATTGCCACAGGAATGGAGTATCCAGCATATGGTGTAGTTAATAATAGTATGGATCTGCCTGCAGAAGCTGCTACTGTTTATCATAAATTACGTGATAATGGATATCATGTAATGGGCTGTGGAAAGTTTGATCTTCATAAAGCTTCTTATTCATGGGGTAAAGATGGTGGTCATTTAATGAAAAAATGGGGCTTTTCCGATGGTATTGATAACGAAGGAAAGGTTGATGGCGTAACATCGTATAAGCAAAATAAAGTTGGTCCTTATATGGATTTTCTTAAACAGCAAGATAAGGTAGAGACACATATTAAAGACTTTGATAAAAGAGGAAAATATGGAACATTCCCTACAGAATTAAATGATGATGAATATTGTGATAACTGGGTTACAAATAATGCTATTAAATTGATTGATAGAGCACCTAAGAAAAAACCCTTGTTTCTTCAGGTTAATTTCACAGGACCACACGACCCTTTTGATATTACAGACAAAATGTCGACCTGGTACAAAGATGTAGAATTCCCAAAACCATTTGGTGAATTTAATCCTGATATTAATCATAATAATATTAGACAAAATTATGCTGCTATGATGGAAAACATTGATAATAATGTTAAAAAAATACTAGATCACCCAAGGATAAAGGATGAGTTAGATAATACTATAATTGTTTTCTCCTCTGATCATGGAGATATGTTAGGGGATCATGGTGTATATGAAAAACATCTGCCATATAATGGTTCTACCCATGTTCCTATGTTTATTTCCGGAAAAGATATTAGTAAAGGGCAAAATATCGAGGCTCCTATATCCATATTAGATCTACCTGGTACTTTTTTAGAGCTTTCAGGAACATCCAAGGAAGTCTTACATAATAGCTACTCTTTAATGCCTTTAATAAACTCAGGGAAAGTAAATAGAAAAATTATTAAATCCGCACTATTTGTCGATAATATTCCTAAAAGACAGTGGAGAATGTCTGTTAATGATAAATTTAAATATATTCAGTGGTTTGATGGAAGAGAAGCTCTTTATGCTTTAAATGACTACAAGGAATTAAATAATATTATCAATAACTTTCCAGAAGTTGCCTATGAGTTACAAAAATATATTGGCGGATTTATAACAACAAATAATTCTTAGGTTTGTTGTTATTATAGATCTGTATGGAGAAATGAAAATGAAAAAAAATATTGTATTCTTTTTTACAGATGATCAACGTTTTGATACTATATCTGCTTTAGGTAATAAAGATGTTATAACCCCAAATATGGACAGGCTTGTTCATAATGGGACAACCTTTACTCATGCACATATCCCATGTGGAACGTCAGGTGCAGTTTGCATGCCTAGTAGAGCTATGTTACATACTGGAAGAACTCTTTTCCATCTTCAGGATGAAGGACAGGAAATTCCTGAAGAACATATTACATTAGGCGAAACTTTACAGAAAGCAGGTTATGAGACTTTTGGTACAGGGAAATGGCATAATGGGACATCATCTTATGCTAGAAGTTTTACAGCTGGTGGAGAGATTTTTTTTGGTGGAATGTTTGATCATTGGAATGTCCCGGCATATAATTTTGATCCGACCGGGAAGTATGATAAAACTGTACCATATGCTACTGCTGCATTTAGTTCCAGAAAATTAAATATTATGAACACTGATCATATCACCCCAGGTAAACACTCCTCGGAACTGTTTGGTGAAGTATCAGCAGAGTGGATTAAAAATTATAGTTCCGATAAACCATTTTTCAGTTATATCTCATTTATGGCTCCCCACGATCCAAGAACTATGCCTGAAAAATTTAAAAATATGTACAATGCAAAAGATATTCCACTACCGGAAAATTATCTGCCGGAACACCCATTTGATTTTGGTATAAGGGATTTAAGGGATGAAGTCTTGGCTCCATATCCAAGACAACCCCAGGAAGTTAAAGAACACATTGCAGAATATTATGGTATGATTACACATCTGGATAACGAGATGGGTAAAGTTATTAAAGCTGTTGAAGATAGAGGAGAGCTTGAATATACACTATTCATTTTTGCAGGTGATAACGGTTTAGCTTTAGGGCAACATGGACTTTTTGGTAAACAGAATCACTATGAACACAGTATACGGGTACCTCTTATATTCTCTGGCCCCGGTATTCCTAAAGGTGAATTAAGGGATTCTTATGCCTATCTGTTAGACATATATCCAACAATTTGTGAATATCTTAAGTTAGATAAGCCCGGAACAGTAGAAGGCAAAAGTCTAATTCCTCTTATAGATAATGTTAAAGCTATAAATAGGGAAACTCTGTATTTTGCCTATACTGATATTATGAGGGGTGTGAAAGATGATAGGTATAAACTTATTGAATATGCGACACACTGCTGTAGAAAAACCCAACTTTTTGATTTGAAAAATGATCCTAACGAGATGAATGACCTATCAGATGACTTAACATATCTGGGCATAAAAAATAATCTAAGAAGTCAGATGTATATTTTAAGAGATGAGTGGGATGATAAAGAACATCCATTAGGCAAGAAGTTCTGGGAAAGATATTAGGAGCATAGTTTGTTTTAATGATATAGAGCCCTAAGGGCCCTATATATTAACTATTGAACCCGTTCAACATGTTTAGACATCTCTTTGTTAATACCACCAAGAGATTCAATATTATCAGCCATAACTGTAAGTTGTTCCCTTTTATATGTATCAAGAATATCAAATGCTTCAACACTATTATTAAATGAGATCTTAAGTGCATCAATAAGACTTGTTAGGTCATTTGCGCTCTTAATTATATCAACACCCTGAGTTTTAGCTTTCTCAGATGTACTCTTCATTGTTTCTGCAATAAATTCGTTTGTTGCATCAATAGCTTTCTTCTGACGTTTTTGGTGCATTAAAGCAATTTCCATTGCCGCTGCAGATTCAAGTGCAATTTTAGCTAGATTTAATGTTCTATCAGTTGCTCTAATTAGCTCATCATTACCTCTAATAATAATGTCAGCAACCATTATAGCCTGATTTGCTGCACCTAACGATAGCTGCATATCCTGAGTCTCTTGTCTTAAGCTATATAAAATATCCTCTTCAACAAAAGCGATATCTGTAAGTTCTCCAGAATCTACTAGTTTCACAATCTCAGAATCAAATAACATTGTTTCTTGTATTTTATCAGCTAGAGTAAAAACTATTTTAATAAGGCTATTTTTATCCGCTCTAAGGCTAATATTATCTTTTTGTAGAACTTCCTTACCTCTTTCTAGATTAACATATATATCATCAATAACCCTTGATACTGTTTGGTACTGGCTCCACCACGCTTCTAATTTACTTCCAACACCTGGTATTTTGCTAAATAGTTTTCTAAGTCCACCATCAGTTAAACTCCGACTATTAGGGTTAATAGACTCCATCTTTCCTCTTAATGTTAAAAGACCTGTAGATATATCTCCACCTTCTTTGTTTTTTTCCATTAAGTCTTTCATTGGAGCACTTAAAAGTTCACTTCTGTGGGAAATTCCTTTTCTTATCTCTAGACCAATTGATTTAGTTTTATCAGAAAATGCAGTTTTTGCATCAATATCTCTTTTACCAAACCCTTTAATCTCTACAACAAGTTTTGCAACACTATTTTTTACTTCTTCTGGAATTTCTTCTTCTAAAATATTCTCAGGAGAAACACTTCCAGCTTTTACTGCAATCTCTTTACTGTTTAAGTTCTTTACTGAATCTCCAGCATTTTCAATTACCTTTGCATGCTTTAACTCTTCTTTTATCTCTGTAGACTTATTTGCATTTTCTAATATTTGTGTTGTTGACATTTTAACTCCTATTTTTCTATTTTAATTATATTCCAATTTTTTGCTTTTATATCTGTAAAACTTAACAAATATCTAAGATCATAATCACCTTTAGGATATAGCTTATCTAATCTAGAAACATCCATAGTTCCAAACGAAACCCTGAAAAGACTATCTAAATTAGCATCTTTTCCTAAGTAAGTTTTATCGGTACCATAGTGAAAGTTTTTGTATCTTGAATCTTCTTTAAGAATCTCAATCTCTTTAACTATATCGTTCCGATGTGTAGTTAAACCATAAGATGTTTCAACTACAACAGCAACTTCTTTAGGGTTTTGTGTAAAGTAAATATGACCAGCTAAAATCATACCTAACTGTAGTACTATTATTATAATTATAGATACTAACTTACCCATTAAAACTCTCCTACATCTGTGCGTTTAACAGATTTCCAATATTATACGATGCTGAATCGGTTGATGACTCTGTGTATGATGCTTCAACTAAACTAGCAATATCTTTTAACTCACTTAATCCCATACCGTAAGCAATTGCATGTACTGGAATACCTATAGCTTTTATAACATTTTTAACCTTGGAAATATCGTATCCAGCAGTGGTTTGTCCATCAGATAAAATAAAACACATTAGTTTATGGTCAGGATTACTTTCTCCAAATGTTCTAAGCTCATCTAATGCAACTAATATAGCATCGTTAGTAGCAGTACCACCACCAGCATCTAGATCCTCAACTGCACCTATAAACTGTGCTTTATGTTGAATTCCAAACGTTCTAATTGGTAAATCTACATTTACTGTATTACTATATGATACAAGTCCAATAGAGTTATTTGTTGATATAAATGATGAAGCACTATCTAATGCTTCTTTTAGTGCGTTTATATTTGGACCATCCATACTACCAGACACATCAGCAACAAATACAGCTGCAATTGGCTTACCACCAGATTTTTTGTCTTTCCAAATTTTCTGTGCTTGGCTAATAACAACTCCATCTTTTATGCTATATGTATCTTTATGAGAAGGACCTTTACCAAAACCAAACTTACTTGTCTCAGCTTTATTTGATTCTATGAACTTTGCAAACAACTTTAATACTTCAATTTCATTAACATCAGCCTCTTCAGTTGAATATAGAGGAGAGTTATGTTTCACACCAAATGGTATAAACTCATAACCACCTAGACCTTTTGCTTCTACAAAAGTTTGATGTTCAAGAACAAATGCATCTAATACACCACTATTTAATGTAGCATCTCTCATTTGAAGTGTATTTTGTGCAACAAATGGAACACCCATTTGAAAAGCCTCAAAAGCGGAAGCTACTTCAGGATTAAGCATATTAGCTTCATCGCCCTGGGCAAATGCATCTAGTATAGTTAATAAAAAGTTTAATCCAGTTGAAGATTGAAATGGGTTTGTATATCCCATTGCAAAATTCCCACTAGTTACTTCTGTTAATAATTTTTGAATATCTAATTTACCATTAGTTGTTATTAAATCAACTTTATCACTCTTAATTATAATTCCTGCTGTATTCTCTGCAGTTTTTTCTGCAATTGTAATTAAATTACCACCTTGAGCATTTATCATTTTGCCCCATAAGGCATTACTTGGTGAGTAAGCATCAGGTGTATTAACACCTGCTAATATGAAAGATGCACCAGCACCAGATGCGATTTTTCTTATACCAATTTTTGCAACTTTACCATTTGAGATGTTATATGCTTGTTTATTAAATGCTTGTGCCATTTTAACATATAATCCATCAGTACCCTCACCAGCTTTTTCAGATGACGTAAATATTTGTGCAACTTCTACAGTAGAAGAATCAGAAACATCTAATGTTATTGGATACTCATTAATATCTGGTAACAACTCTAAAAGGTTTGTTGATGTTAATGAAATATTTGCTTTTCTCGTACTTTCAAAATACGATGGATCTATTTTTTTTAATAATTTATCAAGTTTTGCAATTTCATTTTCATCTCCAACTTGAACACCACTACCCCTATTTGAAATTTCTTCACAGCTAAATAGTAGAAATACCATAGCCAATAAAATTAAAATCTTTTTCATAAACTCTCCTTATTTTTTACTGTACTGTTTAGCTCTCTCAGTCAACTCTTTAAGTCTATTAAGAGATTCATCATATTCAAATGACCCAATATCTTTAATATTTGCGACTTCTACAGAGATAACATTAAGTGCTTTTAGTAACTCTTTATTACTTTCTATAATATTTAATATGTATTTCCTCTGTTTCTCTACTATATCTAGATCATCTTCAGGAATATTTGAACCATATCTCTCTTCTACTGTTTCAATACTAATATCTGCAATTAATATATCTTTTAAGTTTTGTCTAACAAGATTAAAAACTCTCTCAGATTCTGTAATATAACTGCTATGAGTAATTGTTGAACTACCTAACTTCTCTTTAACAACTCTTCGAAAGTCATTTAATAACAAAAGTAACTTTTCAGATTGTTCCGATGCTACAGGTTGATCTGCTATTAGAAGATCTTTTTTAAGTTTTGATATCTCATCGAATAGTTCTTCTTCATCTTTTAATATTGAATCCTTAATTTCTTTTTCTTTATCAGCTTTTAAATTACCAGATAGAATATAAACTAACACACCTATAATTGAACAAACTAATGTTCCTACAAAAAATAAGATGAAAGTTACAATATTTAAATCGAATAAAACTTTAGCGAATAACGATATTAAAAAACCACTTATTAATGAAATTATAAATATTTTCTTAATTTTAACCACCCCCGAAATTTTTAATTATGATAAACATATTAAATTATTTACATACAATATATTAATTGTAAGTAATTATAGATTATTTTTTACTTAAATGTACAATTGATTTATAAAAAAATACAAATATAATAAGTCATAAATTATTAAATCGTTATCATTATAAATAATATAGTACCAAAATTAATAATCCTTAATGAAAATAAGTTCTATAATAAAACCTAAAGTATACACATAATTGCTTTGTAGAGGGTTTTACTCCAGGTTAGTAGACATCATTATGTATAATTGTCTATATTCGTATACATATGAAACATATAAATTTAATAATTATTTCAATCCTAATTTTCCTTAATATATCTAGTATATATTCTCAGAGTAGTACAAGTTTTAATTCTTTAAACCAGACTCTTTCTTCTAATGATAAAAGTGAAAGTCGTATCTCTTCTGGAATGTTGTTATGGACTGATAGCCCATCATCAAGAGCTATTTATGAAGAACTAGAATCTCATGTAAACTTTTTATCTATGAATATTAGGAATAACAGTGATCTAATTTCTTATTACAATAGTAGAGAAGCATACCTAGAAAACATAGGTGATACATTAAATAATATCCGTGATTTGATACTTAAAAGATCCAATAGCTTTTATGGGCCTGATGAGTGGGAAATTATCGATTCTGAAATCTTTATACATTATTCTGGAATATTAAACGAATTAGCATGGGCTCAGTTTAATACTATTCCGATGTTTGGTTCCTGGATGGAAAACATTGATCTTAAAAACAGATTCAAAGAGGGCAATTTTTATACTTTAAAAGGTATTGATCGGATATTACAAGCTGTAAGATCTGAAAGGTCCAGGATAGGTGCAATAACTAATACTCTTGGTTTTAGAGGGGATAGGTTGGCTACTGAAGAGGAGAATACAATGTCTTTTCAGAGTAGTGGTGATACGGATTTTGCTAAAGAATTAATTAATATGAAGAGAAACGAGATAATGTTCTTTTCAAATATTTTTTTGCTTAAGCAGCAGAAATAGCTGAGTTATTATGAAATGTGGGAAGAGTCTGTTTAGTTAGGCTTAGAGTATATTGTACGTTTTTCCATCAGTGGCAGTTGTCCCAAAAATTGCGACAACTGAATGCTTTATTTGAACTCTCGCAAAAATTGCGATAGTTCAATATTTTGTTAATTCACTTCGGTAAAATATTATTAATAAATAGATCGATTAACTTATATAAATATTAAAATACGAATCAATGCACTAAATCATAAAATAGTTCCTCATTGACCTGTCAGTATAAAGAATATAAAATTGTTATATGAATCTTAATGAAGCACCATCAGAGTTCCAAGAAGACATTTCTAATCTAGTTAGTTACTTAAACTCTATTGGTCTAGAAGAGGTATATCTTTTTGGATCTCTAGCTAGAAATGAAGCAACAGATGACTCTGATATTGATATTGCTGTTAGAGGAATAAAAGCTGAAGACTTTTTTCAGGTTTATGGTGAACTTATGATGAGAACAACACACTCTCTCGACTTTATAGACCTTAACCTTCAGGAATCATTTGGAAACCAGCTCAGTAATAGTGGTGAGTTAAAAAGAGTATTTTTATGACTCTAGAAGAGAGAGTTGAAGCTGAAATAAAAAATATTAATAGAGAGCTAGAAATAGTAATATTACTAACTAAAAAGCTAAATACTAATTTATCTTTAGATGATATAGAAGTTAGAGCTGCAGCGTTATCTCTAGTTTCCATATATAATGGTATTGAAAAAATCCTAGTAAGAATTATTAAAAAAAAACATACATTTCAAGAAAATTCAAACTGGCATACTAAATTATTAAATATTTCTTTGGAGATGGATTTAATAAAAAAGGATACATACGATGGTCTTAAAGGTTATCTAGCATTTAGGCATTTTGTTAGACATGCTTATAGCTTTGAGATTAATAAAGATGCCATAACTTCTATTCTTAAAATGGTTCCAAGTCTGATTCAGAAATTTACTAACGATCTTCCTTATTAAAAAAATATTACTACATTAATAATATTGTAATTCCTTATGTATTACCGAGTTCTTTATCTAAAGTAAAATACGATCTAATCTATTATTCAGAATATTAAAATAAATTGTTACTATTTCCAATATTCCTCGTTTTATATATTAGAATAAGGAGTGGATAGATTGGAAATGACGGATATAGAGATACTTAAAAGTATTAGATCAGGGAATTCTACTGAGTTTGTAAAACTCTACCAAAAGTATTTTGATAAAATTTACAGATACATTTATACAAAAACATACCATAAAGAGAGTGCTGAAGATATTTCCAGCATTACATTTATTAAGGCCCTAGAAAATATATCAAAGTTTAAAGGTGATGGATCAAAATTAATCAGCTGGATATATAGGATCGCAAGTAATCAGGTAATTGATTACTACAGAAAAAGTACAAATGATAAAAACATAGACGATTTATGGGATCTCTCATCTAAAGACGATATAGAAGTAGATCTAATAAATAAAGATAGTTTTGACTCTCTATATAAATACCTACATCAATTAAATAAATTAGAAAGGGATATAATTACACTTCATTTATGGGAAGAAAATACATTTAAAGAGATAGGATTCATCCTAAAGTTATCTGAAGGTAAATGTAAAATGACTTATTATAGATCCTTAAAAAAAATGAGAAATAGTATTAAAGACATTATTACTATTTTAACAGCTCTAAAACCACTCTTATTAACAGGAGAAAACCATGATAAATAAATTAAAAGATAATAAACCACAGATAGATATAGATGATAAATTCAAAACAGAATTAAAAGATAACTTAATTTCTAAAGCTAGTAAAATGCATAAAAAGAGAAAAGTGATTGCTTTCCATCCAATACCAGCATATTTCTCTGTAGGAATTGCAGCAGCTCTTGTAATATTTTTAACCTTTCCAGGTATTGAAAAAGAAGAAACTTTATTAAAGTCAGATTCAGAAATTATATATGAATTTATGGAAGAGGCTCCTGTAATTAAAGAGATTGAAGCAATACCAGAGACAGAAACCGTATACCAATCTAAAGATGAATCTCCTGTAGACAAAGAGATTAAATTAGTACTAGAGAAAACAATCGAATACGATCTAATAGATGAAGAAGAAGCACCAAGTTATGAAGATGTTGAACTGTTAAGTAGTATGGATGCAGAAGTTTCAAAGCTATATCAACCGGTATCAAAAAAAGAGATGGCAGAATTTAATAAAAGTGGATCGATACAACCATCAATTATGGGTAGTGCTGAAACAAAGTGGGGTTTTAGTTTAGATAACGTGAATCAGGGTGATTTAAGCTTAGGATACGTTAATAATGTTGAATCTAATACTGAGGAGTATACTAAGATCGTGGAGAATAGGTTTTTATCTGCTATAGAGACTCCTCTATCAACATTCTCTATAGACGTAGATACAGCGTCCTATGCAAATGTTAGAAGATATATTAACTCTAATAGTTTGCCACCAAAGGACTCTGTACGAATAGAGGAGATGATAAACTATTTTAACTACGACTACCCTGTTCCAACAAATGAGAAACCATTCTCTATATATACTGAAATAAGTTCAGCACCCTGGAACAGTGAGAACCACCTAGTTCATATTGGTATCCAGGGAAAAGATATTCCAAAGGAAAGTTTACCGCCATCAAATATTGTATTTCTTATAGATGTTTCTGGATCTATGGCCAATGATAACAAATTAGGACTTCTAGTTAAATCTGTGGATCTAATGTTAGAGAATTTCACAAACAAGGATAGAATTGCAGTTGTAGCCTACGCTGGTGCAGCAGGTGTTGTACTACCATCAACTAGCGGAGACAGGTCAGAAGTAATTTTAGAGTCATTTCAGAGGCTATCAGCTGGAGGTTCTACAGCAGGAGCACAGGGAATTGAATTAGCATATAACATAGCAATGGAAAACTTTATTCCAGATGGAAATAACAGAGTAATAATTGCAACAGACGGTGATTTTAATGTTGGTAGTTCATCAACTGGTGATCTAACTAGACTAATAGAAGAGAAAAGAGATTCAGGTGTTTTTCTTACAGTATTAGGTTTTGGAATGGGAAATTACAAGGATAGTAGAATGGAATCTTTAGCCGATAGTGGAAATGGTAATTATGCTTATATAGATTCACTGTTAGAGGCTCAAAAAGTACTTGTTCAGGATATAAAAAAGACACTTTTTGTAATAGCTAAAGATGTTAAAATCCAAGTTGAATTTAACCCAGCTATAGTTTCAGAATACAGACTAATTGGTTATGAGACCAGACTGCTAGAGGACAGGGATTTTACAGATGATAAAGTTGATGCTGGAGATATTGGATCTGGGCATACAGTTACAGCGCTATACGAAGTAAGTTTAGTAAAGGGTGATGATAAAACAGAAGACAATCTTAGATACCAGGATACGACAATAAATAGTACTGGTAAAACTAGTGGAGAAATATTAACACTATCTATTAGATATAAAGAACCTAAAGAAGATATCAGTAATTTAATTAGGGTTCAGGTAGAATCAAAGATCAAAACATTAGAGAATAGTTCTAATAACTTCAAACTAAGTGCTGCAGTAGCAGGTTATGGACAACTTCTTAGAGGATCAGAGTATATTAAAAATTATGGTTACGACGATGTAATATCAATGACTAAAGATACATTAGAAGATGATGAATTTGGATATAGATCAGAATTTTATACCTTACTAAGAAAAGTTAAGTTATTAAAATAAACCGGATTGAAATAGATAGATGAGTCCCAACCGGGGCTCATTTATCTTAGTTAGTAAATTATTAAATCTAGAGAAAGTATATTAATTCCGATACTATTAAAGTATATGAAACTTTATTTTTTAATGTTTTTACTTATATTAAACTTCTTATCTATAAAACTTAATGCAATACAGCCAACTAATTTTATAAATTCCATACCAAAAATTATGAATTTTAATAACATATTAGAAAATCCCATTAAAAACTGGGATAATCCATCTTTTGAAATATACAGATATAAGTTAGTACCAGAAATTATAATTATCGATACCATAGACTACTCCATGCAATCTGATTTGTTTAAACGGTTAGCTTTTTTTGTTGAGAAAAAGGGGTATGTTGGTAAGATTTATTCAATGGATGAACTAGGTAATAAACGTGGTTGGAATGCCCATGACTATAATGCAAAGAATCTTTCCCAGTTTTTTAACAGAGCTAATTCAGATAACATACCTCTAACAGATGGGGAGCAGATCTTAAAAACCATATTATTAAATACAAAAGTAATAAATATAACAGAAGATGAATTTACTCCAGGAGTTGGAGCTATTATATCAATATCAAGAAGCTCAACAGCAAATTTTAGGTCTCTAATTTTAAGACACGAGATCATCCACGGGTTATATTTTACTTCTGGGGATCTAAGAAACTATGTTGATACTACCTGGGATGATCTAGAGAAAAACTCAAAAAAAATAATAACTATGTTCCTAGACTCCTTAACCTACGATGTTACAAATAAGGATCTTCTTAAAAATGAATTTCTAGCATATCTTTTACAAAGAGATGAAAATGAGACTTATAAATACTTTAATTCAACAGTATATAACAGGCTCATTTTACATTATCCTAAAGAACAACCTATGATAGATGAATATTTTAAAAGAAATAAAACTCCCTTTAGTTATCCCCTAAAAAAGTTAAATAACTATATTAAAAAGAATACTTCAGGGAGCATATTTTAATTGAGGGTAGAGTATATTGTAATACCGATACGATCTATATGGTCGATAAGTTCTCTATTTTTAAAGTCAGAGTAGTTTTGAACATCAATTAAGTAGACAATTTCCGACTCTTCTAATTCAGATATTAAACTCGAGAGTATAAACCTGTTTAGATTCTCTCCATATATGACAAGGTTAATATCACTTCTTTGTGTAAATGTACCTTTAGCTCTAGATCCGTAGAGTTTAACTCTCTTTATATCATTAAATTCAGTGAAGATTTTTGTTAAAGTAGTAATAATCGTTCTATCTAGACCAGTATTAATCATTCATTATCTCTTCCAATAGCTGGGAGTACAAATTCTCAAGAACAACAAGGTAATCGTTTTGAATACTAATAAGTATGACTTCGAACTTTGAAAAGTCATATGTGTGGCTCATTAGATTTCTATCACCTATCATTTTAAACCACATATCAACATCGTTAATATATTTAGTTTCATAAGCCTTTCTAGCAACAGATTTAGGGGAAATTCTATCTAAAATAATACCATCGAATTCTAACCGATCCTTTAGTACCTTCCAAGCTAATTCGAATGTATATTCAAATCTCTGAATTACACCCTCTTTTTCAAGCTGACTTAAACTATCTAAATCATTATCCATAGCTTCTCTTAATAGTAAGAAAGCACGTTTGAAATTAGAAAATCTCTGTTTCCATCTGATATCTGTATTGTCACTCATATTCTCATTTTAACCTAAAGGGTAAAAATATAAAATAAGAATATAATTATGCATCGGATATAGTCTCTACATTGTATATTTACCCACACGTGGCATCGTTTTAGTTTCTATTTATTATATACTTCGGTACAGTTTCGTCCTCTGCCTTTTGCCCTATATAGAGCCTCATCAGCTTTTTTTACTAAATCCTCTACACATGTAATATCTTCAGTCATTGTTGC
Organism: Spirochaetaceae bacterium; assembly: GCA_051531975.1. Taxonomy (GTDB): domain Bacteria; phylum Spirochaetota; class Spirochaetia; order DSM-2461; family DSM-2461; genus Thiospirochaeta. The sequence goes on from JAOPTT010000002.1 coordinate 550,801, forward strand.
TACTCCCAAACTAATGGACATAGTAATTACCTGATTGTTATATTCATGATTACTATTATTAACAGCAGACCGATACCTTTCTGCTGCAATAAGACCTAGTTCTCCATCGGTCTCAGGAAGGAGAACCGCAAACTCCTCCCCTCCAATTCTAAAAAGAAGATCGTGACTACGAAAATATCGTCGTGCTAAATCTGCGAGATAACAGAGAACAGAATCACCTGCTGGATGACCGTATTCATCATTTGTTTTTTTAAAAAAATCCACATCAAAAGTTATTAATGTCAGGGCATGATTATTTCTTCTCGATCGACTAAATTCTTTCTCAATAAAGTCCTCAAAGTATCTTCTATTATAAAATCCTGTCATAGAATCTGTTACTGATTGTGCGTAAAGTTTCTCTTCTACTTTTTTTCTTGTGGTAATATCTACAATCGATACAAGATATCCATTCAAAGTTGCAGTAAAAGTCAATTCTGTAATATGTTTTGATCTATTCCGACCTATTAGTTCAACCTCTACTGGACCGAAGCTACCTGGTTCTTCTGGAGGTGGGAGTAATTCCTCAAGTTTATCTTTAAGGATAAAAATCCCAGAGTTTTCAATTTTTTTTCTTAAAGAATGTAAATTATCATTTTCTATTAATTCTTCCAGCTTATATCCAAAAGTCTCCTCTGCTATTCTATTTATATAAGTGATACGCAACTGTTTATCTATTAAAACAATACTGATCGGAGAATATTTTAAAATCCTAGAAAATCGTTCCTCACCTCTGCGTATTTTTTCAGTTCGTAATTTTAATTCGACTTCTAGTTCTTCTTGATGCTCTATAAGTTTAGTCATATATAAATTACGCTCGGTCGTAGTTTTATCAAGTTGGGTTTTAATTAGTGTTAGTGCATCAAAAATAGGAAGAAGTGGATGATCATCATTAATATTATATCCACTTGATTTAGGTTTTCCTGAGGTCCAATCAATACTATTAAGGTATTCCAGCAGATCCCGAATCGGTTTATTATAAGACTCCCTATTTCTGTACCTGAATCGATTTATCAGACCTGAAAATAGTGAAACTCTTACTTTAGGTATTTTCCCTAGTTGTTCAAACCGTAACCCAATCATAGCTGCTTCATTATATGTTTTACAAATTCTAATCTCTTTATTTAGAATACCTAATTTCTGACCAAGTAATACACTTATTTCCTGGCTTGGAGTTCCATTACAGAAAATAATTCCATTTAAAGCAGAATCAGTAACGATTGATTGTATAAAAGCATTTCGAGCCTTACCAGAAGAGTTTTTATATTCCCCCCAATCTTGTATCATAAGATACTCTGAACCCATATATGTTTTGACTATCTCATCTCCAAATGCAATTGCCAAAGTTTCAGCTTCTAAGTCGGCATAACCTCTACCCTTAATGACTATAGTTTTATCTCCAAGAATTTTATATTCACAACTAAAAGATTGGCTAAAAATAACATTTGACCATTCTTCATGTTGTCTTATTAAGAGCCCAGTTATTAAACATTTTTTTTGGGGTAATCGGGGGTTTTTAATCATGTAATAATCATTATCTTATAGCCTAAAGTTGTCAATATAGATTTATTAACATACACATAAGTTTACTCTAAATTTTATCTGTTTAAACTACTGTTTTCTGCTTTTAATAAACTCTGTATTACACTAAAATTACTTATATGATCAAAATATATAATACAGAAAACCTAACTGGAATAACTATAAAGGGTGACTATAACGATTTTAAGCAGTTAGTAGATGCTTTCTACGAAATAACTATCGATGAAGATGATAAGAGCCATAAACCTTACTACGATATGTCCACTAGGGTTTTATCACTTTGTTACGATATAAGACATGCTCTACAGGGTGATAGAGAACTTCACTTAGAAAATAATGGTGTTACAAAAGAAACAATGAATATTCACTCTATTATGGCACCTAAATACAATGCTTATTTTTCATGTAATTATCTATATCCAGAAATGTTATTTGTGACTTTAGCTTTAAATAATCTAATAGAAATAAGAATGAAATTTATTCAGAAACCTAAAAGTAGCCATGCTGATGCTCTAAATAAAATGGTTATATGGGATACAACAATTAATACTCTTAGGAACTTACAATCTGCTTTCTGCAAGTGTATAGAACAGACTTTAACTCCAGCTTCATTTAGTAGATGGATAGGGATAATGAATAAAGATTATGCTGATATTGTTAATATAAACAGGTACTTTATAGATTTACAAAATCTTGAATATTTAGATATGACTAAAGAGATCAGATTAAAAAAAATTACTTCCATATCTAAAAAGCTTGTAGAATATAGGTTTAATGAAGATCATGAAAATATTGTTGAATCAGTTAAAATGGGAGCTCAGAAACTAGGCTGCCCCCGAGAATCAGTTGCTTTAAAAGGCTTTGAATACCCACAAAACATTAAGTGGTAAAACTTCAACCTCTGTATATTTTAGACATTGACATTAAATAACACCTGTTATATAAATAAGTATGCCACCAAAAGTTCAGTTTACAAAAGAACAAATTCTCGATGCTGCGTTAGAACTTGTAATTAGCGATGGAGTTGATTCTCTATCAGCAAGAAACCTTGCTAAAAAGTTAAACTCATCTGTTGCTCCAATATATGCTAATTATAAAAATACAAAAGAACTATTTGATGATGTATTAGAAAAAATAAAAATAATGACATGGGAATACTCTACTAAACCATATACACCCCACGGATTTTTTAATATTGGTATTGGTCAGCTTCTTATTGCAAATGATTTTCCAAATCTATTTATGGATCTTTTATATAAAAGTTCTATAGCTACTGAGATGGACTGCGACACTGAAAATATGATGATAGATATTATGGTAAAGGATGAGAAACTTAAAGGTTTAAGTAGAAGTCAATGTGGAAGAGTATTAGAAAAAATGGCTATTTTTACATCAGGTTTAGCAATAGCTGTTGCAAATGAGAGTCAGAAGTTACCTATAAACAGAGCTTTAGAGATTATGGAAGAGAGCGCAAACCAGATAATTTATGCAGAGAGGGATGGTAATTATGATCGTAACTTAGAGAAAATTGACTTTGATAATATAATTTAATTTTTTTTACACTGATAAGTAACACGCGTTACATAATAGGTGTTATATAAATATAGCTACTAGACTAGCTTAAAAGGAGAAAAAATGAATATAACAATGGTAAATGGAAATAACTATGACCCTAAGTGGGATTTACATGAAGAGGAAATTATTCAAATAAAAGGTGAGTTACAAAAAAAAGGTCATACCGTAGAATACTTTCCAGTTCAGAAAATGAATTTAGCCTACTGTCAGGGATGCTGGGATTGTTGGACAAAAACTCCTGGGGTGTGTAGGTTAAAAGATGATGGAGAGCAGTACACTAAAGCATTAAGTAATTCAGATGTAGTACTCTATATTTCTCCAGTTTCAGCTGGTTTTATTACAACAGAGACTAAAAAAGCTTTAGATAGATTCATACCAAATGCCCTACCCTATATAACTATCTACGAGGAGGAGTGTCATCACCTACAAAGATATCCAGATAACAGGGCTGATATAGGAATTATTCTTTTTGATGATGAAAATTTATCATCAAAAAGTTGCAATATTATATATAAAAACTTTGACCGGATACAAAAGAACATGAGAAGTAAAAGAGTAATAAAGTATAGATTAACCACAACAAACAGTAAGGAGCTAGTAAATGAAATTATCGGTAATTAATGGATCCCCTAGAGGAGAAAGTTCAAACTCAACTAAGATATTAAAATGGATTAGTAAAGAAGATGTTCACTATATAAAGCAAATAAGCAGACAGAATGAGGTTATAGAAACCTGCGCCGATAGCGATGCTTATCTCATTTGTTTTCCCTTATACGTAGATAGTATGCCAGCCCAGCAGAAGAAGTTCTTTGAACTAATGGAAGAGAATAGAGACCTATTTACTGGTAAAAGTATTACATTTATAATTCATAGTGGTTTTCCTGAAATGGTACAAAGCATGGTATTAAAAGAATATTTAGAACTATTCTGTGCAGAAATAATGGGAATGAATCTTTTAGGAGTTATTATTATTGGTGGATCAGAAGCATTGCAAATGGCACCGGATAATATGTTCAGTCGTCAAATTAAAGTAATTGAAGGCTTAGCTAAAAATATTGAAAACCAAGAGAAGTTTCCAGAAGACATTAATATTAAGATTAATAGAAAACTTCGTTTAACACGCTTAGAGAGGTTTATATTCAGTATGAACCCATTAAAGAATTTCTACTGGAATTATAGAGCTTCAAGACATACTCATAAAGTTAATTTAAAGGCTAAGCCCCATAGAGTTACGACTTAAATTAACAAAACTGATGTTCTTGGTGCCATACACCGCTAATTATATGGGATCTACTTAAAGTGAGAATAGAAATCAGATATACCTTGGATCATATCTGTGGTATATTTTAACTGATTCTTATCTATATTCCTTTGTTGGATATATATTTTTCAAGGGAGTTATATGAAAAGAAATTTCATTGCAATAATATTTGCAATTGTATCCGTCGGTAATTTGTTTTCAGAAATGACTGTAAATACAGATCAATTATCAAATACAGGTATTATTAAACTAGATGGGAAATGGGACTTTTATTGGAATAGATTGCTATCTCCAGAAGAAGTTAAACTTCCTGGTGTAGAACCAGATAACAAATTTGAAATGACATTTTGGAATGATAAGGGATATTCACCCTATGGTGTCGCAACATACCAACTAATCCTTAACTTGGAAGGAGATAATACTCCCTCGACATTAGGTTTAGAGATGTACTCTATATATTCCGCCTACCGGCTTTATATTAATGGAAAACTAATAGCCAGCGAAGGAGAATTAGGGCTTTCAGCAGATACTGAAAAGAGTAGATCTCCTAGAACATCAGTCTTTTTTGGCCATGATCAGGACAGATTAGATATAATTTTCCAAGTATCTAACCATCATTATATATATTGTGGAGGAGTTGGTGGCCCTCCTGTTCTAGGATCAGCAAAAACCATATCAAATCGTAAAATTATTAAGACAGGTAGCAACCTTTTCATGGTTGCGGCATTCCTATTTATGGGCCTCTATCATATAGCACTGTTTCTTTTCAGATCCAAAGATAGAGCATCATTATATCTAGGGCTCTTCTCTCTGACTCTTTGTTTTAGAAGCTTCTTAATTACTGGGGAAAAGGTCGCCTTCGACTTGCTACCTTGGCTAAATGTACCCATATTCAACAGTCTTCAAAATCTAGGAATATTTCCACTATTACCTCTATTTATGCTTTATATAACCCACCTTTTCAAAAAAGAGAAAAAACAGATTCTCAATACAGTTTTTATTGGGGCTTCCATAATCCTTCTTATTGTTAGTTATATAAAGCTCGGTTACAACTTAGATTTAGAATCCGGTAAAACTGCCCTAACCTTCGACATATTGAAGATCTATAACCCAATTATAATATGTGGGCTTTTATATATATTTTATGTTCTAGTAAAAGCGATCTCCCATAAACGACATGAGAGTTCGTTAATTGCAGCTGGATTTGGATTTATTTTTCTTGTTAGCTTAAATGACATTTTATTTAATCTAAATGTAATTAATACTAACTATTATTTAGGTATTGGATTTTTAGTCTTTCTCTTTATCCAAACTCTTATTTTAGCTCGTCGTTTTTCTAGGGCTTTCTCTAAAGTTGAAAGTCAGTCTAGGACCCTAAAACAACAACAAAAACAAATTGAAGAAATGAATCAGGATCTTGAGCAGAAGATTCAAAAGAGAACAAACGAACTAGAAGAGAGAAATAGTAACATTTTATACAGCACCCAATATGCCAAAATCATTCAAACGTCAATTCTTCCTAAACCCGAAGTTCTATCTTTGTATTTAAAGAAACAATTTGTAATATGGAAGCCACGGGATATTGTAGGTGGGGATTTTTACTGGTTTGAACCCCTAGATAATGGATTTCTTTTAGCTGTTATTGACTGTACAGGCCATGGTGTCCCAGGCGCCCTAATGACAATGTCTGCGACAACGGTATTAAGGCAGGTAGTTTCATATGTAGATAAAGATGATCCAGGACAGATTTTAGATGAATCAAATAAAATTCTTCGTAATCTTCTAAATCAGCAGAGTAGAGATGCTAAATCAAATGACGGGTTTGACATTGGACTTTGTTATTACAATTTTTCTGAAAGATCTCTTACTTTTGCTGGAGCAAATATCCCTTTGATTATTCTAAGAAATGGAATTTGCAATAGGATTAAAGCAGACCGCCAAGGTATAGGTTTTCCCCGATCCAAGGAGGATTACAGATACACAAACAATTCTGTACATCTGGAATCCGGAGATACTTTATATCTAAGTTCTAATGGTTTTGTTAATCAGCTTGGAGGTGAACATGGCTATTCCTTGGGCTGGACAAAGTTTTTTAAAATACTAGAAAAGATGGATGGAGTACCACTAGATGAGCAAAAAGATTTAATTATTCAAGATTTTACTAAATATCAAAACGGAGAACCTCAAATCGATGACATTACACTACTTGGGTTCAAAATCGAATAATTGTAAATGAAAATCTGAAGTTTAAAGACAGATCACCTGTTATTTTAAGTCATCTAAAATAGTATTAATTATTGGTATTGCTTGTTTCATTTTATAACTACCTAGTAGCTTTTTAACCTCTTTTATCTGAAGTAGTATACTATTTTCTATCTTAGTTAATATTAGTTCTTCTAGAATTAGCATAGCTGGTTTAGGTTTCCTAGAATTTAAGGATTTAAGAGCTTCAGTTAATTGTAATTCTAACTCTTGTTTAGATATCTCTTTTTTATCTATATTTACATCTTCATTATTTAGAATTCCTGAACTATTTATATCTAATATTAATTCATTAATACTCTTTTGAATAAAACTAATTATATCTTTAACGTCTATATCAGATTTCAGATTTAACTCCAAATTGCCTAATAGATCTTTTAAAGAATCAGCCCCAAGGTTACCAGAGACACCTTTTACAGTATGAGCTAACCTAATAGCTTCATCTTTTTTATTATTAGAAAGAAGTAGATTCATCTGAATGTCAAAATCACTGTAGTTATCTATAAATTTTTGAAATAAAGAGATTAAAACCTTACTGTTTCCTCCAACTCTTTTCAGTGCATCCTTAATATTTATATTTCTAATTTTTGGTAGTTCTTTTTTAGAAACGTCTGTCTTATTAAAATACTCAGATGGAATATCTCTATTTCCTGTTTTTATCCATTTTGAGAGAGTTAACCATAACTTATCAGTATCAATAGGTTTGCTTAAATAGTCATTCATACCAGACTCTAAAACACTATCTCTTATTCCAACCATAGCATCTGCTGTCATGGCAACTATTGGTAATTCATTAACTTTAAAAGTCTCTCTTATTTTTACAGTTGAACCATAACCGTCAAGATTTGGCATTTGTAGATCCATTAAAATTAGGTCATACGCTTTATTTTGAGCCATTTTCCAAGCTTCAATACCATCATTTGCAACATCTACAAAAAATCCTTCACTCTCTAATAACTCAACTGCAACTTGTTGGTTTATCTCATTATCTTCTGCTAATAATAGTTTAGCTCCTCTTTTTCCATCTAAACTAACTTTATTATCTGAACTAGTAGATCTATAATCCTTTATTCTCTGCATTCCATAAATATTTAATATAGCATTAAACAGTTCAGACTGGCTTATAGGTTTTGATATCTGGGTTCTGTTTTCCCAGTCATCAGGAATTGTACCAATAACTCCTTCTTTTAGATCTTTTAATATAATAAATTCATATTTTTCTCTACTTAATATTATTAGGTCATAATGATCTGAGGAGTAACTATTAGGCTCATGTTGTAGTGCTGTAACAGAAAAGTTAAAGGATTCAAGATACTCTGTTAGTACTTTTAGGCTTGTTAGGTTATTATCTACAACCATTATTTTTAGAGAATCAAGTTTATCTATTGTATAACTTTGCTGAATATTGTTTTGGATTTTTAAAGGCAGAGTAAAATAAAAATTAGAACCTTTACCAGAAGTACTTTCAACTCCGATCTCTCCACCCATAATCTCAACCAAGCTTTTACTAATAGAGAGACCAAGACCTGTTCCTCCGTACTTTCTAGTGGTTGAACTATCAGCCTGAGAAAAGGACTGAAACAATTTCCCTATCTGCTCTCTTGTTAAACCAATTCCAGTATCTTTTACTTCAAATAGCAGAGACAATTCAGATATTTTTTTTGTAGAAACTTTAACAGAGACCTCAACTTCCCCTTCTTTTGTAAACTTAATTGCGTTATTAGAAAGATTAAGAAGTATTTGTCCAAGTCTAAGAGGGTCTCCAATTAATAAATGAGGAATAACAGGTTCTATATAAAAAACCAATTCAAGATTTTTTTCTTTAGTTTTAGAAGATAGAACACTGCTTAAATTATTAAAAACATCTTGAATATTAAAATCTATATACTCTACATTTAATTTCCCAGCTTCAATTTTAGAAAAATCTAGAATATCATTAATAATTCCTAAAAGGTTTTTTGCTGATCCATATATTTTGTCAGTGTAATCTAATTGTTTAGAATTTAACTCAGTTTTTTGCATTAGATGAGAAAGACCCAAGATAGCATTCATTGGAGTTCTTATCTCGTGACTCATATTTGCTAAAAAGTCACTTTTAGCTTTTGTTGCGGCTTCCGCTTCATCCCTTGCTCTTTCTAGGTTCTGAGTCATGGATACCAATTCTGTAATATCTCTAGCTACCCATAAAATATGTATGTTCCCATCTACTATAACCTGAGCTAAACGAGCCTCGAAGTATTGTGGTATATTGTTATTATCAGTTAAATTATATTCTATAACCCTAACTTCATCTGATTTTAAGACATCTTTTATATTTTGAATAATTTTTAAAACTATATCTTTATCAAATATTTCACTTATTGATTTTCCAATAATAAAATCTAAGTCATTATTATTAAGTTCATTTTTTGAGATGGATTCAACAAAAAGTCCATTGGTATCTAATAAGTATGTTATATCCGGCATTGCATTTAATAAAGATCTCATCCGGGCTTCTCTCTCTTCTATAGTTGCCATAGAGTCTTCCAATTGTTCATGAATCTCTGACCTAGACCGAAGCATTTTATTTGCCATTTCAGATAAATCTTTAAATTCTTTATAATTTATTTTGTTAGAATCAATATAGACATTACTACTGCTTGCGTTATTAAAAAAGTTTGAAAAGAGTTTAAAATTCTTTTTTACTGATATTGCATAATAAATAAAGATACCAACACCTATTAATACTGCAAAAAATACAAGTATTATAAGCTCCCTAATATTCTCAAGTATATCTTCTTCTAATAATATTTTTCTTTTTTCTATTATTTCATCAACTTGATGTAAATATAGACCAGAACCAATTATCCAATCCCAATCTGGATAATATTTTGCATAGGCCATTTTAGGTAGATCCTCTCCAATACCTCTATGTGTCCAGTCATAATAAACAAAAAGTGGTTCTTCGCTGGATGCCGATTCTAAAATGGTAGAAAATAGATTAACTTCACTTTCAATACCAGATTCATAAGAATTTATACCTTCCCGATCAGGATAGATTGGATGCATAACGGTTGTAGATTTACTATTATATATAAATAGATAACCTTCATCATTTTCATAACGAATCTCCCTAATCCTTTTAATGGTCTCAGCTTGAATACTTTCCTTAATTTCGTTCCTATATTCACCTGTACCAATGATCCAATTAAATGGCTCAAAAACCTTATTATACGAGATTTTAGGTTCTACTTTATCTGTATCAGCTCTATAAAAGCTATATTGAGTAAAGGAGTCACCATCTTGTTTTACTGTATTAATTATATCTTGTATTGGATAATTCCCTAACTCATCACTAGAATTATAAGCCTCTAATGAACCTTCTAGCCAGGGTTTATCAGGGTATAAAAAGCATAATCCATCTAGCCCATAGATAAAATAATAACCTCTGTTATTATTAAAACGTAACCTACGAAAATACTCTACAATACGTTCCTGTATCTGTTTGTCTGACTCAAGACCTTTATACTGATTATAAATTGATAAAATAATAGAATAAGCTTCCTCAACTTTTTCTATTAGCTCATACTCAAGTCTCTCTTGAACAAGTTCTTGTTGATACTCAATAAATTTGATAGCATCATCTACTTCTAACTTAATTAGACTCTGTTTCTCTTTTATATAATCATCACGTATTTCAATTATGGTTTCATTAAAGTTATCACGTTTATGATCTATGAAATTCAGAAGAATGATAAAACAGGTAGTGACAAGAATCACTAATGCAATTATCAAATTTATAGTAGTTAATCGGTAGGAGATACTTTTCTTCATCACAGTAATAATAATTCAATTTTTATTTTAATACTATCTTATAAAAATATTTAATATCCCAAATTATCAACGAGTTGTGACCACTTATTTATGTTATAATCTTTATTTTTAGCTGCCTCTGCAAAATTATAAGGAATAGTTTTTATATCACTAATTTTTGGAAGAGAAGCAGATACTGCGCCATCTATTCGTACCGAACGTCTTCCCATAATTTCAACTAGAAAATCTTGAATTTCTTTTGATAATACCCAGTTAATAAACTGTTTTCCTGCGTCGGGATTAGGTCCATTTTTTACAAGGGCAATTCCATCTGGAGCAACGGTAGTACCGTCTTCAGGATAAATTATTTTTACTGGTCCACCTGCTTCAAAATATCTAAAAGCACTATCTTCTAATGTAATTCCAATAGCTGCCTCACCGCTATTTACCAGTTTGGGTACTGCTGAAGAGCTACCTGATAATTCCATATTTTTTAATATATTATTATATACTCTCCAACCATCGTCACCATAACTATTTAAAATAGTTACAAGCTGAGTATAGGAAGATCCTGATTTATCTGCTCTTGCACTTGAGATTTTATTCCTAAATTTTGATGATGTTAGATCTTCCCAACTTTTTGGTAATTCATCAGGGGTTAGAAGTTCAGTATTAGCTAACAGAACCATTATTATACCTGTATAAGGGAGCCATTTAGTTCCAACTTTATATACAGGATCTATAATATCCCATTCTGATGGGGTAAAATCTTCTAAAAGTTCATTGTTTGCCTCAAGCTGTTCTCCAGATACACTCCAGATAACATCACATTTAGGTTTACCACTCTCTACCCTCACTCTTGTAAGAATATCAGCTGACCCCATTCTAACGACATTAGCCTTGATACCACTTACGAGTTCAAATCTCTCCACAAGAATATTTATAGTCTCTTGGCTATGAGCTGAGTATAATGTAACAGATTCCGCTAATACTTGTTGTTCTTCCTCTACTCCAGTTTTAGAATAAGCTGAAATACTAATACAAAATATTAATAACACTAAAAATAACCTGTTCATAGACACACTCCAATAAAAACATTCATCTAATTTTAATATTTCTGTATGTTATTTGCAAACAAAATTAATAAATCCACTGATTCTAAAATATTATATTGAATTGTAGTATAATAAAAAGAGCCAATAGATTAGTTGGATTTTTATGAAATTTTACATGTGGATTGTAAAGAAGTTCCAGTTATATAATTCAGCTAACATCATTAAGTTAAGGATAATATGGATAATATCCATAACTCTTTGCTTTGTTGTTAATTTGAACTTCTTCTGAAGAATATATGACATGATAATAAAGACAGATGTTAAACAGAGATAGGCATAATTTAACAGAAGTAGAGATTTGACTTCAGAGAAGGACATAAACCTTTTGGTCAGAAATATACTTATTGCCATGAGATTTGTAATTAACATACAGCACCCCAAAAGTCTGAATCCCAATTGCAACCAGTTGTATCTTTTATAGCTTAGTTCCTGTTTTTTACTTTGAATTATCATTACCAGAGTTACAATAAACCCAGTAATTCCACTTAAAATAAAAAGTATCAAGGTAGCTAAACTTCTTAATGTAGACTTCATTGGCTGTAAGTCTAATCCCCGACCTGCAGTAATCTGAATAACTTCAGTTCCCTCTACTTCAAACTTTAACTCGGGGTACATAATATTAAATAATGGCCCTGTCCCATTCGCTATTTCATAATAGTATGGAGAAGTCTGGATATACTTTTGATTATAGATAGAAAGGTTTAATGTTATTTCATTTTCACCTGTCTTTTGTATAACAGATGGATTTAAATAGCTTAATAACTCTAAATAACTTCCTTCTGGTCTTCTAAAAGGCAGGTATTTCCCTGAAACTAAACTGGAATCAGGAAGGTCTTTACCTGAATTATCGATTATATTACCGGATTTCCCTGTTAATAGTTCCTGAATCCCAAATGCTAAATCCATTTCTCCCTGTACATTTGTCAGCGTGATAACAGCGAAGTTCTCAGCTGGGACAATAATAAACTGACTTGTAAAAGCTATTCCATTTCCACCGTGACCATATCCCTTTTTTGCACCACTAAACTCAAAGAAACCATGAGCTGTATTAAAATAAGAAGTAGTAAACATTCGATTTATAGTTTTATTTGATTCAAATATTGCTGTTTTACTCTGTTTTGGCATTAAAGCGATGGCAAACCTAGCTAAATCTCCAATTGTACCATTTAATGAACCTGCAGGGGCATTGTTTGTATATGTCCAGGGACCTTCTAAAAACCCACCTTTTCCATCTGGAATATAACCCATAGCCTTATTATATCTGATTTGTGCCGAAACATTAAAATAGGGATCAGATGTACTTTTAGTCATATTTAGGGGGGTTAAAAAGTTCTGTTCCAGATATTCAGAATAAGTCATACCTGTCACATTTTCAATAATAAGTCCGGCAAGTGCTGCACCATGATTACTGTAAGCACTGGTCTTCCCTACTTCCATAAACTGTTCAGGATGACTTTTAAGAAAACCCTGGGTAAGATTATAATTTTCGACAGGTGTAGGAAACACTAAATCAAAACCATAATCACCAAAACCTGTTGTGTGGTTCATTAAGTCCAATAGAGTAATTGGCTTGGCATCTTTTAATGCTTCTACAACTTCTTTAGGTAGATAACTTCTTATATCCTCATTTAGTTTTACAAGGCCTCTCTCCTCAAGCTGCATAAGACTACTCCATGTAAAAAGTTTTGTAATTGAAGCCCACTCAAATATAGTAGATTCACTATTTATCTTTTCTCCAGTTTTAATATTCTTAAATCCGTAACCCTTTGAGAAAATAATTTCTCCATCTTTTATTACAGCTATGGCAGCACCTGGTGTGGATTTACCAATATATTCCTGTGCATATTCATCAATGATATTTTCCAATTTGTTAAAAGGGATGCCTGAAGGCGTCGTACCATTAACTGTATCCACAGATAACTGCATAGGGAAAGTTACCCCTGTAATAATTAGTAAAATAATAACCGCTAATAATTGCCTGTTCATTTTTTCTCCTTTTTCCGTGACTGACAGAGTGTCAGTATTATTTTAAAAAAAATCCAATAAGTATTTACTGAACAATATGTTAATAATAAAAGGGCTTTAACCCTAATGTTTTATAAATTAGTTCTTTGAATCCATTAAACAGCAACATCTGCCCTTCAATGGTATTTCCATGATAATGGGGATCGTTTAATACAAAAGTTAAACCAGTCATTAAAAAAGACGCAGTAGCATATGGGTAATCTACTTTAAAGTTACCCTCTTTAACTCCCTGTAAAATTATTCTTTCAAATACACCTGTAGCTTTATAGGATATTTTATGACTTATCTGATCCAGCATATAGTTATTCTCTTTAAGTTGGATAGTATCCTGAAGTGATTTAAGCTGTTCTATCTGCTTTTTAGTTAAATCGTTATTTTCCGGGTCTACAGTTATTGTAGCCTCAATGAATGCCCTTACCTTTTCTGGTGCTGTCATTACCGAATTATTTACAATATTATCAAACTTACTGATTAACCCTCGGGTTCTATTTTCCACTATGTGCCACAAGATATCCTCTTTTGATTCAAAGTGGTAATAGAGCAATCCCCTGGATATACCAAGAGCTTTAATTATGTCATTTGTAGTAGTAGGAATATAACCCTTTTCAAAAAATAGTCGTTCAGACATTGTCAAAATATCTTCTTTCCTCTCTTCAGGATTTTTTACTTCTCTCATATGATACTTACCCTCTAAGGATATCTTAGATCTAAACTGACAGAGTGTCAATCAAACTAAATTTTAAGGAATATCATCTGCACCCATTGGTCCGTAATAACTTTCCCAAAGTTTCTTTACACTGCCATCTGAGATGAGAGCTTTAAGGCTAGTGTTATATCGATCTAACAATGACTTATCAAGTATTTTTGAAAAGCCAGTTGTTATATTTTGACTAATTATTGGTTTCCCTACGAATTTAATTTTCCAGTTATTAATTTTGGAGTAATAAATTCCTATTCTTTTTACATCTGGAACTGCGTCTAATAAACCATTATTAAGATCCTCTAATGCTTTTGTCGTAGTAGGATATTGAATTAAATTAATCTCTTTTATATCTCTTAATACCTGATATATATGACCCTGAGTTTGAACACCAACTTTTTTACCATAAAGGCTTTTTATTGTTTCATCTTTTGTAGAACCCAAAATATCAGTATTACCTTCACTAACAAATGTTATAAAATGAAGTATCTCATATGGAACCGATAAATTAAAAATCTCACGGTAATCTGGAAGATCTGGAACAGATAATCCAATATGGTGAGTCCCTGTTTTTAAGCCTTGAATTACTGGCCCCACATCACTATATGGTACAAATTTATATGATTGATTCATATGATTCATTATTAGAGTTTCCAGATCAACATAAAAACCATGAACATCCCCATCGTCACCTAGATACATCCCAGGAGCACCATCTTGTCTAACAAATATTAAAATTGTATCTGTAGATGAAATTACTGTTAGAGGTTTTCTATCACTACTAATAACTTCGTTCTTAGCGACTGTATAAGAGGAACTACTGTTATCATCATCAATTATAAGTTTATCCTTAGAACATGCAAGCATAAGCATTATAAATATAAACATTGCTATTTTTCTGATCATAACTATAACTATATGAAAATGTAATGAAAAAAACAAATTAAATTATCTTTGTTTTACAATAAATTATGCTAAAATAATAAAAGAGGTAAAGACTTTGAAGATTCAACTGCGATTAATGCTTGTAATTGTACCTGTAATAATTTCTATTTTTTCAATAATATCAATAAGTACAAATATCATCTCAACTTCTGCACTAGAGGAGCAATCAAGGAAAAATGCCAAATTACTTAGTTATAGTTATTCCGAACAGTTAAACTCAACAATTGAGCAGTATCAATTTATAGCCAGGGATCTAAGTAGTGCAACATTAACTGCAATAAATGTAGAGGATACATTACAAGAGATAAGAAAACGATATCCACAGTTGATTCAGGTATTTTATACATCCAATAAAGGTAAAGTTTTAGATATGGCTCCCTACAATTCTGAATATTTAAATGATAGTTTAAATGAAATTAGCGCCTGGAAAAAAGCTCATGATACTAAATCCACAGCAATATCAGAACCTGGTTATTATTTTGATAACAGGTCGGTAATTATTTTTTCACCAGTTATTTTATCGTATGTGGAACATCAGGAATCAACTGTAGAAGGTATGGTTGCATTGGTGTTACCACTTGATGAGATATTTATAAAATTAACAGACCTATCTATCGCAGAATCAGGCTCTGTATTTGTTTTAGACAGTCATGGAACTATTATTCACCATAAAAACAGAGATCATATATTCAAAAATATATTAAAAGTTTTTCCAAATTCTAATGCACTAATTAATATTTCAAGTGCTATGGTTGATCAGAAAATTGGTTTTGCAACTTATGTAGATGTTAATGAGAGAAAATACATATCTTTTTCACCTATACCAACTATGCGTTGGTCTTTAGGAATTGATGGTTCATACAATGAAATTAATTCTAATATAAAAAATATAACCCTTATAAATTTTATTCTAGTCTCAGTAGGAATTATTTTAGGAATAATAATTCTCTATTTTGTAGTACATACAGTTGTTTCTCCTATAGAAAAACTTACAATTATGACAAAAGAGATTGGAAAAGGGGATTTCCAATATAGAATACCCATTGATATAAACAGAGGTAAATCAAAAAATGAGGTTTTAAATCTTACCCATGCTTTTAATAAAATGTCTGAGGAATTAAACAATAATTTTATCAATTTAAACAATGAGATTTTAGAGAGAAATAAAGCTGAAATATCTCTCTCTAAAGCCCAAAACTACTTAAGTAACATTGTGGATTCTATGCCTTCTGTTTTGGTGGGTGTGGATATCTGTGGAAAAGTAACACACTGGAATATAGCAGCAGTAGATTATACGGGTATTACTGATAAAGAGGCCCATCAGAAGTTATTATCCGACTTATTACCTGTGATCGATAATGACATGAATATAATTTTCTCAAGTATTAAAAATAGAGAAGTTATACATATACAGGAGAAATCTAAACAAACTGACGATGGTTTAAAATACGAAGATATTACAATATATCCACTTGTTGCAAATGGAATTGAAGGAGCTGTAATTCGTTTAGATGATGTAACAGACCGGAGACTTGTTGAAGATGAATTAAAAAAATACAAAATACATTTGGAAGATCTCGTTGATAAAAGAACATCGCAGTTAAAAGAAGCTAGAGTAGAAGCAGATGTTGCAAATAGGGCAAAGAGTGTATTTTTAGCAAATATGAGCCACGAGATAAGAACTCCACTGAATGCAGTTTTAGGATTTAGTGAACTTTTATCTTCTATAGTTCAAAGTAAGAAAGAAAAAAGTTATTTAAAAGCCATTAGAACAGCAGGGAAATCACTATTCACTTTAATCAATGATATTCTAGATCTTTCAAAAATTGAGGCTGGGAAGATTGAAATTAATAAATCTCCGGTGGATTTACGTGGACTTATACAGGAAATCAGTCATGTCTTTCTACTACAGATTGAAAAGAAGAATGTGAAATTAACAATGGATATCGATAATAATATTCCAACAATTGTCATCCTGGATGAAACACGAATAAGACAAATCTTAATTAATATAATTGGTAATGCCGTAAAATTTACAGATGAAGGCTCTATAGAAATAATCGTAAAATGTATTAATAAGGATACTGAAAAAAGCACGTTGGATGTTAATATTGAAATTAAGGATACAGGTATAGGTATTGATCTAGAAAATATCGAAACAATATTTGAGTCCTTTAAACAACAGGATGGACAAAATATAACAAAGTTTGGCGGAACAGGTCTTGGTCTATCAATTTGTAAAAAGCTTTTAGATCTCATGAATGGCAACATCTCAGCAGTTAGTAAAATAAACAGAGGCAGTTCATTTATTATAAATCTTTTTGATCTTAACTATTCAACAAATAGTAAAATTGTAAAAGAGCAATTAGAACCAACAGTATCCGCTCAATTTCAGGAAGGAAATATTTTAGTTGTAGATGATATTAAATCAAATAGAGATCTATTATATGAGGTTCTTACTAATATGAATTTACATGTGGATACAGCTGTAAATGGTGAAGAAGGCGTAACTAAAGCTATTCAAAATCCACCAGATATTATACTTATGGATATTAGAATGCCGGTTATGGATGGTATTGAAGCAACAAAAAAGATCAAAAACAATGAACTTACAAAAAATATACCTGTTATAGCAGTAACAGCATCATCTTATGCTTTAAATAGAGATGCTATTATGACTAAAGGATTTGACGGTTTTATTGCTAAACCCATAAATACAATTAATCTTATTGATGAGTTATCTTTATATCTAAAAAACATAGTTATTGATGGTAATAAAACATTGGAAATTGATGTTGCAGAAAAATTACCCGAAGTTCAAAAAATATTAACTGAAGACTTTATTCCAAGATGGAAAATGTTTCAAACAAAACAACCAATTAAAGATGTAAAATTATTTTCGGCTGATTTAAAAGAGTTAGGTTTAAAGTATAAATCAACCTATTTAGAGGAATATGCAGAAAATATATTATTAAGTCTCGATAATTTTGATATCAGTTCTATGAAAGAGGCTCTGGATAACTTCCAGAATGTTATTAAAAAAATTGGGTGATTTATAGGAGATTAATAATGGAAAGAGTATTCCGAATTTTAATAGTAGATGATGAACCAAAAAATATACAACTTCTTGGATCTATATTAAGTAAATACCATTTCGAGGTAGAGTTTGCTATCGATGGTAATTCATGTTTAGACTGGGTTTCCAGTAGCCATTTTGATCTGATTTTATTGGATGTCATGATGCCCGATTTAGATGGTTACACTGTTTGTAGAAAAATTAAATCAGACTCTAACAACAAAGATATACCTATAATTTTTCTTACTGCAAAGGTCGAATCTGATGAAATCATACAAGGTTTTGATGCTGGTGGAGTGGACTATATTATAAAACCATTTAAAACCTCAGAACTAATGGCAAGGATAAATGCACAATTACAAATAGTTGAAATGAAAGAAGCTCTATTAGAAAAGAATATTTTATTAGCTAATTTAAATAAAGAATTGAATATTGCAAATGAAAAACTAGACAATCTTTCTAAGACTGATCCTCTAACTGGGATTGCTAATAGAAGATATATGGATGAAGTTTTAAACAAGGAATGGAAAAGAGCAGTTAGAAATAATTCATCCCTATCTTTTATAATTTTAGATATTGATTTCTTTAAGTTATTTAATGACAATTATGGGCACATCAAAGGTGATGAATGTTTAAAATTAGTAGCTAATCAGCTAGACCGTGAAATTAAGCGTTCTACAGATTTAGTAGCACGATTTGGAGGAGAGGAGTTTGCAATTATTCTTCCAGAAACTGAAGACGTATTAGAAACTGCAGAGAACTGTCGAAAAGCTATAGAAAATCTTCAAATTCCTCATGAATTTTCTGAAAGTTTAAATGTCGTTACCATTAGCGTCGGGGTAAGTACTGTAATCCCAACTAAAGATATGAATGTACATAAATTGATGGACTCAGCGGACAAAGGCCTTTATCGTGCTAAAGAGAGTGGTAGAAATAAAGTTGAGAGTCAAAATATTAAATAATTGACAATTATTTCCAAAGTGATATCCTTATGTATATATCTCAATACTATTCTGCAAGATATTACTAAAACATCGACAGTAAGGAAAGATCATGAAAAGCACAATTCCAGATTCTGAAACAACTGAAAAACTAAATCTTAAAAACAATGATCGCTTGGAGAATGTACTTCGTTGCTTAGAAACAGGTGCTTGGGAAATGGATTTAGAATCAAATCTGGTATGGCGTTCATTGCAACTCGACAAAATATTTGGGTATACCGAACCTATAAAAGAGTGGACTTTCAACATATTTATTGGGCATGTTGTCGACGAAGATAGAGACATGGTAAATAAAATATTTAGAAAATCTATTTCAGAAATAACAGATTGTAAATTCGAATGCAGAATTAATAAAGTAGATGGAAATATTTGTTGGATATTGGTAAAGGGAAGTCATGAGGTAATCAAAAATAAAAAACCAAATAAGATGTTTGGTATCGTCCAGGATATCACCGAAAAAAAGATTACAGAAGAGAAAACACAAGCTACAGAGGCCAATTTAAAGAGTACTTTTGATCTATCCCCAAGTATTATTTGCAAAGCAAATTTAAAGACTGGATATTTTGTTGAAGCAAATCAAGCAGTAACCAGAATTCTTGGTTATTCTGTGGAAGAATTTACATCTAGGCCATTTATTGAATTTATTCATCCAGAGGATCAACAAAAATCAACTGATGAAAAGATTGAACAAATAAATGGTAAGGAAGTTACTTTCTTTGAAAATCGCTATTTATGTACTAATGGCTCTTATACTTGGATGGCATGGCATGGTACAAAAGCAGATAAAAATGGGATTGTAAATGCTATTGGAACTGAAATTACCGACCGAAAACACTTCGAAGAAGCTTTAAAAGAGAGTGAAGAGCGGTTCAGGACCATTTCTGAAAATGCACCTGGGTTAATAAACTCATTCGATGCAGATGGTAAATGTCTGTTTTGGAATAAACAATGTCAAAAAACCTTTGGGTGGACTTTAGAGGAGATTAACCAACATGATTCTGCAATGCCACTATTCTATCCAGACCCTACCATTTGTGAAGAGGTATTAAACAGTTTTATTAATGAAAAAGACGGAATTTTTAAGGAGTGGCATCCGGTTACGAAAGATGGAAATATACTCAGTATAATGTGGGCAAACTTCAGTCTACCTAACGGTCAAGTATTTAGTATGGGACATGACATCACAGAGCGTAAACAGACAGAAGAGTCCCTAATTAAATTAAAAACTGCAATTGAAATATCAGAAGTTAACGTAATAATTACAAATAATGAGGGTCTCATTGAATATGCCAATCCATATTTCACAAAATTAACAGGTTATTCCCTTTCAGAAGTTATAGGGAAAAATCCTCGGATATTAAATTCTGGTTTTCATCCTAAGGAGTTTTATGAAGATATGTGGAGTACTGTTAATTCAGGACAAACTTGGGAAGGAGAATTTCGTAATCGGAAAAAGAATGGGGATTTATATTGGGAGAAAGCTATTATTTCCCCAATTCAAAATGAGACTAAGATTATAACTAATTATGTAGCAATTAAAACAGATATTTCAGAAGACAAGAAGATAGAAGAACAATTAAGACAATCTCAGAAAATGGAAGCTATAGGACAGCTTGCTGGAGGCATTGCCCATGATTTTAATAATATGTTAACAGGAATAATGGGTTGTGCCGAAATAATTTCTACACAAGTAGCTGATGATCAAGAATTAAGCAAATTTGTAGATTTAATAATGGATACATCAATGCAAGCTGCAGAGTTAACTAAAAAATTATTATCATTTTCTAGAAATGTAACACCAGTTAATAAGATTTTTGATATTCATGAAGCTATAGCAAAAACATCCTCTATGTTAGAAAGAAGTATAGATAAATCAATTTTAATAAAATCTAAATTAAATGCAAATAACTCTATGATAAATGGAGATCAATCTTTAATAGAAACTTCACTTCTGAATTTAGGGATTAACGCCAGAGATGTAATGCCTAAAGGTGGAGAGTTAACATTTGTAACAAAGGATATTAGTTTTAATGAATCAAATAAAAGTCCAGACTTGAACATCGTTAATGGTGAATACATAGAAATTGATGTACAAGATACAGGTCTTGGAATGACAAAAGAAGTTCAAGAACGTATATTTGAACCATTTTATACAACAAAAAAAATAGGTAAAGGAACTGGGTTAGGCCTTTCCATTGTATATAATACAATAAAAGAAAACAGTGGTTTTATTCATATTTACAGTGAAATTGGATATGGATCAATGTTTAAAATATATTTTCCTGTAATAAAAGATGATTCTATAATTAAAGAAAGTCAGAGTCAAAAAATATTACATGGAAGTGGCACAGTCTTAGTAGTCGATGATGAAAATATAGTAAGACTGGTTAGTTCTCAGATGTTAAGTGAATTAGGATACGATGTCTTAGTTGCAGCCGAAGGTGAAGAGTGTATCGATATATATAAAGAAAAAGAATCAAGTATAGATCTTGTTATTCTTGATATGATAATGCCAAAGATGAATGGTAAGGATGTCTTTTATAAACTAAAATCGATAAATCCGGAGGTTAAGATAATAATTTGCTCTGGATTTTCCATGGATATCAGCATAGAAAAACTTTTTGATGATGGTCTAGCAGGTTTTATACAAAAGCCTTATAAGAAACTCGATCTTTCTAGGACGGTTTCAGAAATACTAAACAGATAATAAACAATGTTCTAATGATGTTGCTTATCTTTTAAAGAACTAATTACATCTTTTTGAATTTATTAAATAGTGAGTTTACTACAATTTTTTTTATCTCATCTGTAATTGTTAATTTTTCATACTCTTCATTTAGGTTAAGGTTATTTACTAATTCAATTAACTCATCTTTTGTAATAATGTTATTATCCCCTAACATATAAAGGGAACTAAAGACATTTATTAAAGAATCTGCGTCTATAAATAAAAAATTACTATAATAGTTTTTAAGAAATATTATTCTACGTAATTTACGATCTTCCTCACTGATTATTTGTTTATCATACATAAGATCTAGCCTATTGATATGTGGTGTTACCATATCAATTACAATTTCAGGGTTTTTCAACTCCATCCTATTTGCCTTAAATACTTTTTTATTTTTTTTACAAAAAGAACCAATTTTTTGATCTTCATCTAATATATGGGTATTTAACCAAGTAAAAAGTAGGTCATGGAACTCAATAACTGTATAATTTTGATCATTTTTTATTTTTATTAAAACAGTTTGTAATTGTTTAATAAAATTTTTATGACTCTTCCTTTGGTTATCTAATCCAGGGTAAGAAATTTCATTCATTAATGCCTCTTCTGCATCAAAATGAAAACTTGTGTAGTTAATTAAATATTTTAATATATATCCAAATTCCTTAATTGTGTTAATTTTTTTATCAGAAATTGTAGTATTAAATGTATCAATCATCTCAACTAAAACTTTATGTTGATTATCTATCTCTTCAACACCTATTTCATACTCATCTTTCCATTTCATAAGAACCTCTATACACAATTAGTAACATATTAAAATCAATTATTCATAACCTCTACCAGTAACTGACTCAATTCATAATTTTTAAATGGTTTAGAAAGAAATCCTAAGACTCCTGATTTTTTTAGTTCGCTAATATGTTCATTTTTTGTGAAACCTGACGAGATTATGACATTACAGCTTGTATCAATCTCTTTCATCTTATAGAAGGCTTCCCTACCATTAACTTCAGGCATAATCATATCCATAATAACAAGATCTATTTTAGCGTATTGTCTTTGGAAAATATCTATAGCGATCTGGCCATTTTCTGCTAAAATAACATCATAACCTAACTCTTTTAGCATCTCTTTACATGTGATTCTTATTAGTTCCTCATCGTCCACTAATAGTATTGTTCCTTTTCCAGTAAATATAATTTCCGGTTTCTTTATAGGTTCAATGTTATAATGTGAACATGGAATCATAATATGAAATGATGTACCTAAATCTATCTCAGTAACAACAGTTATAGCACCACGATGATCCTGTACAGTTCCATAAACAGCCGATAAACCCAGTCCTGACCCTTTGCCCTGTTCTTTAGTAGTAAAAAACGGTTCATATATTTTGTCTAGATACTCTAGAGGAATTCCGGTACCATTATCATTAATTTCAATTTCGCAATATTCCCCAGGTTCAATATCAAAAGAGCTGGTTTTACAGTAATTTTGATCTAGGGTAATATTATTAGTTGTGATCCGGATATCTCCCCCATTTGGAAGAGCATGGCTTGAATTGATACATAAATTTAAAATAGCATTTTGTAATGCTGAACTATCACCAATAATATTGCTTCTATCTGATCTATTTTCAACAATAATATTAATTTTTTTATCAATAGTACTTTTAAGGATTTCTGTTGTTTCGTCAATTATATTATGAAGGTCCACAGCTGTTGAAGCAATATGACCTTTTCTTCCAAATATAAGAAGTTTAGATATTAAGTCAGCTGCTCGGATTGAGGCCTGTATAATAATATCTACAAATTTAAGTCCTCTTTCATCTAGATTTCTTTTAGGGGATTTAAGGACCTCTGCCGAATTAACAATGCCTCCCAATACATTGTTAAAATCATGAGCCATTCCTCCAGCAAGTTGCCCTATAGCATCCATTCGATTTTTATGATTTAACTGTTCCTGAATCTCAAGCTTTTTTGTTACATCAAGAATCTGTATTACAGCTCCTTCTTCACCTCCCTTAAAAAGAGGATAAATAAGTATATCAAAGTATTTTGTTTTATTTTCGAGCTCAATAGATTTACTATTTTCTCTAATGACAATATGTGTTTTTATACTATCAATTATTTTATCTAAGTCTAATTTCATAAATGGAATTGCATATTTTAGAGATTTACCTTTAACTTCCTCTGCTAACTTAGATGTAATAGTTTCTGCTGTCTGGTTCCACTGGGTTATCCTACCGTGTTTATCCACTCCTATTAAAATTGAGGGCATTGAATTAATTATACTTTGGATATATATTTGCAACTTTTTTTCATCGACCATACTCATTTCTAGGGAATGGTAGAGGCTTATGATCTTATCTTCTCTTTTTTTAATATTGTTAACCATTAATTGAAAGTTTTCGGCCAGAAGGTTAAATTCAGTGAAACGTTCAGATCTAAAAGACATTTTATAATTACCTGAAGAGACTACTTCGGTTAGTTTTATGAACTGTGTTAATTCAGAAAATATAGATTTAAGTCTTAACTGAAAGATCAAAACTCCCAATAATAGTAGGATAAGTACAACTATTATTGCAATCACATTAATTCTGATTATTGGAGAATATATTAAACTCATAGGATAGTAAATGATTATTTTCCACCCCGTCTCTCTTATATTATTAACTGTAACTAGATATTCTTTTCCAAGAAGTTCTTTCTGTGCGGTTACTGGATTATTACTGGTTATACTCGATAGATATTTGTAGTTCTTATCATATTCCCTTCGTAAAACTCTCTGATTATCAGAATGTGCTATAAATGTCCCATTGTTATCAATTATCTCAATTTCAGCAGTTTCATCAAGCTCTAAATTTCTTATTAAATCATTAAAAGTTGAATATACTATGGTACAGGATAGAACTCCATTATGTATTGGTAATGATAAATCAACAGTAGGTAGATATATCTGCTCAGAAAGATATACGTTTGACCAGTAGGATTTTCCTGTTTCATTTGGAATTTTAAATTGTGGCTTATTTGCAAGGCTATTCCCTAATAAATTGTTATTTATAGGGGAGACTATCTTTATGCTGGAATCATTATTAATTATCATAACCTGATTAAAAATCTCATAACTTGAAACCAGGTTATCTAATTTTATTTGGATGGCCTGGTTTGAAAGATCCTTTTCAGTTTCTAAAACCTTTTTTGTATATAGTAGATTCTCAATTGTATTATCTAATGTTTCTTCAATTTTAGATGACAATATTTTAGATATTATTTCATTATGTTTTATCGCATCTTTTTTTAGATAGTCTGAATAATATAAAAGAGAGAATAATTCTAAGATGATTACAGGAATCATGACAGCAAGTGTAAAGCTGACCATGAATTCCTTTTTAAGTTCTTTATGTCTCCGCATAAATTATGATAACACATAAAATCATCTGAATTCACCATCAATAATACTGTAAATATCATTTTCTATGATAATGTCTCCATAATTATTAAATCGTAGATCTCTTTCCAACCCAAAGAAGAGTTCTTTCTCTAATATAGTATCTTTAACTGATTCAGGATTTTGCTTATCACTGTTCTCTAGACCACTAATTAGGATCTGAACTGCATCATATGCTAGTGAACCAAGAAATGAAGGATCTATATTAAACATATTATGATACTCTGATTTAAAAGTTTTAAAGGACTTACTTACTTCTTTACGTTTTTTTTCTAGAACTATATATAAACCTTCAACAGCTTCCCCACCATTTATAATTAGATCATTTGACATAGCCCAAGTGCCACAGTAATAATCTATGTCAGGGTTCAGTTTCCAAATAAGTTGAGCTAATGAGGCTGTATCTATAGCATTGGTTGCAAAAAGTACTCCATCAGCTCCAGACTGTACTATCTGCTCTGATATCTTTTCAAATGAAAGAGATGAGTCTTCACCAATAGTAAGTGCAACACCTACTGTTCCACCTAAACTACTAAATTCTTCAGAAAAATATTGATAAAGAGTTTCCGTATAACTTTTATTTCCCATATCATATACCACTGCAATATTTTTTTTACCCTGGGAGCTAGCCATTTTTGCAAGAGAATTTGCTTGCCCTCTATTAGTTGGGACACCTCTTAGGAAGTTATCATCTCTATCGCTTAAATAGGTTGTACTCATTGATGGTGAAATCATTAATACATCTTTATCTTTAATAGTTTCCAAGGCTGTCTCTGCCAGACTGCTCATTAATGGACCTATAATAAAATGAACATCATCTGCTAATAATTCATTAATAACTGCTTCGGCTTTTTTAGGGTCATTTGCATCATCTTTAATTATCAGTTCAACATCTTTACCGTTTAAACCTCCACTTGAATTTAATTGTTCAATTGCAAGTTCTACAGCATTTCTAGCATCAATACCAAGCTCAGATCTACCACCAGTTAAGGTTCCCACATAACCAACCTTCACAGGTTTGGACCCATTACAGGATAAAAAAGTTAAAAGAACTAAAGTGAATATAATAATATAATTTTTCATAAAATGCTCCTTAAATTAAAGCATAGTTCTACTAGTCATACAGTGCAAATTAAAGTCGCTAATTTAATTTGCATTGTATGATATTATTAATTATTTGAAGTTTTATCATTTTCTATTTTTGGCCAGTTCCATGCAAAATAAATAATCAACAAAGCAAGAATAAGCTCCACGACGCCATAAAAAATGTAATAGGCCCATGTCTCTCCTATCATATTTCCTATATTAACCAACGCGTATAAAGCTCCAAAAATAATGTTCAACAATCTATTGATATTTGATTTTAAGATAATTGATAACAATACCATTAACCCTGGAATCATCATTAATAAAGAAGCAATAAAAAGAGAAGTCTGAGTCACGGGGAAGGGTCCCATAAAACCATCTATAATTGATTCTAAATGTCCTGGTCGCATAAAGCTAAAAATATCACAATAAATATATAACAGCATCATAGATCCCCAGATTGCCGCTAACTGCACTTTAATATTAATTTTTGTATTCTCTCGTTTCATTTTACACCTCAATTGTTTTTAATTTTTCAAATTTTTGCTAAAGAGACTATTTGCCTCACTATCTCTGCAGGAACTTCCGGGAAAGACATTTTAATTAACCAGTTTGGAACGTTAACAACTGGAGAAATCAGAGCTGAAACTATAATCTCAACTAGTCCATCTTCCAATTCTTTGAACTCAAAACTTGTTTTATACCTTGTTAACCTTACTTCCTGACTAGTTTCATAATCATAGGAGATAGAACTTAATTTAATTATAGCTCTACCTTCGCTAATATTCTCATCTATTTCCATTTTTAATACACAGTCTGTACTTGGAAAAGGCCATTCAGCATCGGAAGAATAATATACTACCCACTCTGTATTAGAAACAATATCTAAAACTTTACTTTCATCTTCCTGCATTAACAATTTATGATTATTAACATCTTTTATAACACTAATACAATCTTCGAAGTCTACTTCTACTGTAGTCGTTATTACATATTCTATTAGTTGAATAACTTCTCCTTCACTGTTTTTCTCTTTACTAACTGAACTTTTTACAATAATTCCATCTTTTTTGGTTTTTTGGAGTTTCCAATTACCAGTTTCTCCTATTAAATTTCCATTTATTACAACAAAAACTATAAGAAGAAACACAATACGTATTTTACATTTCATTCCTTTCTACTCCTTCCTCATTAATTTTTAAAGAAATTAAAGTTATTCCTAAATCACGAATCTTAGTAAGAATCCCAAAAAGCGCCGCCTGATCAACCATGGGGGTTCTAAGTAACGAGATCCCTGATCTCTTTAACTCAATTTTTTGAACTATGTCATTAGCTATTCCCTGGGATAAATGACCTTTAATCGTGATTTCATATACCTTTTCTTCCACGTTATCTCCTTATCTAGCAATTGGTATTGCTGATGAAAGTTAAGTAGAGTTTGGAATATTGAAGATTAATCTCATAGGTACTAAAGTACTGTTTTACATTTTTTATATAATTAACTTTAAATTAGTTTTAATTTTTTAGCCTTCGCAACCGCTTCTGTTCTTCTTTTAACTTGTAATTTGTCAAAGATCCGAGAGTTATGGCCTTTTATAGTACTAAGTGCTACACAGATTTGTTCACATATATCTTTGTTTGATAATCCTTCTGCTATTAATTTAAGTACTTCAATTTCTCTTTCAGATAACTCATCTATAATAGTAATAGCTGATTCATCTTTTTCACCTAATATTTTCTTAATATATTCAGAATAGCGACCCTTACGTTGTACTTCTAATAACATATCATTAAGTCTATTCTCTTGTAAAAAAACAGTTATATAAGATGATGGTTCACCTAGTAAAAGAGCTTTTTCTAAAAATGTAATTGCATTAGTTTTATCATCCGTTAAATTTGAAATAATCGATAATAGAATGTAAGATTCCAGTTGCTCAAATTTCAAATCTTTTAGTAAATATATCTTAAGTAGTTCTTCTAAGGTCTGCTTAGATTCCTTATATTTTCCATAGGCCATCATAACTTTGACAGAGGATAAAGATTTCTCACTAGGAGCTAGCGAGTTCTTTGCTTCTTCAATTCTACCTTCTTTGATAAGTCCTGTAATTAATCCATTTGTAGCTTTAGCAGATAAAATATTAAAACCATTACTTTTAACCTGTTGCCTAATTGTTCTAAATTTTGAAATTGTTTCTTCATATAACCCATCTGCTTGTAAAATAAATAGATTTGTCATTTTACAAGTAATAATACTGTCTAATCTTCCAAGTATTAGAGCAAGTCCAGTACTTTTTTGGGCATATAATTTTGCTTTTGAAAAACTATTTTGATGATAATAAATTCTAGACAATCCGCTATAAACTTCACATGCCATAGGTGGTGAAGTACCATTTAGCAGTGATATAATTCTCTTATATGTTCTCTTAGCTTCAACTAAATCACATTCAGCTTCCTGAAAAATTCCCAAGGACGTAGAAGCTAAAACATTAACTACGATATTACCTGTATCAGTACAGTTTTTTATAGTTCTTTCCATGTATAGTTGAGCAGTTTTTAAATCTCCAAGAAATTGATGTGCTATACCCATAAACCAATTTACAGAACCTTTTGATGATAAGTTATCTTCACTGATTAATTCTAAAGCCTCTACAGCATATTTTATGATATTAGGGACATCATGGTGACTTAGGGCTAAATACGCTCGAAGTGAGGCGATCTGCCCCCTTAGATCTTTATAAGTAACATCCTTAGGGTTGATATACTTTTCAGCAGTGCTCAGCTTTTCTTCTATACCATCGATCTTCCCACTTAGTGCTAATGCTGAAGCATAATGAACCAACAAGGCTGGCCTATTCTTAAAATCATCATTTGATAATCTAGAAAACCAGGTTATAACTTGGGAAAGTCCTCCCCTATGGATTAAGTTAATACCACGGCTCTTTAATAACCTAAAAGAAAGATCTATATCCCCAGCTTTTGTAGCATGAATAAAAGCTTCAAGTTGTCGATCATGATCTTCATACCATCTGCTTGCCACTAAATGAAGTGATGCTGTGTTTTTAGTTTGCCGAGATTTAATCAGATCAGCAAAAAGATGATGATACCGAAACCATTTTCTCTCTTCATCTAAGGGTATAATAAATAGATTTATCTGCTGTAGATACTCTAAGGTTTTTTGTCCTGATCCTTGTACACTATCTAGTAGGGCATCGCAAATAGAACCACAAAATCGATCTAATATGGAGGTTTTTAAAAGGAACTCCTGAATAGAAGGGTCTTGTTTAGTAAGAACTTCCTCAAGAAGATAATCCATAATATAAAAGTGATTCCCAGTGAAATGTTCAACAAAATGGTTTAAGTCTTTTTGAGTTTTCATAGTAATAGCTGTTAACTGTAGACCAGCTATCCAACCTTCTGTACGTATATCTAGAGCATCGATACTACTATCTGATAGCATCAGATTCATTTTTATCTTCAGAAACTCCGATGTTTCTTCTTTATTAAAACGTAGGTCATTTACCCGAATTTCAGTCAGTTCATCCCTTGCCCGTAAACGTGATAAAGGAAGATCTGGGTCCTCACGGGTTATTATTACTAGTTTCATGTTAGGAGGTAGATGTCCTAAAAAGAAATTGATTCCCTCAATTAACTCTTTTGACCGTATCAGGTGAAAATCATCCAGAATTAACATTATATCTTCTTCTGATGCTGTAATTTCATTAATTAAGTTTGTAAATATAACATTTATATTAAAATCTCCAGGAGAGTGAATCATTGTAAGAATGTTCTCCCCAATTGCACTGTTAACAGTTTGAAGAGTTGCAATCATGTAGGTTAAAAATTGTTTTGGATCATTATCAGACAGATCTAATGAGTACCAGCAGTAAAATCCTTTTATTTTTTGTAGCCACTCTGTAATAAGAGTTGTTTTACCAAATCCAGCAGAAGCAGACACTAAAATTAAATTATGTTGATTGTTTTGTTCTAAAACATCCAATAATCGATGTCGTTTTATTAAATTAGATCCCGCCTTGGGAGAGTTCAGCTTTGTTTTTATTATTAAATCAGTCATCTATGGATATTATAACATGATTTTATATTTTGATGTTTAAGCTTTATAAAATATTATTATCTATAAGTAAATATAACAAAACCTTATTTTTGACACAATTTGAACACACTTTAGAAATATTTTTCTATTAGATTAGAAATAGATTACTTCTAAAGGAGCTTGATATCTATATGAAATACATTGCAGTGATTATATTTGGTGTTTTAAAGTTATTTTATATTAATGCAAATAACAGAACGTTGTTGTTTATGTTAACACCAATTAATAAAATAGTTTGTTTAGTGACAAATACACAGGCCACAGTAGGTACAGAAGGTTACTTAAACAACAGTCTGAATATTATAATTAACAAATCCTGCTCAGGTTTTAATTTTTTCCTAGTAATTTTTGTAATGACCTTTGTTATGTCTTTTAAATATATTAATAGTACATTTCAGAAAACAGTTATAATTCCATGTCTTCTTATGACATCGTATTTAGTCACAATATTTGTTAACTCTTCAAGAATACTAATATCCCTGAAAACAAGTTATTTATTAACGAATCAAAATATAACACTACCCTGGCTTCATTATGTCGAAGGAATATTTATCTATCTATTTTTTCTAATTTTAATCTACACAATACTTGATAAAAGTATTACAAAAAGGATGTATCAAAATGAACAATTTAACTAAACCATACTGGATTTTTTTAATAAATACCCTGCCCTTAATTATTCTCTTTATTATATTAAGAAGAGACTATGTTATTATTAAATCACTATTAACCCCTGATAATATAACCCTATGGAAAAGTTTTACAACTGCATTAATTATCTATGGAATTTCTAATCTGGTATATGGGGTAATTCTTAAAATAAAAAATAGAGAGATAGATGTTATTTACACTTGTGTAACACTGGTTATTTCTATATCAATAATCTACTTCTATATATATAACTTAGATGAAATAATTCCATTTAACATACCTCAGTGGATGGTCCCAGGTGAAAGGTTGGTTTATGTAGGTACATTTTTAATGCCTACAATACTATTTTTAATATTTATATTAGTATTTAAATTAACATCCGTTAATAAAAAGTTTAATGCATTTATATCCTTTGGAATTTCAGTTCTAATACCAGTATGTTGGTACATTATCTTAACTTTAGGGCTTCCTTCTATGTTATCACTACCCTCAAGATATAAGGATCATATTAATGTTGTTCTCCTAATTACAGGGATAGTCCTATTTATATTCTTTCTATTTAGGGGTTGTTATATCCTTATACAAAGAAGATCTGAAAGACTTAGAAGAAGAGAAATATTCTGGAGAATCCCCTTAGCACTACTGTTACCAATTGGAGGCTTATTATTACATCTAAAATTTCCTATTTTTGGTAATTTCAACTCTAGATGGTTCTTTATTATTGGGTGTATTAATGGAATATTACTCTGCTTACCTAATTTAAATAATAAAACTTACAGACTATATCTATTTATTGGTCGGAGTATAACCTATATGTTTAGTATTTATTTCTTAATTGTCTTTATCCCCTATTTACCAGTATCCGTAGTGGCTATTTTGGCATATGGGTCAGGATTATTAATGTTATGTCCTATAACACTATTTATGATTCATACCCAAACTTTGACCCATGATTGGAACTACTTAAAATCATATTTTAATAAAAAAATATTAGGTGTAATTATTTTATCATCTGTTTTAATTATACCCTTTGGCTTATCAATCTCAATTTTAAGGGATAAAGGGACATTAAATAGTACCTTAAACTATCTTTATAGTCCTGATTATTCTAAGGAGTATAAAATCAATAGGAAATCTTTAAAAAATACCCTAGAAAACATAACATCATTACAAAAGAGTCGAATAGATTTTTTAGAGTTTAACGATAACTACATACCATATTTATCTGGAATATATAACAAAATGGTATTTAATGGTTTAACAATATCAAAGAGTAAAATTAACGAAATAGAACAGATTTTTTTTGATAAAGATAAAAATTATAATACCCCAAACAGATTTGAAAATGAAAGTATTGAAATTACAGAGTTAGATGTAGAAAGCAGATACGATGTTGATCAGGATGTTTGGATAAGTACTCTAAATATAAAACTAACCAATACTACCGATTTCTTTGGACAAGAGTATGTAACGACCCTAGATTTACCAAATGGTTGTTGGATTAGCGATTATTATCTTTATGTTAATGGGATAAAAGAACATGGACTATTAGCAGAGAAAAAGTCAGCTATGTGGATTTATAATCAGATTAGGTACAGAGAGAGAAGAGATCCAGGAATACTATATTATTTATCAGGAAACAAGGTAGAGTTTAAAGTCTTTCCATTTGCTGGTAATGAGGTAAGAGAAACAGGTATAGAGTTTATACACAAGGAGCCTTTCTCTTTAAAAATTGATTATAGAGAAATAATGTTAGGAGACTATAAAGATCAGATAAAGAGCAATCATGTTGGAAACAGTAATAATGATGTAATTTATATTTCTGAATCTGAGAAAAAGGAATTAGATATACTAGAGCGTAAACCATATTATCATTTTATTGTGGATACCTCACAAAACCAGGATATTAATAAAAATAGTAATATTCAAATGATTAACTCCTTACTTAAAAGACAACATATCAAAAATATTGGAAGTAAAATATCTTTTACTAATAGCACAGTTATTACTTACGATTTAAATAACAATCTAGAGGAACTATATGACAAACAAACATTTCATGGGGGATTTTATACTGACAGAGCAATAAAAAAAGCTCTATATGATAGTTATGTAAATCTTTCTAAAACATATCCTATTATTATTATAGTTACTGATAATATCTATAATGGTGTATTAGTAAATAATTTCTCTGATCTTAAAATAACTTATCCAGATAGTTCTTTATTTTATCTGCTAAAAGAAGATGGAGAGTTGGAAACTCACAACCTAGAATCTAATCCTTTAAAGGTAGTTCAAGAACAGCCTAAGTTTAATAATACAGTTTATGCCTACCCTAATAGATTAAATCCTGTGGTTTACCTTCCTAAACAAAATGGTGGTGAAGTTATATTGTTAAATAAAGAATTTAAACTTAATAGAAAGCTAATTAAAGACAAAAACTGGGAAAGTGGACTTCTGCAACAAGGATTATGGATACAACATAAACTTTACCCGGATAAAGATGGTAAAAGATGGCAGCAGCAGATTAGATCAAGTTTTGAATCAAAAATAATGAGTCCAGTTACTTCATACCTAGTAGTTGAAAACGATGCACAAAGAGCTATGTTAAAAAGAAAACAGGAGCGTGTATTAAATGGTAAAGAATCTTTTGATATACAAGAAGAACCGGTACAGATGTCAGAACCAGGGTTTGTGATATTGGCATTAATATTACTTACAACATTATATCTAAAAAAAAGGAAAAACGAATTCGGAGTTAAAATTTAAAAATAATGGAAGTGCATGTTTTTCACTTCCATTATTCCTACAATCTTTATTTACTGTTGTTTTTAATTTCCTGTTTTTTCCATAAATCTACATTTACACCTTTAATTGTTAACCATAATGCAAATGATAATTCTGCTGGGATTGTAGATAAAACTATCATGGTATATATCGCGTCAAATTGTGGTAAAATGATATATCCAACACTATCAACAAAATATCCAAATGCAGCAAATAGGAATAAAAAACCTAAAACTTTTGGAAAAAATGTAGATTTTATTATCAACATACCAATTATTAGCAAGTGAAGACTAAAGAAAATACCCCAAATAAGGCTGGTTGTAGAGTAGGCATTTAGAAATAGAAGAACAAGAGCATTTATCTGATCTGGGTTAAAAACAGAGAGATAAGCCTGTCCACTTAACAACTCTAATACAATCAGTTTATTTATAATATTCATTCCAATCATTGTAGTCATCGCCAATCTTGCAAAAGCTGCAATAGCTGACTTAGTTTTATTAACCGGTTTAAATATATTAAAGATCAGAACTGTTATTACTATTTCAAGCAGGAAGACAAATGAATCTGCTACTGCTCCCAAACGGAACATAGATTCAGAATCCAAAATACTCTTGGCTGTAGCATTAGCATCTCCTGGAACTATTAGACTCTCAAATCCTCCAAAAAATCCAAATCCCCCACATACTGCTATTAGTAGATATATAACTCCTGCAATCTTAGCAGTTTTATTTATCGATTTCATCTTTGTTCTCCTCTCTTATTGTTATTACTAAATTACCTTTTTTATGTCCCTGTTCAACATATCTATGAGCTTCTGGAATATCGGCTAAAACATATGTTCTATCGATAACACATTTTATCTGTCCTGATTCTATTAACCCTTTAAAGAAAACAAGATCCTCTGCAGTTTCCTTCATTACACCGGAAACTACACTTTTACTACTTGTTATTGTTGACCATATTCCTCTAAACGTTTGTGATACACTTGCTGCTGCTAAAACTAATGAACCTCGTTTATTTAAGGATTTTATACTCCATCCATAGGAACTTTTACCAACTGTATCAAAAATAAGATCGTACTTCTCTGTTCTATCTGTTATGTCCTCTTTTGTATAATCAATAACATCATCAGCTCCAAGGGATCTAACTAAATCTATATTTGATGTACTACAAACCCCAGTTACATTGGCTCCAAAGTATTTTGCAAGTTGTATTGCGGCTGTTCCTAATGCTCCAGAGGCTCCATATATAAGGACATTTTGCCCCTGTTTAATATTACCTTTTCTTAGGTAATGCAACGCTGTATTTCCTCCAAATGGAATAGATACTGCTTCTTCATAAGTCATATTTGTGGGTTTAATAGATACCACGGCATCTTCGGGTATACTTAAATACTCTGCATAAGCACCAAAAGCCATACCTGTTGTTCCGTATACTTTATCGCCTTGTTTGAATTTTGTTACATCTTTTCCAACAGATTCTATCTCACCTGCAAAAACAAAGCCGAGAATACTGTTTTTTGGTTTTGTGAGTCCAAAAAACAGTCTAATTACAAATGGATCCGCTTTTCTTAGATGCCAGTCCCCTGATGATACAGATGTTGCATAATTTTTAATTAATATCTCTTTATCATTTGGAATGGGCTTTTCTACTTCTTCTAATTTTAAAACATCAGGTGAGCCATACTCTTTAAATATAATTGCTTTCACTTTTTTACTCCTTGGTTTACTGAAATTAATGGTATTCCTAAATCCCGGACTCTTTTTAGCAGTCCATGTAAAGCTGCCTGGTCTTGGACCATTCCGGTAATTAAAGTATCTCCATTATCTTCAAGGGAAATAGTCATGCTTCCAAACCAGTCTGACCATTTTATATCTAGGTGTCCCTCGACTCTGATCTGATAATTTTTTGCACTGTTTAACATCTCAATTTCTCCCTGTATACTAAAAATATACTCTAGGATGAGTTGCCTAACAAAGACACTAAAGTGTTGTTTGGAGTGTTGTTCTGAATTTAAGACTCAGGATATTTAAAGTTTAATGATATTTAGAGATCTGGCTTTTTGTATAGCCATTGTTCGATTTTTTACATTTAGTTTACTAAATATTTTTCTGTTATGACCTTTGACTGTATCCAGCGCAAGGAAGAGTTTTTCACAAATGTCATTATTGGACAGACCCTGGGCTATTAGCTCAAGTACTTCAATCTCCCTTAAACTTAATGGATGAATTAAAGGTTGTTGCAACTCTTTATTACCACTATTTTTAAAAGCTGTTATAATCCTAAAAACATACTCAGATGATAATCCATCAGAAGATATATCTGAAATCATATTAAACATCGATTTACCTTCGTCTACAAAGATACGTATATAGTTACCATTTTCAGCTAATGTTATTAGTTCTTTAAAAACTCTATTTGTATTATCTCTTTCTCCTAGACCATAAAAAGAGAATGCTTGTAGTATAAGAAGATTAAGTTTCTCAAAATACCATTTTTTACTATCAATATCTTTTAATAATCTGTTAATAATATCTAAAGCCTCATTATATTTACCCTGGTCGATTAACAGACGTATACTGCTAACTGGGATATCATACATTTTTATCTCTGTTTCAGCCTGTGGTATATCCCCTCTACTTATATGAAATAGAACTCTGGCCTCGACAATATCATTCATGCGGAATTGAAGATTATGACTTAAAACATACTGTTCAGCTTCATTCAATAAACTTAAAGCTGCGACAGTATCCTTCTGCACAAGTTTTAATTTTGCCAGTAGTATAAGGCAGGATATTGGTGTGTCGATGTTTTCCAACTGCAGCGCCAGGGTTAGGCTCTCTTCCCCATATTTTTTAGCTTTTTCTAGGTCATTCCACCAGTAATAAATACGAGCCAAACCTAAAAAAGCCTCACAAGTTGATGGCCATGGTGGAGTTCCAATATCTTTTATAATACTTTTAAAAACCTCTTCTGCCTGTAATAATCGGTTCTGAGATTCAAGAACCTGACCAAGACACGTTGATGCCGCTATAGTAGACATGACATTTCCCGTAGATTTACTAATTGGAATTACACCTCTATATTCATCTATTGCTAACTCTCTCTGCCCAAGATTCTGATATGCAAATCCTAATGTCCATTTAGCCAAGGGTCGTACAGCAAAATTATCAGGGTCTAGGTTTTCAAGTGCTATTTTTGATTGTGTAAGAATTTTTTTTGCATCGTGTACTGGGATAGCAAGCATAGCTCGGATAGCTGCAATTTGTCCTACTAGATCTTTATACTTATCTATTTCATCTGTTTTTTTTATCATCTCTTCAGCTAAAGATAATTTTGAAACTATCCCACTTGCTTTTCCAAGAAATGTGAGAACTAGAGCATGAATGATAACCAAGGATGGTCTGTTTATAAATACGGATTCAGGTAAAGATTCCAACCAATTGTAGACTGGAACCATCTCTCCTCTAAAAATAAAAGGCATTCCATTACCTTCTATTAGTTTCTCAGCACGATCTATATCATTCGCGGCAATAGCATGTTTAAAAGCTTCCATTTCTAGATCATTATTCTCAAACCAGACACTGGCCTTTTTATGTAATTCTGAAATATCAACAGATTCACTTCTGTTAAGTCTTTGTCTTAGTAGGTCTGCAAAAAGATGGTGGTAACGAAACCATTTTCTCTGATCATCTAGAGGAATAATAAAGAGATTAGAATGTTCTATTAATTCAAGAGTTTCCTGACCTGAGACTTTATCATTCTGAAAAACTGAATCACATAGTGAACCACAAAATCTATCCATAATTGATGTCTGAAGCAGAAAGTTCTGAATATCTTCAGTTTGCTGCCTTAAAACTTCTTCAACTAGATAATCAAGGATGTACCGATGACTTCCAGAAAATGTATTAATGAACTCATGGGTATCATGATGTCCCTTTATAGAAATCGCTGCTAACTGTAATCCTGCAATCCAACCCTCTGTTCGGGATTCAAGTATGACTAAATCATCCTCTTTTAGATTAAGTTTCATCACTTTGTTTAAAAAAGAAGTAATTTCAGATAACGTGAAACGCAGATCTTTTGATCTAATTTCATTTAATTGTCCACGAACACGATACCGTGGCAGAGGAAGTACCGGGTCTTCCCGTGTGGCAATAACGAGGTGTAATTGTTCAGGAATATTTTCTATAAGAAAGTTTAGGATATTATCAACATCAGTGGAATCTACCAGATGATAGTCGTCTAAAATAAGGATTGTTTTATCTTCTAAAACAGTTAATTCATTGATTATAGAAATAAGTATTGATTCAGGTGATGGTGGCTGAGGTGACCTAAGCATTGCCATCATTCCAACTGCAAAGTCCGGGTATAACGTCTGGATTGCTGCAATTAAGTAGATAAGAAAATGTGAAACATCACTATGCTCTTCATCTAATGAAATCCAAGCAACAGGTCTCTTACATACTGTTATCCACTGACTAAGTATTGTTGTTTTTCCAAAACCTGCCGAGGCTGATAAAAGTGTCAATTTTACATTTAAACCATCATTCAACTTATCTATTATATGTTTTCTTAGAATCACTTTTGACATTGTTTGAGGAATGTGTAATTTTGTAGATAAAATCATGTTTAACCTTTACCCCTCTTCTTTGTAATTTTCAAAACAGGACAATAAACAATTAATATATAATACTTCATAATATGTAAAACTTATATAATTTAACGTAATATAAATAACTCTTCTAATAAACTTCAATACTATCTATACCATTAAGATCTACTGTTGAAGTATATATACTATTGCAAGTGACTCTTATATCAATTTTTCCACTTATCTCTTCTTTATATAACTGCTTTAAAGATTTAAATTGTTCTATATATAGTGCCTGTAATTCAATATCGGTTCCTGGGTCAAAGTTAATTTTAACTATATCATTAACCTTAAACAGTTCTGGGGCTCTGTATATTTCCTTGTTTTTATTTAATAGATATTTTAAAAAACTTTGTCTCTTTAATAACTCTTTTGCCAATATTTTTTTGTTTATTATTAATAAACCACTTATTAACTCATAAAATATGTCCATATTTTCTCCTAGTTTGTAAAAAACATAACTTCCCCAAAACTAGAGGGGTTTTCCCCATCTTTAGTTAATAACCATAAAACTTTTTGATTAACACTATCTGGGCATAATCCTTTTCCATCAGTAAAAATTACAACTAAGGGTATTTTCATCTCATCTGCAAGTTTAAAGATAGGATTAAAGTCTGTACTTCCACGTCTATGTCTACCTCTTTCCTGAATATATTGTTTTAGTGGGATAGGTGTTGAACATTGGGAATCAAACCTAACTATTTGTATTTTTACACCTGTTATCTTATTAATTTCTATTAACTCTTTTATATATATTTGTATTAAGTGATCTGGCATAGAACCTGACTCGTCTAGAGCTATTAAAGCCACAACCCCTTTGTTATAGATATTACCTGGATAATGTTCATACCTTCTGGAAACTTTTTTATATGATTTCCTCTTATCTCTTCTTCCTTTCCCAGATAAAAACCTTTTAAGAACAGCTCTCCAATTTATTATATAATCACTATATAGTTCAGTTATATTTTCTAAATCTAATCCACTGTCTATAATACTTTTTGAAACAACTGTTTTTAATAGAGAAAGCTCTTCGTGGGATGGTTCATTATCAGAAATAATATCAGCTTTGTATTCCCGGTTATTTAAGGTGATTAAAGCCTGCCCGGAACTAGCTTTACCTTTAATATTAATATTTAACTTATCTAAAATGTTATAATAATATTCACAACTTTGCCCATATCGGATTTTCACATTAAACTCAAAAGCTATTATTTCGATATTTATCCAATTATCATCTATATAAATTTCATCAATATATTGATTAACAGCCATGTCACAAGCCACTGCCCACAAATGTGCAGACTTTTTCCCAATCCTTATATTGTGTTGTAAAATAACATGCAATAACTCATGTAAGATGTATCCATATTTAAGGTTGTCTTCTAAGTCATGAAACCACTGGGGATTATAGGACATTACAAACCTAGGATAGGCTTGTATATTAATTTTTTTTGTACTTGAACTCTTTTTTATCTGTAATTTTGACGCTACATGACCATAAAATGGTTCCTTTATAAGAAGCTTTAGTAGTGTCTGCTGGATATCCATTGTTACTCCTAATTAGTCATCAGATCTATAATTACATCACTAATTGAATCAAATGAATCCATAGAATCTGATATTTGGCTTAGAAGGTTTTCATCTTTTGTAATTAGCTCTTTATAAAATACAATTTGAAGTTCCTGGGGTAATATATTTAAGAATCTATTTAAATGTGTTAAATCCATGGAATTTTCGACGTCAATTTTTGAGACTGTAGATTTTATTATCTGATTTAAAAGATCTATATTATTATTATTAATAAGTCTAACTATCTGGTTTTCTACACTGTTATAATTTGTAAGAATATCGCTAGCATCAGGTAGTTCTTTATCTCTTAATTGTATAAAACCTAAAAAGGACGCAGCGGCTTCTGATCCAACTATTCCGGCTATAGTTTCCTGGAGTATGTCTTCTGAAATATTGCATATTTCTAATATCTCTTGTATTTTTGACCAGCCTCTAGGAGTTGGTGATTTTTGTAGTGCTGAAGAATTTTTTCTTACAACTAATAACATTTCTGGATAGGACTTAAGGTAAGATAAAACCTTATTATTTGAAAAAGACAACCTACTATATTTTATATAATCATCAATGTTAGGTTCAATCCAGATGGCGATAAATCTATCAATTATTGCATCGTCTAAAGTATTTACCATATAATTCATATTATCTGGATTCATTGTTACAGCAATTCTCCAACCATCCGCTAAAATATGATCATTTAGTTTCCTCTCAAGTAGCAGTGGGTAGAGTACAGATACAGTATCTGGAGACACCCGATTAATCTCTTCTAGGACTAAAATACCTGATGTTGGATGAATACCACTTTTTACTGATTGGATTGTTGGTAAAAACCTAGGTGGTAAATATGTAGTTACTTCATCAGTTCTATTTTTATCTGGTAAACCCATAAAATCAGGACCTTCTAAAGCTGCGGCATATAGATCAATATAACCTATACCCATCTCCTCTGTGCACTGTTTATATATTGATGTTTTACCAACACCTCTTTCACTTATAAGTGCAGTAACACTATGTGTTTTATATAGCTCTTTAATAACATCTTTTGCTTTATTTAATCTCATAAAAACCTCTAACTAGTAATAATTACTATTTAGATTAACATTATATTAAAATATGATCTACTAAGTCTCGACAGCTAAATAAAACTTATATAGAGATATTAAATTATAAATACCCTATAATTTACTATATAAAATATATTGGGGGATTTATGAAAAACTTAGATTCGATTAATAATACAGTAGACATGGTTAAACATAAAAAGATATTTAATAGTATATCCCCTATTTATAACCTCTTTTTTAACAGTCAGGTTAAAAAATATAGCCAGATTTATATAGATTTAGAATCTGGACTGAATTTAACAAATAATTCTACAATTCTTGACATAGGTTGTGGGACTGGAGCATTCTCAAAAACTTTCTCATTGGCAGGTCACCTTTTAACAGGTGTAGATATATCAGAAAAGATGCTCAAATATGCTCAAAATCGGGGTATTAATGCTATTTATGGTAACATTCTTGATGGTTTAGAATTTGAAAATAAAACATTTGATCATGTTATCTCAGCCTATGTAAGCCACGGCCTTGATAAAGAGAAAAGAGTAAAAATGTTATTAGAGGCGTCAAGATTATCCAAAGGAGTTGTAATTTTACACGATTATAGTCAAAACAGTAATGCTATGATAAAATTTGTAGAATATCTGGAAGATGGTGATTACTTTAATTTTATTAAAACTGGAATAAGCGATATGCAAGAGGTATTTTCAAATGTACAGATACTGCCTGTGAATAAATATAATAATTGGTATATCTGTACACCTTAATCTGTTTTCATCAACTATTTAAAAGTATCTAACTATATATATACAAATAATGAACCTCTGATTATAATTGATTTAGATATGGACGAGAGTGATTTATTAAATTTCAAACTGAATCGAATAAAAAGGACTTCAAAACTTAAAAAACCAGGAGAATGGATAGACCCTGATACTATTATTGAAATAGATGGAAAAGAGATTATTGGTGGATTCTTCTATACTGGGAACTTTCTAAAGGGTCTAGATGCTTTTAGTAATGAACCCTCTTTAATAGATCCTGATTTAACTGTTAACTTTAATAATCCAAATATATCAGGAAGCGGTATGGGTTACTGGCCTACATATAGCTTAATATCTCCAGAAAGTAGAGCTGCATATTTAAACTGGTTAAGAGGTTCAAGAGATAATACAGAGGACTATATTGGTTTTGTATTTTTATATCTTTATGGATTAGAACGTAGGTTACTTCTAGATAATAGAAAAAACAAACTTGAGCCACAGGAATTACAGGATATATATACGGAACTATATCGCCTAAAAGATATTTATAATATTAACCACTCATTTGAAATTCATATAAACTCTCTTTTATCATATTTAATGGCTATTCAGGCAGACATTGTAGATTTAGAAGATATCCCCAATGATCTAATTCTAAGCAAAAATAAATTTAATAATGGTTTTAAATATTTAATGGGATACAGTGTTAGAAACTCTATACCTATAACATCAGAACTAGCATATGCATGGGTATATAATCATCCGGAATATAATTTAAGGACTCCAGCTGTTCGTTGTGACACAGAATTCAAGAAACTCTTTTCTAAGCGTTTTTCAGAAGAATTTCCTAGTGGAATGATAATTAAAGAGAATAAAAAAAAATTAGTTCTCCACTATATACCTGTAAATGTAACCTTAAGAAATTATATTCCACCAAATATTGATCTACCTGATCCATGCAGATTAAAAAAGCACTTTTCTATGGTACAGGAAATAGCAGATTTAGTTATTAAGGAACTTGAGCCCTTAAGCCGCTATATGGCTGGTGATGGGCACTCAAAAAAGGATCTAAATTATGTAGCTTTAATACCAGTTGATCTACTTGATGGTATAAAAAACACCGGACTTGAAAATATTAGAAGTGAATTAACTCAGCTATCAAAAAGTGATACCGAAACTATTGATGTGGAATTAATTATGAGTTTATTGGATATCAATCCTCATCAGAAATTAGACAAAAAAATTGCACAGTTTATCATTAAAATATTAGGGGCTGTAGGTTATGGTGTAGCGCCAGACTTAAGGTACCACCATACGACCTTTAAATTAACAGAGCAGATAGTTCTATTCAAAACTAGTAGGTTTATAAACTTTGAACCATCCCACGAGTTTAACTTAACTGGGGCAATTATTAGATTAGCAGATCTGATTCCTAATATTTCGGAACAATTATTAATAAACCATATTAATGGTAATAGCTCTTTAACAGATATGGAGAAATTATCCCTAAGAGCATACCTTAAATGGAGACTATTACATCAAAAAGATTCAGTGGGACTAAAGCTACTATTAAGTTTGCTAAATTTAAACCAGAAAGAGGTTATTGGGAACATATTAATTGACCTTAGTATAATAGACGGGAAAGTAGACAGTATAAAAACAGATGCTCTAAAAAAAGTATTTAATGTTTTAGATCTAGAAGACAATTTGGTAAAAGAAAAAATAGATTTAAAGAGGAAGGACAGTTTTGCTCTGGATCATGATCTATTAAAGATTCACGAAGAAGAGACTAAGGATGTTCAGGAAATTTTAGAAAATATATTTGCCATAGATGAAATAATTATAGAAAATAAACCACAGGTTCCAAGGACCCAACTGGATAAAAATCACCTAAACCTTTATAATAAATTAATAAAACAGGAAGAATGGGAATACTCTGAGGTAGAAAAGATATGTAGTTCTTTGAACCTTATGGTATCTGGGGCAATAGAAGTTATTAATGACTGGGCTTATGATCTAGTTGATGCTCCACTAATTGAAGATGAAAATCCACTATATATAGATGACGAGATAAAACAGGAGATTGAATGTATACTAAAAAACTAAGAGCTAAAGAGAGAGATTCTATAATTCAATCATTAAAAGCCGGTGTAACTCCACGAACTGGTATACAGCATATTCAGGTCGGTAGAGTAAAAGAAGTAAAAGCACTTATAAAAGATATAGATAGAGTTGCAGAAGGTGGTTCAGCTTTTAAACTAATTATTGGTGAGTTTGGATCGGGAAAGACATTCTTTTTATCTGTTATTAAATCTATAGCTCTAGAAAAAAAACTTGTTGTTATAAATGCAGATCTATCCCCAGATAGAAGAATACATG
Organism: Spirochaetaceae bacterium; assembly: GCA_051531975.1. Lineage (GTDB taxonomy): Bacteria > Spirochaetota > Spirochaetia > DSM-2461 > DSM-2461 > Thiospirochaeta. The sequence continues at coordinate 595,365 of JAOPTT010000002.1, forward strand.
CATCTAGTGGACAGGCAAGAAATCTATATTCAGAACTTATGAAGAACCTCTCTACAAGAAACAAACCAGATGGAAATGGACTAACAAGTGTTGTTGAGAAGTTTATAAGTTCTGCCCGCCAGGAAGCTGATAGTTCAGATTATTCTGTATCAGAAGTTATTAAAAATAGACTATCTTCTATGCATGATTATGTTGGAGGATATGACTTTGCCCAGGTAATAAACAAGTATTGGGAAGGCTATGAAAGTTCTAATGATGAACTTAAAAACAGCGCGATAAGGTGGCTAAGAGCTGAATATACAACTAAAACTGATGCCAAAAAGGCATTGGGGATTAGAACTATAATATCCGATACATCATTTTATGATAACCTAAAATTAATGAGCCTATTTGTAAAACAGGCTGGATATACTGGTCTTTTAGTAAACCTAGATGAGATGGTAAATCTCTACAAACTACACAATAGGCAGGCTAGGCTGTCTAACTATGAGCAAATTTTAAGGATTTTAAACGACTGCCTACAAGGAAGTGCAAACAGTATAGGTTTTCTACTTGGTGGAACCCCTGAGTTCCTTTCTGATACTAGGCGCGGACTGTTTAGTTATGACGCTCTACAAACCAGGCTTGCAGAGAACAGTTTTGCAAAAGATGCTGGAGTCGTAGACTATACCTCACCTACGTTACAACTTAATAATCTAACACCGGAGGAGTTATATATACTCTTAAAAAATCTCAGATGGGTTTATGCATCAGGGGATGAATCAGAATATCTTGTATCTGATGAAGCGCTATCAGCATTTTTGAATCACTGCAGTAATAAAATTGGGGATGCTTATTTTAGGACACCAAGAAATACTATAAAAGCATTTGTAGATATGCTTGCCGTTTTAGAGCAGAACAGAGACTTAAAGTGGGAAGATCTTATAGATTCTGTGGAATTAACAGATGCAGATAGTTTAGATAACGAGCTAACAGGTTTTGAACTCTGATATGGCAACCCAATATAATAAATTAGATAGTAGAGTTCAGAAGTGGATTTATAAACAGGGCTGGAAAGATTTAAGAGAGGTTCAAAAACTATCAATTGATCCTATATTAAAGGCAAATTGTGACATAGTAATAAGTGCTGCAACTGCGGCAGGAAAAACTGAAGCTGCATTTATGCCTGCTTTAACAACAACTGCGGACATTCAAACAGGTTTTGGTATTTTATATATTAGTCCACTTAAAGCACTAATAAATGATCAACATCGCAGGTTAGAACCGCTGGCAGAGACAATGGATTTAAAGGTTACCGCATGGCATGGAGATAGTTCTGTCACAAAAAAGAAACAGGTAATATTAAAACCAAATGGAGTTATATTAATAACTCCAGAATCTTTAGAATCCATGTTAATTCTTAGAGCTGGTTGGGTTAAAAAATCATTTGAGAATATAAAGTATATAATAATTGATGAGTATCATGCTTTTTTAGGCAGTGAGAGAGGTACACAGCTTCAGTCACTAATGCATCGATTAGAAGATATTCTGGAATTAGATAGAAAGATCCCTCGAATAGCTTTAAGTGCAACTTTAGGGGATATGGATAGTGTATTAAAATCCCTTAGACCAGATAATTCATTTCCATCTATATTAATTGAACCAACTGACCCAAATGAAGTTAAATCATCTATGTTGATGCAGGTTAGAGGTTATATAGAGAAGATTGTTAAAGTTGAAGAAGCTATTGAAAACCCAGAGGAGTATGTAGAAAAAACAGTATCCTCTGATGATCAGATTGCAGCAGATCTTTTTACACTACTTCGAGGGGATAGTCATCTTGTTTTTGCTAATAGTAGAAAAAGAACTGAGAATTTTTCTGCTTTGTTAAGTGATCTTTGTAGGGACAATGGTGTGCCTAACGAGTTTTTCCCACACCACGGCTCACTCTCAAAAGAGATAAGGTTTGACCTAGAATCCAGACTTCAGAGAGACAGCCTACCTACAACCGCGGTTTGTACTATGACCCTAGAGTTAGGTATAGATATAGGCAAAGTAAAATCTGTATCCCAGGTAACTGCACCTCTTTCTGTATCTAGTTTGCGGCAACGTTTAGGACGTTCTGGTCGGAGAGGAGATAACCCGGTATTAAGAATGTTTATTAGTGAGAATGAACTTATGGTAAATTCATCTATTGTTGATAAACTTAGACTAGAACTGCTCCAGAGTATAGCTGTGTTACGACTCCTAATTATAGAAAAGTGGTATGAACCTGCTGATACGGATCTATACCATTTTTCAACTCTAATACATCAAATTTTAGCAGTTATTTCCCAGTGGGGTGGAGTAAGAGCTGATAGGATATGGCAGCTTTTATGTAAATCAGGATCATTCAATAAAATAACAGTGGATCAGTTCTCCCAGCTACTTACTTTTATGGGTGATAAAAATCTAATATCACAATTATCAAGTGGAGAATTAACAATCGGTGAATCTGGAGAGAGACTTGTTAATCACTACACATTTTATGCTGTATTTAATACACCAGAAGAGTACAGGGTGATTGTTAAAGGTAGAACTATAGGTTCTATTCCTTTAGACAGCTTTGTAGTTAATCAGCAATATATAATTTTCAGTGGTAGAAGATGGAAAGTTATTGATATTGATAACGATAAAAAAGTAATTACACTAGAGGCATCAGAAGGAGGGAAACCTCCAAAGTTTAGTAACGGAAGCCTGATTATACATGACAAAATAAGACAGGAGATGTTAAAGGTATATACATTAGCTGACCATAGAATAGACATTGGTAGTAGAAAGATTGAATTTATGGATGATACTGCTATAAATCTATTTAATGAGGGTGTTAAACTATTTCAGGAGTTAGAACTATCAAAAAATAGACTAACTAGTCATGGCAGACATGTATATCTGATTCCATGGATGGGGGATAAAGTTGTAAATACTCTTTCTATACTACTTATTACTGCCGGATATAAATTAAGTAACTTTGCTGGGGTTATAGAAATTGAGAACAGTGATATAGAGGACGTAAGAGAGTCCTTAATTCTATTCAGTTTAGATAATAAATTTACCAATGCAGATCTTGCAAAATATGTGGAAAACAAAGAGCTAGAAAAATTTGATAAACTCCTGCCAGAGAATCTACTTGAAATAGAATATGGTGCTAAGGCCTTTAATATATCAAGGACAATTATTTGGCTTAAAAATGAAATTTCTAATAAATGTATATAACATTACATAAAAAAATAAATCAGAGAAAATAGAAATATTGTATACAAAATATATTTGTGAAAATAATTTACCACGACTTTAAAAAACCGTGCTAAACTCTTGATTAATGAACTTCTTAATTTAATAGGATTGAAATTTACTGCTCATTTAATGAAACAGAGAAACCTATTTACTACTAAAGATTAAGAAATCATAATTAAAAGGAGAAAAAATGGATTTTTCAAGTTTCAACCAGTTATTAATTGCATTTATTTTATTAATTCCAATAGTAATTCTATCTAGAACAGTAGTGGCTGGGACAAAATACTCACCTATTCTTATTATTGTTATCTTCGGATTATTAATGGGATTCCTTCTTGGAGAAAGTGGTATGGCCACTGCAGGATTACAGGAATTCACAATGGTAGGATTTATGAGTAAAGTAACTGTTGTTGTTTTAATTGTAACATTCTTTGTTGGAGGGCAAGAGCTCAAAAAACTTTCTAAAAAAGCACCTTTGGATATTGAAGACCTAATAACACCTTCAGAAGAAGAGATTATTCTAGGGACAAAACGTACCGAACTTTTCTTTATTGTACGTTCATTCTTTATTTTGTTAGCAATACAGGGAACATTTACAATTATTAAAGGTGTCGCTGGAAATGATCCAATAGGATCTGCATACCCTCTATTAACATATCTTGGAATTATTGGTGCTTTAATACTAATTGATTCAAAGGCAAAAATTAAAAATAAGTCTCTATATCTTGGTAAAGGTTTTCTAGAGATGTGTATGATACTAATTTTATTACTTATTTCTTATGGTATCTCTATCTGGGTAAAACCTTTAATCGCCCTACCTCAAATATTCTTTGCTATGTTACTTTCTGCTGGTTTAGGTTATATATTTTCTAATTGGAGATTTGGACCAACAATGAAATCTCTTCTATTTGCTGGAATACCAGTTGTACTTGCTGCTAACTTCCTAGTTGGTGGATCAAGAATAGTAGAAGCATTTAAAATTGATGAAATGGCTAAAGTTATGGGTTATGGGTTTTTTGGTCAACTTCTATGGATGTTTGGTGGAATCCTAATTCTTATTAAACTTGGTAAGGCTAATCATGTAAGAAATCTTGCACCTGGTATGGCTGGTTCTTTATCGCATTCAGGTCTAACTGGAGCATGTACTGCCGGAGACTTAGGACATATAGCTGCTGCCCGTGCACCAATTATGATAAATATCCCATTTTTTGGTCACATTTTTGTATTTACCATATTGGCTATTAGTGCAAAACAGGGAGTACTTATGGCGATCCCAGCTTCTTTAGTAGTTCTTTGTGGAATAGTATTAACATACTTTGCTTTAAAAAACCTTAGAAATGCTAATGGAGAAGATGCAAAAGAGGTTCGTGGTCTAATGTTATTTAGCTTTGGTTGGCAGTTAATGGCAGTATTTGGAAGCTTTTTACTACTACATCTAAGTGGAATAACACTATGGAATGCCTCGATGGCAACAAGTTCAGCAATCAGTCACTTTGGTCTGTTTGCAGCTGTTCAGGGTGGAATGTTTGGTCATGGAACAGATACTCTAATCCCATTTATTTTTGCAATGCCATTTTTAGTTCACCCAGTTGTATTTGGAATGTTTGGTAAAGCAATGAAAAACAATGGAGTAATGTCTGTTAAACCGGTAATAATCTTTGTAATTCTTGGTTTAATTGGAGTAATATATTCACTGTTTATTATGTAATATATTAAAATAGCTAAAGCCTGTGTTAAAACAGGCTTTAGTATTAAATCACTTATTTATATATTTTTTAGAAGGTTTGCCATCTCAATAGCACCTAATGCAGAATCAAAACCTTTATTCCCAGCTTTAGTTCCTGCACGTTCCACAGCTTGTTCTATAGTATCTGTAGTTAATATACCAAACATTACAGGTATTTCCTGATTTAAAGATACCTGGGATATACCCTTTACTGCTTCGTTACATACATAGTCGTAGTGTGTTGTAGCTCCACGAATAACAGAACCTAAACATATTATTGCATCGTACTTATTTGATTTTGCTAGTTTTTGGGCAACTAGAGGTATCTCAAAAGCTCCCGGAACCCTAATAATCTCAATATTAGACTCATCTCCACCGTGTCTTGTAATACAGTCTATGGAACCTTCTAATAATCGTTCTGTAATAAAACTATTAAATCTAGCTACAATAATTCCAAACTTCAGACCTTCTGCTATTAAATTCCCATTTATCTCTTTCATGTTATCTCCTTTCTGACAGAATGTGTCCCATTCTATCTTTTTTTGTCTCTAAATATTTAGCATTATTACTATGATATCTGCCCTCTAAAGATATTCTCTTTACTACCCTTATACCTTCTTTTTCAAGGCCATTAACCTTAAGTGGGTTATTAGTAAGAAGGTTTACACTAAGAATATCTTTCTCTTTTAATAGACTTGCTGCTAAGGAATATTCTCGTAAGTCAGCTTTAAATCCAAGTTTTAAGTTGGCATCCATGGTATCAAATCCCTGATCCTGAAGATTATAAGTTCTAAGTTTATTAATTAGACCTATGCCCCTGCCCTCTTGCCTAAGATATAAAATAGCCCCACCGTTTTTATTTATATAACGTAATGAATCTGTTAATTGGTCCCCACAGTCACATCTTAATGAACCTAATAGATCCCCGGTTAAACACTCTGAATGCATTCTTAAATTAAGAGGGGATGTTAATTCTCCTTTATGTATAAAAAGGTGGGGCATCTCCTTACTTTTAGGGTTATCAATTGTCTCTATTAAAAAAGTGCCTATATCTGTTGGAATAGAAATAGGCTTCTTTTGGAACAGATAGTGTTTATACTCTTTTAACTCTTTTATTGTGATCCTATTTAGATTATGAGTAGCCTGAAATTTATCAAGTTCTTCTGCTCTAGCCATCGTTCCATCATCATTAATAATTTCACAAATTACCCCACATGGAGTAAGTCCAGACAAAACTGCCATATCTACAGCGGCTTCTGTATGACCTTCCCGTTCTAATACTCCACCATTTTTTGCAATGAGTGGAAAGATATGACCTGGTCTGTGAAAATCACCTTTTTGTGAAGTTGGGTTCGATATCGCTTTAATAGTTTTTGATCTGTCACTTGCTGATATTCCTGTAGTTGTTCCAGCCTTAACATCACAACTAACCGTAAATGCAGTTCCTTGTTTATCCTGCTCTGTTGTCATTAGTTCTAGACCTAAACGTTTTGCATAATCTTCACTAATAGGACAACAAATTAGACCTTTACCATAGTTGGCCATAAAACTAATATCTTCCGGGGTTATTAACTCTCCAGCCATTATTAGATCACCTTCATTTTCCCGGTCTTCATTGTCAGTTACGATAATAATTTTACCCTTTTTAAAGTCTTCTAATATATCTTCTACTTTTTCAAAGTCCTTCATTTTAATACCCCCACCCTAAAAGTTTTTCTTTTGTTAAACCTACTGTTTGTTTTTCTACAACTGTTTTTACTAAAATATCTGGCTCTATATTTACCAAGTCCCCTACCTTTAACAGGTTTACAGTTGTATTTGCTAATGTATGTGGGATTATATTTATAATAATTACTAGCTGCCTTATTTCAGCGATAGTTAAACTTAAACCATCAACTGTTACAGACCCCTCATTTACCATGTAATTATTTAATTCTGGTGATATTTTGATAGACAAGAAGGTATTTTTATTTACTTTTCTTATGTTCTTAATTACACCAGTTTCTTGAACATGCCCTTGTACAAAATGACCACCAAATGGCTTATTCATTGTTAATGCTCTTTCAAGATTCACCTTTTTAAATGGCTTCAATTTGTTTAAATTGGTTTTATTTAGGCTTTCTTGCAAAATATTAACAGTAAAACTATTAGTATCTATGGCTACTACAGTTTGGCAAACACCATTTATAGAGATTGAATCACCTAGTACTGTATTTTCTAAAACGACCTTTGCTCTAATTTGTAACTTTTTGGAATTTCTGCTACCAGAAATAGATAAAACAGCTCCAACCTCTTCAATTATTCCTGTAAACATAACTCCTCCCTATAACCATTAAAAACCATATGGTTATCTAGAATCTCAAAACTTGGTGATTTAAACTTTATACTATCTTTAGGGTGATTAATAGAAAGAGAACCCACAGGAGATAGACCATTGCCCAAAAGTTTAGGGGCTGTATAAACTGTTATTTGATCCCATAAACCTGCCTCTAAAAATTGAGTAATTAGATTTGAACCACCTTCTACAAATAGTGAGTTAATTCCAATGAGTTTTAATTCATCTATAATGTCTTTAATTTTAAAGGTTGATCCTTTAAGTTTTAGGAAAGAACCTCTATATCTGGCTTTATGAGATTCAGAAACCTCTTCTGAGCAGATAATTACTGGATTTTTATCAAATATCTTTAAGTTTGCCGGTGATTTTAGTAAAGGATCAATAATTATAGGCCTTGGAGATGGTAAATTATCATACCTAACATCAAGAGTCGGATTATCTAACTCCAAGGTTCTTCTTCCTACGATAATTCCATCACAACAGGATCTATGGAAATGACTGTTTTTCCTACACTCTTCACTGGATATCCATTTAGAAACACCATCAGATGTAGCAATCTGCCCATCCAATGTCTGTGCCCACTTAATGTGTACATAAGGTCTACCAAGCTTCATGACAGTGTTAAAACCACGGTTTAGTTCCAGTGCTAACCTTTGTTCTACTCCAACCAAAACTTCTATGCCATTAGATTCTAATAATGCGAGTCCAGAACCTGAAACATTTGGGTTTAAATCGACTTGGGAAACTACAACACGTTTAATACCGGCTTTAATAATGGCATCACAACAGGGAGGATTGTTTTTACCCTTGTAGAACTTAGAACATGGTTCTAGGTTGCAATAAAGAGTACTACCTACCGTTGATTCGATACAGGATTCTATAGCATTAATTTCAGCATGTTTGCCTCTATAATACTCATGATAACCCTGTCCAATAATTTCTTCATTTTTAACAATGACTGCACCAACTAAGGGGTTTGGAGATACTTTTCCTAAACCACCCCGGGCGAGGGATATCGCCCTTTTCATAAAATAATTATCCAATAAGGATCTCCTAAATTATAAGGGCGTGACAAAAAGAATTGAGATTTGTTTTTTATAACATTTTCTTCCATCCGGACTGTACCGTTGGTATTGGAATTTCACCAAATCAGTCCAAGAGTAAACCCTTGGAGTCGTGGACTATAACCACCAGTTGGGAATTGCTTACGCTCACCCGACCCTGAAAATTGTATTCATCTTAATTGCAAATGAATTAGGATGTCAAGTAATTTTTATATTGTATAAGTTATATAATTAGAGGATGGACCTAGGAATTTAATAGAGAATTCAAACAGAAATTTAAAATGGCTCCGATTGAATACCGGAGCCATTTAATGCAAACTGCTTAGAAAAGAGTATCCACAATCTAGGATTAGTTCATTAAAGCAGAATTCTTAAATAGATAAATTAAATAGTTGGAGCCAAAGTCTGCAACATATTTTGGTAATTTATATTACCATTGTTTAAATCAAAAACATACCAATAAATATTTGTATAATCTCCGTAATTTGGCGGAGTAAATGATTCAACAAATCCATATTGATCATATACTGTAACTAATGCATCTGAGTATGGGAAATTTTCATCTTGGCTATAATTATATACATAATATTTGTATGTAATACCTGCTAAGCCATTTAAAGTAATTGTTTCTGGACCATACTGATATGAATCACTTCTATTTAGAGTAGATGAACCACCTGCTGTAAATAAAATATTTGCATCTAAATCAGTTGGATTATCACCCCAAGTTAATACAATACGATACTCTCCATAACCTAAATAAGGATTTCCTATTATTTCATTATCAGAAATATATGTTGTATTATATTCAGTAATTTCTACTTCAATAGAGACAAAGTCATGATTATATGATGAAAAATCTAATGTTCTATAACCAGGTGGTAACTCAATGTAAAAAGAACCATCCCAATCACTAGTGGTTGAATAACTAGTCATTTCATAATCACTAATAGTTACCCCAGATATACCCTCACCTGTAACAGCATCGTACACTGTTCCACTTGCATAACCTATTTCTTCGTAATAATCATCACCACCACCATCATCACCTTCTATCAATTCTAATAAGCTATCACAACTAGTCATTAACAAAAATGTAGATAATATTAATATTATTATTTTTTTACTCATTTATAACTCCTTTTTATACTTAACTAAATTTCCAAGCAAAAAAGACTAATATAACTTTTTGTTTAAGAAGAAAACCTAATTAAATATTTTCTTATATTTAAAACTTTTTTAATCTCACCTAATAATATTTCAATACTATTTTATTCTCTTCACTTCTATTATTAACTTTAGTATTGCATAGCTTGTTGAACAAATAGATAGAACGGCTTTTAGAATGAAACTAGTATACACAGAGCCATAAAGAGAACACCTGCGCTATATCGTGAATAATTTCACTATTAATCCCACGTAGGAGATTATCTTTATATTATTATGCAACTAATTTTATTTTAAATTAGGTGGTTTGTCCTCGTTATTCAAAATAAATAACCCCCTCATAATTAAAATTAATTATAAACTTCTTACTTATAACTATATGATCCAAAGTTGAATAACACAATGATTCAATCTTAGAAATGGAAAGAAAAGACTTATTATTTCGAAAGATATAATATAAATACCACAGAAAAAGATCATTATAAGTTATCAGGGATCTCTGTCTAAGTATCAGGTGTAATTGTATTCCTCATATATAAGTCAAAGTTAATTTCTTGTTAACTTAATAATCTCGTTACTATGTTTTGGGTAAGATTTAATTAATTCTTCCCTAGAAAACAGTTCAAAATCTTCAAAGTCAAATCCAAAACTTACCATACATCCAACTAGAGAATAACCTTTACCACTTTTAACATAACTACCAAATATAGTCCCTGCTGGTACAAGGACTTGAGGACATTCCCCTTTATCAATATCAACCCCAAGGGTTACAGATATTAGAGACCCATCTATATTAATCATAGAGATAATAAGTGGTTCTCCATCGTGGAAATACCAAATTTCATCAGATTTTAATCTATGAAAATTAGAGACTTCCCTGTCTTTTATAAGGAAATATATACTTGTAGATAAGGGACGAGTACCACTAGTATCAAGCCCTATAAAGCTATTATCTATATTGTGATCTGATTTATAAAATAGAGAGAAGTAACCACCCTCAGGATGTTCTTCCATATTTAATTTTTTTATCCAATAATTATTATCTTTCATAATTATAATTCAAGTTTATTTGCAATTTCATTTAATTCTTCAGATGATCGTGCATTTTTATTTGTCTCTTCAACTAACCCTTGTAGTGCATTTGTTATCTGGTTTATACCTTCAGATTGTTCTTTTATTGAATCTGTTATTTCATGGGAAATAGATTTAAGGTTTTTAGCATTTTCAAGAATCGTTCCAGTAGCTTTGGCCTGTTCACTTGCTGCGGAATCAATGGAATTAACCATATTATCAACACTATTAATTGTATCTACAATGTTATTAATTGCATCAAGAGATTCATTAATATTATTTATATTTTGTTCTGCTTTAGTATGACTGTCGTCTGACAACTCTTTTGTTTCCACAACATCTATTTTTATCTCTTTAATAATTTGATCAATTCTTTTAGATGATGCCTGTGCACTTTCTGCTAATTTTCCTATTTCGTTTGCTACAACACTAAATCCTTTTCCTGACTCTCCTGCATGAGCAGCCTCAATGGCGGCATTCATAGATAATAGATTTGTTTGAGCCGAAACGCTATTAATTACTTTTAGAATTTCATCAACTTTCTGTGTTTTTTCATTTAATGAGTTTATTTTATTAGAAATATGTTCCAAGCTCTCATTTATACCAGAAATAGAATGTAAAGTATCTTTTATTTTTCCTTCTCCTATCCTTGCAACATTAACATTCTCCCTAGATAATACTGAGGCTTTAGATGAATTCTGGGAAACAGACTCTATACTTGCACTCATCTCTTCAAGAGCAGTAACAGTATCCTCAATAACATTAAATTGTTTTGTAGTATTGTTACTTATGCTGCTTAAGTTTTGAGAAAATTGAACTGATGTTGCTGAGAGTTCTTCAGTAGCTGAAGCTTCGAGCTCAATAGTCTCCTTTAAATCTATTGAAGACTTCTTTAGTTGAGTAACAGCTTTATCCAATCTGGATTTTATTGTTACATCTGAAACAATTTCTATATGCCCAATTTTTTTTGTTTTATCTTTTCTATGATAGAGGTAATTAGTATCAACCTGAAAGTTCATATCAAGCCCTTCATTAGTAAAATAGGATCTTGGATCTCCGTTTCTAAGCATCATTACACCACATTTTGGAGTTTCACATATATCAGCTCCCCAGCGACTGCATTGTTGTCCTACTATTTCATCTCTCTCAACACCTATAATATCTTTTACTGGTTTATTTATAAATGTCCAGTTCATATCTATATCTGTAACTGATATTGGATTAGGTATAGAATCTAATAATTGTCCATACCAATCATCAAGATCATAATATGATTTTATCAATATATAAATAGTTAAAGCTACAAGTATTATTATTACTGGTATAGAGAAAATAATAACTCCTCCAAGAATAGATTTAAGAATTGTATACGATACTAAATCAAATAATGTTAAAGTAGATATGGATATTAAGAGTATAGTTACTAATTTTTTATTTTTCATAAACATTCCTTTAATATTTTATAATTAATTATTATATAGAATTATTCCATTTACAAATATTTTATTGAGGAAATCTAATTTCGTTAGTTAATACGATTATTTACTTTTTAAAATCTTTTTGATTAATTTGTTAATCTCATAATCCATGAAGGGCTTTTTAATAAAACCTGCTAGCCCCATTTTTCTTAGATCATTTATATTTTCGTCCTTAGTATAGCCTGACGAAATTATGACTTTACAGTTTTCATCAATCATCTTCATCTTCATATATGTTTCACTTCCACTCATATCAGGCATTATCATATCCATAATGACTAAGTCAATATTTCCATACTGCTGCTTAAAAAGTGTCAAACATTCCATTCCATTCTTTGCTAATAACACCTTATATCCCATCTCTTCAAGCATATCTTTTACAGTTATCCTGATTATTTCTTCATCATCTACTAATAATATGATACCTGACCCAGTTACAATAATTGATTCATTTTTTATTAAGATTGCTTTTTTTTCTGAACAGGGAAGTTGAATTGTAAATGTAGTTCCTATTCCAACCTCACTTCTCACAAATATTGAACCATGATGCCCGAGTATTGTCCCATAAACTGTAGATAACCCAAGCCCAGTGCCTTTCCCTTGTTCCTTAGTTGTAAAAAATGGATCAAATATTTTTTTTAAATTTTCATATTTTATACCACAACCTGTATCACTAATTTCAATTTCAATATAATTACCTGGTTTGATCTTAAATATACTGGATTCACAATATAATTTATCTAATTGCACCTGTTTTGTTCCAAAGATAATTTCACCACCATCAGGCATCGCATGACTAGCATTTATTCCTAGATTTAGTAGAGAACTCTGTAAAAAAGAAGAATTTGCTTCTATAAAATGAGGTTTTGAGTTTTTAATAAGTGATATTGTAATTTTTTTATCTAGTGTGCTTTTTAAAATCTCAATAGTGTTTTCTATAATATTATGAATATCTATTATTTCAAAAGTAAATTTCTCTTTCCTACCTAGTGTTAACAACTGAGAGGTTAAATCTGCAGCCCTTATAGTAGATTGAAGTATTAACTCTACACACTTAATTCCCTTTTTGTCCAAACCTCTATCTTTTGATAACAATACATTCCCAGCTGCAGCTATTCCACCAAGCATATTGTTAAAATCATGGGCGATACCCCCAGCAAGTTGCCCTATTGCATCCATTTTACTACTTTGAAATATTTGTTCTTCTAATATTATACGTTTCGTAATATCGGTTGATATACCGGATAAGGCATAAGTTTCACCCGAACTATTTTTGAGGGGGAATTTAACTGAAATATAGGTGTGCTCTCCATCTTTCAATTTAGCAGTTTCTTCAAACTCAAGAAGACAATCAGATTCTAATACATTACGATCATTGTCCTGATAGTATTTAGCAATCTCTTCAGGCATTATTTCGTAATCTGTTTTCCCATAAGCTTCTTTATCTGAAATATTGAAAGCTCGTTCAAACATTCTGTTAACAAATTGATAACGTCCTTCTAGATCTTTTATGAATATTATTGATGAAGTATTATTCAGTAAATCACGCTGTTGTTGCTGACTCTCTCCCAATGCCTCTTCTGCAATTTTACGCTCAATAATTTCATGCTTTGTTGTCTCAAACAACTGTTTTGCTGAAGATGTATCTTTAGAAATCGTAAACTGCCGCATATTATGTCTATTTATATCATTCTTATTTCTTAACTGGTTTTCTGCAGGATCCTGAACAGCACGTTTTGTTTTTATATTTACTTCTGAATATTTTTTTAACTCATAAATAGATTCATCTAATTTTACTTTCGCAGTAATATCTGATACTAATTCTAAGTGCCCTATCTTATTTTTTTTTAAATCATATAGATAGGTTGTATCAACTTGATAATTCTTATCAATGCCCTCATTAACAAAATAAGAGGTCCCTTCATCTTTTCGTAATAGACAAATGCCACATCTTTCAGTATTACAAATGTCGGCATTCCAGTTAGAACATTGTAATCCAATGGCATCTTCCCGTGTTCTGCCTATTATATCTTTTACAGAACGGTTAATAAAAGTCCAGTTCATATCTAAATCTGTTATTGACATCGGTAAATAAACAAAATCTAAAATTTGTTCATACCAGTTATTTAATTCTTTAAAGGAATTTGATGTCTTTAATACAATAATAACCATATTAATTGAAACTAGTGGTAGTGAAACTAGTAAAATGATAAAAGGATTATATTTTGTGACGATTATCAAAATAAAGTCTAAAATAAATATAGCTACCAAAAAAAATAATCCAATAATTAATTGAACAATCATATTCTTTGTTAACTTTTTATACATATTTATTCCTCTATAAATCATGAATATTTAGAACTGTTATTTAAATTATACTCATATTCATTTCAAAAGATAGGAATATCTATTATATAAGCGTTTACATGGACTTGAACAAAAGTTAATACAATACACATTTCTCCTGCAGTCACATCAAAAACTGCATTGTACAGTGTTTCAAAGAAATTCTACACTATTTTACAAACCAGGGTAATTGAGACTCCAATATCACTATTCTCTATATAAACATCACCATCCATAAGTCTCATAATTTGCCGTATAATATAAAGTCCTAGACCATACCCTGGTTTATTTGAAATGTTAGATCCTCTATAAAAGCTATTAAAGACAAACTTCAGCTCTTTTTCAGGAATTTGTTGACCTGAATTATCTATTGATATTAATAAGTAGTTATCCTCTTCGTAAGATGAGACGTTTATTTTATTTAAATCTCCATATTTGATAATATTTTCTGTAATATTATCAAATACTTCAGTTATCCTATCCATATCAACTTCTATAAGTTTATTTTCTAGAAAAAAATTGAATTGGTATTCTACATTATAAAGATCGAATTTTTTATATATCAGATCTTCTAATAACTTATAAATATCATTGGCGTAATAATGACTTTTATTAATGTGTATATTTTTGTAACTATTCATTGAACTATTTAATAGATCTGTCGTTAATGAATCTATTATTTCAACTTTATCTTGTATTATTTTATAAATTTTGTGTTTCTCTTCATCATCATCATATATATCATCCATAAGTGCAGTAGAGTAGTTTTTAATGCCAGCTAAAGGTGTTTTTATGTCGTGGGAAATACCAGCAATGACAGTTTTTCTCTCTTTCTCTAATCTGTTTGTAATACTTTTTTGTTCTACCATCTTCTCTCTTATCATATCAAGACCCCATAAAAGCTTTTTAATTTCAGGAGAATTATTATCTATTTCGATTTTTGATACATAACCTTTTGTTAATTTCTGGGTTATTTCTGAAATTGTGACAATGGGCTTTATATACCTTTTATAAATATAGAAAAGAAGTATAAAAGTGTATAAAAACATAACAATAAAAAAGAGAGAGATTGTCATTAAATTCAGTTCTATAATTTTACCAGAGTCTTTAATAATATATTTAACATAAAAGTCACTACTGTTTATTGGAAGTATTACTGAGATCTCAGTAACTGGTGTTAATAAAAAATTGTCTAAATTATCATCTAATCCATACTTAAAAATTATAATATCATGAATGAAAGTATAGCTATGTATAAGGTCTTTATACTTTTCTAAATCTTTAGTATTAAAGTCAGCTGAGATTTGATTATGTAGCCGGTTTACTTCAACGATATATACTTTTTTTTCACTCTTAGATTCTCTTTCTACCAAAAAAAGAATAAGTGCTAATAGTATTCCCATTAAAATCGTATAATAAATTATTTTTTTCAATCTATACCCTCAAATCTATATCCAATTCCCCACTTAGTTATTATTGATATTGGTTTTTTAGGATTTTTTTCTATTTTTTCTCTTAGTTTATTAATATGTACAGTCAGAGTGGAGAGTTCACTATCACTCTCCATTCCCCATATTTTATTAAAAATAATCTCCTTTTTTAATATTTTTCCTTTGTTGTCTATAAGTAGCTTTAACAGGTCAAACTCTTTTGTTGCTAATTGTAACTCTTTTTTTCCTAGAAAGACCTGTCTGCTTTGGGTTAATAATGTTAGAGAGCCCTCTTCTATTTTCTCTCTTTTATCTGCCATTTCATAATTTCTTCTCATATTTGCTTTCACTCTAGCAACTAGTTCATTTAACGCATAAGGTTTAACAATATAATCGTCTGCACCTAACTCTAAACCTAGTATTTTATCCTCTTCATAGTTTTTAGCACTAACTATAATAATAGGGATATTAGACCTTTCTCTAACCTCTTCACAGATGGTATATCCATCTATACCAGGAAGCATAATGTCTAATATTAGCAGTTTAATATCATGGTCCTTAATATATTCTAAAGCATCTTCTCCATTTGAAACAATCTTTGTAGAAAATCCTGCATTATCTAGGTATTTTTTTGCCATCATCTGTAAATCTTTATCATCTTCAACCAATAAAATATCCATAACATAAACTCCTATTTATCTACCAACCCATATCAAATAGCCAATTTGTAAGCTTTCTCTCTCTCTCTTTTAAGTGTACCTCATTTTTATCAGATTTACCTAAATTCAATTCACCTTCAATAATTCCATCATTCAAGAAGATAACTCTTTCTGTTTGTGCAGCAACTTTTGCATCATGAGTTACTAACATTATAGTTTTTCCAGCTTCGTTTATATCTGTGAGAATATCAATTATCTGTTTAGCAGAGCTTGAGTTAAGAGCTCCTGTAGGTTCATCTCCAAATATGATATCCGGTTCATTAATTAAGGATCTACAAATAGCAGCTCGTTGTAATTGTCCACCAGAGACCTGTGTTATGTCATTATCACTTAGTTCCCTAATTCCTGTCATAGTCATAAGATCTAAAGCCCTCTTTTTAACTTCAGCTCTGGTGCTAATTTTTGATTTATAACCTGAAACAAGTATATTATCTAATATGTCCAGGTTCTTTAGCAGATGTGAGTTCTGAAATATGAAACCCATTTTATTAAGTCGAAATACTGACATCTCATTTTCAGAAAAAACATTGATCTCTTTATTATTAAAAAAGACACTTCCTGATGTTATTTTATCCATTCCACTTACGTTGTATAACAGTGTAGATTTCCCAGAACCAGACGGACCCATTACTGTAACAAACTCACCTTTTTTTATCTTTAAATTGATATTTCTTAATACGTGATTTTGTTTTTTATTAACTACATATGTTTTACATAAATCTTTAGTTTCAATTATATTCATTGTCTGTCTCCTCTATTCGGCTTGTAATTTAGTTATTGAAATATCTTGAATTGATAATGTACTCAAAAATATTGTTACAAAAACTGATATAAAAAATATTGTAGGGTATAAAATATATGATAATAACGGATTTATAATGAAGCGTATTTCTGAAATACCTCTTCCGGATAAAACCCCACCCATTATAGATGAGCCTAGTGTATTTGCTAAAATTGAACCAAATATTAGACCACCTAGTAATATAATAAAACCTCTCGTAATATACTGCTTTTGTATATCCCATTTCTTAAACCCTAAACTTTTCATTATAGCAATTTGATCAAACTCTTTAGCTGTTAACATTTTAATAAAAAGAGATGATATAAGTATAGAAATACAAATTGATATCGTAAGCGCTATAAATGTTAATAGTTCTAACTGCTCCAATGTTGACCCAAAAGTTTCATCAATATATCCGTCTAGACTTGTTATTTTTGCATTTGGGAATCTATTTTCAAAACCTTTGATTTTTGATTTGTTATTCTCCAAAACATTTAACTGAATCATATACCACATAACTAAATCATGGTCAGGTTGAATCTTTGCTCTAGCTGTTTTCCCACCATTGGTAATATCTTGATATATACCCGTTACAACCAATTTTTTAATTTCACCGGATATTTCTAGTAAGAGATATTCTCCTACACCTATATCTAAATCCTGTGCAGTAAGTGATGATATAGAGATCTCATTTATTAACATGGGATTTGATCCTCTGCTATAAATTACAGGGAATGTATTTATATCACCTGATTCAACAAGAAGATCCTCTTCTTCTCCATTTTTTAGAGTAATTATATATCTACAAATTATTCGCCTGGCAAACTCTGTAACATCTGGATCAGACTGTATATCTTTAAGGATAGATTCGAAGTCTGTTTTCATAGTATCACTCTGTCTTACATTTATTAAAACATCACTTTTACCCATCCCCATATAGGATACAAAGTTAGGGGATTTAATTGTGGTGTAGAAGTTTAATGGTAGAATAACTATAAAAACAGCTATTACAAACAGAAAGAATATTAGACCATATGATTTTGACTTTAATACAACATCTTTTAGTGCTAATAACATATCGATGCTTAAAACTTTACTATTTTTTAATGAAAACAACTTTCTATTTTTATATGTTTCACCACTATTACCAAGTCTTATAGCATCCACAGCTGAAATTCTTTTAAATCTTCTTAGGGTTAAGTAGCAAAAAAACAGAATAAGGCAAAAAACAAGTATAACAGCCAATACAGGAATAATTATCCCAGCTTCTGTCTTTTCTGAAGTTCCAAAATATAACAGAATATTTGACGATAACAAACTATTTACTTTAAATGATATGACATAACCAATAATACATGCAAATAAAGATTCAATAAAATACTTCATCATGTACATTTTCATTATCTCAAAATATTTGAACCCGATTGCTTTCATAACTCCGATCTCTTTATAGTCTTCTTCAATGGTTGATAAAATTGTATACCTAATACATAGCACAGCAATTATTATTAAAAGAAAACTTATTAAAATTATGACTGAAGCAATTAAACCATCAGTTAGTGCATTCATAACCTTAAATAGATTATAATCTACTGCTGGTCCTTTTTTAGGAAGATCTGAAGAACTATAGATTTTAGAAAATTCCGAAATGTCTTCTCTATTATTGAGTGTAAATGAGATCAAAAATTCTATTCCATCTGAGTATTCTTCTAGATCATTAAAGTCCTTATCGCTTAATAACAGTCTTTTGGTACTTATTATTGATGGACCCATCAGAGCATCTCGACTAAATGATTTAATGCTGTATATTTTATTTAATCCTTCAGCTTGATTAATCTCTAAACTATCTCCAACCTTAAGTTCGTATTTCTCCATGAAAAAAAGTGGTATCGAAATCTCACCAG
Source organism: Spirochaetaceae bacterium (assembly GCA_051531975.1). Taxonomy (GTDB): domain Bacteria; phylum Spirochaetota; class Spirochaetia; order DSM-2461; family DSM-2461; genus Thiospirochaeta. The sequence continues at coordinate 614,641 of JAOPTT010000002.1, forward strand.
GACTTAAATGAATTGGCTTGTTTTGGAGATCTAATAATAGATCAAATCTTGGGTTCTGCCTTACAAATGCTAACTCAATAACATCATCTTTTAATGGCTCCGTACTATTACTAAACCAGACAGATGAACCTTTAATATGAATCATTTTACTGACTTGTTTATCACTAATTAAACTACTGTTTGAAGCCCAGGAGTTAATCTCATTTATATCGATATCCCCTTGATGTTGCTGGAGAAAATCAGGAACTTTTGCTTTATCAAATAAGTTATCCACCGAGCTAGTTAAATCTAATATTAAATTGACTCCACTAGACATAAATAGGGATGAAATAACAATAAAAGCAAAAAGTGTGATTGTTATGACTTTTTTTCGTTTAAAATCTTTTTTAAGCATTTTAATATACATATCTATATCCTTTATTTAAAAATATACTTAGAAACAGTAATATTTGCTGACCAACCTGGATTTGACTCTCTAACCGCATTCCAAGATAAATCTGCTTCTATTCCTAACTCAATATCAAAAGGTAACATTAATGCTATACCCAACCCACTTCCATGGTAAAAATTAGTGTCTACAACATCTAAAAAGATATCATGTTTTACAAAAACCAAAAATGTATCGCTTAGTATATCATAGTTAAAATCAAGGTTTAGTATAACGGCATTATCAGATCGGTATTCTGATTCAAGATAACCACTAAGACGTGGCCCTTCTCCTAGAAGATCACTTGCTCCTATCTCCCACTTTTCAGATTCGTATAAGTTTATCCCTGCGTAGTGACCAATAGATAGGGATATAAAACTTCTATCAACTGGTTTAAAATCATAACTTAATACATTTTTAAACTTTCCAGCTGGTGACTCATCGTGGGTATAGAGGTTTTCGGAATATCCCCAAGATTCAAAATTTGGTTTGTAAATTATTGATGAATTAGAAAGAAATGAAAATCCAACAGTTGATCCAAATGCTCCAGGAAGTGATGATTCTTTAGTTGTTAAAGAGAATTCCATATCACCAGTATAGGTATAATTGTTTTCTGGAGTTATAAATCCATCTGTACTACCCTCAAAATCAGTTATAGAGATATTATGATTTGTTGATAGTGTTACCCCAAAATCAGAAGTTTTAATAATACTTAGAGAGATGTTTGTCATAGGTGTTGTGACACCCCAATCTGTTTCAACTCCGTTCTCAATAAAAGTATATGGATTTGATATAAACAGACTATCGGCATGTAATTTAAAGTTGAATGGTAGGGATAGATTCTCTTTTATCGTATAGTCAATTCCCAAAAAAATACCTGCTGTAATTAAAATAAACTCATTCCCAGTACCTAAGAAGTTACTATCAGAAAATAGGTATAGGGGTGCTCCTGAATAATTAATATCATCAGAATTTGTATTTGTTCCTCGTATGTTTCCAAGAAATGCATGAACCTTTGTATTATCTTCATTTAAAGTTAATTTTAGATTTACAAGATCATCTGTTTTTGAAGACTCAATCTGAACAGAGTTAATAGATGGCATCTTTTCAATTAGATCGATTATTTTCTGTTTAATCTCAAAATTATAGATTTCTCCCTCTAACTCTTTAACTAATGCATATGTTTTAGTAATCTTGGTTTTTAAATTATCATCTATACTAATTTCACCAATTTTTAGACCTTCATTTACAATAGTTATCTCTTTATAGTTCTCGTTTGCTTGATAATGATATGGATTTAACTGAATTACCCTTACATAATAATCCTTTGCTTTAACATGATCCTCTTTCATAAAATAATAGTCACCCATTAGATATAAAACATCTGGATTATTAGGATATTCAGATTCTAATTCCATAAGCTTTTTTAGGCCAACTTTTTCATTACCACCTGCAACTTCAGGAAAGAATATCAATGAAAAAACCTCTAAGATTCTAGTATCAATACTTTTAGGATCTAGTTCTACAGAGAGTTTAAAATATTTCTCCTTTTCTTTTGAATTAGATAACAGAGTAGCCAAATCAATAATTCTTGCTTCATATAACTTTGCTAGCCTGTAATAATTTACAGCAGGATTAATTCCCTCATTAGCTAAAGCCTTTATTTCCGGTATAGCTAAAGATATTATATTCTCGATTTTAGACTGAGGTGCAGATGTCTGTTGTAAAACCCAAAAGTAAGAATATAATAAATCTGCTTTTTCAACTCGATCTTCCCACTTTTCCCCAGAAATATACTCACGTAATTCTTCTGCTTTATATTGAGTTCTAAGAACTTCAATTTCTGTTGCAGATGTGGAAAGCATTACATTAAAAAATAGACATACACATAAAATTTTTATACTTTTCATAGCATAACTCCTTAATTATAAATTAGTATAAAATACCAATTCTAAAGAAATCCTTAACTATGAAAACTTTTTATGTAAATCTGGATTTTCTAAGCACTAAAGAGATTTATTGCCAAATATCATAAGTGCCCTTATTATGACTTATGAGAATTCGCTATAAGTTAATTATACTAATGTTATTTTATATTATTGGTATCTCCACTGTCGCTGTTATGTCTATACAAAGTAGGATTAAAGCAGAAGAGATCCAGAACTCAATAAATCTAGGTGCAGAACTTCAGATAAAATCAAGGGAAGTTCAAAGCCACATGAAGGATATAGTTTTTGATCTATTTTCCCCAAAGATGTATAACCAGATTAGATCTTTAACATTTTCACCTAGGTCCGCTGTTACTATAAAACAGTTCCAAGAATCCGTTATGTTATATAGACAAACTTTTGATCAATTCATGAAGTTGGATCATTTTTTTAGGGAAGAAAATGAATTAATTAGGGACCAATATTTTACTGCAATAACAATGAATGAACGGGCAATGAAAATGTTGTCTAGTATGGAAGAGACTTTAGTTATATTACGTAGTCAGTATAGAACTGTTGATAATTTATATAACGAAATGCAAAAAGAGGAGTCACTTAGTCCTTTTTTTAATGAGTTTCAGGAGACATCCTATTATTTCAAGAATAGCTTTGAAAGTTTTATGAACTATTTTATAGATTCAATTAGAGAAGAAGGTAGAGATATACAGGTAAGAATGGATCTAATGTTTATCTTTACATCATTATTCATATTAGTAGTCTCTTTAATTTTTACCCTACTACTCTCTAAAGACCTTGTTGGAAAATTAAAGAAAGTAGAAACTTCGTTTAGGATGATGTCTAAGGGTAACTTCTCCTTTAAGGTAGATATACACTCTAAAGATGAGTTTGGGACTCTTGCTGAAACATTTAACGAGCTAGTATTTGATTTAAAGGAAAATGTTAACAGTATTCTTAATTTAACTAGGGATATAGGGAGTTTTATATCTGATAAATCTGATGTGGATGAATTATACGATCTAGTAGCACTTGCTATTATCCAGGATACAGCCGCCGATGTAGTACTTGTTTTAAGGAATGAAAAAGATGGTACATTTGTTAAAGAAGCACAAAAGGGTCAGTTGTTAACAGAGTCTGAAGAGAGTAAAATAATAACCTATATAACAAAACAAATAACTCCACATAATAGACAAATTTACATTAAAGATGCTTCAGATGTATTAGAATTAAGTAATATAAATTCAATTCTTGCAGTACCACTTATTGTTGGAGGCAAATCTTTTGGATATTTAATATCAATTAAACGGACAGCTGGAGAATATTTCTCAGATCTTGGTTTTACCCGTCTTGCAACATTTGCAGAATATGCGTCTTTAACCATAGATAATTATTTTAAGTATCAGGAATTATTAGAAAGAAGAGATGCAAAATATCAGGCATTACAGTCCCAGGTTCAACCTCACTTTTTATATAATGTTCTTGGAGTTATTTTAGGACTAAATAGAACTGGCGAAACAGAAAAGATAACAGAAACAGTTACTGCACTTAAAGATATGTTAAGGTATATACAATCCCAGAATAGCTGGACATCCCTAGAAGAGGAGTGTCAATTTATAGATCAGTACTGCATTTTACAAAAGATTAGATTTGGAGATCGTATATCATATTCCATAACAATGGATGACAATGCTAGACATTTTCAGATTCCTAGACTTCTGCTACAGCCATTAATTGAAAACTCAATAATACATGGTTTAGAACCCCTAGAAGAAGGTGGAAGGTTAGAAATTTTATGTGAATCTACAAGACTCCGTGGGGAAAAAGGTATAACAGTTTATATAAAAGATAACGGTATTGGATTTGATTCAGAGAATATGGATAGGAAAATGAATGTTGGATTATTAAATGTTGGGCAGAGATTAAAAATTGTATATCCTGAGTCTATTTTTTCCATAAATAGTAAACTTGGAGAAGGAACAACTGTAAGGATTGATATATGAAAATATTAATTGCCGACGATGAAGAGTACGTTAGAATTGAATTACACGCCTTATTAGTAGAACTGGTACCACGTGCTATTATTGAGGAAGTAGAAAATGGGAGCAAACTTGAAGAGTTTTTAAATAAAAACCAGTATCAAATAGTATTTGTAGATATAAAAATGCCAGGGCCATCTGGGTTAGAGGTTTTAGAGAGAGTAAATGTAAAAAATACACTTTTTGTTATTCTTTCAGGATATTCAGAATTTGAGTATGCAAAGAAAGCAGTTAGCCTTGGTGTTTCAGAATATATGTTAAAGCCTATAACTAAAAAAGATCTGGCTGAAGTATTAAAAAAAGTTATGCCTTCTTTACAAGTATACGAAGATGATGAAAATGTTAATAACAAATTAATCCAGGATACTGAAAAATTAATATATAGACGTTATAAAGAACAGATAGGTGTATCCCAATTAGCTACAGAATTAAATGTATCCCCCAATTATCTAAGTTCACAGTTCAAAAAAAATAAAAACCAGACTCTTACTAGTTATATAACAGATCTTAGACTTAAAACTGCTAAAGAGATGTTATTACTCCCTGGAGCGTCTGTAAAAGAGATATCTTTTAACCTTGGTTATCAAAGTAGTCGTCATTTTGCCAGATTATTCAGAGAGAAATACAACCAGTCTCCTTCTGAGTTCATGAAAAATAGTTAATTTATGTTTATTTATTTCATAATCGTAGAATTTGACCACATTCTGTAGTTAACAGTCCTAACTGCTTTTTCAGATGCAGAGCTACAATTAGATATAAAGAAAAAAGGAAGGAAGTAGATGAAGAAAATTTTACTAATGTTACTTGCACTAACTGTAGTTACAGGTATTTTTGCCAATGGTCAAAAAGAAGAGGCTAAAGAAGATCAGCCTTTAAAAATTGTTTTACTTGTAAAGAGTTTAGGAAACGGTTTTTTTGAAGCAGTCGCCGATGGTGGTGTTGAAGCAGCTAAAGAGTTAGGAAATGTAGAGTCAATTTACATGGGACCAAGTTCGGCAACAGCTGAGGGACAAATTGATATTATTGAAACACTTATAGCACAACGTGTTGATGGTATAGCAATTTCTGCAAACGATAGAGATGCACTTAAACCAGTAACTAAAAAAGCAATGGCTGCCGGTATTAAAGTAATGTCTTTTGATTCTGGTATTAACCCAGGTGGTAGAATTGTAGACCTTATTCCTTCTGATGCTGAGTTAATTGGTAGACAACAGGTTCAACTAATCGCAGAACTTTGTGATTACAAAGGTAAAGTTGGAATTGTATCAGCAACAGCTCAAGCAACTAACCAGAACATGTGGATTGAATGGATGAAAAAAGAATTTATGGATCCTGCATATGCCGATATGGAATTAGTTGATGTTACTTATGGTGATGATGCAGCTGATAAAAGTTATAGAGAAGCAGTAGGACTTATGCAAAAATATCCTGATTTAGCGGGTATTATTTCACCTACAACAGTTGGTGTTCTTGCGGCAGCTAAAGCAATCGAAGACGAAGGAATGCAAGGTAAGGTTCAGTTAACTGGTCTTGGTCTTCCATCAGAAATGCAGCACTATGTAGAAAATGGAACATGTGGTCAAATGGCTTTATGGAACCCAATAGACTTAGGTTATACTTCTACAATGATTCTTGAAGCTCTGATTACTGGTAAAGTTGAAGGTAAAGTTGGAGAACTAGTTCAAGTTGGTAGAATGGGTCAAGTTATGATCGGTGAAGATGGTGTATCTATAATGGGAACTCCTTTTGTATTCAATAAAGAAAACATCGCAAAATTCGCAGCAATGTTCTAATAAAAAATAATACTTAATACTTAAACAGGTTCTTCAATTGTAAGAACCTGTTTTATCAAAATACCTCTGGATATTACTAAATTATAACCTTTTATAGGTGAGTAATATCCAAATAATTTAAGGAGTTAAAGTTTTGTCTGAGAATATACTACAGCTAAAAGGTGTTACAAAACATTTCCCGGGAATAAAAGCCCTTGATGGGATACACCTAAATATCAGACCGGGAGAAGTTCATGCCTTAATAGGCGAGAATGGTGCTGGAAAATCAACTCTAGTAAAAATTTTAACTGGAGTATATATACCAACCAATGGAGAGATACTCTTTAAAGGTGAGAAATATTCAGTAAAGAATGCTATTGAAGCCCAGGAAGCTGGAATTACAGCGATCCACCAGGAAGCTTCTATGTTTCCAGAACTATCAGTAATGGAAAATATTTATATGGGACACCATTTAAAACGAAATGGATCTCTAGACTGGCGTGGAATGCGTCAAAAAACAAAAGAGTTACTGGATAAAATTGAATTAGACATTAAACCAGAAACAGCTATTAAAAATTTGAGTGTAGCACAGAGACATATGGTAGAGATTGCTAAAGCTCTATCTATAGATGCTCAGGTTGTGATTATGGACGAACCAACTTCTGCTTTAACACTAAGTGAAGTAGAAGATTTATATAAAATTATTAGACAGTTAAAAAAAGAGAATAAAGCTGTTGTTTTTATCTCCCATAAATTTGAAGAGATACAGGAGATTTGTGATCACTTTACTGTTCTTCGGGATGGTAAATATATTGGTGAAGGTAAAGTTAAAGAGACAACTTTAGACGACATTATTAAAATGATGGTTGGTCGTAGTTTAGATCAGCTGTTTCCAAAACAAGAACTAAAAATAGGATCAACAATTCTAGAAGTTAATAATCTTACCCGGAATGGATTTTTTAAAGATATCTCATTTAAATTGAATCGAGGTGAAATTTTAGGATTTTTTGGTTTAGTTGGTGCTGGAAGAAGTGAAGTTATGAGGACTATTTTTGGTATTGATAAAAAAGATGGTGGTGAAGTCCTATTAAATGGAGAATTTTTAAAAGGATATGATCCTCAACTTTCTATGAAAAAAGGTATCGCTTTTGTACCTGAGGATAGACAAACTCAAGGTGTTATTCTTGAACAGAGTTTAACTAGCAATATAACACTACCTATTATAGATACAATAAGTAAGTTTGGCTTTGTAGATACAAAAAAAGAGAAAGAGATTACAAGCACATATGGAAATATGATGGAGATTAGATCTGCAGGATGGCATGTAAACGCAGAAACACTTTCTGGTGGAAACCAACAAAAAGTTGTACTTGCTAAATGGCTAGCAACAAAACCTGATATTTTGATACTAGACGAACCAACAAAAGGAATTGATGTTGGAACTAAAGCGGCCATACATGAGTTTATTTCTAAAATGGCAGGGGAAGGTCTAGCTGTAATAATGGTATCTTCTGAACTACCTGAAATCTTAGGAATGAGTGACAGAGTAATTGTAATGCACGAAGGGAAATTAACAAAAGAGTTTACTCGGCAAGAAGCAAACTCGGATAACGTAATAAAAGCTGCAACAGGTAATATAGAGGAGGCTTCCAAATGAAATCTATAATAAATATACTCAAAAAAAGAGAATTCACTCTAATACTTCTTACATTTGTTTTAATTTTTGCTGTTACTCTAAGAGCACCAGGATTTATAGATGGTAAAAATGTTAATAGAATAATAAACGATACATCAATATTAATAATTGTAGCTATTGGTCAGTTTTTAGTTATATTAACCGGAGGAATTGACCTTTCGATAGCTGCAATACTTGCATTTTCTGGAATGGCAGTTTCTATGTTAAATCAATACTACCCTTCTATTCCCATACCTATAATAATATTAATTGGAATACTTATAGGTCTTCTACTAGGGCTTTTTAACGGTGTTTTAGTAGCTATTGGGAAAGTACCTCCTATTATAGCAACTCTTGGTACTATGAGTATTTATAGAGGGTTTACCTTTGTATTAAGTAAGGGTCAGTGGGTTACTGCACATGAGATGACTGAAAAATATATGAATATACCTAAAGGTCATTTTTTAGGAATAACTAGCTTAATTTGGTCTGCAATAATTATTGCAGCAATATTGTTTTATTTTGTTCGATATACACGAAGTGGCCGGGAGATATATGCAATAGGTGGTAATAAAAAAGCGGCTGTTTTTGCTGGAGTTAATGGAGTTAAAATCAACCTAATTATTTTTACGATTAGTGGAGCACTTGGTGGATTAGCAGGGGTGATGTGGACTTCAAGATACGCGGCTGCAGTTAATGAAACAGCCATGGGTTTTGAACTTATGACAGTAGCTGCATGTGTTATTGGTGGAGTTAATATTGCCGGTGGTTCTGGTACCATACCAGGGGTTATTCTAGGAGCTCTTTTTCTAGGAATAATTAACAACGCTCTACCTGTAATTGATGTATCACCATTTTTACAGATGTTTATACAGGGTGTAGTAGTACTACTTGCCATGTTTATAAATGTAATGGTTGATAAAAGAAAAGAACAAAAACTGTTAAATGGGAGAAGTCTATAATGGAAAAGAGAAATAACTTGGTAGATTCTGCCAGACTTGTAGATGAAAAAGGTAGTATTTTAAATAGACTGATTAATCTTGTGACTCAGTGGGAAAGTTTACTATTTATCATAATTGTAGTTATGGTAATTGTTTTTAGTAATATAACACCATACTTCTTAGATTATTTTAACTTAATGAACGCATCATTCACGTTTATGGAAAAGGGTATTCTTGCACTACCTATGATTTTTGTAATTTTATGTGGGGATATAGATATTTCTGTAGCAGCGATAATAGCTTTATCATCTTTTGCTATGGGTTTAGCATCCTCCTTAGGTCTAGACACAGCTCAAATTATTGCTATTGGTATATTTGTGGGTGGTCTAGCTGGAGCTTTTAATGCAGTGTTTATTATTAATTTTAAAATACCAGCAATTGCTGTAACTCTTGCATCTCAATCTCTATTTAGAGGAATATCTCAAGCAGTATTAGGGGATCAGGCCTATACTAAATATCCGGAAAGCTTTAGTTATTTTGGACAAGGTTATATAGGAAATAGTTTAATTCCATTTGAACTTGTATTCTTTTTAGTATTAGCTTGTATATTTGGATATGTCCTACATAAAACAACTTATGGAAGGAAGCTTTATGCTATTGGGAACTCAAGTACAGCAGCTAGGTTTTCTGGTGTAAAGGTAGATAAGATTAGATTCATAAACTTTGTTGTAAATGGTCTTTTTGCTGGAATTGTAGCTGTTTTATTAACTTCAAGAATAGGAAGTACAAGACCCAATATTGCCCAAGGATGGGAACTTGAAGCTATAACATTAGTTGTTCTTGGTGGTGTATCTATTATGGGTGGTAAAGGAAAATTAATTGGTGTATTTTTATCTATATTCCTAATCGGTTATCTAAAGTTTGGAATGGGTTTAATGAATCTTTCAGCAAAGGTAATGATAATTACTACAGGTTTTCTTCTTATCGCTGCTGTTTTATTACCTGTTATTATGGATAACTTAAAAAGACGAAGTAAACTAAAAAGACAAAAAGCAGGTTAAAAAGATGAACAGAGTAGCTTTCAAAATGAAACTTAAAAAAGGTTTTGAAGAAGAATATAAAAAACGTCATGATGAAATATGGCCAGAGCTCCATGAACTACTTAGGGGTCAGGGAATATCAAACTATTCGATATTTTTTGATGAAGAGACAGGATTTTTATTTGGTTTTCAAAATGTAAATGGTGATTCTGGAAGTCAGGATTTAGGTCAAAATCCTATCGTTAAAAAATGGTGGGATTTTATGGCTGATATTATGGAAGTTAATGAAGATAACTCCCCTATTACTACACCTTTAAGGGAACTATTTTACTTCAAAAAATAATTTAGAACTAAGAGATCTGCTTATTATTATGCAATCAGATGATGCAGTTGCTGCTCTTTTAAATGATTTTATTGAAATAGTTCTCTGTATTTATAATCCTGTACAACCTAATGTCCTTGCTTCAAGTCCAAGTGGACCCATTAAAGTCACTCTTTTAGAGTGGCTTTTTTATTTATAACGTTTCTGACAGCAGGAGGAAATGTACGTCATATATAACAAGGGTTTTGGACGTGGGTTAGTTTTTTACATCCTTAGGCACTTGAGCGAAAATAATGATGGTGCAAACCGGACAATATCATCATTTTCTTAATTGCCCCTAAACTTTCTTGAATTTCAACATCAGGGATCTTACAGATGTATGCACATTGCCTGATGCATTCTCTTATTGTTATAATATTCGATAAATTCATCGATGATGTGTCTAACTTGCTTTTCAGAAAACAGGAGAAAATGATCGAGAGCTTCTCTTCTAATAGTTCCGTTAAATCTTTCTACATGAAGCGAGAGAAATATTTACTCATGTAATTCCGTAATCAGAATAGTCGATCGATGTAAATTGCGCAGCATTATCATATATCAGAGTTTTAGATTCTTCATTTTCATATGAGAAATCAATTATTTGTTGTCTGACGAATTCCCTACTCGGATTTTCAGTTAAACTCCACTTAACAATCTTTCGAGTATTCAATTCTAATATAATAAACACCAATCTCTTACCGAATAGAGTGTCTATAGTCATAAAATCCATAGCAAATAATGTATCCCATTGCATTTTAAGGAATTTCTTCCAGGAGCCATTTGGGTGAATAAGGCCTTCCTTACGGAAAGTGCTAATAATCCTATTTACAGTCGTGTAATGAATATCGATATTAATTTTCTTAAGTTCAGAAGAGTCTCTGGCTTGACTATAATCAAATGATTTATAGCTGGAGTTGAAAGGGCTTTAATCATTGAGAGATAAAACTTATCATTCTTACTGAAATGAAGCCTCTTTTTATTAAGATTGAGATGTCTTTTATAAATCTCATTTTCCTTCTTAAGTAGCAGCATTGTGAAAATAATATTCTTTCTTTTACGGAAAATTATCTTAAATATTATATTGAGTAGTGAGTAAAGGAATTTGAACATAATTTAATTCTCGGTATTTGAGAAAACTACCATATTCTGACCACATATGTAAAAAAATAACCCACGCCCTTAAACTTATATAGATAGTTTAATGAATTTTACAATCTAACTTCCATACCCCGGGCATAAAGATAAGATATTTGTGATATTATCCATATTACTTTAAGTTCTTCTTCATCTCTTGGACCAAAAATCATAAGATACTCACTATTCTCCCCTGAAATAGAGTCTGTCCATGGATGCATAATACCCCAGCCCTTTTCTATTACTGATTTTGCAATATTATTAGGTAGTATCATATGTAAACTTCCATCAGAGGGGATGTGTTGGTGGGCAAATTCCAAACTATCTCGTATAAAAGCCCCACTTAGGTCTCCTGCAAAAGTTTTCTTCAATCTCCAACCTATTGAACCTGCTAAAGAGTAGGGAGTAGGCTCTAATACCACTCCAGGTAGTTTTGAAATAGCTACCCTTAACTGCTCTTGTAATACTACAGGTGCATTTTGACTGTATTGTTGATGAGGTATTCCTGTAGCAAATTCTGGTGCCTCTCCTTTTCTTTCTGATATCCTACTAAACTCCCCAGAGATTATATTAAAGTCAAAAGGCGTTAATATCTGATTATCTACTTCTAGTGAATTTAACCCTATAATATTAATTACAATAAATATAATAATTAATTTAAATTTTTCCATAGTTTAAAGTTAGGTTACTTCAAACTGTTTGTCAATTTTAGGAATTGAAAAGAACTCAGTTCTTATTAGCAATTATTCTTATTTAGTATTATTATATTAATTAAATAGGAAGGACAACAATTCAGTGATTTTGAATGGTTTGATATGTTGGTAGAACTCGTGCTATAGATTTTTAGACTTTCAGGTACTACTCCTGTAATAATGATGGTGTAAGCCACTTAATATCTGTTGTTTTTTGATATTTCCAGAGGTTTGATATATGTAGCCCTCTGGAATTCTCTTAATTCCTTGATGTGGACGGAGAAGGTTATAATAATCTACGTACTCCTTTATGATATTCCGGACCTGCTTCTCTGAGAACAATAGAAAATGATCTGTTACTTTTCTGGAAAGCTTGAAAATCAGAGTAAGGAAAAGTCTATCTCTCCTTTTAAAGAGTTATGAATCTTCTTATGATTTAATTGTCTCTTATAGATCTGATTCTCCTTTTCCAATGCCATGAAGGTGAATATTAGGTCTTTTCTTTTTGTGAATAAAATTTTAAAGATTGAATTGAGTAATATAGCTATGAAGTTAAACATATTTCATTATCGGTAGTCTTTATTAAGGAATATCTTCCACATTAGCGTAAAAAGCCATAGTACGCCCTTCGCAATATATCTCTAGTCTATATGTAATCATTCTGCTAAAAGTTAATATGTATCGTTAAAAAAAATACATATTTATATCATAAAAAATCAACTTTTAAAATAAGCTACAGAACGGGGCACGGGCTCTTATTTAACCCATTTGTCTGAATTTCCTTGGAGAAAAACCAGTCTGTTTCTTAAATGTCCGGCTGAAATAGCTTATTTCATTAAATCCGGTATCCATAGCGATTAATGAAATCTGATCAGTGGTATTGGTTAATAATATTCTAGCCTTTGATATTCGAATCTCCAGAAGATCCTTTATGGGACTGATGTGAAAGAACTGCTTGTATAAGACGGCAAAGCGGTTTTCTGATAAATTTGCCATTTCCGCCAGTTCCTTGATGGTCCAGTTTTTATAGGAGTTATTGTAGAGTTTTTCCCGAATATTGCAGAATAGGAGATAGTGGTAGGTATTATCAAATTCCCCGGTCATTTTGTTTTTATTATGGTTATAATTTCGTCCGGTCAACCTGAGAAGCTCATGTATTTTTCCTGATATCTGCTCGGTGCTGAACTTCTCCTTTCTCGCGGTTTCCTTACGAATTTCAAGCAGAATCGGCACTATAAAATCGGTATTTAGGGGACTGAAATATTCATTTAATGGGATGTTGTACTTTAATAATATTTTTTCAATATCATTCCCGCTGATGTGGATCCAGTCATTGATAAAACCACATTTATACCCCCTGCACCACTGTGGAAATCCGGGTGTATGGAGAATCATATCACCCTCATGACAGATCTGTCTGCCATGGCGGGTGTTATTTTCTGTTCTTGTATAGAAGCGCATCAGCAGATAATCATTGCAGCCTCTGGGGCGGATAACAGTAAAATCTTTTTGATGATTTGTTGAAACTCCAAATGCTGAAGACCTTAATAAATCCATTATTCAACCTTTTGTTATCAATATCAATCGATTCAGTATTTTATATCTGATAAAAGAATAAGTCAAATTGTTAAAAGTATCCTTCTTGTGGATTTTTTTTAATAATTTATCATTACTTAGAATCTTAAAGCAAAATTCCATAAAAGGATGGTCTATATGAAAACAGTAAAAATTATAGGAAAAAAGAAAGCAGGTCTGGAAGATGTTAAAGACTTAGTTCCAAAAAATGATCTTGTGGTAATTAAAATTCACTCAGCTCCCATGTGCACTGAATACCATAACTTTGAAAACGGCAATGAGGGTATCAGTTTTGGCCATGAGGCGGCAGGTGAAGTGGTTGCAGTTGACAAAGCCAATACAGTCAAAGTGGGGGACAGGGTCTTAGTTCATCCCCAGACTCCCTGTGGAAAGTGTAACCTGTGTCTTGAAGGTAATTTTGTTCATTGTGAAAACAGCAGGGATTACCTGAGTGAAAGTGACAATGAAACAGATACAGGTACTATGGCTCAGTATATGCTTAAGTCAGAGTACTCGTTGAACATCATTCCTGAAGGTCTGAGTTATGATCATGCCTCCATGGGTTTATGCGCCCTAGGACCAACATTCGGTTCCATGCAGTTAATGAATGTAAACTCTTTTGATACTGTTCTGATTTCCGGACTTGGAGCTGTAGGTCTGGGTGGTATTGTAAACGCCAGGTACAGAGGGGCAAAAGTTATTGGAATAGATACCAATCCATATCGAATGAATCTGGCTAAGGAACTTGGAGCATTTGCCGTCATTGATCCCGTTAATGAGAATGTGGCAGAAAGAGTGAAGGAATTGACCGGAGGATTGGGGGCGGATAAAGCCATTGAGACCAGCGGTGTGGGTTCTACCAAACCTATTCTTGTTGATTCTGTCCGCCGGAAAGGGAGTATAGCCCTTGTAGGCTGGAATGGATCACTCGATGCTAGTGAGATAATCGGGAAAGGATTAGTCATATATGGTGCCTGGCATTATAATAAAAGCGATACCCATAAGCTCTTTAAAATGATTGGAGATATTCCGGAGCAGCTTGACAGACAGCTGACTCACGCCTTCCCCATGAGGGATATTCAGAAGGCATGGGAACTGCAGTGCACCGGCCAGTGTGGCAAGGTTATCCTTCATCCCTGGGAGTAATTTCTAGCTAACTTATGAAAAAATGGAAGCAAATAAATAAAATATAGGAGAACATTATGAGAATAGGTGGACCGATTTTCCAAAAAACAACAAGTATTGACCAGCTGATAAAATTACACAGGCAGTTGGGTTTTGGCGCCACATATACAAACTGGATAGAAGACAGGATTGCCAGGGAAGAGTATGTGGCCGCTTTCAAAGAGGCTGACATATGGCTGGCAGAACTGGGAGCCTATTGTATCAATATTCTGGATACAGATTCTGCCAAAAGAAAGAATAATATTGATCTTATCTGTCAAAAACTGGAGCAGGCCGATGAAATGGGTGTGAGATGTTGTGTCATTCATGGCGGTTCCTATGAGACTGGCGGCTGGGGAAGGGCCAATCCTGCCAATCTTTCAGATAAGGCTTTTGGTGAAACTGTAGGTATCATCAAAAACATCCTTGATCGGGTCAATCCGAAAACCACAAAGCTGGTTTTAGAGACTGAATCTTATCTATTCCCTGATAGCCCCGAGTCTTATAAAAAGATCATTGATGCTGTGGATGATGATCGCTTGGCTGTTCATCTTGATCCGGTCAATATCACATGCAGTCCCAGACGAGTCTATTTTAATGATGATTTTTTACGGTCCTGTTTTTCAATCCTCGGTGATAAAATCATCAGTTGCCATGCTAAAGACTTTAATATGGAGCCAACCTGGCCCACTGTTAAAATTGACGAAACCTTTATGGGTGATGGTGTTTTAAACTACCAGGTATACCTGAAAGAGATTGAAAAAATGTCTGTACCTCCAACTCTGATGATTGAACATCTGAATGAAAACCAGCTTGTTAAGGCTCTGAATTATATTTTTGCAGAAGCAGATAAGGCGGGAATTGTATTCGAAGGTTCCTCAGAAAGAATTCCCTTTGAAGCGGGTGAAGGCGGCGATGTTTATTTTGCTCCTCATTTGTAGAAAAAAGAGGAAATAAGAGAACCTGTGAAATTCTGTTTAGAGAAATATTAAATTGTTATATAAGAGAGAGGGATTTTAATATGAAAGAATTGAAAATTGCTATAATCGGCTGCGGCCCCCGAGCCACAAGACATGCGGCAGCCTATGGGAATATTGAAAATACCAGGCTTGTTGCCTGCTGCTACAGGAGCAAGGAAGAGCAGAATGATTTTGCACAAAAATACAGCTGTAAACCCTACTTTAACCCGGAAGAGATGATCAAAGAGGAAAAACCGGATATCGTGCACATTGTGACTCCCGTTTTCAGTCACGCGGAAATGCTGGAGATTGTCTGTAAATTGAATGTTCCCGCCTGTCTGTGTGAAAAAC
The DNA here is from genome assembly GCA_051531975.1 of Spirochaetaceae bacterium. Taxonomy (GTDB): domain Bacteria; phylum Spirochaetota; class Spirochaetia; order DSM-2461; family DSM-2461; genus Thiospirochaeta. Next base: position 630,714 of record JAOPTT010000002.1, read on the forward strand.
CACTTTGTGTGGGTGTCAAGGATTACAACCGAATCAGAAAAGCTGTAAGGGCATCAAAAACTAAAATTGTGGTGAACCATCAGTTCCGGTATCATCGTGATCTTGTTAAGTGTGCCGAGGCTGTTGCCTCTGGAAAACTGGGTAAAATCCGGTACTGTGAATTTTCCTGCGGCATGTCTATGAACCAGCAAGGAACCCATGTTCTGGATTATATTCTTAAATTACTGGGAGATCCCAAAGTGGAATCCGTATATGGTGCTGCGGGTTCACCCGATCCGGCAGAACCCAGACATCCCGCTCCCAAAGGGACCGTGGCCCAGGTAAAGTTTGACAACGGAGTTTATGGTACCTGGGTAACAGGAGAGTCCGCCCCCATCGTTGCAGATGACGGCACAAATTTTAAACACTGCCGGGAAGCTGTCTACTGCGAAAATGGCTGGGTCACCTATGAAGAATTTGGGGAGTGGCGCATTGTCTCCCCCGATGGAGTTGAGAGCGGCGTCATTGAGTTTAATGCAGGTGGTGGAGATGCGGAAACTCAGATGAGTGAGTCAAAAACAGAGTGGGACATTGAAAATGATAGCGCTCAGGAAAAACTCACCCTGTCATTGATTGATTGGCTTCTGGATGATAATAAAGTCTCACCATCAAATATTGGACATGCCTTTGATGAGTGGAATGCCGTCCTTGCCCTTTATCAATCCTCTTTAACAGGAGAGATTGTCAAGCTTCCTTTTGATCCTCCTGATGACCTGTTTGAAAAGATGGGACTCATCAAGTATGTCGATCCCAAGTATCTGGAGTATGTTAAGAAAAATATACTTTAAAAATAAATCTTCTATTCTCATGTATTACATGAGAATAGAAAATCCAGAGTAAACAAATGACGCCAATATGAGGCTCTTATTATCTTTATATGGCCGAACTGACAATAAATTACCGCCAAAAAATATTTAAGTAATTCCACAGACCTATTAATATGCTGATTCTATAAATATGCTACATCTTAAATCATTATTTAATCCCATTGGCAGTCACTATTTGCCTATGACTTTTTACTGTCGATACCTTTTCTCTTTTACCTTCACCAAGACAAGTGTTTTCAAATATAGGTGAAAACCTTTAATTTACCGGTTATCATCAAGATATGTGCTGATTAACTGTTTCTGGTGAAACTATATTTGTATTCCATTTATTACTAAGAAATCATATGGTGTCTTAACCACTAGTTTCGATATAACAGGATAATGTTTGAAGTTTCGCGTTACAAACAAATCCATATTAGCTTGCAGTGCAGATTTAAATTGAAACATATCTGCAAGATCTTTTATATTAGATTCATCCAGTGCATCTTTTACTGTTTCTTCATCTATAGATGTTAGACTAAATAATTTTGTCAACTTCCTCATCACATTTAATCTATCATCTTTTCTTAAATCTTTTCTAATTAAATAATAAATATTGGCAATTATAAGTGGTGACGTATATAAAACATAATCAGGACTAGTTTCCACATAGTCAATAAACTTTATAGAGGTTTGTGATAATGTTTAATCTTCCCGTTTAATTAGTACATCTAAAATAACATCTGAATCTATAAAGACTTTAATCATTTAAATACTTCTTTTCCAGATACCTATGATAACCATCTTTAGCATTAGTATTTTCACGATTCTCTTCACCTAATATCCCAACCAAAGAACGAAGAGTCTTAGACTTAGGAGTATAAGTACTTTCCTCATTTCCCTTTAATAATTCTCTTAGATAATCTTCTACAAGATGAGAAACACTGGTCTTATGGTTTTTTGCATAGGACTTAGCTTGCAGCTTGATATTCCCATCAATTAGTAAGTTTAATGTTTAACTTTCACTCATGGCATTTTCCTTCTACACGCATAATATACACCCTCTATACGCATACGTCAAAAGTCTATGGGACTATTAGTATATTCATGAAATTATTGTTTTTGAAAATGATGACAATAAGAATATTGACCTATTTCCTGAGATTCGTCAGGAAGGGTATGGGTCAATAGTCTTTGGCCTCCCTTTGTGGTGAACACCATGACAAGCTGCCGGTAAAAGATCCAGATGGTACCTGGGGTTGGATAATATATACTATGGTATTTATTTCTTCATAACATCCTGAATAATCAAACCGGCTAAAGTAAAACCAAATAGTCCTGTAATATGGGTTATAGAACCATTAATCTGTTTCTTTGTACTACACCATTCATGAACCTCGTCACACCCCTCTTTTTTAGGGCATACACAGTTTCCAGATCCACAACCGATATTAACTTCGTGGGTTGGTAGTACTTCATCACTAAACACACATAGAAACTTTTTAGTAACTCCAATTCTTTTAAGTCTGTTTCGAACAAGCCGGCCTAAAGGGCAACCATATGTTTTCCAGATCTGTTTAACCTGAACTCGGGAGGCATCTATCTTAGATGCTGCTCCAAATGATGAGTAGAGTATGGTATCAGAAGAGAGAGCATGGGATATAAGTTCAACCTTGCAGCTTAAAGAGTCTATTGCATCAATTACATAGTCATAACTATTAAGATCAAATTCCTCCCTTGTCTCCTTACTATATATCTTTTCAATAGCTGTAATATTAACCTTAGGGTTTATATCGATTAACCTATTTCTAAGTGCAATAACCTTTACTTCTCCAACGGTTTTTGTTGTAGCCTGTAACTGTCTATTAATGTTCGTAACACAGACCAGATCCGAATCAACTATAGTAATATCAACTATACCGGATCGAACCAATGACTCTGCACACCAGCTACCTACTCCACCAACACCAAAGATAATAACCTTGGTATTCTGAAGTTTGTTAAACACCTCTTGGCCAGTTAAACGTAATAATCTGTTAAAAATAATACTCATGGTAGTTTTATATCATACCTATTATGTCTATTCCAAGACTATAATGTGTAAAAACCCTATAATTATAAACATGGGAAATTACTCTAACTCGTTTTTATTTATATATTACCCAGAGTATTTGATTAGTAAATTCAGTTCTATATAAACTTGGATCTATTTAATCCCAGGGTTCAAAACCTCTCTCTTCATGATCTTTACTCCATGGTTTAAAGTTTTTATTTATAACTGGTATTTTAGCTGCTTTATCTTTTTGCCAAGTTAAGAGTAGATCTTTTAATCTATTTTTATGTTCTATCTCAACTCTAGATAGATCAATTTTTTCACTTGGATCATTTTCTAAATTATATAATTCAAACCTATCATCCTCAAAAAACTCTATTAATTTCCAAGGATAGTCTAAAATAGAAGATCCTGGAGTACCACCTTGGTTCCCATAATGTGGATAGTGCCAATAAAGAGGATCTCTGTTATTACTATCCTTCCCAGTTAATAGTGGTAACATACTAAAACCATCTATGTGCTGTGTAGGTTTTAATGGAAGTTTTACAGCTTCTAAAATTGTTGGATAGAAATCTGGACTTGTTACAGGGGCATGACAAACAGTATTAGGTTTAACAACCTTTGGCCATGAAATTAGTAGAGGTTCTCTAACTCCTCCTTCATACATCCAACCTTTACCCTCGTTTAGTGGGTAATTACATGTTGGAGACCCCTCTGCTGTGGATAAACCTCCATTATCTGAAGTAAATATAATTAGAGTATTATTGGTAATCTTTTCATCATCAAGCTTATTTAACAGTCGACCTATATTTTCATCTAGCGACTCTATCATTGCAGCATATACTGGGTCACTCTGTATAAGTCGCCTCTGTATTTTTTTATCTTTTTTATGCTCCCCAGGAAAGTAGTCACCTTCCTCAAAAGTTTTTTTAACATCCAATCCTAAATCAGACGCTTTATCTCTGTATTTTTTAATCTTCTCTTCTTTTGCTTCTATAGGTGTATGAACAGAGTAGTACCACAGGTTAAGAAAAAAAGGTCTGCCCTGGTCTCTATTAGAAATTAGATCTAATGTTTTATCTGTTAAATAGTCGGTTAAATAGGTTCCATCTGGGACATTTTCATCTTTTAACGCCTCAATACCCCAAGGGCTAAAATAACCATTAGGACCTGGTGATCCCATATAACATCCACCAATATTAATATCAAAACCGTGATTCTCTGGATAGTAAGGCTTTTTACCAATATGCCATTTCCCAACATGCCATGTACTGTATCCAGCGTCTTTTAATGGAACTGCAAGGGAGGTTTCTTCTAATGAGAGGTGATCTAAATAGGGAGCATCTATTAATCTACCTCTACAATCCCCAACTGGTGAGTCAGAATCCCTAGAGTGATTTATCCAATCAGTAACTCCAGTTGATACCGGATATTTACCACTTAAAATACTAGCCCTTGTAGGTGAACAAACAGGACATGCCGCATAAGCTTGTGAAAAGAGCATACCTCTCTCTCGGATTTTATCAATATTAGGGGTTTCGTAAAATTCACTACCTGTACAAGATAGATCTTTCCAACCCATATCATCAATCAAAATAAATACAATATTTGGTTTATTCATTTAAACTCCATTTGTTTTATTTGAGTAAGTATAACACTGTGGTATAATGATTAAAATGTTACATATGGGAGAATACTTGTGTTAATTGAGCAACATATCTATAAACAATCAAACTACAGTAACAGAGGATATGAATTCTTAGATAATTCAATAAGGTGTGGATTTATATCTAAAAATAAAATAGTAAAAGAGGTTCAATTTTCAACGTCTCAGTATGCTCTAGTTTATATAGTAGAAGGTAGTGGAACATACTCTGATTCAAATGGTGTATTTAGTTTTAAAAAAGGAGATATTTTCCAAAGAGTGCCAAATATAGTACATGATGTAACATATAGTAAAGGTGCAAAAAGATTTTACGTAGCTATTCCAAACGAGATATTTAATATTATAAAGTTAACAGGAGATAATTTTCATAAAGAAGCTGTACACTCTATAGGTTACGATAAAATTATTTTAGATAAGATAGATAAATTATTTACGTTTTGTAACTCAGACTGTGATCTGTTTAAAATACTTATTCAGATTCAAAATTTTATATCAGATTGTATTAATTTATCCAAACAAAATGATACAGAACTAGAGCAAATTATTAAAATGTTATGCGATAGCAAATGTCATCTATCATTAGAAGAAATGACTTTTAAATTAGGTATGAACTACCACTCCTTTAGGAGGAAATTTAAGAGTTGTATGAATGTATCACCTGGCGAATATAGAATACAAAAAAAAATAGAGGCTGCTATATCCCTACTTCTATATAGGGATAAAACGATTTCAGATATTTCTAAAGAACTAGGGTACAACGACCTATATACATTTTCATCTCAATTTAAAAAACATACTGGGTTATCTCCTATGAACTTTAGAAATAGAGTACATTAACTTGTTACCAGTTAGCTATCCTACCTATATTTGGGTTTAATGAATCAACACTCTGTTTTAACAGTTTCATAAACAGCTCATCTTTAGTTTTTTTATACTGAGGCAGGTTAGAACAGTCATTTAACTCATATGGATCATCAGGGTGATAAAAGAGCTGTATCGTATTATCATTAGGAAAATAAATTAGATGATACTCTTTATCCCATATGGATAAATTTCTTTTATTGCTAAAATATATACACTGAGACATAGGTAGTTCATCTCTTTTTTTATATACACTACTTCCTTGGAGCCACTCTGGGTTTTCATATCCTAATAAATCGCATATTGTAGGAAAAACATCGATATTAGAGGAAGGGTTATTCTCTAAAACAGAGTGTTTATTTTTCCCATCTTTTACAATTAAGTTTATATGACACAAAGCTTTAGCTGATAAATCATTTTTACGTAGAAGATTAAAATCACCCATATAGTCTCCATGATCACTTGTAAAGACTACAATTGTATCATCGTATAAATTATTAATTTTTAGGGAAGATATAATTTCTCCAATTTTTTTATCAATAAGATAGTTTTGTGCATTTGTATACTCTTGAATTGTAGAGATAGATTCTTTTGAAAGATTTAACTCTTTTAAACTCTCTTTAAACAGAATATTAGAATGATTATAACTACGATCAAAGCTAGAATGTTTATAAAATTCATTTTTATCTACACCGTTTCTTTTTATAATTGCCCTATACTCCGTTAGTGTCTCTTCTGGTGGTGTCCATGGGTGGTGAGGATCAGGGAACCCTGCAAATAGAAAAAATGGTTTATCGACTTTCTGGTTAGAGATATAGTCGCAACATTGTAAACCAACCCAACTAGAGTGATGATATTGTTCTGGAATTTTCGATGCATACTCTCCAACTTCTCCTCGTCCAGCAGCATCATTTTTTATATTAAACTCTGGATATTCTAGTTTCAACCAGTTATCATAAGCACCAATTGTATGCTCCCCATGACCTATGGTTGGTAGAAAACTGTCAAATCCATAATATGGTCCAACATCATCTTTGAGTTTACCATTTATCCAATCTTCTCTATTTTCCATGTTTTTAAAAGATGGATCACATTGAGTAGGAGTAATATGTAGTTTACCCACTGCAGCAGTATTAAATCCTTTATCTTTAAGGAAATCACCTATAGTAGGAATATGGGAAATTAAGTTATTCCCTTTACTCTCGATATATTTTTTTGCTAATTTCCCCAAGGGTATATCTGTTTCCCTTGGTAGCGGGATTCCATTTATGACAACACCATGAACTGAAGGATATGTTCCTGATAGCAGACTAGATCGTGATGGCATACAGACAGGATTTGTTGAGAAATGTCTAGTAAATTTATTACCCTCTTCTGCTAATCTATCTAAGTTTGGTGTTACTGCACCAGGGTTTCCAGTGCAACCCAAACTATCGAATCTCTGTTGATCTGTATGAATAATTACAACATTCATTTTATACCATCGATTTTATTTTTTACTAGATCAATCTCTACTTCAGTATGGTTTTGAATAGATATTGTACTTTTTTCACCAAACTCTATAGGTAAAAACATATATGTTGAAGTAAAATATTTCTCTTTTTCTCCACCCCACCTATCACCTATATATAGATACGATGTGCTATTTTCACTTTTTACAGGAAGGACAGATGTTGGTTGACTACGATATGTTGTTTCATCCCCTAAGTTTTTAAGCATACTCCATTTACCATCAATGGATTCAGAATATGCGTAACAAGACTGATTTGGATCCCATCCAGAACAGGCTGAAGTTAACATATAATATAAGTTATCTTTTTTAAAAACAGCAGGTGCTTCCCTGAACTGCCCTGGCCATAGAGTTCTTACATGCTCATCAATACTAAGATAATCATCTGATAACCTATATATGTGTAAATCGGCATTTCCTCTTGAGGATGTAATAAAATAAGCACTACCATCATCATCTTTAAACAGAGTACAATCTCTAGACATATGTCCTATAGGATTAAAGCTGCCTAAATAGGTATAATCTCCTGCAATAGTATCGGAAATGGCTATTGCACATCGAGCTTCAGAGTAGTCTGATGGTTTCTCCCAATGCATCCACATAACATATTTATCAATTTTTTCATTATATAGGATTTTAGGTCTCTCTATATTACAACCTTCACCTATACTTGCTTTGTCGTTATCTATCTCCAACCTTAAGTCTGTTCCGAAGTAGTGTTTCTTAGTAGGACTATCTAAACTAAGAATGGTATTTTCAAAAGTCCAGTTAGTTAAATCGGAAGATGAATAGCAAGAGACTTTATTTCTACCTCGTCTATCTTCCCCTATCCAGTAGTAAATATTATTAACATGAATAATCTCTCCACCATGGGCATGCAGAGGTAGGTTATTGTTATCTAGTATTTCTAATCCATTTTTAATCATTATCTATTTCCTTTTACAATCTCAGGGCTTTTTTCCCCTGCTTCGACCATTCTTCTTTTTAATGTCTGAGTTAACTGCTCTTTTATATCATCATGAATATCAGAATCGATTAAATTTTCTTTTTCATGGGGATCATTACGTAGGTCATATAAAAAATCTTCCGTGTATTCATCACTTCCTGGGTGATCATTTCCATCTTTATTAGCAGCTCGAACAGAGAATTTCCATCGATCTGTTCTAATCGCTCTACCTACATGACTTTCGCTAATCTGTATAAAAACCTCTTTAGGCCAGTCTAAATGGCTACCATTAACAAGCTCTTTTAAACTATTACCTTGAAATGTAGATGGTACTTTAATATTAGATACATCTAAAAACGTCTTAGGTAGATCAATTAAGCTAACCATATCATCCACAACTTTACCACCGCTGAACCCAGGACCACAAACGATTAATGGGATATGCACTGATCCATCGTGACAGGATCGTTTATATTCACTATTTCTAGTTTTAAAATGTGAACCATGGTCACTTGTATAGACGATGATGGTATTCTCTTCTAATCCTAATAATTTTAGTTCCTCTCTAATTCTTCCTACATTTTCGTCTAGGTTATTACAACACCCAAGGTAGTCTGGATAGTTTTCTCTCCAGTTCCCTTCTGTACCTTCGAGATCCCCAGGAACCTTAAAATCTTTAAATCGTTCTTTAGAGCCGTTAGGCCCCTCATAACATTCACGATCATTTTGATGATGGGGTTCTATATAGGAGACCATTAAAAAAAAAGGCTTATCACTTTTTTTACCATTAAGATACTCTAATGCAAAGTCTGTAGTCGCATCTCCTCTATAACCTTTAAAGTCCCTTTTTCTACTGTCTATGTCATACATATAACCGTCATATCCATGGGATGTAAACTCTAAAACATCAGATGCAATCCAGAAATCTTTATACCCACCTCTTAGTTCTTGGGGAACAGCTTTAATAGCATAATCATTTATGCCATGTGTTGTAGCTAAGTGCCATTTCCCAACATAAGCAGTCTCATATCCACTATCATTAAATAGATCCGCTATTTTAGGTAGATTGTGATCAAGACCTATACCATTTTTGAAACTTCCTGACTGTGTTGCGTATAAACCAGTTTGTAGACATGATCTAGCTGGTCCACATACAGGCTGACAAGTAAATGCATTATTAAAAAGCACACCATCTTTTGCCATTTTATCTAGATTTGGTGTAACATCCATCTCTTGACCATAGGCTCCGATGGTGTCCCATCTCTGCTGATCAGAAAATAGGAATACTATATTGGGTTGTTTCATAAATTATCTCCAGTTCTTCTTAAAATTAATTTTTTGTTAAACCCATATGCAGTACTAATAGAACCATTAGTATTATCTAATTCCAGTTCTATACACCTCTGATCTAACATTGATATACTATTTTTTTCACCACTATCAAACCAAATCTCTCCTTGGCCTGCATAGTTTGGTACTTCTAAGAAGTCCAACGGAAAATCATACCACCATGAACCTAACTTCTGAGTATTATTTTTATCAATAACCCTCTCTATTAATCCATCTTCTTTAAAATTGAAGGTGAATTGTCCATCAGTCCAATAGCCAAAAAGTTTTTCAGAGAATGGGCCAACTGTTTGTTTTAAGTTTAAAACTTTATTACCATGGGCTAAATCTATGACCTTATCCCTCTCCCCTTTTATAAATGAAGATTGAATTTTATCTATTAGCTTTTTATTATTGTAGACCTTTATTACAACTTTTGATGAGTCACTCAGTTTTATTGGTTCTTTATATTCAAACCATTCACCACTGTTTATTTGCATAACTGATTTCAAGTTGACTAATATCTCTGAGTTATCAAGGCTTAAATATTTAGCATCAACAGAGACTAAAGTAGAATCTTTAAAGACCTTATCCCCTAAAATAGATGATACATATATACCTGCACTATTTATTTCATTTAATTCAGATTGCACAACAGCCATACATGACCCATAAAAAGCGTTTCTTCTAGTCGATATTAATGGTGTGGTATCTATGTGATCTCCATTCTCAGTTCCAAGAATGGTAATATCTCCCACTGCTTTAAAAGAGACAATATTGTCAGCATATGGAACCCTTATATTCTTCTCATCAAATATATTAACATCAATTTGAATTACATCATTACCGTCATTTGTCAAATTGATATCATCAGAAATAACTTGAATTTTTCTAGATGTTCCAGATGTGCTATATCCTTTTTCGCTAACAGTAACTCCACTGTTATACGAGATCGCTTTTATTGACCCCTCTATATATGGAACATCCCATTGTAAATATTTATTACTCCCAACTAATCTTTTACCTAAAGATTGATTGTTAAGAAACAGCTCTACTTCTTCACAATTAGAATAAACCCATACAGGTATTTTTGTTCCTTTTTCTATATTAGGATGGGTCCAATGAGGTAATAGATGAACCATAGGTTCTTTACTCCACATACTTTGGTATAGGTAGTAAGAATCTTTAGGAATATTATCCATGCCTATTACACCGCTGTCACTATATCTTGCAGGCCAATTAAAACTCTCACCATAATAATCAAAACCACTCCATCTAAACTCACCCATTAGATATGGTCTATCTTCTGATAATGTCCATGAATCTCTAATACAAGCTCTAACTCCTGCATTGTCATATGAAGAGCTATAGGTAATATGTCCATCGAAAAATAGTTCTTCTTCACATAGATTTTCAATCTCTATTCTAGGTTGATTTTTATCTCTCCACCACGTTTGTGTTCTATAAAAACCTCTAGTTTGACTTGTGTGTGGAGCTTCTGTTGCTACCATTAACTGATTAGGCCTTCTTTCATGATCCCTATCGTATGCAAAACATGCTCCTCCACCATCATTGTAACCTGCTATTTCAAACTCAGCTCTATTAACATCAGCATGGTCGTCAACACCTTGAACCCCACAAGTAATAGGCCGTGTAGTATCAAGGTTTTTAATTATGGCTTGTAGCTTTCTACTTGTTTCAACCCTCATCCCAAGAACTTCATTACCGATACTCCACATGATAATGGATGGATGATTTCTATCCCTACGTATAAAGTCGGTTAAATCTCTTTTATGCCACTCTTCAAAATATAGGCCATAGTCATAGGAAGCTTTTTTCGTTTCCCAACCATCAAAGATCTCATCCATAACCATAATTCCTAGTTCATCGCAAACATCATAAAAATCTGACGAAAATGGGTTATGGGCTGTTCGTATAGCGTTACATCCCATATCCTTTAATAACAGAACTCTCTTTTTTAATATTTTTTTAGTGACTGCTGCTCCTACAACTCCTGAATCATGGTGTAGGCAGACCCCTTTCAACTTCATATTTATATTGTTTAAATAAAAACCTTGGTTAGGTTTAAACTCTATTTTTCTTATTCCGAATTTACTCTTTTCTCTATCCTGTACAACACCATCTTTTACTACTTTTATTTCACAACTATATAGATATGGTGAATCTGTAGACCATAATTTACAACCATCTAGGGTAAATGTAATACTACTTGTTAGCTTATCGGTTATGTTCTCTGATATGGTCTTATTATATATTGAATTAGCTTCCTGATCGTAAATATTATAAATGATATCCATAGAACAATCATTTTTGTATCTGTTAGTAATCTCACTACTTATACTGATTTCAGCTCTGTTGTTATCAAGTACTTTAGTAGTAATATTTCTACCCCAAGTATTAAAGGATATTTTATGACTCTCTTTTAACCAAACATTTCTGTATATACCACAGCCATTATACCATCTACTTGACTCTTGTTTACTATTATCAACTCTAACTGATATAATATTTAATCCTTCAACTAAATATTCTTCAAGATCATAACAAAAGCTAATATATCCATATGGTCGATGTCCCAAATGATGTCCATTAATATAAACATCACTATTCATATAAACACCATCAAAGTGAATATTAAAACGTTTATTTAGTTTTTCTTTGGTTATATATAACTCTTTTCTATACCATCCTATACCTGTTCTAACAAAACCTCCTCGTTTACCTGAGGTTTCATTTTTATCATAGGGGAAATCTCTACTCCAATCATGGGGGATTTGTATACGCTCCCAAGATGAGTGATCAAATTGTACATTTTTGTTTTCATCTCTATCTGATAAAGAAAAATACCAGTCTTTATTATAGTTAGTCATTGTTATCCTCATAAACAAAAAAGTGGAGGTCTCCCTCCACTTTTTTAAAATTTGATAGTATTAAAGGTTGTCGTACATCTTTTGGTAATAAGCTACGATATCTTTGTAATTCAGTTTTTCAACTTTTTTAAGGTGGTCTTTCCACTGGTCATCATTGATTCCGTCAATAACTGAGTTTGCTAAGAATATTTCTAGATACTGTTTAAGGTCAGTCCATAAATAGTTCATCTCTTCATCTTCATCTGTTAAAACATTTTTAGGTAATTTTGATGGCCAGAAATCAGGATAGAAATATGGTCTTGCCTGCTCAGACCATTGTTGTTTCATAAAAGTACCAGATGTTTCATCTTGTCTTTCTGAGTATCCAATAATTTCTTTCATTATGAATTGAGTTCCATTTTGAGTCCCTTCTGTCTGTTTATACTCCTCATAACCTACACCTAACTCTGCCAGTCGATCATGATTAATGCTATATGTTTTATCTTCTTCATGTAATACTATTACTCCATCCTTAAGTGGGCCTGCAGCAGTCTCTAAAGCATTTAATCCTTCATTTAAATAGTCACACCATCTAACAAGACCTTCAGGATATTCTGTTTTTGAAAAGATAATCAAACCGTCTTTAATATCCAGCTCATTAGGGTTGTAGATTGCAAACTGATCCCCAAACGGACCTACTAGTGGATCTAAAGCGATATATTGATCACCATTAAGTGTCGGTCTTGACCAACCTAAATAAGCTCCAACTATAGGCAGATCCTGCTCAATTTTTGCATTAAGTGCTGCACCGTTTTGGGTTAAAGACTCCTGATCCATAATTCCTTCATCAAATAGAGTATGGAAATATGTTAAAGCTGTTCTATATCTATCTTCAGCAGGGTGAAAGTATAGTTTACCATCCCGGATAGTAGTTTCAGCTTTATTTCTTGCACCTGAAATACCCCATGCACCAAACAGCTCCATAAAATCATATCCCAACCAGTACTTAGTGAATGTTACTGGAAGTTCATCTGAGTTATCCCCGTTACCATTAGGATCGTTCTCTTTAAAAGATTTTAAAACTTTATAAAAATCTTCTGTTGTTTTTGGAACTTCTAAATTTAAATTATCTAACCATACTTTGTTAATAAATAATGGCGCACGTAAAGCTGCAAAATCCTTAACACCGATAGATGCGTATGAGTAGACTTTTCCATCACCCATATAGGAAGTTGATACTTTTGCATTTGGATATTTTTTATATGCCTTCTGTAAATTTGGTGCATATTTTAAGTGCTCATCCATAGGTTCTACTAATCCAGCTTCAATTGCTTCTATAAATAACATATCTTCTAAACCACCGACAAATAGGGCATCTGGGAGTTCTCCGGAATTAACAGCTAAGTTAACTTTCTCAGTCCAACCGGATGCAGGAACCTCTTCCCAGTTAATGATTACATTTGTCTCTTCCGAGATTCGTTTGTATGTCTCTTTCTCTTCAAAATACTTTTTTGCTAACTCTGGGTGTGGTACCATAATTGTATATTCAACTGGTTCGCTAAATATAGGTAATCCTGTTTCATTAAACACTACACCTTCAGATGTTTCACTTTTTTCTTCATTCTGACCACCAGCAAATGATACACTAATAAACAGAACCAACAGTAAACCTAAAACTACAATTTTCTTCATTTAATTTCTCCTTTTTATATATTGATAAATCAATTAACCTTTAATTGATCCAATCATGACACCTTTAACAAAATGTTTTTGAACAAGTGGATAAATCATTATTATTGGTAGTGATGCAACAATTATCATTGCATACTTCATTGTTTCTGCCTGTTTTGTCATCTCTTCAATCGCTTCAGGATCTGCATCGATCATTACTGATTGGTTTGCCAATAATATATCCCTTAAAATAAGTTGTAGAGGATATTTATTCATTTGATTTAGATAGATTAGAGACTTAAAATAGTCATTCCATTGACCTACAGCGTAATATAAAAACATGATCGCAATTATCGCTTTAGAGTTAGGTAACACAATACGAAAGAAGAACTGAAACATATTACAACCATCGATATTAGCCGCTTCCCATAACTCTTCAGGAATACTGTTTGAAAAGAATGTTTTGGCAATGATGAGATTCCATATCCCAAGACTTCCAACTATTACAACTGCTGCTCTTGTATTGATTAACCCAAGCTTCTGTACCTGAATATACGTAGGGATTAACCCTCCTCTAAAATACATGGTTAGGAGGAAAAACCAAATGATAAACTTATACCCTACCATATCTCTTCTAGATAATGAGAATGCTGCAAATACTGTCATTATTACTGCTAAAGAAGAACCAAATACTGTATAAATTATTGTATTTTTATACCCCATCAGTATTCTAGGATCTGTTAATACCATTTTGTATGCACCTAGATGAATCTGTTTAGGAAGGAAAAAAACTTCTCCTCTATTTACAAAATGCGCATCGCTTATTGAAGCAATAACGACAAAGTAAAGAGGATAAAGAGTAACAACAAATACTACACTCAATATTACTATAATTACTTTATCAAATACTTTATCACTATCTATTTTTAACCTCTTAGTTAATGTCATGTTCATACTTATATCTCCTGTTCTATATTAAAATAGACTCGTTTTTGTTAGTTTTTTTGCGACACTATTAGCAGTAATTAGTAAAATAATATTAATTACTGTATTAAATAGTTCTATTGCTGTTGAATAACTAAAATTACTTTGAATGAGTCCAACCTTGTAGACATAGGTTGATATTACTTCTGAAGCTCCTAAGTTTGCTCCATTTTGCAGTAGATATACCTTTTGAAATCCTAAATCCATTAACTTTCCAATTCGTAATACAAACATGATGATTATTGTCGGCGCTATACTAGGAAGATCGATATGTATGATTCTTTGGAGCTTATTGGCACCGTCTATTATGGCTGCTTCATGTAGATCAGGAGGAACTGATGATAGTGATGCAATATAGATTATTGAACTCCACCCAGCAGATTGCCAAATACCTGATCCTACAAAAATATGTTTAAATAACCCAGGTATTAACATAAAGTTTATTTTATCACCACCAAAGTGACCTATAACGTTATTAATAACACCGGTATTTACAGATAAAAACAGGGTAACCATACTACATAAAACAACAACAGAGATAAAATGGGGCATATAGGTTATCATCTGAACAACTTTTTTAAATCTTCTACTTGGAGAGTAATTTAATACTAAGGCAAGTACTATCGGTATTGGAAAAGTAATTAAAGATAGGATATTTATATTGATAGTATTTTTCATAATACTACCAAATTGAGGAGAACCAATAAATCTGGCAAAGTGTTTTAATCCAACCCAGTCACTGCCCATTATACCTTTAAGCATAGAAAACTTTTTAAATGCTAATGTTATTCCATACATAGGTATATAAGATAATAAAATCGTATAAATTATTGCTGGTAGTAGTAGTATGTATAGTGGAATACTTAATTTAAACCTTCTTTTTAATGAAGCTGTAAAATATTTATTTTTCATTTTAATAATACCTTTAATATTCAATTTTTTCGAACGACTAAATAATCCTACCATCTATATACCGTTCGTAAATAAACTTATATTGAACTATTAAAGGTGAGTGTACATATTAGAGTTGATATTAGGTATATATATACATTTTTTGAATAATAATTAACTATTTTCAATTAAGGTCTATTATTTGCTCTATATTCACCAGGGGTTAAACCTTCACTTTTTTTAAAACTTCTAATAAAACTAGATGGATGATATCCACCAATCTCAGAAACTATATCAGAAATAGTCATACCAGAGTTTAATAACAGATTTTTTGCCTCATTAATCCTTATTTCATTTATGTAGGTTGAAATGTTTTTATCAAAATGAGTCTTAAAGAAGTGACTTACGTTAGATAGAGATGTATTAAATTCATTTGCAATTAATTTAACACTAAAGTTATTTGTTTTATAGTTTCTATTTATATAGTTAACAATTTCATCTCTATTTAAAGATGATTTTTTACTATTATTATTAACTTTCTTCTCTTTTTCAATAATAGATAAAATGTCACTTACTATTTTATCAATAATATTCTCAACATTTAGAATAGAATCAAAATTAGAATTGTGAATTAGATAAGAATATTTATTAAAAAGATTATCGCAATTGATGTCCAATTCTGTTAAAGCCTGAATTGAAGTATTAACTATATCGTGGATGATGTAGATCCATATATATTCATCACTAGGGTGGGATCTTAAAACATCCTTAAAAATATGACTTTTCCTTCTTATACTTTTTGCATCCATTTCACTAATTGCCCGGGAGAGGTTTTCAATATTTGTACGATCATATAGTGACTTTTTATATCTTTTTACTTTTAGTTTATTATAAAAAGATATGGTTTTGTTTTTTGTTCTACTATTCTGAAGTGATATAAGAGCTTGACAGTAAGATCTATTTATTTTCTCTATATTCTCAACAAAGTCACCTACTCCTACAGTTATAGTGGATTTTTCTATTTTATCTAAACCAATAGATTTTAGAAGGTTTTCAACATATATAAAATCGTCAAACTTACTACCTACAACTAAGATAATATTATTACTTTCATATAACTCTGCATAATATAAATCCTCAATCTTTTGTAATTTTAATCCAATTGATTCTTTAATCTCTTTATTGTAAATATCTAAACAGATACTAATATAATAGTTACTATTTGTATTTATACCACTTAGATTACACTCTTCTGCTACTTGCTCTCTATTACTAGTTGTATTTGATATTAGTTTTAAAACTGTTCTTTCACAGATATATTGTTTATTTATATTAGTTATATTTTTATTCTGTTCTACTAAACGTTCTAATATAAATCTAGTGGTATCTAGTTCTCCACTGTCTTTACCATTATATTGAAAAAGGTTGCTAGCAAACGTTGACAATCGTTTAATTGGGAGATAATTAAACTTCATAGCAAACAATATCCCAATCACTCCTAATAAAAGTGAGACAACAAGTGAACCTAAAGATATAATTTTTAAAGGGTATGTAATTTTATTTATATAATCATTAGATAGATAAAGTTTAATTGAAAACTCCTCTCCTCTACTCTGTTTTAGACTATTTAAAGAGATGTAATCATTAAAATTTGAATTATTGGATAAAAATGTGGGATCGTTATAATAGATAATACTATCACCTATATTTATAATAATTTTAAACTCCGAATCTAATAATAAAGGTTTAACGATTTCAGAGATAGCATTATAATTAATATGAAATATAACTGTAGATCTTGTTGCTTTATTTCCAGTAAATGACTTTTCAATAGGAATAACACAAGTTGTAAATCTCCTTTTTTCACCATAAATTGTTAGATCTGACATTGGTATCCACTTAGCACTACATGTAGATGTAAACAGATTAATATAATCAATATTTTTAAAAAATTCGTTTTTTATAACATCATTACAATATCTGTCTATTGTAAATGTATCTACACCATAGATATAACCAGTACTATTAGATGAGAAGTATGCAGTATCTATAAAACTATTATTTGATGTATATTTCCTCATTGTAATTTCTATATTAATAAAATTAGCACTGTTATCCTTAAACTTATAACTTTTAAACATATTATCCTGTATGATCTGTTCGGTAATACTATTAATATTAATAATTTCTGATTCCAAAATGGTGTGTATATTATTTAAATTATGCTGATTTCTTTTTATTATCTCAGACTCATAATATCTATTAATTACTGTAGTAGTAAAAAGTATAAATATCATTATTGGGATTAACAATATAACTGAGTATGACAATAAAAATTTAGACTGAATAGACATTTTATTTACCAAGTATTAGCTCCACAATTAATATTGTTCTATCTTTTATCCGACTTTTGCTGACACGGAGTAAGACTATTATAGCATATGTTTTTTATGTACATTATTAATGTTGGATTGAGTATAATACTTTAATATTATAGTTTAAATGTTACATCTGAGAAGATATTTGTTACATTTGAGAAGTGCAATTTCACAGACATTTAATATACAGGCTCTATAATTATGCTGTTTCTGAAATCTCTTTTCATATACAAATTTGACTAAATATTCTGCTATAATCAGTCGTAGAGTACAGTCAATGGCTCAGACTTCTGCCTTCTGCCTTGACTGGGAAGATTGTAACATTTAGAATTAAAGATATCTGGAAGATGTCTATTACGGAATAAAAGACAAAAACCAGTGTAGGTGTGATTAGTCATCCAGGAGCATAATCCAGGTAACTACCCCCTGGACTCCTAAACGGAGACCATTATGATTGAAGAAAAAAACGAAATGAAATCCACTATCCTAATTGTAGATGATCAAATTATCTTCATTAAAATCCTTGATGGCATGTTAAAAGATGAATACCATATTCAGTCAGCCAGCAACGGAAAGCAAGCCATTGATATCGCAATGGGAAAAGATCAACCCGATCTGATTCTTCTGGACATTGATATCCCACAAATGAACGGATTTGATATCTGTCGAAACCTTAAGAACAATGATAAAACCAAACATATCCCTATCATCTTTATCTCAGCTATGAATGGCACCGAAGATGAAGTTAAGGGTCTGGAACTTGGAGCCGTGGACTTTATCCATAAACCCTTCCAGTTCAATATCGTTAAAGCCAGGATAAAAACACACCTGAGTCTGAAACTCCTTGATGATCTGGACAGTGCCAATAAAGCTCTGCAGACCGCCATGAGAAACCTCCATACAACTAGGGTTTCTGCAGGGGTCTACTGGGTTCAGATCCCCGAGGCGAACCTTTATATCCTCTGCGGATGCCCCGCCGACGTTGTGAAGCATCTGATGAAACGAGGCCTTATCTCCACCGTTAAAAAAGGGGATACCATGTACGAAAATGGGCCTAACGCAATCCTGCTGTCAGATATGATGATGCAAAATGGAAAATTCGCCAACCTCTCGGAATTTCCCATCCTCCAGATGTTTTACCGCCAGGGCATGATCATACCCAACCATCCGGGGAACACCGGAGAAAGGCCAATCCTAATAGGCCGAGAGGATCAGGTAAAATCCCAAATGAACTACATCTACCGAGGAACATACGGTATGACATCCATGGAAGAAATCATGGAAGCTGGGGTTTCGCAAGAACTTGCCCAGGAGATTATAGAAATGAAGTTGAAGTTCGCCTATGGTAATATCCGAGCCACAGAAGAAGCCTTAGATTCAGTTATAGTAAATAAAGAGTTAATAGAGATTAAGAACGGAGTTTATATCCGGAGGGTCGATCACAACCGCTATGAATTCCAATACAAAGGTTTATCCACCATAATTGACTTAAACTTACAGCCCAGGGAAAATTACGAATCCCCCTACGAGCTGGGGTACCACGAAATAGAACGTGAGTATTTTGCGGTGATACACTCAGGAGAAGGTAACGGCTGGGATGTCAATCGACCATCTATGGGTAGCGTCTTAATGTACCAAGGTGAAATCTATCTTATTGATGCCGGCCCCAATATACTATCGACCATCAGAGCCCTAGGCATTGATATCAGCGAGATCAAGGGTGTGTTTCATACCCATTGCCATGACGACCATTTTGCCGGTCTTCCATCCCTTATGCGTTCGGATCATAAAATCAAATACTATGCGACTCCCCTGGTTCGGGAGTCGGTAGCTCGAAAACTGGCCTGCCTCATGAACATCCAGGAACAGGACTTCTACCAGTACTTTGATGTCCACGATCTTGAGCTCGATAAATGGAATAACCTTAATGGCCTTGAAGTAAAGCCACTATTCTCCCCTCATCCCGTAGAAAACAACCTTTTTATTTTCAGAACAATGGGAGAAGATGGATACAAATCCTACGCTCACTGGGCTGATCTTATATCCCAGGACCTTTTAAAATCCATGGTGTCCTTACCTGGGAAACCAGGGATCTCACAAAAGTTCTATGAAAAAGTCCTGGAAGACTACCATTATCCAGCGGATCTAAAAAAACTGGATATCGGTGGTGGGATGATACACGGACAGGCCGGGGATTTTCGGAATGACCTATCTGGAAAAATTATTCTGGCTCATAAAGATGTGGCTCTGTCCGACATCGAAAAAGAGGTGGGCTCCCAGGCTGCCTTCGGGGTCATGGATGTCCTGATTCCCTCGTATCAGACCTACCTGCGTAAACAGGCCTTTTCCTACCTTAGAGACTACTTCCCTTCGGTTCTAGCGAACCAACTCCAAACCCTCCTGAACTCTAAAATGGTATCCTTTAATCCAGGAACCATAATACAAAAAGGAGGAGAACAGGTTCAATGGGTCTACCTGATTCTTGCGGGGAGCGTTGAATACATCCAATCGGATTCCGGTATACATAACAGCCTGTCAAATGGTTCTTTTGTAGGTGAAATATCCATCCTACGAAAAATACCGTCAGTTGGAACTTTTCGGGCGCTATCTCATGTTAAGGCTCTGCGCTTTTCATCCTACCAGTATCAAACCTTCCTAGAAATAAATGGTTTGTATAAAGAAATGAATAAAATTATCAATCATGTGCAATTCCTTCAGAAAACCTCCCTCTTCGGTGAAGGGATATCCTATCCTATCCAGAATAAAGTAGCACAGGTCCTTAAGTCATTGACAGTCTCTGACGGTCAAATCGTAATTCCGGAAACCATCAAAAGCCTATATATGGTCAAATCTGGAGAGATTCAACTTGTCCACCCCTCGGGTCATATTTCTGAAAAATTGGGATCTGGCACCTACTTCGGCGAACAGAGCTTTTTTTCTTCAGAACCCTTCCAATTCAAGGTCGTGGCAACAGGAATAACCGAATTGTATCTAATCCAGGATTATTCTCTCCTTGAGATTCCTATAGTGCACCTTAAGCTCTTAGAAACACTTTCAAAAAGAAAAATCATCCTTGAGAATGTTTTTCCAGGCTTATAATCCCGTGGTGTAGTTTAATACTTCCGTCCAAAAGAACACAGGACTAAAAGAAAGCTATCTACACTTGTACATAATGAAGAAGTTTCAGATAATATTGGTAATAAGTTAGAAACTTAAAATATTGGTGAGAAAGATCTTAAAGTCGTTGAACTTTAGAAGATCTTCTGGGTTAGAGGTATAAATGAGTAATTTAGTAAAAGCAGTACTGTTTGATATGGATGGAGTATTAGTAGATTCGGAAAAGTTTATCTGCCAAGCTGCAATAAGCATGTTTAAAGAACTTGGATTAACTGTTAAAGAAGAGGATTTCCTGCCTTTTGTAGGTGCTGGAGAGAATTCTTACCTTGGTGGGGTAGCAAATAAATACGACCTGGATTTTGATTTAACTAAGGGCAAAAAAAGAACATACGATATCTACCTTGAGATGATAAAGGGTAAACTTAACTGTCTTCCTGGTGTAGAAGAGTTTATTAAAGAGTGTAGAAAAAGAGATATTAAGATTGCAGTTGCAACAAGTGCAGATTATGTAAAGATGAATGCTAACTTAGAGGAGATTGGACTACCAGCACAAACTTTTGATGCTGTTGTTAATGGTCTTCAGGTGGAAAGAAAAAAACCATACCCTGATATCTATAAATTAGCAGCTTCTTTAATAGATGTAGACCCTAAAAACTGTCTGGTTGTAGAAGATGCAATAAATGGTATTGAAGCAGCAAAAGCAGCCGGTGCTAAATGCCTTGCTTTAACAACCAGTTTTCCTAGGGATTTATTACAACAAGCTGATTGGATCATACCAGATCTATCATATGTTAATGAAGTTATCGAAGAGATGTTTGTTATTAAATGATTCATACATTGTTTATACGTTCCTATTGATGTAAGATCCAGTTATGAAGAAAATATTTATACTTACACACCCTAAGAAAAAGAAAGACAGATTATTTGAAGAAGCCAAACGTGACGTAAAAAAGTACATAAAAAGAGAGACTAGCAAAGCATTGCCAGAAGATTTTGATTCTTGGATATTTGATTGTAGATTTGGTAAAACAGAAGATGAAGCTAAAACAATAGATAGGAATGATATAACTAAAAATATTGATGCCGCTCAAAAAGAGGATCTGGATTCATTTTATCTGGAAATATTAGCAAGACCTTGGAATAAACCCGCAAGTGTATTTATTGATAGATCAGAAGAATCTACTGATTAATATAATTTTTTAGTAAAAAAAAAGCACAGAGCCTTTAAAAGACTATCTGTGCTTACTACTGTGAGTGTTTATATCTCACTATAATCCCACGTAGGAGATTATCTTTATATTATTATGTAACTAACTTTTTTTTTCAATTAGGTGGTTCACCCTCATTATTCAATAATACAGCCCCCTCATAATCAGAATTTACTTCTAACTTACTAACTAACTTTATTACTAACTAACTAACTTAATTACTAACTATTTTTAAAACTAACTTAAAAACTAACTAACTTAAAAAACTAACTAACTAACTTAAAAAACTAACTAACTTAAAAAACTAACTAACTTAAAAAACTAACTAACTTAAAAACTAACTAGCGCTATAACTAACTTACAAACTAACTTACAAACTAACTTACAAACTAACTTACAAACTAACTTACAAACTAACAAACTTACTAACTAACCTACTTATAACTATAAGCTCCAATATTAAATAGCGCAATGTTTTTCTCATTAAATTGTAAAGAAAATAAAATAACACTTCGATTTCTTTAATATTTGAAGTGCTAAAATAATAACAGTAATCATTATATTCTACTTAGAAAACTATCCATATATTTGAATATGTTATCAAGTTTAACAGACTCAACTTTTGTCATTTCAATATCTACGAATTCTTTTAAATCATTAAGAGGAATACCTTTCAGAGCTGATTTACCAAGCAGTGCTGCTCCAAAGGAAGTTGCTTCACTAATGTTAGTAATATACACAGGATTATCCGGGTACATTGATGCTATTAGTTTTATATAAACATCGTTATTTCTAAAGCCACCTTCAATATAAATAGGAGAACCTTTTGGTGCTTTAACTCTATCTATAGATACTTTGGTCTGGATAGCCAATGAGAGATTTAACACAGTATAGGCATATTCGTAGTTCTCAAAAAAACCGGGATTATTATTAGTAGTTATTTCATTAGTGGAATAAATCCTCTTATCCTCAATTACCACTGGAGAAGTCTCAGGAAACTGCCCTGCCCCTTTCATTATTCCAGGAATAATATATTCAGAATTTTTATTAATTATGGATTGTATTAAACCCATATCAAAATTGGGGTAATCCTCTTTATTGTTAATCTTTTTTATTAGAGTCATATAAGTTTCAAACTCTAGACCACCCATAAAAATAGCGGTTTTAACAAGATCCTGCTCTGCTGATATGTTATAAAATACAGTTTTCCCTATTTCATCCTTAGAAAATGAGTACTCTTTTGTTGGGTGCATTACAACACACCATGTTCCAGTGGAATTCAGTATAAAATTATCATCACCCTTTAAAAGATATGGTATTAACGATGAGTTAGAATCATGAATCCCTACAGTAACAACAGTATCTTGGCTGAGTCCAGTTAATAACGCCATCTCTTTTGTTATAGTCCCAAGGACCTCGCCTGGATTTTTAACTTCTGTTGGTAATTTAGATTGAATATTTAGTTTATTAACTACATTTGACCATGTCCAATCTTTAAAATTCCATAAATATGTGTGGCACCCAGTATACGTATAATCAGCAGCAATTTTTCCAGTAAGTTTGTACCCAAAATAACTAGGATACATAAGAATATTTTCTGTTTTTTTATAATCCTCAGGATATCTTTTCTGAATAAAATAGATCAGTTTTGCTAGGTTAATTAACGGTTTAACCTGGGCTGTTCCTGTCTCTTCCTGAAGTGTATCAGCAGTGCCAACCAGATTATTAAATTCGTTGTGAAATTTTTCAGTTACTTCATTGGTATATGCTACAACAGGAACTGCAAGATCACCTTTGTTATCAATACAAACACATGTTGCTCCATGGGTTGAAATAGAGATCGATTTAATGTTGTATTTTTTACTAAATACCTTCAGGTTTTCATAAAACCATCTCTCAATCTCTTTTACATTTTCAACATCAAGTTCTCCATGATTAACTGTAGGGATTGAACTATAAATAGAATCAATCTGTCTTAATTTATCATCATAAATTACTATTTTTTTATTTGTCTTCCCAATATCCAGTACTGCTATAACATATTCCATTATTACTCCTATAGTGAAACTAAGCTGCGCTATTTTTTATATAACAACATCAGCTATAATGTAATTAAGGAGCACATATGACTTTCATCATACATACCTTCCTATTTAGATTGAGAAAATCTATATTTTTCTACTTCCCAGTTTCGTATAAAATCAATTTTATCTTTTGGCATAAATTGAACACCACCAAAACTTTCACAATAGACAACAATTTTTACATCATCTATAAATAACTGCTTTGCTTTATTTGCAAGAGACATTGTACTGTTAAAAGCAAACGCCCCAATGCCAGAAATTACAACTAATCTAGGATTGCTACCATTTTCTTTTACAAAATGAATCAGATTTTCTTTTAAATTATCAAGACTAGATGAATAAACAGGTTTGAATCCATAATAGACTATGTGATCAGGAGTTAGAGATAACTTTAATGGAGCAAATGTTTCTTCTGTTTTTATTAAAGATAATATATCACTGTTTGCAAATGCTGTAACTTCAACACCTTCTATTGTCTCTTTAATGATCTGGGCTACTCTATCTGCGTCTGCCCTGTTTATATGTATCTGATTAACATCAGGAAACTTAGTTACATGGTCTTTTATTGATTTAATAATACTGTCATATACTTTATCAATTTCTTCAATATTATGGCCATAAACAAATACACCATGATTCTGAAGGAATATCATTTCAGGGTACTCTTTACCACTTTTTACATGTCCATCAATTTTATCTTTAACTTCTTTAGACAGAATATAACCAGGATTAGTAACAGGAATCCAGATAGCCTTATCGCCAAACATTTTAGCTACAGCCTGTTCTCCCTCAATACTGCATGTTAAAGCATTTATTAATGCGGGATGTGTATGCACAACATATTTATATGGCAACAGAGCGTGCAAAAGTGTTTCTACACTAGGTCTTTTCTCTTTCTGACCCGGGAAACGTGATTCCATTAGATCAACTAGAACTTCTTCTTCCCTTACATCACTATCTTGTGAATAGGATTTAGACCATATGTTATCAAGTTTTTTAAGATCAACTTTTACAAAGCCATCCTCTGTAATTGTAGCAAGTTCAGTTCCAGAACCTTTTACATACATAAACTCTTCAGTTTTCCAGGATGTATTACCACCACCTGCAATAACATATTCAGTATCGACACCATATCTATTGGATACGGCTATCAGGGTTTCCATACTCATCTATTTTCTCCCAGCCAATACTGTCTCTTCATATGTTTGAACATTTTCTATTAGCTCACGATCTGTAGCTACACCCATCTCTTTACAATATTGATCCCATATTATTCCAAAAGGTTTTGTTTTAACTTCTTCTAAAAGAGCTAATCTACCAAAATTGTTACCATTTTCTTCATAGGATTTAAGTTGTTTATAAGGTTCTAAAAGTGCAAATAGCAGACCTTTAAGTGAAGCTCTAGATCCTACAGCCCATGCTCCTATTCGATTTAAAGTACCATCAAAAAAGTCTAGACCAATATAGGTATTATCAACTTTTCCAGAACGTACAAGTTCCTGCATTAAAGCGTAAATATCATCGTTTAAAGTAACAACATGGTCTGAGTCCCATCGTACTGGTCTAGAGACATGTAATAACATTTCATCAAGATACTGGTATAGAGATGATATTTTATCTGCAATAGATTCTGTTGGATGAAAATGTCCAAGATCCAGGCATAACATTTTATTTCTAGTTAATGCATAACCCATATAAAACTCATGGGAACCAACAACAAAAGATTCACTACCAATTCCAAAAAGTTTACACTCTACAGCGTCTTTTATCTCTTTATCATCTAATTCAAGTGCAAAAACCTCATCAAGAGACTCTTTTAGTATTGTTCTGTGGTCCATTCGACTTACAACACTGTCTTTTGCACCATCTGGAATCCATAGATTATGAACTGAAGGTGACCCCTGTTCTCTACCAAAATATGCTGTAATCTCTCTGGCTCTTTTAACGTGGTCTATCCAGAAGTCTCTAACTTTTTTATCTTTACTACTTAGAGTAAAACCTGAATCAGCCATAGGATGAGAAAAGCATGAAGCATTAAAATCAAGTTTTACACTGTTTTTTTTAGCCCATTCTACCCATGTTTTAAAGTGTTTTGGTTCTATCTGGTCTCTATCTACTTTTTCACCTTTAAAATCACCATAAATAGCATGTAAGTTCAGTCTATGTTCCCCAGGAATAAGGCTATATACTTTTTCAAGATCCTTTCTTAATTCTTCCACATTTCTTGCTTTACCAGGATAGTTACCTGTTACCTGAATACCACCACCTGATAGTTCTGAATCCGCAGTTTCAAAGCCACCAACATCATCACCCTGCCAACAGTGAATTGATAAAGATATCTTTTTTAGTTTTTCTATAGCTGATTTAACATCAACACCTATCTCTTCGTATTGTCCTTTCGCGTAATCGTACATATTAGTCATAATATAACTCCTGATTCTCTTTAATATATATTCATTATCAATCCGGAATCTATTTCTCACCTTGATTATACCGTCAATTAATAGCATAATTCCGTCATGAGAGAAGAGCACCATTTACTTGGGGAAAACTTTTTTACTAGTGGTGAGATCCCTTTAAAAATCTTACATCGTGATCCACAGCCGGAATATCCTATCCATACCCATGATTTTTCTGAGTTAGTTATAGTACTAAAAGGTCAAGGTACTCACTTCACCCATAAAAATGATTTTAAAGTGCAGGCTGGGGACCTTTTTGTTATAAATGGGGACTTAGCCCACGGATATAAAGACCTGGACAATCTTGTTTTAATAAATATTTTATTTGATATGCAGGCCCTGAAATTACCAAATTTTGATATAGGTCGATCCCCAGGTTTCCATACACTTTTTACTATTGAACCACTTTTACGAGAGGATTCTAAATTCTCCAGTCGTCTGAAACTGGATTATAAAGAGATAGATTTTGTTATTAATTTAGTAAAAAAAATGGAAGATGAATTAAAAAACAGGCAAGATGGATATCACTATTTAACTGTCTCTCTTTTTATGCAGTTAATCGCTTATTTGTCCAGGTGTTATTCTGATAAATCACGTAACGATAGTTCGAGTCTCTACCAACTGGGGGAGACTATAAGTTTTATAGAACACAATCTGGATAGGAATATAACTGTTAATGAACTTCTTAATATTTCCCATATGTCAGAGAGCAGCCTTCTCCGTGCATTTAAAAAAATTACAGGGTCCTCCCCTCTAAATTTTCATTTAAAAAAAAGAATAGACAAGTCGTGTAAAAAACTTATAGAGAGTAATGATTCCATAACAATGATAGCCTATGATATTGGATTTAGTGACAGTAATTATTTTTCCAGGCAGTTTAAAAAGATAAAAGGTGAAACTCCTGGAACTTACCGAAAAAGAAGCCGGTAACCCAGTTTTTTATTAGTATCCGCCGTATTTACGTCCCGTTTCATACATAGCCAGTATATTCTCCAGAGGGGAATTGTCCTGAATACTATGGGCAGGAGAGAGAAAATATCCGTTCCCCGGCTTCATAACTTCAAGGGTGTGTTTCACATGGTCCTCTACATCTTTCACAGAGCCAAATGACAACTGATTGGTAGTGCTTATTCCACCGTGAAAAGAAGCCCGTGTTCCAAATTCCTTCATAAGATACTCTGGGCTCATATTATGACACTCGGGTTGTAAGGTATCAAAGGCCGTAACTCCCGCTTTTATATACTCTTCATAGGACCAACTGCTGGAGCCACAAGTATGGATCATTACAGGTAGATTGTAGGATTTTGCCAGTTCGATAAAGGGTTTTTGCCGGGGTAGGATATGTTTTTGGAACATCTCCATGCTGATCATCGGTGCTATTTGAGTTCCCAGGTCTTCACCTATCCAGAAAAACTCCATATGCTTACCTACTTTCTCCAGCTCCCGTTCTGTCACTTCCAGCTGAATTTTTAGAAAACGGTCAATAAGTAATAATCCCGCAGGTTCATCAAGGGCAAGATCCATGAACATCTGGTCCATACCTCGGAAAAACCCCGCTGTATTCATAACGCAGGAGAGCCCGGCATTACCGACATGCATACCATAATCTTTATAACTTTCACAAACGTCACCTAGAACATCATAATCATAATCATCGGGAGAAGGCATTGGATAATTCGCCACAGTCTCTTCATCCGCTTCTTTTAAGGGGAAATCGCAAAAGTCCCAATAACCTTGACCATTTGAGTGCTCCACCCATCTTGTATTCCAGCCCCATAACGGATCAACCTTTCTTTCAGCTACTTCCTGATGAAGACGTGGTCCTGTATAAGGCGCGCCGATGGATCTAACATCGACACCGAGAGCCTGCCTAAGACCTTCGTCGTCAGTTTGATTCAAAGCAAAATGTCTTTTGAGCTGTTTATCTATATCTAAATTACCAAAATAATTAACCGGTACACGGTCTGTTTTTTCCCGATAAAGGGTGTTTTTTACACGTTCTCTTGAATTCATAATATACCTCTATTAGTAGAATACCACGATAATTAGTTCAGAATAGTGGACATATAATCCATAATACAGGATTATATATTCAACATTTGCAAAAAGGAGATACCCATCGATCCATTAATAAACTCAGTTATAATTTATTCTAACTATTACCAATTTGAACCATCTATGATCATTACGAATAGTGAAGTATACAGTAGAATGTTTCTCTGGTGTGAATCCGGTGCTGGAGAAATAACAGTAAATGGGAATCGATACAAATTTTCAAAAGGAAGCTACCTCATCCTACCCTGGAGACATACAATTACCTATAAGGCGGATAAGGCCATCCCATTTAATCTAGGTGGTATCCATTTAATCCCCTATTACTCCCCTTCCCTACCTTTTAAAACCGATGTAGCCCACAATAACCAGCAGGTCTGGTGGAAAGGGGATTCAATTAGAGATTTGGAAATTCCCCATTTAGACAAGGTTACAGGCGGTCGGTTCAATAAAAACACAAAAGCATTGGAACGGCTGGTAGCCCATACAGTAGAATTGTATCACAGACAAAGATTTAGACGGATAACTGCCAGTTCACTTGCCCACCTTCTGTTTGAAGAGATTCGATTTGTAGTCGAGAACTTGGCTGTAAATTTAAACAGTACAGAATCCAGTAGGTTTGAAAGAATAACCGGATTTATAAGAGAAAATCTGGACAGAGAGATATCTCTTGACCAATTATGTGACTTGGGAGCTGTAAGTTTGTCCACACTACGTCGGCTATTTTTAAAGTCCGTTGGTGTTTCTCCCTATGAATGGATTCTCCAGGCACGTATTGAACGGGCACGTTATTTACTAAGAACCACATCAGAACCGATCTCTCAGATAAGTCTTCAAATAGGTTTTGAAGATCCCTCCTATTTTGTCCGCCTGTTTCACAAGAGAGAAGGACAAACACCCCACAGGTATCGTGTTGGGGCTTTTAAAATATAATTATGATATATAAAATTCAATCTGATTCCCATGTAAAAAATAATTATCTGTATGCAGTGGTGTCAATACTTATGTTAAGTTGCAAAGATTGCATTTACTGGGAAATCAGGAAAAGCTTTAACGATCTTCCCTAGTGTTTTGATGGTAGGATTCCCCTGCCTTTCCAACTTAACATAGGTATTTCTACTCTTCATTCCTAATGCTTCTCTCATCTGGTGTTGAGTTAATTTGTGTTGATGTCTGTAGTGTCTTAGTAGTGTGATAAAAGCAACATCAGATCGAACCTCAACCATAAGGTAGTTGTTATGATTATTGTTTAAGCTTTCATCTGGTAGAGGATGAGAAGGGAACTTCGAGTCGATAGGTTCTTCTAAATAAACGTTCAGTGCATCTTCTGCCATGAGTTCCAAATCTTCTATTGTATCACCTTGTGTAATACACCCTTTTAGCTCTACACACTCAGTAAAATAACCATCATCTTCTTCATGTATAACAAAATGGTATTTCATTATTCTATCTCCTTTAGCAAAGCTTTCTCTATGCCTGTACTTAAACTTTTACTCTTAGGGATAATCTGTGTATTATTCCCTTTCCTAAGTTTAGTATGACTTCCTTTGCCTTGACCTTTAACAATTATCCAACCCGCCTTTTTATACCTTTTATCATCTCTTTGCTAGAAATTGGCACTAGTTGAACTCCTCTTTACTTTATACTTAATAATACAACAGTCTTTATTGGATGTCAACTATAGGTGTCAGTAATGTATTAGTAGATAGCTCTGTGACTGGCATGATGCTTACCATCAAAACAAGCTCTGATTGGACATGCTTTAATAACGAACATATTTTTATCCCCGAATCAATATCCTGCTTAGATTCATTTCAAAAAAAAGCACACTAAATATTCTAAAGTAGTAATTTCAATCTGGATAAAAGAATAATTCAAGCGGAACTTGAGACAACGGCTAAAGAATATCCAATTATTACCATTATCGGTCCCAGGCAGTCAGGGAAAACAACCCTGGTAAAAAAGTGCTTTCCAAATTACAACTATGCAAATCTTGAAAATCCAGAACTCCAAACATTAACAATAAATGATCCAAAGAGTTTTCTGATTTTGCATAGCCCACCGGTAATCCTTGATGAAATTCAGAATGTTCCCAACCTTCTATCCTGGATACAGGTAATCACAGATGAAAATCCTAAAATATGACTGAGACCTGGAAATTGATACACAAAATATTAAGGTGAGGAATTTCAGGGACCTATTTACTAAAGATGTGTTGCTTTGATTTGTATACATTCCTCATGAAACGTCAGTAAAATTATGGGCATAATTTAGTAGCTAATTAGCCGCTAAAACCATTTTTCTAAATTCTGTGGCGCTGTGATTATGTTTTCTTTTAAAAACCTTACTGAAAGTATTTAGTGAACTATACCCAGCATCATAGGCAATCATTTTAAGAGGTTCATTAGTATTTGAAAGTTTATCTTTTACATACTCCAGTCTCATATCCTCAATATAATTCCTGAAAGACTCATCAAACAGTCGGGTGAATATTCTGGAGAAATAGAATGAGGATAGTTGAAATTCTTCTGCAACCATTAATAAGTTGAGGTTATTATCTCTGAAGTTTTTACGAAGAAAACCGTGGATTTTTGTTTTAAGTATACTATCCTGGGTATTTTCAGCAGAATGAACCATCCCAGACAGATCCTGAAAGAGTTCACTTATAGCCCCAAAACACTCTTTAAGATCATTAATATGATAAGATGAAAGACTTTTAATTCTCTGCTCCATCCTAATGTTATCCAGACCGGTTTCAGAATAAGTTTTAAGCAGTGTTGCGATCAAGTTGTATAAAAATAGACGTTGTACTTCCGGCGACTGCAAATCCGGATTCATATTTTTTAACTGCGATTCCTTTAAAAAGTGATTCAATTCCTCTGTTTTCCCAAGTTTTACATAGCTAACAAGGCGGTTTTCCATTTCAACAGTATAAAAGAAGTGGATTTTATTACCCTTTGAATTAACATTAAAAACAGCAAAATCTTCAAGATTCCCAGGAATTGATTTCAGTATAATTTTAGCTTCTGTCAGAGATTTGTAGAGATCTGATAGATTTTCACGGACTAAACCAATCCCGAATTTTAGTCTTTCATGAAGTTCATTCTCTAGTTTGTCTTTGACTGACCGAAACAAATCTTCCGCTTTCTTCATAGCTTCATTTTTATCAAACCCGGTAAGTTTACCAATTAATGCAAATCTTGTTGGAGAGATCTGATGGTAATTTATGGTATCGGTATAATAATTTTGAAGAAACTCTCTGATTGCTATTTGAGTGAAAATTCCATCTCGGCTATCATTCAGACATATGTCTACGCAGGCTATTGCAAAATAACCAGCTTCAAAATCGAGATCAAGAAGTTTTGAGTTATTAAGTATTTCAACTTCAGTTAATTCCCCTGATAAGAGAGATTTATAAAACAGTTGTTCGATATAGGGTTTTTGTAACTTCAGCTCATTTTTAAGTTTCCGGTTTTGACCGGTAATGTCTCTGAAAAAGCTCCCGATATCAGAGGATGATTTTTCACCTGATTCTATATCTAATTGTTGCTTTTTTATACCTTTTAATATGTCAAACAGTGGTTTAGAAGTAAAAAAAGATGCCACTATAGCAACTAGCGTTCCTATTAATGTTACAAATATTATAATAAAAATAGTAATTCTGGAAATGTATAATGCCTGAGAATTAATATCTTTTTTGGTTTGTGAAATAATGAGTTTCCCCGGAAAGTTCACTAATTTATGGGTGGTTAAATAGAAAGAATCTTTCTCTAACATACTGACATTTTCAAATTCAGTTTGACTTTCCAGTATCTGTTTTGGAAAAGTTTTATTGGTTGTGGAAATGATATTACCATTGTTTCCGATGATCCCGACACAACCATTCTCAGAATAAGATATCTCTTTTAGTTGTTTAAGGATTTCTGATTCGGGAAGGAAAAAAACTATTGACCCTGCAATATCTCCTTGAAACTGAAATGATTTAATATAAGGAATATAAGAAGTACTGCTCTCCTGTGAGTTATCAATAAACTTTAGTTTTGTCAGGTAATCCCCTTTCCATTTCTTCCCGATATAATCACTGACCCAGGTCTCCTGGCTCATCCCCTGTGCTTTGGAAATATAGTTCCAAAATGTTCCCAGACTGGAACAATGATTTGGTCCATAAACCATAAGGGAATTTTCAAGAAAGATATAATATTTCCCGATTATTTTATTAGACAGGCTGTAAGGGGTTAATTCATTGTTATTCAGAAAATTCCATTTATCATATTTATATTCAGATTGGTTTATTTCCTTCTCAAATAAATTTTCAAGTTGGGTTTCCATTATAGCATGAGAACCAACCCTCTCAATTTCATTAGTGACCTGATAAAATGTTTTTTCTATCTGTTCAATCTGAAATTGATTATTATCCTCAAGATGTTTCCTAGCAGTCAAAATAGTCTGTCTGTAGAATACACTTCCCATAATAAGGGGGATTATTATCACTATTGAGAAAAATATAATGTATCTTTGAAATATTTTACCTTTCATAAGCTCCTAAACTCTCCCTAGTATAGCAAGGGAATACATTCTGTCATATTAAAATCCAATTCGATAGCAGATTAATCCATCAAAAGACAAGTCTTTCCAATTTACAGCAGTCAAACGTCTGTTATTCTGAATTATCGTTATATTAAATAAAATAATAAGGAGAATAAGTTGCTTCAAATTAAGAGAGAAAGTATATGGGGAAATATTAAAAAATATCCTGCTCTATACTTTATGCTGATTCCAGGAATCATCTGGCTGATACTATTTAGATATATACCTTTTATGGGATCAGTTATAGCTTTTCAGGATTATCAGATTTTTAGAGGAGTTATGGAAAGTCCCTGGGTGGGATTGAAGCACATTAAGAGCTTGATTGAATATCCTGATTTTTACAGAATACTAAAAAATACATTAATCTTAGGTTGCTATACTGTAGCATTCACTTTTCCAGTTCCACTGATGTTAGCTATTATGATAAATGAAGTCACCTCCAACGTCGTAAAAAAAAGTGTCCAGACTATATTGTATATTCCCCATTTCTTCTCGTGGGTAATTATTGCGGGATTTGCTTTTCAACTGCTCGGTTCAGATGGTCTGGTTAATACGTTCCGTGAGTGGGTGGGATTGGAGCCTATACTTTTTATTCAATACCCTAAATATTTCCGAATGATTGTAACTGGAGCATCTATCTACAGGAATGCAGGTTGGGGAACTATTGTTTATCTAGCGGCTATTTCAAGCATCCCTCCTGAAATTTATGAAGCTGCAGTTGTGGATGGAGCCAGCCGTTTACAGAGAATCCGCTTTATCACCTTTCCAATAATTCTGCCAACTGCCATTATTTTACTACTGTTATCCATTGGCCATTTTATGAATCTAGGCTTTGATCGAATTTTTGTATTCCTGACACCTATGACATATAAAGTTGGAGATATTTTTGATACCTATGTTTACAGAGCCGGAATTGCCCAGGGGCAATACAGTTTTGCAACAGCTGTAGGACTGTTCCAGAGCTTAGTAGGATTTACTTTGGTTGGAATATGTAATTATTTTTCTAAAAAAGTCGGCAACGAAGGGGTTTTCTAATGGGAAAATATTACGATACGCTTAAAGACAAGCGACTTGGACGGAATATATCGGTAGTCCTTATTTTAGTTGGGCTCATATGTGCCTATCCGGTAATTAATACTCTGTTTGTTTCGATAAGTAGTGGATTTATGGCTGACAGAGGTAAAGTTTATTTTATTCCAAGGGAAGTAAATTTTGATTCATGGTCTTATATATTCAGAGATACATCTTTGTGGAGATCCATGGCAAATAGTATTTTTGTAACAATTATAGGAACCATAATAAGTTTATTAATAACATCTATGTTCGCTTATTCCCTTGCAAATAAGAAACTACATAAAAAAGTAGGAGCCACATTAAGTTTCTTAATCATATTCACAATGATATTCAGATATCCAATAATTCCCTATTTTCTTTCAATTAGATCCTATGGACTTATGGATTCCCTTTGGGCATTGATTTTACCCCATGCAGTTGTTGCCTATAATCTGATTATCCTAAGAACTTTTTTCAGACAAATGCCAGATTCCCTAGAAGAGAGTGCGATAATGGAAGGTGCAGGATTTTTCCGTATACTCTTTCAGATTATTCTACCCCTAGCAAAACCGGCTCTAGCGACAATCGGTCTCTTTTATGCCGTTTCATACTGGAATCTATTCCTGCATACAATTCTATTTATTAGAAGTGATCATCTAATGACCCTTCAACCCAAACTTAGAATGATGCTCGATGCGGTTCTCAGCGAAGAAGAAAATGTGCAGACCATTGTCAATTATAGCGGTTTAACTATTAGAGCTGCTGTGATTATGTTTGCAACTATGCCCATTATAATTATTTATCCTTTCCTTCAGAAACATTTTGTAAAAGGTGCCATGCTGGGATCGGTAAAAGGTTAAAATTTTGTAAAATAAATCTGTTCAATCTTCAAATAGGAATGGACAGTTTATATAAAAAAGGAGTTTACAATGAAACAAAAGTTTTACAGTGTAATTATTCTTCTTATCCTGGCTGCTTTCAATCTGAATGCGTCTGGACAAAAAGAATCCGCAGATCAGAATGCCTCAATAGATGGGAAAGACCCGATTGTCTGGGTAGAAATGTGGAGTGATGGTAGCTTTAAAGGTCCAATGGAAAAGGACTATCCTCAATCTGTTTTTTTCCAAGAGAATTTAGGAGTAGGAATCCATGGTCCCCAGATAAACTGGAACGGTGGGAAAGATTATGTTGAGCGTCTTAGATTGAACATTGCCAGTGGAGATCTTCCCGATATGTTTCAACCTCGAGAAGGGCTAGAATTGGAACTGGCTGAACAGGGGGCTATTATGGCTCTAGATGAACTGCTTCCAAAATACGCTCCGAATCTATGGAAAAGAGTACCTAAATCTGTATGGGATATTGTTAAAGCAAATAGCCCTGATGGAAAAATATATTATTTACCAAAAATATGGGAAGATTTCAGTTTAACTGGATTTATCCGAACAGACTGGCTTGATAGAGTTAATGCCACAATACCTACAACTATTGAAGAGTATGAAAAAGTTCTAGCCCTATTTAAGAAAATGGATGCCAATGGAAATGGGGATCCTGATGATGAGCTTCCAACTACAGGTCGACAGGATGCATCTTGGATGGATCATCTTTTTGCTCCTTATGGAGTTGCTATAGATTCGGGAAGACCACAATGGGATATATATGATGGAAAATTAACATATTCTGCTGTTACAGGAAATATGAAAGCAGCCCTAGAATGGCAAGCAAGTCTCTTTAAAAAAGGGCTTATTGATCAGGAAACACTGCTAAATTCAAAAACTATGTGGGATGGAAAAATAAAAAATAACAGAGTTGGAACCTGGTTTCATGGAGCACAATGGGTAATAAGTCGTTTAACTGCTATTCAAAAAATTGATCCCGACTTAAACATTGCAGTTCTTCCGGCTTTAAAAGCAAAAGGTTATGATGGTTTTTATTCAAGAATGGCTTATAAGGGGCCGCAATGGGTTTTTTCTGCGGAAAGTGAAGAAAAAGTTATTGCTGCATTAAAAGTTCTAAATTATCTGAATGACCCTGATACTATCGAAGATCTGGCCCATGGATATGAAAGTATAAATTATGAAATTCAAGATGGAAAAGAGGTCCGGATTGCCCAACCACCTAATACTCAGGATATTATGACACCGTTAGTTACTAATAAGGAGAGTGAAATTTATTTCAGATTCAGCAATATTACAGATGGAACGTTACTTCCACTGGCTAATATGATTTCTAATGTAATAAGAGATATCGATAATAAAGAGATAGCCGGACAGGGAATGCCAGCACACATATATGAAGGTTATCCTGATATCCAAAATCATACATTATATAAAGAGTATGCCTCCCTGGTAATACTAGGTGAATATGATATCAATGATTTTGATGATTTCAGAGAAAAATGGTATGCATCAGGTGGTGATGTTGTAACAGAAAGAATCAGAAAATGGTATGCGGGAATACAGAATTAATAATTATTAGATTTGTTAACCTCTAAAGCGGAATTCCATTCATTGTAATGTATGGGAATCCGCTTTTTTAGAAAATGAATAATGTCCACAAGATTTAGGGGGAAATATGCTTAAAAGAGATTTTGGAAAAACAAATTGGAAAATATCCTCCATCGGACTGGGAACCTGGAATATCGGTAACCAGTGGGGTGAAATGGATGATGAGACAGCCGTGTCTATAATCAAAGCTGCTTATGATAAGGGTATGAACCTTTTTGATGTAGCCGAATCCTACGGTATCCCCAGTGGACTCAGTGAAATTAGATTGGGAAAAGCATTAAAAGAGATGAATCGGAAAGATGTTTATCTTGTCAGTAAAATCGGTCATTTTGGTAGTAGAACAGGCTGTGGCGTTCCCAAGAAAACAATAGATATGATCCGCCTTTGTGGACATGCCTGTCTTGGTAGACTTCAGACAAGTTACATAGACCTAATGTTGTGTCATGACGGTGGCATAAAAGACCCATCAATATATATAAATGGATTCCAAGAGCTCAAAAAAGAGGGATTTATCAGAGAATACGGAATCTCCACGGATGATCTCGATGTACTAAAAAAATTTTATGATACTTCAGGTGGCCAATGTGCCGCCGTAGAACTAGACTATTCTCTAATAAATAGAAAAGCTGAAATAGAACTGCTTAATTACTGCCAAGAAAAAAATCTGGGAGTTCTTGTTAGAGGAGCCCTTGCTCAGGGCCTTCTTTCAGGCAAGTATAACGAAGATACGGTTTTTACCGATACTGTTCGCTCAAAATGGAACAGAGAGGGCAATCAGAGAAAAACCTTCGAGGAAAAACTAACAATATTAAATAAACTGAAAAATAATCCTGGGCTTAAAGATAATATAGTGAAGACGGGACTTCAATACGTCATATCACATCCCTGTAATCCTGTAGCTATACCGGGAGCGACATCAATCGACCAGGCTGTTTTTAATGCTGGGGCCGGAGACAGTCTATTATCAGATGACATTCTGAAAATGATACAGGAGAAATTATAATGTTATATCCAAGAGAATCAGAAACAAGAGAAATCGTTAATCTTTGTGGAATATGGAAGTTTAAACTAGATGACGAAATATTAAACGAAGAGATTGTAAAAAAACCTCTCTCTCAGTCCATAAATATGGCTGTTCCTGCTAGTTATAATGATCTGACACAGAACTCTAGCATCAGAGATCATATAGGTTGGGTCTGGTACGAACGAGAAATTTGTATCAGTCGCTACTGGAAAGGTCGTAAAAAAATACTTCATTTTGGAAGTGTGACCCATGAAGCTAAAGTTTATATAAACGGCAAACACGTAACTTCCCACAAAGGGGGATATCTTCCTTTCGATGTTGATATTTCTGAGTATTGCAATGATTCCTCAGAGATACGCTTATCTGTTGCCGTTAGCAATATACTGGATTGGACAACACTACCTCCTGGACAAATATTGACATACGATGATGAGAACCACCCTAAAGGTTTTAAAACACAGGAGTATTTTCATGATTTTTTTAACTACTCAGGGATTCACAGACCTGTAAAACTATGTTTAATCCCTGAATCAAATATTTCTTCAATATCTATAAATGCAGATGTTCAAAATGATAAGGGAATAGTTAAATACGATATAACCTTATCTGAAAAACCGGAAAAAACAGATATTGAACTATTAGACAGAGATGGAAAACCAGTGGTTATAGACAACTCTGGTACCGGTACTTTTGAAGTTTTGACCCCTACTCTGTGGGAACCGGGGAAAGCTTATCTCTATACGCTAAAAGTTCACTGCGTCTGGAAATCGGGAGTAGAGGATATATATTCTCTTCCAATTGGATTTCGCTCCATAGCTCTAAAAAACGGTAAATTTTTAATCAATGGGAAAGAATTTTATTTCAAAGGATTTGGAAGACATGAGGATTTTACCATTTTAGGTAAGGGCCTAAATAATGCTCTTAATGTTAAAGACTTCAGTTTACTAAAATGGATTGGAGCGAATTCATTTAGAACTAGCCACTACCCATATAGCGAAGAGATGATGAATATGGCCGATGAAGAGGGAATCGTAATTATCGATGAATCCCCTGCCGTTGGATTATGGAATAAAACCAATCCTGTTTTCTGTGAAGGAAGAGTTGGAGATGAAATGTTAGATCACCATCTGAATGTGATGGAGGAATTGATTAATAGAGACAGACATCATCCATCTGTAGTGATGTGGAGCGTCGTAAATGAACCAGCTTCATGGGAGGAGAATTCAAGACCCTATTTCGAAAAGGTTGCATCCTATACCCGAAGCCTGGATCCCTCTAGACCTATATGTGCTGTTCTTCATAGTAATCCGCTAAAAGACAACATTGGTGATCTGTTTGATGTTATCGGCTTCAATACCTACCCTTCATGGTACACAGATTCTGGCTCTCTTGAAGTAATAAATATACAGTTGACCAGGAACTTACAAAACTGGTTTAAAAGATATGGAAAACCTGTGATAGTCACAGAATACGGAGCGGATACAATAGCAGGATTGCATCAGAATCCAGCGGAAATGTTCACAGAAGAGTACCAGTGGAGAATGATTGATGAATGCCAGAAAGTATTTGACCAGCACGACTTTGTTATAGGAGAGCATTTATGGAACTTCGCGGATTTTGCGACAAAACAAGGGGTTAGACGGCCCGGTGGTAACAGAAAAGGGATTTTCACCCGTAACAGAGAACCAAAATTATCCGCTCATTTTCTAAGACGCAGATGGACTGGAAAAGAACTATAATAATAAAGGAATAAAATATGAATATTAATAAGATTTTTGCACAAACCGGAATCCATATGAAAAATATGATTAAAACCATAGGAGAATTGGATGGGAATCCCCGATGTACCAACGCCGACGGATCTGTCCGTTACGTGAAACCGGGAGATTGGACCAGTGGATTTTTTCCTGGTTGTTTATGGCTTCAATATGAATATACAGGAGATTCCTTCTGGAAGGATGCAGCTGTTAAATACACGGAAAAACTTAAAGAACAGCAATTCAATGATACAAACCACGATATAGGTTTCAAGATGTACTGTAGTTACGGTGCAGGTTTGAGATTGTCAGACAAGGTTGCTTACAAAGATGTACTTCTCCAGAGCGCCAAAACACTGATCAGCCGGTATAATCCAGTTACAGGATGTATTAGATCCTGGAACCACCATAAGGATAAATGGGGGTTTCCCGTTATCATCGATAATATGATGAACCTCGAATTACTATTCTGGGCTTCAAAAGAGAGTGGAGATTCTACTTATTACGATATCGCCTTGTCCCATGCAGAAAAAACATTAGATAACCATTTCAGAGCGGATAATAGTTGTTACCACGTACTGGATTATAATACATTAACAGGTGCTGTTGAGCATAAACATACCCGGCAAGGTCACGCTCATGAATCTGCTTGGGCGAGGGGTCAGGCCTGGGCAATTTATGGATTCACAATGTGTTATCGTGAAACAGGTTTTAGAAAATTTCTAGATCAGGCGGTTAAAGTGGCTGATTTTATAATGAACCACAACAGACTTCCAGAAGATGGAGTACCATTCTGGGATTTTGACGATCCAAAGATTCCCCATGCGCCACGGGACGCTTCTTCCGCTGCTGCGATCTGCTCTGGGTTGTATGAGTTAAACACTTATCTCGGAGAGTCGGGAAAAAAATATAGAGTTTTTGCAGATAAACTTTTCCAGGCTCTTTCCTCCCCCGAATATCTGGCGGGAACAGGAGAGAATAACAATTTCATACTAAAACATAGCGTAGGAAACCTTCCACAGAATGATGAAGTAGATCAGCCGATTATCTATGCAGATTATTATTATCTAGAAGCGGCTCTGCGAAAAAACAAGCTGGAAACCGGATCATAATAGACAATAGATGGGGTCATGAGATCCCATCTATTAAACAAACAAAGTCAATAAGCCCAGTAGTTTTTCCTATAACTTTCATATATAATTTATAGCTATGAAAAGAGAACTAAATGTAATTAATGCAGGCCGATTATCTTACAACGATGCACTTGAACTACAACTTAAAACACAGCAAGATCGAATGGAAAACAAAATAGTAGATACAATAATTTTTGTGGAGCACAACCACGTCTTAACAACTGGTCGTAGAGACCAAAGCCATAATATATTAGTAGACCCAAAAGTTGTTGGAGCTGAACTTGTTCAAACCAACCGTGGTGGAGAAGTAACCTATCATGGACCTGGTCAGATAGTTGGATATATTATAATAAACCTAAAAGAGTATGGAAAAGGTATAAAAGGTTATATTACAGATTTAGAAGAAATATTCATTAGACTTTTAGAAAAAAACTACTCTATCGAATCATACAGAGATAGTGAACATCGGGGTGTATGGGTTAATAATGCAAAAATAACTGCTGTTGGAATTGCCGTAAACAGAGGAATTACAATGCATGGTTTTGCTTTTAATGTGAATACAGACCTAGACTGTTTTAAATGGATAGTACCATGTGGTATCCAAGGTCGTGATGTTGAGTCACTTCAAAGATTAACAGGAAAAGAACTAGATATGGACATTGTAAGAGAACAAGTTCTAACATCTTTTAAAGATGTATTTGATTATTAATTAAGGAAAACAGAGATGAAAATAGAAGCAATAATTTTTGATTTAGATGGAACACTTCTAAATACATTAGATGATTTAGCAGGAAGTATGAATAAAGTTCTAGAGGAGAATTCATTACCAACCCACCCATCTAGTTCATATCTGTATTTTATAGGTGGTGGTGCAAAAAAACTTGTCGAGAGTGCACTACCTGAAACAGAAAGAACCCCAGAACTAATAGATAAATATCTTAATAGATACCGAGATATCTACAGAGAGAATTGGAATGTTAATACAAAGTTATATGATGACATAGAGAGTATGTTAATTAAGCTAAAAAGCCTAAATGTACCTATTGCTGTATTGTCTAATAAACCACATTCAGATGTTTTGAAATGTGTAGATTATTATTTTAAACCAGAAACATTTTTATCAGTAGCAGGGCAAAAGGATTCTATACCCCACAAACCTGCACCCGATGGAGCTTTTAATATAGTAAATGAACTGAATGTTAATGTAGAAAATACAATCTTTGTTGGTGATTCCTCTGTTGATATGAAAACAGCAAAAGCAGCTAAAATGATTGCTGTAGGAGTATCCTGGGGGTTCCGTACCACTGAAGAGCTATTAAAAAATGGTGCTGACCATATTATTAACAATCCAGGCCAGTTACTTTCCCTTTTGAACTAGAATTGCCTTGACTTAAAAAGTACTTCGAAAGATAATAGAAAGTATAACGAAAGTCAGGAGAAATACTATGAAAACTAAAGCTGTAAGATTATATGGTAAAAGTGATTTAAGATTAGAAGAATTTGAACTACCAGAAATTAAAGAGGGAGAGATTCTTGCAAAGATAATTTCAGACAGCCTTTGTATGTCTTCATATAAGGCGCAAAGCCAGGGATCTGATCATAAAAGAGTTCCAAACGATATATCTGAAAACCCTATTATTATAGGTCATGAATTTTGTGGAGAGATTGTAGAAGTCGGAAACAATTGGTCAACACAATTCAAATCAGGAGATCGATTTTCTATTCAACCAGCACTTAACTATAAGGGAAGCCTAGAAGCTCCAGGTTACTCATTCAGACATATTGGTGGTGACGCTACATATATAATAATTCCAGAAGAAGTTATGTTAATGAACTGCCTATTACCATACCAGGGAGACTCTTTTTTCATGGGTTCTTTAGCAGAACCAATGTCATGTCTTGTAGGTGCTATGCATGCAAACTACCATATTAAACAGGGTACATATATTCATGAAATGGGTATTGTAGAAAATGGTAAAATGGCAATTTTAGCTGGTGTTGGACCAATGGGATTAGGAATGATCGACTATGCAATTCACTGTGATAGAAAACCAGCTCTATTAGTTGTTACAGATATAGATGCAGCTCGATTAGAAAGAGCAGCATCTATATATACTGTTAAAGAAGCTAAAAAAAATGGTGTTGAACTTATTTATATAAATACTTCAGATGTTAAAGATCCAATTGAAAAACTTATGGGTTTAACTGACGGTACAGGATTTGACGATGTATTTGTTATGGCACCTGTTAAACCTGTTGTAGAACAGGGTGATAAGATCTTAGGTAAAGATGGTTGTTTAAACTTTTTTGCTGGACCTTCAAATACTGACTTTGCTGCTACTTTGAACTTCTATGATGTTCATTATGCTGCTCACCATATTGTTGGAACAAGTGGTGGAAACACTGATGACATGAAAGAGTCTTTAGAAATGATGGCTGCAGGTAAAATTAATCCAGCTGCTATGGTTACACATATTGGAGGTTTAGATTCAGTTGCAGAAACTACAATAAATCTTCCTAAAATACCTGGTGGAAAAAAACTTGTTTATACTAATGTTAAAATGGAAATGACAGCAATTGAGGACTTTAAAGAGAAAGGTAAAACTGATGATTTCTTTAAAGAACTAGCAGTTTTAGCAGAAAAATATAATGGTTTATGGTCTACAGAAGCAGAAAAGTTTCTAATGGCAAATTGTGAATCTATTTAACCTATAATAAACGTGTAAATATAGTTTCAAAATACTTAAAACCCCATGCAAAAGCATGGGGTTTTTATTTATAACAACTATTTGAATCAACAAAAAAAAAGCCACAAGGATGAGCTCCCTGTGACTAATGGAAAAAATTAAAATGATAAAATGTTGTATTGTTATTTAAGCATTACTTGCCCACCGGTAACAGGCACAGCCTGTCCAGTTTCATACTTCTGATCAACTATATATGTTACAGCTTTCATTACATCCTCTGTAGTACAACCCCTTTTCATAGGAACTTTACCTTCGTAAAAAGCTCTAACATCAGCAATTGTTGTTGCTCCCGGAACCTTACCAGTATTAAGATACTGAACAAAAAGTCCTCTATCTGGATCTGACCATAATGGTCCATCTAGAAAGTTACCTGGAGCAATTGAATTTACTTTTATATTATCAGAAATTAACTCTAAGGCAAAACTTTGCGTGAGACCAATCCCCCCGAATTTAGCCCCTGCATAGGCTCCATTTTTATTAGAGCCTTCAAGTCCTGACTTAGAGTTTATCTGAATAATGTCAGTTAAATAATTGTTTGAATATTTGTTTTGCTCAGCCATTAAAACAGAAACAAACTTAGTACATATAAAGTAACCTGTATAATCTACAGATGTTACAAAATTAAAATCCTTAAGGGACATCTCTTTAACACTACCGGCTTTTAAAACTCCGGCATTACTAATAAAAACATCAATACCACCAACAGTTAAAGCAATCTCTTCTACCATCTGTTCTACGGAATCTTCATCTGTTACATTTACAGCTACTGCATAAGCTACAGTCTGACCTTTAGACTCATTTAGTTCCGCAGCTAGTTTTTTAGCACCATCTATATTCATATCTGCAATAAAAACTGTGCTTCCATAAGTTACTAAATCTCGAACAAGTCCTTCACCAAACCCTTGAGCTCCACCTGTTACAACTGAAACTTTTCTGTTTAATGGATGGTGGTTAGATTCATCAAAATCTGAATCTATTAAATAACTTCCTTTTC
Organism: Spirochaetaceae bacterium; assembly: GCA_051531975.1. Lineage (GTDB taxonomy): Bacteria > Spirochaetota > Spirochaetia > DSM-2461 > DSM-2461 > Thiospirochaeta. Next base: position 675,434 of record JAOPTT010000002.1, read on the forward strand.
CAGCAATATTTACACAATCAGGAAAAACTCCATGATCTTTAACATAACCTGTAAAAGCCTCAGTTAAACTTTTTTCTAAATCATTATTATCTGCAATTTCTAAAGTGTTATTACAATTTGGGTTTAATTTTCCAGAATATAAGATCTTTGACAATCTATCTTCTATTTGTGTTAAACCTCTTAGTTGTGTTGCTATCTTTACAATCTCTTTCATATCATCTTCTCTTCATTTATAATTTTTTGTATCTCATCTGTTAATACAGGATTACTTGGATCTAATAATCTTCCAATTTTTTCATAACAACTAATTCTCTTTTCTAATGATAAAGATGCTAGTTTGTTATTTTTAGAAAAAATAGAGTAACTACTATCTATGTTAGTTAGTTTCTCATGAGCAATTAATGCCCATGTTGATCCAATTAGATGAGAGAAATCTGGGTCTAAAACTTCAGGACAGTTAAAAGATTGTCTTGATGAGTTAATATCAACACCACTTATTTCCATAAAACCTAGCTTTTTACAGATGTTTTTTACTCTGTTAAGCTGTTTTTTACTATTTCTTGGAGGCATGTAAGTAATAGCCTTAAATCCAATTCTTTTAAGTTCTTCTAAAAGTTCATCTAGAAAGTCATCTTCAAACTTCTCAGCTTTTTTATCCCCAGTAGAGCTATTACCAACATCACCTAAGTAGGCATAAGTTGGTAGAGCACCAATAAGATTAGCAAAATCTACAACTGTTTGAACACCTATACATTCGTCTTCTGTTGGTTGTATAAAAAAGCTTGGTAAATAGTTAGACTTTAGGATACCAAGAAGATCATAAAGATAGTGAGGATTTTCCTCATCAAGTAAAAATTCTTTAACCTTTAGTGGTATATCAAGTCTCATTACATTTTCAATAAAATACAGAGCCCGAAGTCTTACAGGATATTTTTTAGCTATCTTTTTAGCTAAAGCATAAAGAATGTGTCTTTCTGTAATACTTCCATTTATCTTTGTATTAGATATAGAAACTATATCTTTCTCAAAATCTATGGGATCTAGAGAAAAGGGTAAAATTAACTCATTAAGCTTTTTAACCTCTTCTCTATTTCTTCTATTCCTTTCGATATTTAAAGGCGCAATAAACTTTTCAACTTCAGAAAACTTTGATGCAGGAATACCATGAACAGCCATGTAGGCTATATTTTTTGAGTCAGGATTATTTAACTTCTTACCCTGAACTGTTGTTCCGTTCATATTAACCCTAACTTCAAAACCAGCTGTGGAGGCTATACCTAGCACTTTACACGCTTCAAGTAGTTCATTTGCTCCTGAAATACTGTCATGATCCATAATACCTACAGCATTTAAACCTGCTTTCCATGCATAAAAAGCTGCACTTGTTGGAGAATATGGACTAAATGAATATGTAGTATGAACATGATTATTAACCTCAATGTTTTTAACTACTGGTCCATTTTCTGCCATCTTCTCTTTTAAATTATCTAATGAAATAGTTTCCATAATCTCCCCTAATTAAACACCGTCACGGTTACGTCTTAAAACTTCGCCATTAGTCTGGTTACTAATTGGTGTATATCCAGCTAAAGGTAGAATCTGCTCATGAATTGCATCTAATATCCACTCTGGTGCAGGGAAGAAATACTCTTCCATCTCTGCTGGTGGAGTTATCCAGTTCATTGCACCAACAACAACTGGAGGTGCATCTAAGTAGTCAAAAGCCTGTCTACTAACATGGGATGCTACAGTATGAAGGAATGAACCTCTCTCACTTGCATCAGATGCTAGAACTAACTTACCAGTCTTTTTAACAGACGCTATAATTTTGTCGTAGTTTAATGGATTCATAAATCTCATGTCTATTACTTCGGCTTCAAGGTTATGTTCTTCTTTAAGCTTCTTAGCTGCTTTCATAGCTGTATAAAGTGTTGAACCAATAGTAAGGATAGTTATATCTTTACCTTCACATCTAATTGCTGGCTCCCCTTCTTCTATTTCGTAATAACCTTCAGGAACACCATCTTTTTCAAATTCTTCACCAATACCGTATAACTTCTGACTTTCGAAGAAAATTACAGGATCTGTACCTCTAAGTGCTAAGTTTAACATTCCTTTAGCATCGTAAGGTGTAGTTGGGAACATTACTTTAAGCCCTGGCATATGAGCTGTTAAAGCTGTCCAGTCCTGTGAATGTTGTGCTCCATATTTATTACCAACAGAAACTCTTAAAACAAGAGGCATTTTTAAAACACCACCACTCATTGACTGCCACTTAGGCATCTGGTTAAAGATTTGATCTCCAGCTCTACCCATAAAGTCACAATACATAAGTTCGGCAACTGCTCGTCCACCACTCATCGCATACCCTACAGCACTACCAACAATAGCAGCCTCTGAAATAGGAGAGTTAAAAAGTCTATGGTATGGTAGGGCCTCAGTAAGTCCACGGTAAACAGCAAATGCTCCACCCCAGTCTCTATTTTCCTCACCATATGCAACCATAGTTGGATCTTCGTAAAATCTATGTAACATAGCCTCAAATAGACCATCTCTTAATGTAAATGTTTTAGCAGCTGAAAATGGTTTACCTTTAGCATCAAATGCGTATCTATTTTTTCTCTTAATAGATTTAACAGTAGGATTTTCCTCTTTTGTTAAAAGAACTTCTGGTTCTCTGTCATCTAGTTTTGGTTCATTACCGTTCGAGAACATAATTGACTCAATAAATTGACCATTTACATGAGGAGAAATATCATCGTTTATAGCAAGAGACATAGTATTAGTAATTTTACCTACTATTTTCTCTTTTAGTTCACTCTCTTCACTTTCTGATATAACACCGTTTTCAAGTAGATATTCACCATACATACTAAGACTGTCGTGTTTCTTAAAGTTATCCATCTCTTCTTTTGTTCTATAAGAAGCAGCATCTGAAGGTGAGTGACCTGAGTGTCTATATGTAATAGTTTCCATAAAAACAGGACCTTTACCAGCTAATAGAAGCTCTTTCTTTCTCTCCATTGCGTCAGCAACAGCTAGTGGATTAAATCCATCAACTCTCTCTGTATGCATATTATCTGGATTAACACCGGCACCAACTCTTGCTGCAAGTCCATAACCCATTGTTTCACCGTTAGTTTGACCACCCATTCCGTAGAAGTTGTTAAAAATATTTAACATCCATGGAGGAGCGCCGCCCATCTCTTTTTCCCAAAGTGTATTATATTGGTCCATTGCACCCATTGATAGGGCTTCCCAAACTGGTCCACAACCTAATGATGCGTCACCGATATTACCAATAACAATTCCAGGTTTTCTGTTTATTCTTTTAAATAGAGCTGCACCCATACTTACATCGGCACTACCACCAACAATTGCGTTGTTAGGCATACTTCCAAAAGGAGAGAAGAATGTATGCATTGAACCACCAAGACCTTTATTAAATCCTGTTTCTCTAGCAAAAATCTCTGCTAATGCACCATATAAAATGAAGTTCTCTGCTAGGTCTGCTGTATTTGAGCTTTTATACCCTTTCTCAACAATTCTTAAACTGTCTCCACCAAAAAAACCTTCCATTGTTCCTACAAGTGCAGAATCTTTCATCTGTCTGATTGCAGAAAATGATTTAGATAAAATCTCACCATGGGATCTATGTGAACCAAAGATATAATCGTCTGCATCTAAGTGGTAACTCTGACCAACTGCTGCAGATTCTTGACCTGCAGACAAATGGGCAGGACCTCTGTGGTTATATTCAATTCCATTATAGGAACCTTCTGTTTTAATAGAGTTTAACATCATCTCAAACTCTCTAATCATTAACATATCGTAGTAAATGTTCTTTAGACCATCTTTACCATACTTCTTAAGCTCTTTCTTAATATCCGGCTTATACTGGTTAACAGGGATATCTTTAAGCTTTATCATATCCGGCTTTCTTACTTCAATTGGATCAATTATTTGATTCTTTGGCATATCATGTTCTCCTTGTTTTCTATAAATTCCACAATGTATCTTTAATAATTTCAGATACAGATGGATGTGGAAAGATAATCTCTTTTATCTCTTTAACTCTTAATTCAGCTTCTATCATTACTGATGCAGCAGCTATAATTTCACTACAAACACCACCAAGCATATGAACACCAAGTAGAATATCTGTTTCAGCATCAACTACAACTTTACAAAGACCACCGGCTTTACCGTTTTCTGCGAAGAAACGACCGTTACCTCTCATCTGCATAGATGCTGTTTTAACTTTAATACCTTTCTCTTTAGCTTCAGAATCAGTTAAACCACAACCTGCAGCTTCTGGATATGTATAAACAGCCCATGGAACAGAGTTGTAACGCATAACGTCATCCTCGCCACAGATCTGTTTAACTACAACTTCACCCATTCTATAAGCAGAGTGTGCCAGAAGAGATTCCCCTGTAACGTCTCCGATTGCATAAACACCAGGAAGATTTGTTTTCATTCTGTCGTCTACTTTTATACGGCCTCTTTCTATATCAAGACCTGAACCTTCAAGTGATGCTATATTTGGTCTACGACCAACAGCCATCAAAATTAACTCGGCATCTATAACTTTTTCAGCCTTCTTTTTATCTGTGTATGTAACTTTACTTCCATCAATTTTTTGAACCTGACATGATAGATTAAATGTTATATCTTTCATCTCTCGTCTCATAATTTTTGCAAGATCTTTATCCATAAAAGGAACAATCTCATCCATCATTTCAACAATATCAGTTTTAATTCCAAGGTTAGAAAAGAAAGAAGCAAACTCTAAACCAATTACACCTCCACCAATAACCACAACAGATTTTGGCAGTGTTTCAAGATTTAAAACTTCTCTACTTGTTAAAACGTTTGGACTATCTGCACCTGGAATTGGAGGAACAAACGGAGAAGAACCAGTAGCAATTACAATGTTTTCCCCTTGGTAATCCTGTCCATTAACAGAAACAGTTTTACCACCTTTAAAAGTAGCCTCACCTTTAATAACTTCAACTTTGTTGTGCTTCATTAAATATTCAACACCACTTCTATTTTGCTGTATAACTTCTTCTTTCCAGGCCATAGCGTCTTTCATATTAAAAGTTACATTTTCAGAAGTAACTCCATATTTTTGACTGCTTTTAGCCTTTTTATACAGTTTAGAAGAGTTTAGAAGACTCTTTGTTGGAATACACCCTCTATTAAGACATACTCCACCTAAGTGTTCTTTCTCTATGATTAATACTTTTTTACCCTGATGCCCTGCTCTTTCAGCAGTTAAATATCCACCAGGGCCTGCACCAATAACTATAATATCGTACATTTATTTCCCCTTAGAGTGCGATCAAAAGATCGATATTTTCTATAGCGCTAACAAGAGCTTTTAAGAAAGCTGCAGCTGGTGCTCCATCCACTGATTGGTGGTCAAAAGTTAAAGATAAACCAATATGAGGAATAAATTTTACTTCGTTTCCTTTTTGGATAGGTTTTAAGTTAATATTACATACACCTATAATTCCAACTTCTGGTTTATTTAATACTGGAGTAAAACTCTCTATACCCATTGAACCAAGGTTTGTAACTGTAAAAGTTCCACCTTGTAGATCGTCAGGTACTGCTTTACCTTCTAATGCTGCACCAAAAATCTCTTTACCTTTGTCAGAAATACCTTTAAGTGAGTAAGAACCAGCATCTTTAATTACTGGAACTAAAAGACCTTTAGGAGTATCAACTGCACATCCTAAATGTACTTTTTCAAACTGCTTGATTGTATCGCCTAACCAGTGAGCATTCATATCTGGAAATTTTGGAAGTGTTTTAGCAACTGCAAATAGTATTAGATCGTTAATAGTAACTCTCTGCATTCCAAATGATTCATCACTATTTTTAAACTTCTGTCTTAGTGCCTGTAGTGCTGTTGCATCTGCAGAGCTATTAAGTGTTAATTGTGCTGTTTTAGAAATAGACTCAAACATATACTTTGCAGTAACTTTTCTAACACCTTTAACTTTAATATCAGTAACTGGTCCTGGAAAAGAGACCTGACCTGCAACCGCTGTATTTACAACAGGTGCTATAACAGCTTCATTTTGAATATCTGATAACAGAACTCTTCCACCAATTCCACTACCTTTAACTGGTACTGGTCTACCTGATTTAAGTAGTTCTTCAATTGCTGCTGGGGATAGAGATGGAAATTCTTTTGTTAATGCAAGAATATCTCTTTCTATAACTCTTCCGACCGGGCCAGATCCTGCTATTGTTTGAATATCAAGACCTTTAGCTGATGCTAAATTCATAGCTCTTGGAGATCCAATCTTTCGACCTTCTACACCCTCTGTTGGCACTGCTGTTGGAACAGGTACTGCTACTACTTCTTTTTCTGCTGGAGAACTTGACTCTGTATCTTCATCAGAATCATCATCAGAACTAACTTCAGCTAAATACTCAGTAATGTCTTCCCCTGGTGTACCAATTAAGGCAATTAAATTATGTACAGGAATATCATCATCTTCTTCATATAATGCCTTTAGAAATGTACCTTCAAAACTTGATTCTACCTCGATGGTTGCCTTATCGGTTTCCACTTCACATAAGATATCACCAACTACTACTGCATCACCCTCTTTTTTAAGCCATGCTACAAGTATACATGACTCTACCGAGTTACCCTGCTTAGGCATTAAAACTTTATCCGCCATAACATCTCCTATTTTCATTTTAATTATTAAAGTCTTTCGTTATGGTTTCTATTATCTTTCGTTATTCTTATTTCGTCAAGCTTTAAGCTTAACAAATTCTTTCTTTTTGCTTTTCTTTTTCTTTCTTTTTACCTTTAATTTGTAATAATTGATCGAATTAATAAAAAAAGGCCACTTCTGCTAAATTAACAAAAGTGGCCAATATTATATAAAACTAATTTTATGAAAAATGTTTAGTAATTTTTTCTACTACTGCTTCAGGAACAAAACCAAATTTTTTCTGTAAAACAGAAGCTGGCGCAGATTCACCAAAGTGATCAATACCAATTGAAAGTCCTTCTAGACCAACATATTTACCCCAACCAAAAGTTGTAGCAGCTTCAATAGAAACACGCTTTGTAATAGATAGTGGTAAAACAGAATCTCTATAAGACTTTTCTTGTCTTTCAAAAATCTCTCTTGAAGGCATAGATACAACTCTAACTTTTTTACCATCTTTTCTAAGTATATCAGCAGATTCTAATGCTAAATTAACTTCAGATCCAGTTGCAATTATTAGTAAGTCATAATCTTTATCTTCACTTAATACATATGCACCTTTATCCATATCAATTTTCTTAGCTTGCTCTACACTTAGTGGAGCAAGGTTCTGTCTAGTAAAAATAAGAGCAACAGGACCTTCAATTTTAACAGCACTGTTCCATGCATGAGCAACTTCGTTTGCATCAGCAGGTCTAATAACTGTCATATCTGGAATAGTTCTTAACATAGGTAATTGCTCAATAGGCTCATGTGTTGGACCATCTTCACCAACAAAAAATGAGTCGTGAGTAAATACATATACAAGGTTTAAATTCTGAAGTGCTGCAAGTCTTACAGCTGGCTTCATATAGTCAGAAAATACAAAAAATGTTGAAGAGTATGGTATTCCTGTTCCGTATAGAGCCATACCATTAGCTATCATACCCATACCAAGTTCTCTTACACCAAAGTGGAAGTTTCTTCCCTTATATGAATCAGCTAAGAAACTAGCTTCACCAACAATATCTGTTTTTGTAGAAGGAGATAAGTCAGCAGAACCACCAAATAAAGCAGGTACTAACTCTGCTACTTTTTGTAATACTTTACCACCAGAAGCTCTAGTAGCTATTGGAGAATCAACTGGTGTAACAGCTAATAACTCTTCTAATAGATTCTCTGGAACAAACTTACTAGTCAATTTAGTAATTAACTCTGCTTGCTTAGGGTTAGATTTTTGATATTCGTCAAAAGATTTATTCCAAGATTTTGCATCTGCTTGTAGCTCTAATACTCTAGCATGGATATCTTTTTGAAGATTTTCATCAACAACAAAAGATTCATCACCAAAACCAAATGCAGTTTTTGTAGCTGCAAGCTCTTCGACACCTAAAGGTTCTCCATGAGCCTTATGTGAACCACCTTTATTAGGGGCACCATAACCAATTGTAGTTTTACCAATAATAAGAGTTGGCTGACCAGTACTTATCTGAGCTTCTGCTAACGCTTTATCAACTTGGTCTAAATCGTTTGCGTTTGCAACATTAATAACTCTCCAATCATAGGATTTATATCTCATTTCAACATCTTCACTAAAAGAGATGTCTGTATTTCCTTCAATTGTTATACTGTTATCATCATAAAATACTATTAGGTTATCAAGTTTAAGATGTCCAGCTAAAGATGAAGCTTCAGAAGTAGTTCCTTCCTGGAAACAACCATCTCCTGATACAGCGTAAATTTTCTGATCCTTAAATAGATCATTTTTATCTAGACCAGTTCTTGAAGAGAAGTTTTTAGCTGCTATTGCCATTCCAACTGCTGATGCAAAACCACTACCTAAAGGTCCAGTAGTACAATCAACTCCGGCTGTATGTCCAAACTCAGGATGTCCTGGAGTTAAACTACCTAGTTGTCTAAAGTTTTTAAGTTCTTCCATTGATAAACCATACTCAAATAGATGAAGTAGGGAATATAATAACATTGATCCATGTCCAGCAGATAAAACAAATCTATCTCGACCTATCCATGTAGGATTAGTAGGATCATGACGTAGATATTTACTCCATAAAGTATAAGTAAAATCTGCACATCCCATTGGCATTCCCGGGTGTCCTGAATTGGCTTTTTGAATAGCCTCAGCTGATAAAATTCTAATTGTATCCGCTGCTAATTTTGCATTTTCTTTTTGCATTTAATTAAGTCTCCTTCAACTTTTATACAAGCTTTATATCTGTACCGCTCTTTTTAATTTTTTCTACATATTCTTTATCTAAACCAGTATCAGAAATAATACAGTGTAGATGATCAAGTGATAATATTTTTACAAATCCATTTTTTCCATATTTTGTAGAGTCAGCTACTAAAATAGTTTTATCGGCCTGTATATTCATTTTCTTAATTACTTCTGCACCGTCTACAAGGTGTGTAGTCATACCAGTCTCCAGGGAAAAGCCACTTGTACCAACAAATGCATATTTCACATGAAAGTTTCCTAAATCATTTAACGTAACAGGACCAACTAAAGCCTCTGAGGATGAGTTAAAAGTTCCTCCTACTAAAGTTAAACTAAGTGCTGTATTTATTCTTGCATAAGAGAATACAAGTGTAGAGTTTGTTACAATATGAATATCCCTTTTACCTAATAGATACTTAGGTATAAGAGAAGATGTAGTACCGTCATTAATCATAACAGTATCTCCATCTTTTATCATATCTGCTGCAGCTTTAGCAATTCTATTTTTTTCCTCTATAAAATGTCTCTGACTCTCAAGAATGTCAGGATGAAAAGCAGGGAAAGCTCCACCTCTTGTTCTAACAATAAACCCCTTCTCTTCTAGAGAGCTAAAGTCGCTTCTAATAGTAACTTTAGAAACTCCTAACATCTCACTAATATCGTTAACCGAAGGTTTATTATCGTTCATAAGTAGTTCAAGAATTTTGTTTTCTCTTTCTGTTAAACCTGCATTCATACTTTTTTATTCCTTTCTATTAAATTATACATTTCTTCCGCATTATATGAGCTCCTAACAAGTGGACTTGAAGCGACGGATAAAAAGCCAAGTTTTTCACCTAACCTTTTATACTCTTCAAATTTATCTGGGTGTATATATTCTACAACTTCATGATGATCTTCCGATGGAGCTAGATATTGGCCTATAGTTAAAATCTGACACTCTACTTCTCTTAAATCTTTTAATAGATAAAAGATCTGGTCTGCTGTCTCACCAAGCCCAAGCATTATTCCAGATTTTGTTACGATCTCTGGGGCTATTTCTTTAACCCTTTTTAATAACTCTAGGGATTGTTCATATTTTGCCTGAGGTCTAACTTCGTCATATAAAGATTTAACAGTCTCCATATTGTGATTTATAATATCAGGAGCCGCATCTATAACTGTTCTTAATGCGTCTTCATTACCTCTAAAGTCTGGAATTAATACTTCTATTATAACCGATGGGCTACTCTCTTTTATTCTATTTATTATTTCTGCAAAGTGGGCCGATCCACCATCTGCTAAATCATCTCTTGTAACAGATGTTATAACAACATGCCGTAGTCCCATCTCTTTTACAGCTAAAGCAATATTACCTGGTTCATTTATATCTGGAGTTTCTGTTTTACCCTTAGTTACTGTGCAAAAAGTACAATTTCTAGTGCATACTTTCCCTAATACAATAAATGTAGCAGTCTTTTTACTATAACACTCACCTCTATTAGGGCACATGGCTTCGTTACATACAGTATTTAGGGACCTTTTTTTAAGAAGATCTTCTATAAAAGTTAAATTATCATTCTGGTTAACTTTTATTCTTAACCAGTCTGGCTTTTTCTTATAATTTCGAACAGACATTATTAACCTCTAAAACACTATATCACGCTTTTGTTTAACTTATCAATATCTTTCGAATGGCTTTGCTTAAACTTTCACTATTTTTTTGTTTAAATAGTTTTACCATAGTTTCCAGAATATTATCTAATATATTCATTTTATAGATAAGTTAAAATACTTTAAGTCATGGTTTAGCATAATAATCAGTTTTTAATTTAACAGAAGATGCATATTCTGATGGAGTCATTCCTATATAACGTTTAAATACTTTTGAAAAGTATTGTTGGGAGCTGTAGTTTAAAACATCACTAATCTGAGAAATATTACTTGATCCCTCTCTTATCATCTGCTTTGCTTTTTCAAGTTTTATCCTTTTATAATACTCCATAATACTCCGGGTGGTTTTATCTTTAAATATTCTATGCAGGTATGACCGGCTATAACCTGTTGCATTACATAGATCCTCAAGTGAAAATTCATTGGTCAAATTGTCCTGCATATAATTAACAACTTTATTAAATGCACTCTCTTTTGTTCTATTATCTATACTATTTGTAATTCGGTCAGGTAGTGATATATCGGAATCCCGTCTAATAAGTCTAATTAATAACTCTTCTAGATGTATCTTAATCATATTTTCACATCCAAAAGGGGCATTCTCTCTTCTTTCTAGGCCTATTGTAGTTGGGTCATCTAATGGAGTAATAAAGTTTCTCTGAGATTCATGTATAATATGTCCTAACAATGTTCTTTCCTGATCTTTCATTTTTAGAATTTTTCTTGAAAACCATTTAGCAGCAGGGCTTTTACACTCAAAACTCATTACAACAAGGTTAGGTGCAGTTTTACCATTTGCCCATAACTGATGGAACTCCCCTGGCTCATGAAATAGTATGTCCCCTTTAAAAAGAGTATGTTGAACCCCAGCAGCTGTTACCTCTATAACCCCAGCATCTACATATATAAATTCCCAAAAGTCATGTTCCTCTCCACCAAAGAAAAAATCCTTGGTATATTCAAAATAGTGTATGGTGTAAATTTTACTTATTTTTATATCCTGTTTTATCTCGGTACATTTATACTTAATTTCATCATTCATTCTAAAATAATATCATTTATTTGCTTTTTTTGTTATAAAAAATCTATTTTTTGAATAAAAGTGGCAAATATTGTCAACGTATAGACAAACCAAGTCAAAAAAGCCGTGCTACAATTTTATTGAGTGGAAATGATCTATTCACTGAATAATAATAAATCATAGGAGAATGAAATGAACATTAAAAGTAAGTTTTTATTAGTATTAGCTATCGCAATGATAGGGTTACTTTCTAGTTGCCAGAAAAAAGAGGAAACAAAAGTGGCTGACACAACAGAAGCTGCAGTAAAAGAAGTTAACCTTGTATACTGGTCAATGTGGAACGAGACAGAGCCTCAGGCTATGGTTATTAAAGAAGGTGTAAAAGAATTCATGTCACTAAACCCTGGTGTTAAAGTTGAGATGCAATTTAATGGTCGTGATATTAGAACAACGTTACAACCTGGAATTGAATCTGGAACACAAATAGATATGTGGGAAGAAGATATTGATAGAATTATTGGCCAATGGCAAAAATATGCTGCTCCTTTAGATGAATATTATTCAAATGTTTACCCTACAACAAATGGAAAAGCATTTAAAGACTCTATTATGGGTCCAATTCAGGACATAGTTAAAACTCTATCTACAGATGGAAAAACATATTGTGTTCCTTACCAACCATTTGTAGTTGCTTCATTCTATAATAAAGATCACTTCAAAGAAGCTGGAATTACAAGTACACCTACTAACTGGGTTGAATTTCTTGAAGTTTGTCAAAAATTACAAGATGCTGGTTTTACACCATTAACTATCGACGATGCATACATGGATCTTCCTATTGGAATTCACTTAAACAAAATGTTTGGAAATACTGACGATGTTGAAGCTCTTGTAAAAGACAGAACAGGAAAACTTTGGGATGATCCAAAAGTATTACAAGCGGCAAAAGACTTAGAAGCATTAGCGCCTTATATGTCAAAACAAGTTGCTTCAAACAAGTGGCCTGCAGGTCAGCAGGAAGTTGCTACAGACCAAGTTTCTATCTACCTTTTAAATGGTACATGGTTACCAAACGAAGTAATGGGAACTACTGGTCCTGATTTTAATTGGGGTCAATTTGCATACCCAGATGTAACAGGTGGAGCTAATACTAATGGTGGTATTATAAGTTCACAAGGTTTCCAGATTAGTAAAGATTGTGCCAACAAAGATGTTGCATTTGCACTTGCTGCACATTTAACTACAGGTAAGTGGGATCAAGAATTATCTAAAAAATCATTTGGAGCTGCAATGGATAAAAATGCAGTATGGCCAGTTCAAGTTGCTGAAAGTAAAGTTATATTTGATAGCCTTGAAAGAAGAATGCCATGGAGTGGTGGAATTGGTGCAGATGGTGATGCATTCGCTATAATTAAAATGGAAGAAACAGCACTATTAGCTGGAACAATTACAGCAGAAGAATTTATTGCAAATATAAAGTCTTCTTTAAAATAATATAATTAATATAATTTGATCCCCATAAGTGGGGATCAAATATATGATAGGGAAAAACGATGAAACGCGACAAAAAAATGATGATAATGTTTTTAACACCAGCCCTTTTTTCGTTCCTGCTGGTGTTCTTATACCCGACTTTAAGAACTTTTGTAATGAGTTTCTTTTATGTTGGAGCTATTGCAGACAAATTTAGTCTTTGGGAATTTGTTGGAATTGGTAACTATATTGGTCTCTTTAAAAGCCAAATGTTTGTTCAATCATTAAAAAATATATTTAATATCTGGTTCTATGGTGGAATCGGAGTATTTGTAATTGCACTTTTTATGTCCCTTCTTTTAACTTCAGGATATAAAGGGAAAGATTTTTATAGATCCGTATTATACTTGCCAAATGTTGTTTCAGCAGTTGCAATGGGTACAATGTGGGTTCACTATGTATTTAATAGTTCATATGGTCTACTTCACAAGTTCTTTAGCTTTCTAGGTATGGAAACTATAGCAGCTTTTCAATGGACATCTCCCACCAATCAGCTAGTTGCAATGACGATTGCATACAGTTTTGGAATGGTTGGGTATTATGTTCTTATATTCATGTCAGGAATAGAGAAAATACCATCATCCTATTTAGAAGCAGCAACGATGGAAGGTGCAAATATTTTCCAGAAGTTTATTAATATAACATTCCCATTAATGCGTGGGGTATTTAAAAGTAGTATTGTTATGTGGTCAGTTACGTCAATTGCATTTTTTATATGGTCAAAGACGTTCTCTCCATTAGATCCAGATTTTGGAACTATTACCCCTATGGTTTATATGTACGAACAAGTATTTGGACGTAGTTTAGGTGCCGTAGATCCTGCACTTCTTAATGCAGGAGCTGGTTCCGCAGTTGGTGTTATAATGACAACTTTAACAATTACTGTATTTAGTCTTGTTAATCTGCTACTCCGTGATAAAAAAATACAGTATTAAGAGGATAATAAATGAATATTAAAAAGCGTTTTTTTAACAAACAAGCAATGTCTAAATTGCCAGGATATATAATATTAAATGGTTGGGTGCTATTTACAGTAATTGTAATCGGTTGGATTATATTTGCATCCTTATCAACAACTAGAGAGATTTTTACAAGTAACCTATTAAAATCAGGTATTCAATTTAAAAACTATTATAACGCATTAGTTGTTCACAATGTTAGTAGATATTTTATGAACAGTGTAATATATACAATTTCTGCTAATATTTTAGTAATCTTAATAGCAGCACCATGTGCCTATGTTTTAGCCCGATTTCAATTTAGAGGGAATAGTCTAATACAGAATATGTTTGTAGGTTCCCTGGGGATTCCTCAGATTATGATAATTATACCTCTATTTTTTATAGCTTCAACATTTAAAATGATGAACTCTAGGGCACTCATAATTTTATTATATACATGTTTCACAGTCCCTTTTACTGTATTTTTCCTAATAAGTTTCTTTGCGACTCTACCTGTTTCTTTAGAAGAGTCTGCTTCAATGGATGGTTGTTCTCCAATAAAAACATTTTGGTTAATAATGTTCCCATTGGCGCAACCAGGAATAATAACAGTTGTAATTTTTAACTTTATTGTTTTATGGAATGAGTTCTTTATAGCTCTAATATTTGCTAATACATCGGAACTTAGACCTTTAGCTGTAGGTTTATATGCCATGATAAGATCTATGAGATACATCGGAGACTGGGCAGGAATGTTTGCCGCAGTAATAATAGTCTTTGTACCTACCTTTATCATCTACATCTTTTTATCCAAAAAGATTATTGCAGGTGTTACAGGTGGAGCAGTTAAGGGGTAAAAATTATGAGTATAAGTTATGAAATCCTCTACATGAAGGGTTCGACTTTAGGAAGAGAAAATCCTCTACCTAAATTCAGATCCCTAGAGAGAGAAATGCCCTTAGAGCATGATGAGACATTTCTAGAGAAAGATAAAAAACTGTTTGGGAGTGAGACGGGCTTTAGAGTTTTACCATATAGCCTCCAGGATAGTTATACCCGAGATAAAAAGCATATAGAACTACAAACGGTAGTGTTGGAAAATGAATTTTTAAGAGCACAGTTTCTAACAGATTTTGGAGCTCGTCTTATATCTCTAATTGATAAAAAAACAGGTAAAGAACTACTGTTTAAAAACACTGTTTTTCAGACAGCGAACCTTGCAGTCCGTGATGCGTGGTTTGCTGGAGGTATAGAGTGGAATATTGGCCAGTTTGGTCATACTCCATTAACCTGTGTTCCCTACTTTTTTGCAAAGGTATTAGATGATTCTGGGCAAGAGTTTCTTAGGGCTTACGAATACGAAAGAAATAGAAAGGTTTTTATATCAATAGATTTCCACCTACCAGAGGGAGCTAAAGAACTTGGTACATATGTAAGGATAATAAATCAAAACGATCTACCAACTCCTATGTACTGGTGGACAAATATTGCAATTAAGGAAGACAGGGATGTACGTATTTTTTCTGATACGAATGAAGTTCTTTATATTAAACCGGAATCAATAGAGATAGAGAACTCAGTACATCAGTTTGGACGGGGAACAATAGATAACCTACCTTCCCTTCCAGGTAGAGATGCATCAGAACCTCGAAATTTTCCTTTTGCTAGTGAGTACTTTTTTCAAACTCCACAAGAGACTGTCTCCCCATGGGAAGCCGCTGTATATAACGATGGATTTACTTTCTTTGAAAAATCAACATCTTTGTTACAGTATAGAAAGATGTTCTGCTGGGGTACTCATAGTGGTGGACGAAACTGGTGTGATTACCTAAGTGAACCTGGTAAAGGGGATTATTTGGAAATACAGGCTGGTATATCTCCAACTCAAGTACACGGATTAGAGATGCCAGGAAACAGTACCTGGGATTTTACTCAGATCTTTGGATCTACAACTTTAGATGTTAATAAAAGCTATCTAGATTGGGACAGATCTAAGAATTATGTGCAAGAATCTCTAACTAATATTCTAGATGATAATGAAGTTCTAAATAGACATGAAACATATAAAAAATATGCAGAGTATGAGCCAGTGCAGATAATTCATAATGGTTCAGGTTGGGGTGCTTTAGAAGAACAAAGAGATGGAACACCAAAAGGTTTAGTTTTTCCAGAATCTACTATAGGTCCTCTACAAAAACCCTGGGTCGATCTATTAGAAACTGGTATTTTCCCTTCAGATTATGTAGAAAACTCATGGATGGTTGATGCAAAATGGAAAGAACTATTACTTAAACATTTAGATAAAAACAATAAAAACCCATGGCCATTAATTCACCTAGGAGTGATCCTATACGAAGAAGGGGATCATGTAAAAGCTCTGGAACTATGGGAAAAATCCTTACGACTTAAGGAAACACCTATAGCACTACGTAATGTATCAATTTTCTACAAAGATAAAGGCCAAGATGATAAGGCTCTGGAATATATGTTCAAATCTGTTAATTCAGAATCAGAAAACAGAGATATTTACTTAACAGTAGAACTTATGGAACTACTATATAAGTTAAATAGATACAAAGAAGTATGGGAAACATATAACAAACTACCACCAGATCTAAAACAGAATGAAAGAATTATTGTTTTAGTTGGTCTATGTGCATTTGAAATAGAAGAGTATGAATTTCTAGAAGAACTTTTTAATAAAGAATTTGCCTATATTAAAGAGGGTGAAACCAGACTGTTTGAACTTTGGGATAAGTATTGTATTAAAAAATACGGATCTAAAAAAACAGCCCCTAAAACTATAGATTTTAGTATGGCTTAATAATTTAATAGAGCTTCTGTATCTAATGGTATTTAAGCTCTATCTATATTTAATTTGAAACTTAATTAATCAATTGTTATGTAAAAATGTAAAGTAATTCCATTAAATTGATCATTAAGGAGAAATTATGAAAATTAGAAGTAAACTATCGCTATTATCAGCAATTATTGTAACATCTATAGTTATATCTGTTGGGGTAAACATAATATCAAATAATTATGTTGATAAAATGTTATCTGAGGAGAAAGAACTTGTGTTACTCCGAGATCTAATGTTACAGCAGACAATAGAGCTCGCAAAATTGATTGAAGCAACACAAAATATAACTCCTACAATTACTCAGTATAAAAAAATCAAACTAAAAATTGATGAAACAAATATTCAATTAGAGGTTGTTAGAAATTTAAATCTGCTTCCTGGTTTAAATGAACAAACAATATCTGCATTTGGATCCATAGGTAAATTAGATAATTTGTTGAAAAATTCTTACACTAAATTTCATTCAGCTATAGAAGGTTTTATAAATTCATTCGAAGAAAATGATAAAACATTTGCAATAACTAAGCTATTTTTATATAAAAATAAAAAAAACTATTCAACATTAATGTTTAAGTCAACTTTAGTTACCGAAGAAGTTGTTATTGTTGAAGCCGCATTAGCAGCAGCCTCTAATCTTTTAGCAAAGCAAAGTTTGATTATAGCTACCGTTGTAAGTTCATATAAGAGACTTTCTATGTTGATATCTCTAATTGTTGTAGCACTAGCTATATTAGTTTCCATTATAGTTTCAATGTTAATATCCAGATCTATTTCCAAATCTATAGAAACCTTAAGCAGTGGACTCTCTGTTATGGTTACTGGAGATTTCACCAATGATATTATTATAAAATCAAAGGATGAACTTGGAACCTTAGGTTCTGAGATAAATAGATTCCAGGAAGATCTTAATAAATCTCTTGTTAGAATAAAAGAGTCATCTAAAGCTAATGAAGATGCAAACATAGCTTTAATAGAGACAACTGCAGATTCATCAGCTGTTTCTTCAGAGATTTCTGCAAATATAAACTCAATAGATTCACAGGTGTCCCAACTTGATAACAGTATTGAAAGATCAAATAATGAAGTGCAGGAAGTGACCTCATTTACAAACGAGTTAAATAACTATACTTCTGAGCAGATGGCTATGGTAGAAGAGTCTACGGCTGCAATAACCCAGATGATAGCATCAATTTCAAGTATCTCAGATCTAACTGATAACAACTCAAATATCATAAAGGTATTAGAATCTACAGCTAGAGAGGGTGATAATAAACTAACAGAGACAACAGAACTAATTGATGAGATAAACTCAACTGTTAACGAGATTAATAGTATGTCTGGAATAATTCAGAATATTTCAGCCCAGACAAATCTTTTAGCAATGAATGCTGCAATTGAAGCTGCACATGCAGGGGATGCAGGTAAGGGTTTTGCAGTTGTTGCAGACGAAATTAGAAAACTTGCTGAAGCTTCAGCTATGAATAGTAAAGATATTAGTAATAACTTAAAAGAGATAACTAAAAAATTCGAATTAGCTTCTAAGTCTGGTCAAAGTACTAGAGAAGCGTTTACAAATATCAATAATAATATAACAAATGTATCCAGTGCTTTAATGGTAGTATCCTCAAGTACATCTGAATTAGACACAGGTGGTTCCCAGATTTTAGAAGCGATGGAGAGCCTAAAAGAGATATCAGTTTCTGTTCAGGAAAAAGCATATGAGATGAAGGCTAAGACAAAAACCATAGAAGAGATTTCCTCTGATGTATTTAATATTTCTGGGGCTGTATCGGGAGCTATCTCTGAAGCTAATATTGGTTTTTCAGGTGTTACAGACTCAATGGTATCTTTAAAAGATGTATCAGATAGAGTTGGGGTTGTTAGTAAAGAGATTAATCACGAGATTAATAAGTTTAAGACTAAATAAAAATTGAAAAGGCTGTGTTATACTAAGTTCCAAACTAGTCTATTAGCATTTCGGAAAGTACTTTTTTTACACCATTTATCTCTTTGGATTTTAGTTTTCCAATTTTTTTTACAACTCTATTCTTATCTATAGTTCTAATTTGATCTAATACTATCCAACCTTCTTTTCCTTGAAAATTAAGATTTAATCTAGTTGGATAATCATGTGATTTAGTTGTCATTGGAGCTATTATGATAGTTTTTATATAATGATTCATTTCATTTGGTGATATTACTACGCAAGGTCTCGTTTTTTGTATTTCATGACCAACAGTTGGGTCTAGGTTTACTAACAAGATATCATATTGATTCATTACCATACCCAATCTGATTCCTCAATGTCTAAATCATCAGAAATAAATAATTCATCATCAATATGGTATGACATTTGTGAAAAGGATTTGGCCCAACCTTCTCTAGCGTTCTTATGTATAGGCTTAATTAGTAATTCATCTTTGTGAACTTCTAATTCAACTGAATCTTCAATGTGTAACTGCTGTAATATTTTTTTTGGAATTCTTATACCTTTTGAATTACCTATTGGTATTACTGATACTAACATAATCTCACCACCTATATTGTAATTATATAGTAATTACATTTGATTAACAATATAATGTGTAAAAACTAGGGGATATGAAAGAAAAAAGCTCATATTAAAAATGTCACTTCAAGCAATGATCTCGATAATAGTTCAGGCCCTGTACAATAATTCCATGTCTTATTTCTTTCTTTTCATTCTCCGGTGTAAGTGAAGTGGCATCGGTATATTGAATAAATAAATATTTTTTTGTATTAAGTTTAACAAGTACTGTAATCCCACTGTATGAAAAACTCCATCCTTTTAAATGTCAGAATGGAGTATTGGATTATTCAATTAGGAATATATTATATTTCCATTCCAAAAATAATTTTTAATAAACTTCTAACTATTGGATTACTGGATACTCTGTTCCTGATATCCAGCATGGATATATATATTTTCCCCTTACCATACTCTTTTACCCCCAAAGCAATAGCACTACACCACTCTGCTGAATCATTAGTATTCCCACTTTCTAAAATGGGTCTAAAACCATCTGAAACAAATGTTGAATAGATTATTGGTTTTATTCCATCATCTTTTGGATTGTACCAGAACCTGAAATCATCCTCATAAAACAGTTTTGAGAAATCTGAATCCTCATTTATTGAGACAAAATGTATAGGCATCATAGAGCTCCCTTTAACTTCAACGCTCTGTTTAGCTATTTCATACTCCCCATTTTCAAGGGATAGAAAAAGTAGTGTGGCACCCTGTCTTACACTTTCCAGAATACTCTCCTTATTAGAGGTAAAATCTGAATGTTTGTCTATAAGGATAAGATCCGGAATGGAGTTTTTTTGTTTTGTATCAAGATTAAAACCTTTAATTATCTCTTCCGACAGTTCATCTTCAAATGAAAAGGTTGTTATTTGCTTATCCATTTCAACTTTAGGAAACAGTTCTACAGATATAGTATCAGTTGATAAAGTTTTCTCCCCTGATAATAACCCAACATTAATTTTTATTGTCTGCCGCTCTTTTACCTCAGGTGCTATGAATTTTATTAATCCCTGATATTCTGAAGTACAGTCATTTATGTGAGTAGTTATAGAACCTAATGATATAAAACCGTTTTTATCTTCTGTTGAGTAGATAAGTTCAAGATCATCCTCCCTATTTGTATCATTACAAATCCATACCTCTGCTGTAATCTCATTGGATGAAAAGTATCTGGTTTTATCAGTACGAAGGTTTACCTTCAAGGGTTCTAAAGCGTCCCTATAGGCAAAGAAACCTTTTTTAGGAGTATTAAAAGCCTCTGGAGAAATAATTCTAAAATTATGAATACGGCCAGGTTCGACTTCACATACCCGACATTGAAAATTGCCTTTGAATATTCTTATTTCACCCCTAGGGTCGAACTCCGGCTGACTAGCACTAACATAAATATCAAAATGAGGAGCATCGGTGACAAATCTGATTTCACAGCCTATTGAGTCCATGGCCACAAACCGGGCACGCTCATTTAAACAATGTCTGATCTTTTCAGGCACCCGCATAAGACAACTATCCCCAAGGCCTTCAATTTCCTCCACAGCTCCGACATTATGGAGT
Organism: Spirochaetaceae bacterium; assembly: GCA_051531975.1. GTDB lineage: Bacteria > Spirochaetota > Spirochaetia > DSM-2461 > DSM-2461 > Thiospirochaeta. The sequence goes on from JAOPTT010000002.1 coordinate 696,508, forward strand.
TCTGTGTTTTCAAAATTCATCTGTTTCTCCGATTTATATTAATATTTTTAGTAGTGGTACATTACCCATCCTTTGTAAGTATGCATCTATTTTCTATCGGATTCATAGGGAACGAAAGGGGAAATTATTAACAAAGGGAGTTCATATTTGACAAGTAGAGGGAACCTTATGGGTGGAATTGGTTCCATTATTACTAATGGTTTCTTTTTTTGTTTTTGTTATGTTATAAGAGCATATTTAAAAAATTATTAACCTATATATATCATATGATAAAAGACATTCATGACAGACAGTATAAAAAAGTATTTTCGACGCCCATTTTAGCTCAAAAGTTATTAACGTCATTTGTACATGAAAAATTCATTAAACATTTAGATTTTGATACTATGACCAGGAAAGATAAAAGTTATGTTACACCTAATATGAAAAAGTATGAGTCTGATATTGTTTATGAGATATATTTTAAAGACAGACCTGTTTATATCTATATACTAATGGAATTTCAGTCTACAGTAGATAAGAAAATGCCAATTAGGTTTCTTCGTTATATATTAGAACTTTATGAAGATAATGGAAAAAATAGTGAAACAGGACTATATCCTGCCATCTTTCCTCTTTTATTGTATAATGGTGAAGCTAAGTGGACTGCAAAACGGGATATTTCTGAGATCATTGATAGTACTATACCTGGTAAATATATTCCTAATTTTAAGTATTATCCTATTTTAATTAACGAGATTGAAAAAAAGGATCTTTTAAATATACATAATGCTGTTTCGGCGATATTTTATATGGAAAATACTAATTCACGGGATTATCATAAAGCTATAGATGATTTAGTATTATTAATTAAAGGTTCCAGTGTATTGGAAGCAACAGTTTTTGCTAATTGGGTTAATAACTTTTTATTAAGCCAGGGTGATGAACTGACATATAAAGATTTTGATAAGATAAAAAAACCAGAGGAGGTTCTACCAATGATGGCTGCAAATATAGAAAGATATAGAGAAGAATTAATTAGTGAAGGTGTTAATAAAGAAAAAATTGAGATTGCAACTAATTTGTTAAAGGAAGGTTCAGAACTTGAATTTGTATCAAAAGTAACAGGGCTATCAATAAAAGCTCTTAAGTACATAAAAAAATCTACTTAAATTAAATAACTTCTTCTGTTTTATATCATTCATTGAAACTTAATTATTCTAAAGGTTGCTCTTATTTGAAAAGAGAGCAAAAGGTTTACTTTATTTAGTGTTTATTATGCTATAAAACATATTTAAAAAATTATTAACCTATATATATCATATGATAAAACATCATGACAGACAGTATAAAAAAGTATTTTCGACACCCATTTTAGCTCAAAAGTTATTAACATCATTTGTACATGAAAAATTCATTAAACATTTAGATTTTGATACTATGACCAGGAAAGATAAAAGTTATGTTACACCTAATATGAAAAAGTATGAGTCTGATATTGTTTATGAGATATATTTTAAAGACAGACCAGTTTATATCTATATACTAATGGAATTTCAGTCTACAGTAGATAAGAAGATGCCAATTAGGTTTCTTCGTTATATATTGAAACAGGACTATATCCTGCCACCTTTCCTCTTTTATTGTATTATGGTGAAGCTAAGTGGACTGCAAAACGGGATATTTCTGAGATCATTGATAGTACTATACCTAGTAAAGATATTCCTAATTTTAAGTATTATCCTATTTTATTAAGAACATCAACACCGGCTTCTATCAGATGTCTTTATTAAAAAAATAATAATCTGAATCAAAAGGGACAAATTCTCTATATATAGACTAAGGAGTCTATGTGGTAAGAGAACATGATAAACGTTTTAAGAAGTTATTTGAAAATCACCACTTGGTAGAACATTTACTTAGATCATTTGTGGGTCTTAAGTTTGTTGATGATCTAG